>NZ_OZ224509.1:4005000-4732811 GCF_964020775.1 Allobosea minatitlanensis | reverse complement strand
AAATTGGGTTTTCCAGGAAAATCAACACCTTAGTCGGATAAGAACTTTGCCCCGGGGCATCCGAGGCTGACTCGCCGCCGCCCGCCCGCGCGGGCGCTCCCGAAACACGGCACGACGGCGCGATCGCTCCCGCGAAAGCGGCCGTCCTTACAGAGCGGCTCCCTTCAAGAGCCGCCCCCTTCAACAAGGGGCGGATCTCGGTGGACAGGTCCCGGCTTTCGTAAAACAGCCTCATTCCATCGTCACAGCGGCGGGCGACACGGCGGATTGATTCCGGGTGCCGACGCGGGCATGTTCTCGCGACATCGTCGTTCGGAACGCGCTCGAGGCCGCCTGGCCCCGGCGGGATTCGCGATCAAGGTCCAAGACAGCACACGATGAACGCCCTTCCCGAGCTGACGCAACCGGTCGAGCCGCTAGCCCCCGAGGCCGCGGCTTTGCTGGTCGATCTCGGGATCGAGCCGCCGATCGTGCCGGGGGATGCCCGGCAGCAGCCGCTCGACCGGCGCGGGGTCTCGTTGCGCTGGCTCTTCGCCTGCACCCTCGTCGGCTCCTGCGGCGCGGCCTTGCTCGGCGCGGCGATCCTCGTCGCCATGCGCGGCGACACCAGCTTTCCCGAGCAGCCGGAGACGGTCGCGGTCCGCGCCGCCTCGGCGGCGGGGGATGGCGGCGGCGCCCGCAAGGCCGACAGGCTGGTCGCCGATCAGCCGGTCCTCTCCGCGCGCCACGCGCTGCGCGCGCCGATGTCGCAGCGGGTCGGCGCCCGCGAGGTGATCCGGGTGCGGCCCTTCGTGCGCCTCGCCACCGACCTCTCGCAGACCACCGGCGTCTATGCGACCGACATCCCGCCCTTCAATCCGCTGCGGCTGTTCGCCGAGGGCGGCCAGCCTGACGAGCGCTACGCCGAGCCGGTGCAGGACACGGCGGACGCCGACGTCACCATCGTCAAGCGCGATCTCGCCGATCTCGAGATCCCGCCGGGCAAGCCGCAGCTCACCGACAGCGAGGTCCTCTCGCAGGCCGAGGAGGAGCGCGCCAACGCCGCCTCCGGCCGCCAGCGCGCCCTGCCGATCCCGCCGCAACTGATGCTGAGCCGCACCCTGACCGGCGCGGCCCCCGCCGGCGGCGACATCCTCGGCTATGCGCCCGCCACGGATACGCGCTTCTCCGGCATCGAGGTCCGCGTCGTGCCCGAGAACGTCACCAACGCTCCCAAGACCCCGATCCCGGCCTCGCGCGAGCCGCCGGTCGAGGACAAGCTGGTGATGGCCAAGCGCGGCGAGAATTTCGAGCAGGTCATGCGCGGCGCCGGCGCCCAGCCCGAGCAGATCAGGGCGATGATCGCCGCCTTCGGCGGCAAGGTCAGGACCTCGCCCCTGCCCGATGGGCAGGTGCTGCAGGTTCTCTACGCTCCGGGGCCGGCCCCGGGCGATCCGCGCCAGATCATGCGCGTCTCGCTGCTGAGCAACGGCCAGCCCGACGGCACGGTCGCGATGAACGACCGGGGCGCCTTCGTCGCCGTCGACCTGCCGCGCCAGGATCTCGCCTCCCAGCGCCAGCAGCGGCGCGACGACGCGGACGAGGACGGCGACGAGGGCACCGGCGGCGCCACCCTCTATCAGAGCCTCTACGAGACCGGCGCCCGCCACGACCTGGCCCGGCCGCTGGTCGACGAGCTCGTGCGGATCTTCTCCTACGACCTCGATTTCCAGCAGCGCGTCCATGCCGGCGACAATCTGGAGGTGATCTTCACCGAGGACGACGAAGGCGAGCGCGGCGAGATCCTCTCCGCCAGCCTCACCGTCAACGGCGAGACGCGCCGGGTCTTCCGCTACCAGTCGCCGGAAGACGGGCTGATCGACTATTTCGACGAGGACGGCAAATCGCTGAAGAAGTTCCTGCTGCGCAAGCCCATCGCGGAAGGCCAGCTCCGCTCGGGCTTCGGCATGCGCTATCACCCGATCATGCGCTATTCGAAGATGCATACCGGCATCGACTGGGCCAACAAGATCGGCACACCCATCCTGGCCGCCGGCAACGGCACGGTCATCAAGGCCGGCTGGTCCTCCGGCTATGGCAAGCATACCGAGATCCAGCACGCCAACGGCTACGTCACCACCTATTCGCACCAGTCGAACTTCGCGGCCGGCATCGTTCCCGGCGCCAAGGTCCGCCAGGGGCAGGTCATCGGCTATCTCGGCTCGACCGGCCTCTCGACCGGGCCGCACCTGCATTACGAGGTGCTGGTCAACGGCAATTTCGTGAACCCGCTCAAGATCCGCGTGCCGCGCGGACGCGAATTGCAGGGCCCGACCCTGGCCGAGTTCAAGCGCCAGCGCGACGAGATCCGCGGCCTGATCGAGAAGGCCGGCGGGGCGGTCGCGCAGTTGCGCTGAGCGCATGGCGCGCCGGCGAGAGGCCGCTCGCCCTGCTTCCATGGTTGACATGTGCCCGCAAAGGCGACACCGCGAAACGGCATCCTGTCCTCGCGGCGTGACCTTCCGACCATGCTCGCCTCCCTCTTCGTCGTCCTGCCCGTCTTCGGGTTGATCGGGCTGGGCTATCTCGCCCGCGGGACGCGGCTGCTGCGGGAGAGCACGGGCGAAGGCCTCTCCGATTTCGTCTTCGTGCTGGCGGTGCCTTGCCTGCTGTTCCGCACGCTGGCCAAGGCGGACATCCCGCCGACCCAGCCCTGGGGCTACTGGATCGCCTATTTCAGCGGGCTCGCGGTGGTCTGGGTGCTGGCGATGCTGATCGCCGGCCGCTGCTTCGCGCGCAAGGGGCCGGAGCTGGTCGTCTCCGGCTTCGCCGCGGCGCAGTCGAACACCGTCTTCGTCGGCGTTCCGATGATCCTGAAGGCCTATGGCGACGCCGGCGCCGTGCCGCTCGGCCTGCTGCTGGCCGTCCATCTGCCGGTGACGATGACCGTCGCCACCCTCCTGGCGGAAGGGCGCTCGGCCTCGATCGCGATGCTGCTGCGCCGCCTCTTCGCCCATCCGATCATCATCGGCATCCTTCTCGGCTCGGCGGTGCGCCCCTTCCAGGCGCAGGTGCCCCAGCCTTTCTGGACGCTGATCGACCTGCTGGCCGGCGCGGCGGTGCCTTGCGCCTTGATCAGCCTCGGCATCGCCATGCGCCGCTACGGGCTCGAATCGGGTCTCGCCCTGCCGGCCGTGCTCAGCGCCCTCAAGCTCGGCCTCCATCCGCTGCTGGTCTACGGGCTTGCCGTCCACGTCTTCGCGATGCCGGCGCACTGGTCCGGGGTCGCTGTGCTCTTCGCCGCCTGCCCCTGCGGCATCAACGCCTATCTCTTCGCCGAGCGCTACCGGCAGGGCGTCGCCGACGCCTCGAGCGCGATCACGCTCTCGACTCTGCTCTCGCTGTTCACCACCGCGGCCTGGCTGACCTTCCTCGGCGTGGGCTAACCCGCCGGGCGCGCCCCGAGCTCATGCCGGATCATCCCGGCGCTGACGCCGCGCTCCCGCATCGCCGCCAGGCTCTCGGAGGAGCGGCTTTTCGCGAGCTTCCTGCCATCCGCGTCGATCAGCAGCCGATGGAAGTGGTAGAGCGGCGTCGGCAGGCCCAGCAGCCGCTGCAGCACGACATGGATGTCGGTGGCGGCCTCCAGATCCCGGCCGCGGACCACATGGGTCACGCCCTGCAGCGCATCGTCGACGACGACGGCGAGATGGTAGCTCGTCGGCACGTCCTTGCGCGCCAACACGATATCGCCCCAGCGGCCCGGCCGCGCCGCGACGAAGCGGCGGCCGCCCTCCTCGTCGAACAGCTCATAGCCCGCTCCGTCCCCGATCGCGGCCACGGCCTGCGCCATGTCGAGGCGCAGCACATGCGGCTCGCCCGCCGCGATCCGGCGCGCCGCCGCCGCCTCGTCCAGCATCTGGCAGGAGCCGGGATAGAGCGGAGCCCCGTCCGGATCCGCCGGCCAGGCGCCGCCGGCCGCGCTCTCGCGGCCCATCACGGCGGCCCTGATCTCCTGCCGCGAGCAGAAGCAGGGATAGACCAGCCGCCGCGCCCGCAGCGACGCCAGCGCCGAGGCGTAGTCGCCGAAATGCGCGGATTGCCGCCGGACCGGCTGCTCGAAGCGGATGCCGAGCCAGTCGAGATCGGCGAGGATGCCGTCGACGAATTCCGGCCGGCAGCGGCCGCGGTCGATATCCTCGATCCGCAGCAAGAGCCGGCCGCCGAAGCGCCGCGCCAGCGCCTCGTTGGTCAGGGCGGAGAGGGCATGGCCGAGATGCAGCCGCCCGTTCGGGCTCGGCGCGAAGCGGAAGACGGGCTTGCCGGGAGGCTTGCAGAAATCGGGTGGAGGTGCGGGCATCGGTTCGATCTTGAGTTCGATCGCTTCTAGAGTCTGCTTCCTTTTGACGGAACCACGCTGCTGACGCGATCGACCACCGTGCAAGAGCCATCCTGACGCCATGACCGACCGAATCACCTGCGATGCCGATCTGGAAGAAGGAATGGCCGCCCTCGCCGCACGCCATCCCGACTGGCGGGCGCTGATCGCCCGCACCGGCCTGCCCCCGCTCAGGCTGCGCGAAGGCGGCCTCGCCGGGCTCGCCGGCATCATCGTCTCGCAGCAATTATCGGTCGCCAGCGCAAGGGCGGTCTGGAATCGCGTCGCGAGCGTCTTCGTACCGCTGACGCCGGAGCGGCTGCTCGCCGCGACCGACGACGACATGCGCCTGTCCGGCCTGTCGCGGCCGAAGCAGCGCACCCTGCTGGCGCTGGCGGCGGCGCTGGCCGATGGGCGCTTCGCCTTCGAAGCGCTCGAGAGCATGGGCCCGGAGGAGGTCCATGCCGCGATGACCGCGCTTCCGGGGATCGGGCCCTGGACGGCCGATGTCTATCTGCTTTTCTGTCTCGGGCACCGGGACGGTTTCGCCGCCGGCGATCTCGCCATCCAGGAGGCGGCCCGCCATGCCTTCGGCCTGCCGGCGCGGCCGAAGCCCGCCGCTCTCACCGCGATGGCGGAGGCCTGGCGCCCCTGGCGCGGCGTCGCGGCGCGTCTGCTCTGGGCCGACTACGCCGTGCTGAAGCGCCGCGAGGGCATCAACGCCTGAGCCGGCGGCCAGCCGAAGGATGAGCCCTACGGAGATCCGGGACGAGGATGTCGTTCCCCGGAGCGGCTCAGCGCCGCAAGATCAGCGCCCCAGCTCAGCCGCGCACGACCTTGAGCGCCGTCTGCGCCGCCGCGCGCAGCATGCTGCTGTCGCTCATCACCGTCACCATGCGCGCGCCCAGAGCGAGGCCTTCCCGGGCGCGTTCGGCGGTCGCCGCATAGAGCGCGACCGGCTTGTTCACGGCGGAGGCCCGGGCGACGACATGCTTCAGCGCCTCGTCGACCTCGCGGGCGGTCGCATCGACCCTGGCCCCGCCCGACAGCGCGATCGACAGGTCTGAGGGACCGACGAAAAGGGCGTCGATGCCCTCAAGCGCCAGAATGTCGTCGACGATCGCCATCGCCTCGCGCGTCTCGATCATCGCGAAGGTCATCGAGAAACCGTTGGCCGCCTTGAGATAGCTGTTCTGGTCGAGCCCCGAGGCACCCAAGCCACCATAGCTGCCCCAGCTCCGTTCGCCGAGCGGCGGGTATTTGGCATAGGCCGCGAAGGTCCGCGCATCCTCCATCGTGTTGATCATCGGCGCGATCACCCCGGAGGCGCCGGAATCGAACAGCTTCGAGACGTTCTGGAATTCCCCGACGGGGACGCGGGCGATCGCGGGCTTGCCGGCGGCATTGATCAGCGGAATGGCGCGGATCACCTCGCCGAGGGTGATCGGCCCGTGCTGCATGTCGAGGGTGATCGCGTCGAAACCCTCCTGCGCCAGGATGGCGGAGGTCGAGGGGTCGGGCAGGCCGCACCAGGCCGAAACGACGGTCTCGCCCTTCGCGAAGCGATCGGCGAGGGAGGACAGGACGGTGGGCTTGGCCATGGGCGTTGATCCGTTGCAGGCCCGCTCCCGGTGATCGGCGGGCCGGTGCAAATTGGACCGGCCCGGCCCCAAAAAGCAAACGGGCGCCCATGCGCCCGTTTCAACATCGCCTTGCGCGGACCGGGATGCGGTCAGCGGCCCGCCTGGATCTCCTCGGCGGCCTGGATCAGCAATTCCGCCATCACCCGGCGGATCTCCGCCTCGGCGACCGTGACATTGGCCTGGGCGAAGTCGTTCTTGACCTTGCGCAGCACGTCCTCCTCGCCGGCTTCCTCGAAATCCGCCACGACGACCGCCTTGGCGTAGGCCTCGGCATCCGCGCCGCTCTTGCCCAGCTTCTCGGCCGCCCACAGCCCGAGCAGCTTGTTGCGCCGCGCCGTCGCCTTGAAACGCAGCTCCTCGTCATGGGCGAACTTGTTCTCGAAGGCGTCCTTGCGCTGGTCGAAGGTCGTCATGCGGCGTCTGGCTCCTGTACGGGGCGTGAAAGGGCGTCGTCCGCTCCATATAGGCGGTCGCGGCGGCGAGGGCCAGCTTCTCCCATGGCGGGAAGGACGGGTTTCAGGAGCTCTTAAGCTTCCCGGAGGGCCGTGCAGCCGATTTGTTGCGTTTGCGGGCGAGACACTCCATATAGCAGGCGCATGCGCCCTCCGGCGCAATGCGCGAAGCCGGCCAGGCGCTGGTCCGCGGTCCCACGGATCGCCGGGACCGGCCCCGACCGGCAGATCAGGGGCCAAGATCCCGCCGCGACCCCATCGCGTCCAGAGAAGGGCCGACCTTTGGATTTCCTCAAGCCACGGTACATCCCCATGAATCGCCGCCGTCGCATCTACGAAGGCAAGGCGAAGGTCCTCTATGAAGGACCCGAGCCCGGTACGCTGATCCAGCATTTCAAGGACGACGCCACCGCCTTCAACGCGAAGAAGCACGAGGTGATCGACGGCAAGGGCGTGCTCAACAACCGCATCTCCGAGCACATCTTCTCGAACCTGAACGACATCGGCGTGCCGACGCATTTCATCCGCCGGCTGAACATGCGCGAGCAGCTCATCCGCGAGGTCGAGATCATCCCGCTCGAGGTGCGCGTCCGCAACGTCGCCGCCGGTTCGCTGGCGACCCGGCTCGGCCTCGAGGAGGGCACCCAGCTCCCCCGCTCGATCATCGAGTTCTACTACAAGAACGAGGCGCTCAACGACCCGATGGTCTCGGAAGAGCACATCACCGCCTTCGGCTGGGCGACGCCGCAGGAGATCGACGACATCATGGCGCTCGCCATCCGCGTCAACGACTTCCTCTCCGGCCTGTTCCTCGGCGCCGGCATCCGCCTCGTCGACTTCAAGATGGAGACGGGCCGGCTCTGGGAGGGCGAGATGATGCGCATCGTCGTCGCCGACGAGATCAGCCCCGATTCCTGCCGGCTCTGGGACATCCGCTCCAAGGACAAGCTCGACAAGGACCGCTTCCGCCGCGACATGGGCGGCCTGATCGAGGCCTATACCGAGGTCGCCCGCCGCCTCGGCATCCTGGGCGAGAACGAGAATCCCGGCCAGAGCGGCCCGCGCCTCGTGAAGTGAGCGCCTTCGCCCGGCCCCGATCGCGATCGAAGCGGGAGCGCATGCGCTCCCGTTTTCATGTCGCGCCCCTGCTGCTCGCGGCCGGGCTCCTCCTCTGCGCCTGCGCCGAGCGCTATGGCGCGCCGATCGCCGATCTGCCGGCCTCGGCCGGCTGGCAGCCTCTGCCGATCGGCGCCTGGGTGCTGAATGACGGGCTCGAAGCCCGTTCCATGGCGTTCTGCCCGCGCGACGCCTGCGCGCGCCAGGGCTTTGCGGCCGTCGTCGCCTTCGAGGGCGCCGAGGCGCGGCGCATGGAGCAGGCGCTGTCGGAGAAGCCGGCGGAGCTCGCCCGCTCCTTCGCGCGGCTCGATCGGGAAAAGGCGGCGGCCAGGGCCGCGGAGCTGCGCCGCGCCGGCAGGAAGCCGCCGAAGCCGAAGCCCGAAGGCAGCGTCACCGATTACGCCCGCTTCGACTCGCAGGACGCCAGGGGCATTCTCGTCACCATCCGCGCCAAGGACGCGCCCGCCCGGCAGGGCGTCGCGGCCATCCTCTACGGACGCATGGGCGACCGCCTCGTCGTCGCCCTCGCCGTCAGCGACGACACCGAGGCGGCGAAGCGCGACGCCGAAGCCGCCTGGCGCAGCCGCTGATTCACGTGAAACCGCGGGAATCGGTTGAGCCCGCCCCGATTCATCGCTAAGGCACCCCATGACAATCCGCGCCCGGAGATCCCCATGAAAGCCCGCGTCACCGTCACCCTGAAGAACGGCGTGCTCGATCCGCAGGGCAAGGCGATCGAGGGCGCGCTGAAGTCGCTCGGCATCGACGGCGTCGAGGCGGTGCGCCAGGGCAAGGTCTTCGACATCGAGCTCTCGACCGCCGACAAGGCCGCCGCCGAGACCGCGCTCAAGGCGGCTTGCGACAAGCTGCTCGCCAACACCGTGATCGAGAACTACCGCGTCGAGATCGGAGGCTGAGCCGATGAAGGCCGCCGTCATCACCTTCCCCGGCTCCAACCGCGACGGCGACGTCGCCAAGGCGCTGAAGCAGGCCGGCGCCGCGGTCGTCCCTGTCTGGCACGCCGATACCGAGCTGCCGGCCGGGACCGATCTCGTCGTGCTGCCCGGCGGCTTCTCCTATGGCGACTATCTGCGCACCGGCGCCATCGCCGGCCGCGCCCACATCATGGACGCAACCCGGGCGCACGCCGCCCGCGGCGGCTATGTGCTCGGCATCTGCAACGGTTTCCAGATCGCCTGCGAGGCCGGGCTCCTGCCCGGCATCCTCGTCCGCAACGCCCATCTGAAATTCGTCTGCAAGCGCCAGCATCTCACCGTGGAGCGCAACGACACGCCCTTCACCCGCGCCTATGCCAAAGGCCAGGCGATCGACGTCTGCATCGCCCATGGCGAGGGCAACTACATCGCCGATGCGCAGACGCTGGCGCGCCTCGAAGGCGAGGGCCTCGTCGCCTTCCGCTATGCCGATGCCGGCGGCAAGGTCACGGCCGAGGCCAACCCGAACGGCTCGCTCAACAACATCGCCGGCATCTATTCGCCGGGCTTCAACGTGCTCGGCCTGATGCCGCACCCGGAGAACCTGATCGATTCGCTGGTCGGCGGCACCGACGGGCGCGGCCTGTTCGAAAGCCTGGTCGCGGCCAAGGCGGCCTGAACATCCGGTTCTTCCGGAACGCGACCGAGAGCACTCCTTTGGCGATGAAACGCGGGTCATCCCGGGCTTGAGCCGGGATCCATGCCGGAACGTTTCCGATAAAGATTCAGGCATGGATCCCGGATCGGCGCCGCTTCGCGGCTTGTCCGGGATGACCGCGCTTCATGGAAGGCGAAGCGCGCCCTAATTTCCCTTCAGCGCCCGCTGCAGCATTCGCCCGGCCGCCCGCTCGTCGAGCGGGCCGACATGCTTGTCGAGGATGCGCCCGTCCGGCCCGATCAGGAAGGTCTCGGGCACGCCGTAGACGCCCCATTCGATCGCGGCGCGCCCGCCCCTGTCGGCGCCGACGGCGGAGAACGGATTGCCGAGAGCGCCGAGGAAGCGGCGGGCGTTCTCGGCCTCGTCCTTGTAGTTCATCCCGACCAGCGCGACCTTGCCCTGCCGGACCGCGTCGGTCTGCGAGAGCCCGACCAGCACCGGATGCTCCACCCGGCAGGGCGCGCACCAGCTCGCGAAGACGTTGACCAGCGCCGCCCGCCCCCGGGCGAGATCGGCATTGCCGAAGGCCGGCACCGGCTCGCCGTCGCGCATCAGCCCCTCGACCGGAGCCAGCGCGATCGCCGGCGCGGCCTTGCCGATCAGCGCCGATGGCACGCGGCTGGCATCGCCCGAAAACAGGCCGATGCCGAAAACGATGGCGAGCGCCCCGAACAGGATCAGCGGCACCAGGAACAGCAGCGGAGACCGGCGCCGGGGCGCGGCTTCGTCCGTCCCGGGCGGCGTCTGCCGCTCGGCCTCGGCGGCGCTCACGGCGCCTCTCCGCCCGGGCGCCGCCGCCCGGCGCCGCGCTGCTCCAGCGCGGCGA
This sequence comes from Allobosea minatitlanensis, assembly GCF_964020775.1. Taxonomy (NCBI): domain Bacteria; kingdom Pseudomonadati; phylum Pseudomonadota; class Alphaproteobacteria; order Hyphomicrobiales; family Alloboseaceae; genus Allobosea; species Allobosea minatitlanensis. The sequence continues at coordinate 4,722,764 of NZ_OZ224509.1, read as the reverse complement.
GCGCCCGCTTCTGCGCCCAATGGTCCCGGACGATCGCCAGGGTCAGCCCGGCAAGGATGACCGCGACCGCTGCATAGGAGGCCAGGATGAAGCCGGCATGCGGGCCGAGGCTCTGGATCAGGGCGCTCATGCCGGGGCGCTCCCCGCCCGAGCCGCCAGCCGGTCGAGCCGCTCGGCCTCGAGGATCGTCAGCGTCCGCACGCGCCGGCGCATGATCTCGGCCCGCATCGCCGCCATGTGCAGCGTCAGCGCGAACAGGGTGAAGCCCAGCGCCAGCACCAGCAGCGGCCAGAGCATCGAGCCGTCGATGGTCGAGCCGCCCATGCGGAAGACCGAGGCCGGCTGGTGCAGCGTGTTCCACCAATCGACCGAGAACTTGATGATCGGCACGTTGACGAAGCCGACCAGCGTCAGGATCGCGACCGCCCGCCCGGCCCGCGACGGCTCGTCCAGCACGCGCCAGAGCGCGATGATGCCGAGATAGATCAGGAACAGCACCAGCACCGAGGTCAGCCTGGCGTCCCAGACCCAGTAGGTCCCCCACATCGGCTTGCCCCAGAGCGCCCCGGTGACCAGGCAGACCAGCGCGAAGCAGGCGCCGATCGGCGCCGCCGCCTTCTGTGCGACATCGGCGAGGGGATGGCGCCAGACCAGCGTGCCGAGCGCCGAGACCGCCATCATCGCGTAGAACATCATGGCGAGCCAGGCCGCCGGCACATGCACGAACATGATGCGGATGGTCTCGCCCTGCTGATAGTCGGGGGGCGCCACGAACCAGGCGAGATAAAAGCCGACGGCGAGCAGCAGCGCCGACACCCCCGCGAGCCACGGCAGCAGCGCGGCGGAGAAGCGCATGAAGCGCGTCGGGTTGGCGAGGTCGATCAGGTTGGCCATGTCATCCGCAAACTCGTCCCGCGCCTGCCTCCAGGCCGGATTGCCGCAGCAATAGCAATGCCGGCGCGTTTCAAGCAATGCGCCGTTTCCGGCTGCGACATCACGAAGCTGCTCGCGGCAGCGCCGCCTGCGCCGCGACAAGCTCTTGCAAAGCCTGGCCTTTCAGCCACGCCGGGGGAAAGGCTCCGTTACGTCATCCGAATCGCCGTATCGCATTGAATATATTACAGATTTAGAACTCTCCGCTTGCGGGGCGCAGGCATGATCTCTACGGTTCGCGATCAGATGCGGGGGGAAGCGCCATGGAAGTGCGATTGTCCGATGCGATCCAGCGCAAGGTCGAGCTGGCGATCCGCTCGAAGGCCGGCCTGTCGCTCGTCGTCGACGTCTACGCCACGGCGCAGGAGATCCAGCGCGAGCACGCCGTCGACGACGCCGACCTCGACGCCATCGCCGCGACCGTCGCCCGTCTCGCGGCGCAATGCGGCTGCGCCGTCGAGCTCGGGCATCAGGAGGACCACCCTCACTCCGGCTGACGCAGCGCCGCCGCGGCCGCCAGCGTCCCGACCGCGACCGCAGCCAGCGACAATGCCGTCAGGATCAGGAACGGCGTGCGGAACGGCACCGTTCCGCCCAGCGCGGCGTTGGAAGCCGAAACGCCGAAGATCAGCACCGGAATCGTCAGCGGCGCGACCAGCACCGGCACGATCAGCCCGCCGCGGCGCAGGCTCGCCGCCAGCGCCGCGCCGGCCGCGCCGATGAAGCTCAGCGCCGGCGTGCCGACCAGCAGCGTCGCGGCAAGGGGCAGCATGGCTTCCCCCGGCAGCGCGACCAGCAGGCCGAGCAGCGGCGAGACGAGCGCCAGCGGCAGGCCGGTCGTCAGCCAATGCGCCAGCCCCTTGGCCAGAACCGCCCCCTCGAGCGGCAGCGGCGACATCCGCATCAATTCGAGCGAGCCGTCCTCCTCGTCGTGCTGGAACAGCCGGTCGAGCCCGATCAGGACCGCGAGCAGCGCCCCGAGCCAGAGGATCGCCGGCCCCAGCCGCGATAGCAGGTTGAGATCCGGGCCGAGCGCGAAAGGCACCAGAACGACGAGCGTCAGGAAGAAGACGAGCGCGAGCTCGCCGCCGCCGCCGGCGCGCGCGGCAAGCACGAGGTCGCGCTTCAGGATGGCGAGGAAGGCGCCGGTCACGCACACCCCCCGTCATTCCGGGGCGCCCCACGGGGGCGAGCCCGGAACCCATGCGCACGGGGAAAGCCGGGACAGGCGAGACGAACGTCGCCGCCGGTGATCGCCGGACGGTGTTCGTCGGTGCCGGGCTCGTCGCGGAGCCTATCCGTGGGCCGACCACAGGCCGGGCCCGAGGGCGATGCCCCGCAATGACGGCCGAGGACCGCATGCACCGCCATCATGGCCCGATCCTCAATTCGCGCGCGTCCAGCCCGAGCGGCCCATGCGTCGCGGCGAGGATGGCCCCGCCCGCCCGCAGATGATCGCGCATCAGCCCGGCCAGCATCGCCTGCGAAGCGGCGTCGAGCGCCGACATCGGCTCGTCGAGCAGCCAGTAGGGGCGCCGCGAGACCAGCAGCCGCGCCAACGCCACCCGCCGCCGCTGCCCGGCCGAGAGATAGCCGACCGGCAGGGCGGACGCATGGGCGAGCCCGACGGCGGCGAGCGCCGCCTCGGGCGAGGCCGCCGGACTGCCCAGCAGGTCCTGCGCGAAGGCGAGGTTCTCGCGCGCCGTCAATGCGGTCTTGAGCCCGTCGCGATGGCCGACGAGGTGGCTGAGCTCGCCGAGCTCCGCCTCATCCGCCCCGTCGATGCGGATGCTGCCGCCATCGGGCCGGAGCCGCCCGCAGAGCATGGCGATCAGGCTCGACTTGCCGGCGCCGTTGCGGCCGGTCAGCGCCAGCGCCTCGCCACCGCCCAGCGACAGGCTCACCCCCTCGAAAATCAGCCTGCCGCCGCGGCGGCAGGACAGGTTCTCGACATGGAGCCGCAGATTCGGGACCGGAGTTTGCGTCAAGGCAGCATTGCCGCCGATGCATTCGACCACATTTCGTTCATGTAGCGCGCTTCTTGGAATTGCTCTATAGAACCCGCGGCTACGCCGCACGCCGATCCGGCGCGGGGCTCGGGCACTCCCGGGGCGGCGCGCGCGTCACGCGCATTAGGCCTTCGAACGGCAGCGTCCGCAAGGGAAGAAACCCTTGAGGACATGCCGGTCGCGACCGCAACCCCTTGATCAGGATATCGCCGACATGGCTTCGCTCGATTCATTCAAGGCCCGCAGGACACTCGATGTCGGCGGCAAGAGCTATACCTATTATTCGCTGCCCGACGCCGAGAAGAACGGGCTGCCCGGCATCTCGAAGCTGCCCTTCTCGATGAAGGTGCTGCTCGAGAACCTGCTGCGCTTCGAGGACGGCCGCTCCGTCACCAAGGACGACATCAAGGCCTTCGTCGCCTGGCTCGACGACAAGGGCAAGGCCGGCAAGGAGATCGGCTTCCGCCCGGCCCGCGTGCTGATGCAGGACTTCACCGGCGTCCCCGCCGTGGTCGACCTCGCCGCGATGCGCGACGGCGTCAAGGCGCTCGGCGGCGACGCCCAGAAGATCAACCCGCTCGTCCCGGTCGACCTCGTCATCGACCACTCGGTCATCGTCGATGAGTTCGGCTCGCCGAAGGCCTTCGCCAAGAACGTCGAGCTCGAATACGAGCGCAACGCCGAGCGCTACAAGTTCCTGAAATGGGGCCAGGGCGCCTTCGACAATTTCCGCGTCGTGCCCCCGGGCACCGGCATCTGTCACCAGGTCAATCTCGAATACCTCGCCCAGACCGTCTGGACCCGGCGTGAGACGATCGACGGCGCCGAGGTCGAGGTCGCCTATCCCGACACGCTGGTCGGCACCGATTCGCACACCACCATGGTCAACGGCCTGGCCGTGCTCGGCTGGGGCGTCGGCGGCATCGAGGCCGAGGCCGCCATGCTCGGCCAGCCGCAGTCGATGCTGCTGCCGGAGGTGATCGGCTTCAAGCTCACCGGCGCGCTCAAGGAAGGCATCACCGCCACCGACCTCGTGCTCACCGTCACCCAGATGCTGCGCAAGAAGGGCGTCGTCGGCAAGTTCGTCGAGTTCTTCGGCCCCGGCCTCTACAACCTGACGCTGGCCGACCGCGCCACCATCGCCAATATGGGCCCGGAATACGGCGCGACCTGCGGCTTCTTCCCGGTCGATGCCGAGACGCTGGACTACCTGACCACGACCGGCCGCAAGGCGGAGCGCATCGCGCTGGTCGAGGCTTATACCAAGGCGCAAGGCCTGTTCGCCACCCGCGAGACCGCCGATCCTGTCTTCACCGACACGCTCGAGCTCGACCTCTCGACGGTGCAGCCCTCGATGGCCGGTCCGAAGCGCCCCGAGGGCCGCGTCGATCTCGGTGCCGTCAAGGCCGGCTTCGCCGCCGCCATGGAGACCGACTACAAGAAGGGCGGCGAGCTCTCCCGCCGCGTGCCGGTTGAAGGCGAAGACTTCGACCTCGGGCACGGCGACGTCGTCATCGCGGCGATCACCTCCTGCACCAACACCTCGAACCCCTCCGTGCTGATGGCGGCGGGCCTGCTCGCCCGCAAGGCCGTCGAGAAGGGGCTCAAGGTCAAGCCCTGGGTCAAGACCTCGCTGGCGCCCGGCTCGCAGGTCGTGGCGGAATACCTGGCCAAGTCCGGCCTGCAGACCGATCTCGACAAGCTCGGCTTCAACCTGGTCGGCTTCGGCTGCACCACCTGCATCGGCAATTCCGGACCGCTGCCGGCGCCGATCTCGAAGACGATCAACGAGAAGGGGCTGATCGCCGGCGCCGTCATCTCCGGCAACCGCAACTTCGAAGGCCGCGTCTCGCCCGACGTGCAGGCGAACTACCTCGCCTCGCCGCCGCTGGTCGTCGCCTATGCGCTCGCGGGCTCCGTCCAGATGGACCTGACGACGCAGCCGCTCGGCCGGGGCTCCGACGGCAAGGATGTCTATCTGAAGGACATCTGGCCCTCCAACAAGGAGATCCAGAGCTTCATCCAGCAGAACGTCACCCGTGCGATGTTCGAGGAGAAATACGCCGACGTCTTCAAGGGCGACGCCCATTGGCAGGCGGTCGACGCGCCCAGGAGCGAGACCTATGCCTGGGACGATTCCTCGACCTATGTGCAGAACCCTCCCTATTTCCAGGGCATGCACCGGAATCCGGATCCGATCGGCGACATCAAGGGCGCCCGTATCCTCGGCCTGTTCGGCGACAAGATCACCACCGACCACATCTCCCCGGCCGGCTCGATCAAGGCCGCCTCGCCGGCGGGCCAGTACCTGACCGAGCACGGCGTCGCGGTCGCCGACTTCAACCAGTACGGCACGCGCCGCGGCAACCACGAGGTGATGATGCGGGGCACCTTCGCCAATATCCGCATCCGCAACCACATGCTCGGCCCGAACGGCCGCGAGGGCGGCTACACCATCCACTATCCCTCGAAGGAAGAGCTGCCGATCTACGACGCGGCGATGCGCTACAAGCAGGAGAAGGTGCCGCTGGTGATCTTCGCCGGCGTCGAATACGGCAACGGCTCCTCGCGCGACTGGGCGGCCAAGGGCACCAACCTGCTCGGCGTCAAGGCCGTGATCGCCCAGAGCTTCGAGCGCATCCACCGCTCGAACCTGGTCGGCATGGGCGTCGTGCCCTTCACCCTGCAGGAAGGCACGAGCTGGGCCTCGCTCGATCTCAAGGGCGACGAGATGGTCACCATCCACGGCCTGGCCAACGTCAAGCCGCGCCAGATGATGGAAGCCGAGATCACCTATGCCGACGGCACGGTGAAGAAGGTGCCGATCCTCTGCCGCATCGATACGCTGGATGAGATCGACTACTACAAGAACGCCGGCATCCTGCAATACGTGCTGCGCGGCCTGGCCGCGTAGGCACCCCATCCCGAAGGCCGCCCCGGGGGCGGCCTTCGCCGACCGGCGTTCCAACGGCATGGCCGGTGCAAACCGGCCATGTTCCTATTCAAGCCCGGTCCCGGTTGTCCTCGCGCCCGGCGCGGTGTAAGGGGGCCGACCAGTCATCCTCGGCGGAGACTTGGGGCAGGCGACGGGAACTCATCCCGCGCTCGGATGTCGTCCGCCATCACAGATAATAGACGGGAGTACCCGCATGTCCGCCACCTTCGAGACGGTCGCCGGCATCATTTCAGAAACCTCCGATATTCCGCGTGAGAAGATCACGCCGCAGAGCCATGCCATCGACGATCTCGGAATCGATTCGCTGGCCTTCCTCGACATCGCCTTCGCGATCGACAAGGCCTTCGGCATCAAGCTGCCGCTGGAACAGTGGACGCAGGAGGTCAACGAGGGCAAGGCGCCGGCCGAGCAGTATTTCGTGCTCGAGAACCTCTGCAAGCGCATCGACGACTTGGTCGCCGCCAAGAAGGCGTAAGCATCCCGTCGTCGCCGGCCCTTGAGCCGGCGGGCCGCTCCCGATAGAGCATTGACCCCGCGATGCGGATCAAGCGGTCCGTGTCGCGGCTTCGCGTCGTTCCGGCGCCCATCACAGTCAGGGATCGCATGCGGCTCGAATATTTCGACATGATCGACAAGGTGGTCGCCTTCGATCCGTCGCAGAAGCGCATCGTCACGCGCTCGACGGTCCCGAGCGCGAGCCCGGTCTTCGAAGGCCATTTCCCCGGACATCCGCTCGTCCCGGGCGTGCTGCTGACCGAGACCATGGCCCAGGCCTCGGGCTATCTCCTCCTCGGCCTCAACGGGCTCTCCCAGATGCCTTTCCTGATGACCGTCGACAGGGCGCGCTTCCGCACCTTCGTCGCGCCGGAGACCGAGCTCGAGGCCAGCGCCGAGCTGGTCGTCGAGGGCTCGGGCTACGCCGCCACCAAGGCGAAGCTGACCAGCAACGGCAAGCCGATCTGCGACGCCGAGCTGCGCTTCCGCCTGATGCCCTTCCCCGCCGACATGCGCGCCCTCATGCTGGGCCGCATCGAAGCCATCGGCCTGAAGCCGGAGCCTGCTCCATGAGCGATATGACGCTGAACCGCCGGGACGTGGTCATCACCGGCATCGGCATCGCCTCCAGCCTCGGCGAAGGCGTCGAGACCCATGCCGCGGCGCTCGCGGCCGGCGGCCCGCCGGTCGTCGATACCGAGAGCTTCAAGCCCTATCCGCTGCATCCGCTGGCCGCGCTGGAGCTCGACCGACAGATTCCGAAGAAATCCGACCAGCGCCAGATGGAACCCTGGCAGCGCCTCGGCGTCTACGCCGCCGGGCTCGCGCTCGATTCCGCCGGGATCAAGGACGACGCCGAGGCCAGGAGCACGCTGCAGGTCATCGTCGCCGCTGGCGGCGGCGAGCGCGACCATGCCGTCGATTCCGCCATTCTCACCGGGCTGCGCGACGCGAGCGCGCCCGGCGCCTATCTCAACGAGCGCCTGATGAGCGACCTCAGGCCCACGCTCTTCCTGGCCCAGCTCTCGAACCTGCTCGCCGGCAACATCGCCATCGTGCACGGCATCACCGGCCCCTCGCGCACCTTCATGGGCGAGGAGCAGGCCGGCGTCGACGCGATCCGCACCGCCCATGCCCGGATCGCCTCGGGCCAGTCCGATCTGATGCTGGTCGGCGGCGCCTACAATGCCGAGCGCCGCGACATGCTGCTGCTGCTCGAGCTCGGCGGCTATCTGCGCCGCGGCGGCTTTGCCCCGGTCTTCGCCCGCGAGGACGCGCCGGGCCTGATCACCGGCAGCGCCGGCGCTTTCCTCGTGCTGGAATCGGCCGAGCGCGCCGCCGCGCGCGGTGCGAAGGTCCACGCCAGGCTGAACCGGGTGGGCGCCGCCCGCAGCCGGCGGGCTCCGGGCACGGTCGAAGCGGCGCTGACGGAGCTCGTCGGCGGCTTCGGCTCCCTCGGGCCCGACACGCTCGCCGTCTCGGCGGCGACGGGCTGCGCCCGCATCACCGCCGAGGAAGCGCATGCGCTCGCCAAGGCGGCTCCGGCCGCGAAGCGGGTCGCCACCGGCGATCTCGTCGGCCACGGCGTCGAGGCCGCCTTCCCCGTTTCCGTCGCCCTCGCGGCGATCGCGCTCTCGACCGGGCAGGCGCAGCAGGCCGTCGTCACCGGCGCCGGCCACTGGCGCGGCGAAGGCGCCGCGCATCTGGTTCACGCGTGAGGGGTTGAAGCCATGACCACGCATCGAGACGCCAAGGGCCGCCCGATCGTCGCCGTCACCGGGCTGGGCGTCGTCACCTCGCTCGGCCAGGGCAAGGAGACGAACTGGCAGGCGCTGACGGCAGGCAAATCCGGCATCCACCGCATCGAGCGCTTCCCGACCGAGGGCTTGCGCACCACCATCGGCGGCACGGTCGACTTCCTGTTCGACGAGCCCTTCACCGCTCCGCAGCTCTCCGAGAAGCTGGCAACGCTGGCGGCCGAGGAAGCCGTCGCCCAGAGCGGCCTCGGCGGCTCCGGCGATTTCCCCGGCGAGCTCTTCATGGCGGTTCCGCCGGTCGAGATGGAATGGCCGCAGAAGCAGGAGATCGCCCGGAGCATCGCGGGCGCGGTCGATTATGACGGGCTGCTGCGCGCCGCCGAGACCGGCCGCTACCGGGCGATGCACGAATTGTTCGTCTTCGGCGGCGTCGCCGACCACATCGCCGACCGCTTCGGCACCAAGGGCTCGCCGATCTCGCTCTCGACCGCCTGCTCCTCGGGCGCGACCGCGATCCAGATGGGCGTCGAGGCGATCAGGAGAGGCGACACGCAGGCCGCGCTCTGCATCGGCACCGACGGCTCGATCCATGCCGAGGCGCTGATCCGCTTCTCGCTGCTCTCGGCCCTCTCGACCCAGAACGACCCGCCGGAAGGCGCCGCCAAGCCGTTCTCGAAGAACCGCGACGGCTTCGTCATGGGCGAGGGCGCCGGCGCGCTGGTGCTGGAGGATTACGACCACGCGCTGGCGCGCGGCGCCACCATCCTCGGCGTCGTCGCCGGCTGCGGCGAGCGCGGCGACGGCTTCCACCGCACCCGCTCCAGCCCGGACGGCAAGCCCGCCATCCTCGCCATGCAGGACGCCCTGGCCGATGCCGGGCTGACGCCGGACGATGTCGACTACATCAACGCCCACGGCACCTCGACGCCGGAGAACGACAAGATGGAGGCGATGAGCTGCGCCGCCGTCTTCGGCGAGCGCATGGCGAGCCTGCCGATCTCCTCGAACAAGTCGATGATCGGCCATACGCTGACGGCGGCCGGCGCGGTCGAGGCGGTGATCTCCTTCCTGACCATCGCCAACGGCACGCTCCCCCCGACGATCAATCACCAGAATCCGGACCCGGCCATCGCGCTCGACGTCGTGCCGAACCAGGCCCGCAAGGCCAGGGTCAGGACGGTTCTGTCGAACTCCTTCGGCTTCGGCGGCCAGAATACCTGCCTCGTGCTGACGGCCCCGCCGGAAGCCGCATGATCCGGACCCTGTCATGACCAAGATCCTGGTGACCGGCGGCGCCAAGGGCGTTGGCGCCGCGATCGTGCGCGCGCTCGCCGCAGCGGGGCATGATGTCGATTTCACCTTCCGCACCTCCGCCGACCAGGCGCAGGCGCTGGCCGCGGAGATCGCAGCCGCCCATCCCGGCCGCGCCGTCCGCGCCCTGCCCCTCGACCTCTCCGACAAGGCCGCGCTCGACGCCTTCTGCGAGGCACGCGAGGGCGAGAGCTATTTCGGCCTCGTCCACAATGCCGGCCAGCCCTATGATTCGCTCGCCGCGATGATCGACCAGGACCGGGCCGAAGCCGCGATGCAGGTCAATTTCTGGGCCTTCACCCGCCTCGCCAAGAGCCTAATGCGCGCCATGATCCGCGCCCGCGCCGGCCGGATCGTCGCCATCGGCTCGGTCGCGGCGTTGCGCGGCAATGCCGGCAACGCCGCCTATGCCGCCTCGAAAGGCGCGCTGATCTCCTATGCCAGGACGCTCGCCATTGAGACCGGCAAGCGCGGCGTCACCGTCAACGTGATCGCGCCGGGCTTCGTCGACACCGACATGATGGCGCCCTATGCCGCCTATCGCGACAAGATGCAGGCGCAGATCCCGGCCGGCCGCTTCGCGAAGCCGGAGGAGGTGGCCGGGCTCGCCGCCTTCCTGATGAGCGAGCCCGCCGCCTATGTCAGCGGCACCGTGCTGCCGATCGACGGCGGGTTGACGGCGCAGCTCGGCGTGCATCGCTGAATCGACCGAGAACGCCCTTTGTGGTACGGTTCACTCCGAACCGGAGTGAACCGACATGACGGCAGCCTTCACCATCCGCCTCGACGACGAGATGCTCGCCAAGCTCGACGCGCTCGCCGCCGATACCGACCGCTCGCGGAATTGGATCGCGGCGAAGGCGATCCAGGATTATGTCGAGCTGAACGCCTGGCAGATCCAGCGGATCAGGGAGGGCATCGCCGAAGCGGATCGCGGCGCGTTCGCGACGGACGAGGAGGTCGAGGCGGTATTCAATAAATACAGGGCCTTGACCGAGTGAAGCTGATCTGGACGAAGCGCGCGCTGCGTGAGCTCGATCAGGTATTCGCGTTCGTCGCGAGGGAAAGCCGGCCTGCAGCAGCGGCGCTCGTCGATCTGCTCGAGAAGCGATCCGCCATGCTCACAAGCCACCCGGACATCGGTCGACCGGGCAGGAATGACGGGACCCGCGAGTTCGTCCTGACTGGAACGCCCTACATCCTGCCCTACCGTGTCCGCGACGGCCGCGTCGAAATCCTCGCTGTTTTCCATACCTCCCGGCAATGGCCGGACAAGCTCTGAAAGAATGCGAATCCTCATGCGTTCCCTCCAGCTCCATGGCGACCGTGACCTCCGTCTCGAGGAGATCGAGCCGCCGCCGCCGCCCGCTCCGGGCGAGGTGCAGATCCGTATCAAGGCTGTCGGGCTCAACTATCTCGACCTCTGGGGCTTTCGCGGCATGGCCTTCGCCAAGCGAAAGATGCCGCAGGCGGCGGGCGTCGAGGCCGCGGGCGAGATCGTCTGCGTCGGCGAGGGTGTGACCGGCTTCGCTTCCGGCGACGTCGTCACCGCCTATGGCGCTGACACCTGCGGCCAGTGCAAGGCCTGCCGCGATGGCCGCGACAATCTCTGCGAGAACGTCGCCGGCATCATGGGCTTCCATATCGACGGCTTCGCCCGCGAATTGCTGAACCGCCCGGCCCGCCTGACCATCAAGGCGCCGAAAGGCGTCTCCTTCGAGGACGCCGCCTGCGCGCCGATCGGCTTCGGCACCGTCCAGCACATGCTGTTCGACAATGCGAAGCTGGAGCCCGGCGAATCCGTGCTCGTCCATGCCGGCGGCTCGGGCATCGGCACCGCCGCGATCCTGATGGCCAAGGCGATCGGCTGCACGGTCTACACGACCGTCGGCGACGACGAGAAGGGGGCGAAGGCCAGGGCGCTCGGCGCCGACCACGTCATCAACTATCGCGAGGACCGCTTCGAGGGCGTGGTGCGCAAGCTCACCGGCCGCAAGGGCGTCGATGTCGTGTTCGAGCATGTCGGGGCCGACACCTGGAACGGCTCGCTGCTCTGCCTGAAGCGGGGCGGCCGGCTCGTCACCTGCGGCGCGACCTCCGGCCCCTCGGCCACGATCAACCTGATGCAGCTCTTCCAGCAGCAATACCGCATCACCGGCTCCTTCGGCTGCCGCATCGAAAACATCGCCCAGTCGCTGGAGAAGATGGCCGGCGGCATGAAGCCGGTGATCGATTCGGTCTTCCCGCTCGCCGAATTCGAGAAGGGCCTGGCCCGCATCGAAGGCCGCCAGGTCTTCGGCAAGGTCGTCATCGCCTTCTGAGCAGGCGGTCCCGCGCCGGCGCAAGACTTGACGCGGGCGCATTCCTGCCCCAGATCGCCCGTTTCAGGCCCGGTCTTGCTCTCGGCACGGGCGATTGAGGCTGGACCGACCTTGAGACGATTGAAGGCAATCGCCGCGCGCGCGGGCGCGGCGGCGATGATCAGCGTGATCCGCATGCTGTTCGCGGGCTTGCGCCTGCTGGGTCCCGCGCGTTCCAGCGATCTCGGCGGCTGGCTGCTCAAAACCGCAAGCCCGCTGATCCCGGTCAACCGCGTCGCGCTCGCCAATATCCGCGCCGCCTTTCCCGAGAAGGGCGAGGCCGAAGTCAGGCGCATCGCCCGCGCCGCCTGGGAGAATCTCGGCCGCACCGCCGCCGAATACGCCCATCTCAAGACGCTGTTCGATTACGACTACCATAATCCAGGCGCCGATTCCCGCGTCGAGGTGACGGGCATCGAGCACTTCATCGCGCTCAAGGACGACGGCAGGCCCGGGCTGATCTTCTCGGCCCATCTCGCCAACTGGGAGCTGCCGGCGATCTGCGCCGCCGCCTACGACCTCGAGACCACCGCCGTCTTCCGGGCCCCCAACGACCCGGCGATCGCGGCGGTCGTCCACGAGATCCGCTCCGGCGCCATGGGCGGGCTGGCCGCAGCGAAGCAGGGCGCCGCCTTCGCCATGCAGGGGGTGCTGGAGAAGGGCGGCCATCTCGGCATGCTGATCGACCAGCATTTCACCCGCGGCGTCGTGGTCCCCTTCATGGGCCGCCCGGCCCTGACCAACCCGATCATGGGCAAGTTCGCCCGCCGTTTCGAATGCCCGGTGCACGGCGTGCGCGTCATCCGCCTGCCCGATCATCGCTTCCGGCTGGAGCTGACGCCGCCGCTCGACCTGCCGCGCGATGCGAACGGCGAGATCGACGTCCAGGGCGCCATGGCGATGATGACGGCGGTCGTCGAGGGCTGGGTGCGTGAATATCCCGAGCAATGGCTCTGGATGCACCGGCGCTGGCGGCCGAAGATGATATCGGCGGCCGCGCTGGCGAAATCCGATCACGGCCGCGCGACGGCGCCTGTTTTCAAGGCAACGTGATTTCCAAATGCCGGCAAGGGGGGGTTTGGTAACCTCGCTAAAAGGAGTTCTCCGCAGAGTTCGATGATGGTCCCCGGCAAGCGCCTCCTCGCTGTGACGATCGCGGCCCTGTCGTTCGGGGTCGCCGCCGGTCATGCCCAGACGCCCGGCAAGCAGCCGCGGGCGCTGCTCGAGCTCTTCACCAGCCAGGGCTGCTCGTCCTGCCCGCCGGCCGACGCGCTAGTGGTCGAGCTCGCCAAGGACCCCGACCTGATCGCGCTGACTCTGCCGGTGACCTACTGGGACTATCTCGGCTGGAAGGACACGCTCGGCAAGGATTCCTTCGCCAAGCGCCAGAAATTCTATGCCAAGGCCCGCGGCGACGGGCAGGTCTACACCCCGCAGCTCGTCGTCAACGGCGCCGGTCATCTGGTCGGTTCCGACAAGAGCGAGGTCGAGAAGACGATCCGCCACGTCGCGCCGGGCGGCTTCCCGGTGCGGGTCGGCCTGCGGGAGGAGAACGGCAATCTCGAGATCAGGCTTGCCCCTGCCGGCGAGGCGGCGCAGCACCCCGCCGGCGTCTGGGTGCTGCCGACGACGCATCTCGCCTCCGTGCCGGTCACGCGCGGCGAGAACCAGGGCAAGACCCTGTCCTATGCCAATGTGGTGCGCGGCATGGTCCGCGTCGGCGACTGGGACGGCAAGGAAACCACCATCACGGCCCCGCTCAGCGCCACCCGGGCGCCCGAGGCGGACGGCTATGTGGTCGTCGTCCAGGCCGAGCAGCCCGGGAAATACGGGATGATGCCGGGCCCCATCCTCGGCGCCGCGCGCGGCAGGGCGACGCCCTGAGCGGCGCGGGCGGGTCGCCTCAGAGCAGGATCACCTTGTTCGACAATTCGTCGACGTCGTCCGGCACCGGCGGGACATGCCGCGCCAGCACGGCACCGACCGCGTCGACCGCCGCGATCAGCCCCACCGTCAGCCTGTCCTCCCGCGCCGCCGCCAGCAGCGGCTCGATGATGTCGTTCCAGGTCTTCTGCTCGACCAGCCCGTCGATGCCGGTGTCGACCAGGATCTCCGCATAGCGCTCCTGCAGCGCGACATAGAGCAGCACGCCGGTGCGCCCTCGGGTCCGCGTCAGCCCGCGCGCCGTGAACTCGCGCAGGGCCGCGTCATGGGCCCGGCGCCGCTTGACGAAGCCCGGCACGAAACGGCCGCCGCGCCCGCGCCAGAGCAGGGCCCCGAGCAGGACGACGGCACAGAAGAGCTGGATCATGAAGATGCGCTGGGCGCTCAGCGCGCTGAGCGAGATGAACGGCCAGGGCACCAGCAGGGCCAGCGCCAGCGCCATCACCACCGGCACGTTGCGATAGCTCGATGCCGCCCGGTCGATGACGACGACGATCTCGCCGGCCGTGCCGGTCTCGGCGCGCCGCACCGCTTCGGCGATCGCCTCCCTGTCCGCGGCATCCATCACCAGTCTCCCGAAGCCCCGCCGCCGCCCGACGAGCCGCCGCCCCCCGAAAAGCCGCCGCCGGAAAAGCCGCCCCCGCCGGAGCCCCAGCCGCCTCCCCCCCAGCCGGAGCCGGAACCCCAGCCGGAACTGCTCGGCGGCAGCACGATCCAGCGGCCGTCGCGCGTCCGGTGCCGGCGCACGCCGCTGCCCTGCTGGTTGAGGCCGCGCAGGAAGGCGACGATGAAGAAGAAGATCAGCACCATCGCGATGAAGACCGCGATGTCCTCCGCCGGCGAGCTCTCGTCGGAGCGGACCTTGGCCCGGCGCTGCCATTCCTCGGCGTCGCCCGCCAGGATGGTCAGGATCGCATCGACCCCGGCCTCGATCCCGCCGGCGAAATCGCCCGCCTTGAACTTCGGCGCGATCGCCGTGGTGATGATGACCTTGGAGAGCGCGTCGGTGAGCGCGCCTTCGAGGCCGTAGCCGACCTCGATGCGCACCTTGCGCTCGTTCGGCGCCACCAGCAGCAGGACGCCGTTGTTCTTCGCCTTCTGCCCGATCTGCCAGTGCCGGAACAGGCCGTTGGCGAAATCCTCGACGGTCAGCCCCTGCAGCGAGGGCACCGTCGCGACCACGACCTGGTCCGAGGTCTTGTCCTCATGCGCCTTGAGCTTGTCGGCGATGCGCTGCCGCGCCTCCGGCGCGATGATGTTGGCGTCGTCGACGACGCGCCCGGTCAGGGCGGGAAAGGTCGGGTCGGCGGCGAAGGCCGGCGCGATGCAGAAGAGCAGGCCGAGGAGCAGGACAATGCTCCAGCCCCGCCTGGCGCCGCGCGCGACGGCCCCCTTCCGCACCGCTCCCGCCCGGTCCGTCACAACCTCAGAACTTCACGCTCGGCGCCTTGTCGGCGCCGGCCGTCGCGGTGAAGGTCTCCATCGGCTTGGCGCCCCAGAACAGCTTGGCCCAGATCACGCCCGGGAAGGTGCGGATCTCGGTGTTGTAGTCCTGCACCGCCTGGATATAGTCGCGCCGCGCCACGGCGACCCGGTTCTCCGTGCCCTCGAGCTGGGACTGCAGCGCCAGGAAGTTCTGGTTCGACTTCAGCTCGGGATAGCGCTCCACCGTGACCAGAAGCCGCCCGAGCGCCCCCGTGAGCTGGTTCTGCGCGTCCTGATATTCCTTGAACTTGGCCGGATCGCTGATGGTCGAGGCGTCGACCTTGACCTGCGTCGCCTTGGCGCGGGCCTCGATCACGGCCGTCAGCACGTCCTTCTCCTGCGCCGCATAGCCCTTCACCGTCTCGACGAGGTTGGGGATCAGGTCGGACCGCCGCTGATACTGGTTCTGGACCTCGGACCACGCCGCCTTCGCCTTCTCTTCGAGCGTCGGCACGTTGTTGTAGCCGCAGCCGGCGAGCGCGAGGCCGATGAGGCCGAGCATGAGCCAGGCCAGCGGGCGGCGTAGCTGGGCGGAGAACGTCATGCCGAAAACCCCTTTTGGCACGGTTGCGTGGCTGTTCGATTCGCGACTTTACCTGTCGCGCCGCACTGGACCAAGCTGTCAGGCCACAAGGAATGGCCTATTCTGTGGCGAATATCGTCGCGGAGGCCCTGCATGCGCTTTTTCCCGCTCGCCCTGCTGCCGGCGGCGCTCCTCGCCGCCCAGGCCGCGCTCGCCCAGCCGCTCGCCCCCGCTCCGGAGGCCGCGACCGGCAGGATCGCCAAGACCGAGGCGACGGCGCAGCGTTTCATGGCCGCGACCGCCAACCCGCTCGCCGCGGCGGCGGGCCGCGCGATTCTGCGCGCCGGCGGCAGCGCGACCGATGCCGCCATCGCCATCCAGCTCGTGCTCAATCTCGTCGAGCCGCAGAGCTCCGGCATCGGCGGCGGCGCCTTCCTCGTGCATTGGGACGAGACCGCCGGAAAGGTGACGACGCTCGACGGGCGCGAGACGGCGCCCGCCGCCGCCAGGCCGGACCGCTTCATCAGGGACGGCCGGCCGATGCCCTTCCACGAGGCCGTGATCGGCGGCCGCTCGGTCGGCGTGCCGGGAACGCTGAAGCTGCTCGAGGAGGCCCATCGCCGCTGGGGGAGATTGCCCTGGGCCGATCTGGTGGCGCCCGCGCTCGGCCTGGCCGAGGATGGCTTCGCCGTCTCGCCGCGCCTCAACGGCCTGCTGGCCGGCGACAGGGACCTGCCGAAGAACCCGCGCGCCGCCGCCCTCTTCTACGAGGCGGACGGGCGGGCCAAGGCCGTCGGCACCCTGCTGAAGAATCCGGCTTTCGCCGGGACCTTGCGCGCCATCGCCGCACAGGGCGCCGACGCGCTCTACAAAGGCCCGATCGCCGAGGACATCGTCGCCACCGTGGCGGAGCATCCGGGCAATCCCGGCGACATCACGCTCGACGACCTCGCCGCCTACAGGGTCGAGGAGCGCGCGCCGGTCTGCGGCGGCTACCGCGTCTGGCGGCTCTGCGGCATGGGTCCGCCGAGCTCGGGCGCCGTCGCCGTCCAGCAGATGCTCGGCATGCTCGAATCCGTCGATCTCAGGCGGATGGGGCCGGGGCCGGAAGCCGCCCACTGGTTCAGCGAGGCCGG
Organism: Allobosea minatitlanensis; assembly: GCF_964020775.1. Classification (NCBI taxonomy): domain Bacteria; kingdom Pseudomonadati; phylum Pseudomonadota; class Alphaproteobacteria; order Hyphomicrobiales; family Alloboseaceae; genus Allobosea; species Allobosea minatitlanensis. The sequence goes on along the minus strand of NZ_OZ224509.1, from coordinate 4,705,855 downwards.
CCGCCTCGCCTTCGCCGATCGCAACCTCTATCTCGCCGACCCGGCCTTCATCGCCGTGCCGGTGCGCGGCCTGCTCGACCGCGACTATATCCGCTCCCGCGCCGCGCTGATCGACCCCGGGCGCTCGATGGGCAAGGCGCAGGCCGGCGATCCGCCGCATCGGCGGGCCGGGCTGCTCGCCCCTTCGGACAGCGTCGAGCACGGCACCAGCCATATCTCGGTCGTCGACGCGCAAGGCAACGCCGTGGCGATGACGACGACGATCGAAGGCGGCTTCGGCTCGCATCTGATGACCAAGGCCGGCTTCCTGCTCAACAACGAGCTGACCGACTTCGACTTCGCGCCGGAGGCGGACGGCAAGCCGGTCGCCAATCGCGTCGAGCCCGGCAAGCGCCCGCGCTCCTCCATGGCGCCGACGCTCGTCTTCGACGCCTTCGGCCGGCTCCATGCCGTCGTCGGTTCGCCGGGCGGCAGCCAGATCATCGAATTCGTCGCCAAGACGCTGGTCGCCCTGCTCGACTGGCGCATGGACCCGCAGCAGGCCGCGGATTTCGGCAATTTCGGCAGCCGCAACGGCCCGACCGAGCTGGAGGCGGGCACGGAGGCGGAAGCCTGGAAGCCGGCGCTCGAGGCGAAGGGCCACAAGGTCCGGCTGATGGAGATGACCTCAGGCACGCAGGTCATCGTCAAGACCCCGGAAGGTTTCCTCGGCGGCGCCGACGGACGGCGCGAGGGCGTGGCGATCGGGGATTGAGGCCGACGGCCTCCCGACCCGCCCGTGTCAGGCCCGCGGCCGCTCGCCGCCGGCCTCGCGTCCGGCGATCAGCCAGTAGACGAAGCCCGTCGCCGCGCCGACCAGGAACAGCCCCGAGATGATCTGTAGTTCGGCCGGGCTCGGCGCCCGCGCCAGGCGCAGCATGGCCAGCGGCAACAGCGCCGCGAGCAGGCCGGTGAGCCCGCTTTGGACCAAGCCGCTGCGCAGCCGGAACAGCTCCGAGCCGATGGCGACCAGCAGGACCGGCGCCACGACGATGGCGAGGCCGAGCCGCGCGACCAGAGCGAGCGCGGCCTGCGCCGCCGGCGTCGGATCGATGCCGCTCTCGGCGAGGCCGAAGACGATGTCGAAAAGCCGCTCGATGCCGCCGCCGATCAGCAGCGCCACCGCCGGCGAGGCGACGCTCGCCGCGGTCAGGAAGAACAGCCCCGCCCCCATGGCGACGAGGCAGGCGAAGGGGATGAGCAGCAGCCAGCGCAACGCCAAATGGCTCACTCCGCCGCGACGGCCGGCACGGCCGCGGTCTCTTCCTGCTCCAGCATCAGCCGGGCGCGGGCGGAGAGCTTCTCCGTCTCGCTCTTGAGCTGCCCGCAGGCGGCGAGGATGTCGCGCCCGCGCGGCGTGCGCACCGGCGAGGCGTAGCCGGCGCGGAAGACGATCTCCGAGAAGCGCTCGATCCGCTCCCAGTCCGAGCATTCGTATTTCGTGCCGGGCCAGGGATTGAACGGGATCAGGTTGATCTTGGCCGGGATGCCCTTGAGCAGCCGCACCAGCTCGCGCGCCTCGGCGTCGGAATCGTTCACGCCCTTGAGCATGACGTATTCGAAGGTGATGCGCTTCGCGTTCGACAGGCCGGGATAGGTCCGGCAGGCCTCGAGCAGCTCCCCGATCGGGTATTTCTTGTTGAGCGGCACCAGCTCGTTGCGCAGCTCGTCGCGCACCGCGTGCAGCGAGATCGCCAGCATCGTGCCCATCTCCTCGCCGAGCGGGCCGATCTGCGGCACCACGCCCGAGGTCGAGACGGTGATCCGGCGCCGGCCGAGCGAGAGGCCCTGGTCGTCGGAGATCACCGCGATGGCGTCGCGCACCCCGTCGAAATTGTAGAGCGGCTCGCCCATGCCCATGAAGACGATGTTCGAGACGAAGCGGCCGCCGTCATTCGGGACGAAAGCCCCGTCCGGCGCCTTGCGGTTCGGGAAATCGCCGAGGCGGTCGCGCGCGACCATCATCTGCGCGACGATCTCCTCGGTCTTGAGGTTGCGCACCAGGCGCTGCGTGCCGGTGTGGCAGAAGGTGCAGTTGAGCGTGCAGCCGACCTGGCTGGAGACGCAGAGCGTGCCGCGGTCGACCTCGGGGATATAGACGCATTCGATCTCGGCGCCGCGATCATGCGGCCCGGTCGCGGGCATGCGCATCAGCCATTTGCGCGTGCCGTCGGTCGAGACCTGCTCGGCCGTGACCTCGGGCAGGTCGAGCGAGAAGCGCGCGGCGAGCGCGCCGCGCAGCCCCTTGCCGATCGTCGTCATCGCGTCGAAATCGCGCACGCCGTAATGGTAGATCCAGTTCCAGAGCTGGCCGACGCGCATGCGCCGCTCCTTCTCGGGCACGCCGGTCTCGGCCAGCGCCTCGGCCAGGCCGGCGCGGGTGCGCCCGACCAGCGAGGGGCGCCGCAAAGCGGGAGCGGCCGCGGGGACGGCAGTTTCGGAAACGGAGACGGTCATCGGGGCTCTGGCTTCGGCGGGCCGCTCTCGGCCCGGATTTGCCGGCCTCATAGCATGAAAACGCGGATGACGAAATCGCGGCGCGCCCCTCGCCGGAACAGCCTTGGCCGGCGGGGCGTGACGCGGCTCGCGATCCCGGCCCTACTTGCAGGCGTCCTCGGCCCGCTTCACCGCCTGGGTCATGCCCGAGAGCGAATATTTGTCGCTGGTCGGGTTGCCGCGCTTCGAGGTGGCCTTGATCTCCAGCTCGGCGCCGCGGCGCAGCGAATCGAGCATGCGCGGCTCCTCGGCCGGGTTCTTCAGCCACATGTTCTTGCCCTTGGCGACCAGGGCGAAGCGCTCATTGCCGATCACCGCCTGATGCTCGACGCCTTCCTTGACGTCGAAATTCATCACGAAGCTGATCTCGTTGCGGACGCCTTCGCCCGGCCGGTTGGAAACGAAGAGCAGGCCCTCGACATCCTTCAGATTGGCCGGCGAACGGCTCTCGGCCTTGGAGAGGGCATAGCAGACCTTGGAGCGGCCCTGCTGCGACGAGAAGGCCTGCCATTTGCCGGCGGTCTCCAGCAGCATCGCCTGGCCCTGGCCGGCGCCCGCCGCAGCGGCGGCCGCTGCCGGCTTCGGCTTGGCGGGCGCGGCCTGCGCCGACAGCGCCGCCAGGCCCAGGAGTCCGGCCGTCAGGCCGAGCGCGGCAACGCGGCGAAAGGGAGCGACGTCGCGGAAGGAAAGGAAGGAGCTGATCATGGACCGCCATCAGTCACTAAAAATCTTAATACCGCGTTTACCACCTGTTGACGGTCGACCGCGCGGGACGGCGGCATAGAGTGTCACGATCCTGGCGAAAATGCGAATGGGACTGCGGCGCCGCCGCGCCCCGCCGGGCATTCCCGGCGGAGCATGGGATTCCCGTCAGGGAGGCGCCCGCCGCCAGGCGACGGACGCCGGCCCGGGACTTCCGCGAGGGGCATTCCGCGCGCGAACGTCCGCGCGCGATCAGAGGCCGGCCAGCGCCGCCTTGGCGCGCTCGCGATGCTCGGGCTTGATCGAGCCGGCGACGGCTGCGATCGCCGCCGCGATCACCGCCGCATCGTCCGAGAAGCCGATCAGCGGCATGATGTCCGGGATCGCGTCGGTCGGCAGCACGAAATAGCCGAGCGCCGCGAGCAGCGTCAGCCGGACGCGCCGCGGCGTCCCGGGATCGCGCGCGCAGAACCATGCCGCCAGCAGATCCTCGGCAAAGGGGATATGCTTCGCGACGCGCTTGAGGCGGGCCATGAAATCGGCTCCGAACCTGGTCTCGTCGCGCAGGCTCTTGCGGATCGCCTCCATCTCCTCGCGGCTGAAGCGGGCGCTGAACCCCTGGCTCATTCCTGTCTTGCTCCTCTCGCGTCGAACGACGCGCATGATCGCGCGCCTCATCCGGGCGCGCCATGTCGAAAGATGGCCCCGCCGCAATCCTGCACAAGAGGGCAGGCCGAAAACCCGCTTGGAGCGGGGGCGCGCGCCCTCTAAACCGGATCCACGATCCAGACGTCAGGGAAACGCGCCATGAAACTCGATTCCTCCCTCGCAGCCGTGGTCACCGGCGGCGCCTCCGGCCTCGGCGAGGCGACGGCGCGCATGCTCGCGGGCCAGGGCGTCAAGGTCGCGCTGCTCGACCTCAACGCCGAGCGCGGCGAGGCCATCGCGCGGGAGATCGGCGGGGTCTTCTGCCCCTGCGACGTCACCAGCGAGGCCTCGGTCGACGAGGCGCTGGCCAAGGCCCGCGCCGCCCATGGCGTCGCCCGCATCGTCGTCAACTGCGCCGGCATCGCGCCGGGGCGCCGCGTCGTCTCGAAGAAGCGCGATACCGGCGAGCTGATCGCGCATGATCTGGCGACCTTCGAGAAGGCGGTCGCGATCAACCTCACCGGCACCTTCCGCGTCATCGCCAAATCGGCGGTGGCGCTGGCCGGGCTGGAGCCGGTCACCGCCGATGGCGGGCGCGGTGTCATCATCTGCACGGCTTCGGTCGCCGCCGAGGACGGGCAGATCGGCCAGGCCGCCTACTCCGCCTCCAAGGCCGGCGTCGCCGGCATGACGCTGCCGATCGCGCGCGATCTGGCCCAGCTCGGCATCCGCATCGTCACCATCCTGCCCGGCCTGTTCGAGACGCCGATGTTCGCCGGCCTGGCCGAGGAGGCCAAGGCCTCGCTCGCCGTCTCGGTGCCGCATCCCTCGCGCCTCGGCCGGCCGGACGAATATGCCGCGCTCGCCCGCAGCATCATCGAGAACGACATGCTCAACGGCGCCACGATCCGCCTGGACGGGGCGATCCGCCTGGCGCCCAAGTAAGACCGTCATCGCGGGCCCCGGGATCTTGCCTTCGGCAAGCCCGAGGACAGGCTCCAAGAAGCAATCCAGGGGGCCGGGTCGAACCGTCCAGCCCTGGCACCCCTGGATCGCATCGTGTCCGATGCGCCTCGCAACGACGGCTTCAGACGATTCGAAAAACCGCGCAGGCGCTGCGGTCCCGGTAGAGGTCCACCCGCTCGCCGTTCCAGTGGTAGTCGAGATGCCGGCCCTGCATCGGGCGGCTGGCGAGGTCGGGATAGAACAGCCCGGCGCAGTCCCCGCCGGCGCAGCGCACGCTCGGATAGGCCAGGCCCTGCGCGCCGGCGGCGCGAAGGCGCGCGCCGAGCTGCTGGCTGCCGGCATAGTCGACCGGATCGAGGACCTCCGCCGCCTCCTGCCCCAGCCCGCGCAGATCGTGCAGCGCGGCGTCGATATCGAGCAGGATCTCGCGGAACTGCGAGGTCCAGCCCGCCGGCTGGGCCGTCGCCCGCATGAAGCGTCCGTGATGATGCACCGTTTCCAGCAGCGCCACCTCGAAGCGGTCGCCGGCATAGAGCACCCCGAAGCGGCCGTCGCTGAAGCGGCTCGGCCGGTCGGGGCTGACATGGGTGAAGGGCGCCATCAGCCAGCTCGCGCCCGGCCCGGACACGCGCCTTTCGGGCGGGACGAGGTCGAGATTGCCGATCGTCTCCATCAGCCGCGGATTGGTCTTCTGCTCCGCCGCGATCAGCAGCGGCCAGTCGGCCGGATCGGCGATGTCCTCGAACAGGTCAATCGGCGGAAAGACGCTGCGGATGATCCGCACCGCCCCGCGCCATTCGATTTCCGCGACCGGCAGCGCGGTCGGATCGATCACCAGGCGCTCCGCTCGGCGTCGAGCAGGCGGCGCACCCGCATCAGATCGGTGAGTTCGCCGCCGAGCATGACGTCCAGCGCCGACCGGCCGCCGAGATCCGCATTGGGACGCCTGATCCAGTCATAGCCGCGCTGCGGCTCGGTGAAGATCAGCCGGAGCGCCTTGTGAATGCCCATCAGATTGGAGAGCCGGGCCTTGCCGTCGCGCGAGATGCGCCCGATGCCGCCGGCCTTCCAGCGCGCATAGGTCCGGGCCGGCAGGTCGATCAGCACCGCCGCCTCCTCGTCGGTGAGCCGCCAGAGTCGGAACAGGTTGACCGCGGCGCGAAACATCGCGGCCGCCTCGTCGTCGCCGATCGGGTCCGGGACGAAATCGCGCTGGGAAGTCTCGATGCGCAGCAGGGCGGTCATGGCGCTCTCCATTTGGCATAAGATGGAGATAGTCTTGCCAAATGGCAAGAGGAAGCGTCTTGCCGCTATTCTTCGATCTTCGCCGGCTTGATCTCGTGCTTCAGGATCAGGGGCGTCTGCGCCAGGGCGAAGACCATGGTCAGCGGCATCACGCCCCAGACCTTGAAGGCGACCCAGAAATCCTGGGTCTGCGTGCGCCAGACCACCTCGTTCAGCGCCGCCAGCACGAAGAAAAACACGCCCCAGCGGAAGGTGAGCTTGCGCCAGCCCTCCGCGTCGAGCTGCAGCACCGTCTCCAGCACCAGCGAGAGCAGCGAGCGCCCGAACACCAGCCCGCCGAGCAGCACGCAGCCGAACAGCGTGTTCACGATGGTCGGCTTGACCTTGATGAAGAAGGCGTCGTCCAGCGCCAGCGTCAGCCCGCCGAAGACGGTGACGACGATGGCGTTCACGATCGCCATGCGCGGCAGATAGCCCATCAGCGCGCGCGACAGCGCCAGCGCCACCAGCGAGGCGACGATGAAGATGCCGGTCGCGACGAAGATGCGCCGGTCTTCGGCGACATGGAACAGCCGGTCGCCATAGGAATTCGCGAAGAAGAAGATCGCGAGCGGCCCGAATTCCAAGGCGAGCTTGAGCAGCGGGCTGACCGGCCTGCGCTTGGCCGCCTCGGCCGGAATCCGTCGTGTCGTCTCGCTTGCGCCGTCGCTCACGCCGCTTCTCCCGAACCTGCGTCCAGACCGGCCACGGCGCGGGCGAAATCGCGCGCCGAGAACGGCTCCAGATCCTCGACGCCCTCGCCGACGCCGATGAAATGCACCGGCAGGCCGAACTGCGCCGCCAGCGCCACCAGAATGCCGCCGCGCGCCGTGCCGTCGAGCTTGGTCATGACGAGCCCGGTGACGCCCGCCGTCTCGCGGAAGGCCTCGACCTGGCTGATCGCGTTCTGGCCGACGGTGGCGTCGAGCACGAGCAGCGCCGCATGCGGCGCGTCGGCATCCTGCTTGCGGATGACGCGCACGACCTTGGCGAGCTCGTCCATCAGCCCCTGCTTGTTCTGCAGCCGCCCCGCGGTGTCGACCAGCAGCACGTTGGTACGGCTCGCTCTGGCCTTCTGCAGCGCCTCGAAGGCGAGGCCGGCCGCATCCGCCCCCTGCTGGCCGAAGACGACCTCGGCTCCGGTGCGCTCGCCCCAGACCCGCAATTGCTCGATCGCCGCGGCGCGGAAGGTGTCGCCCGCCGCCAGCATCACCGACTTGCCCTCGGCGCGGAATTTCGCGGCGAGCTTGCCGATCGTGGTGGTCTTGCCCGAGCCATTGACGCCGACCATCAGGATGACGAACGGCTTTTTCGTGGCGTCGATGGCGAGCGGATGGGCGACCGGCGTCAGGATCGCCGCGACCTCGCGCGCCAGGATCGCCTTCACCTCCGCGGGGTCGATCTGCTTGTCGTAGCGACCTTCGCCCACCGCCTTGGCGATGCGCGCCGCGGTGGCGAGGCCGAGATCGGCCTGGATCAGGATGTCCTCCAGATCCTCCAGCGTGCCGGCATCGAGCTTGCGCTTGGTGAAGAGGTCGGTGATGCCGGTCGTCAGCGCCGAGGAGGTGCGCGACAGCCCCTCCGTCAACCGCCGCCACCAGCTCCGCTTCGGCTGCGGGGCAGGCACGGTCGCGGCAGGTTGAACAACGACGGGCTCAGGCTGTGGAATCGGAACGGGTACAGGCGCCGGCTCGGGCCCGGCCGGCGGCGGCATGCTTTCGGCCGGGGCCGCAGGCGAGACCGGGGCAGGCGCCTCGACATGCGGCGTTTCCGCTTCGGCGACGTCCGCAGCCGCCGTTTCCGCGGCTTCGGGCTTGGTTTCTGCAAGCGGCGCCGGCGCCGGCTCGACCGCCGGGGCCGGCTCCGGCCTGGCCTGCTCGTCCTCGCGCCCGAACAGCCTCGAGAAGAAGCCGCGCTTTTTCGGTTCGGTCTCGCTCATCACATCCCGTCTTCGGTTCGGCAGGCATCTTCGGAGCCTGCCGGGCCGGTTTCCCCCGGAAGCCCCTCCGCGCAGGCGGCTGGCGCCTCTGCGGGGGAACGGGCCTCCGGCCTCTCATTCGCCTCTGCGCGAATTCTTCCCGTCCGACCGTTCCGGCCCGACGGAAAGCGCGCTATCGCAATGCCATGGCACAGCCGGACCGACCAGAGAATTCGCAAGCATCGGGGCAAATCGACGCCGCTCTGCCGGTGCCGCTGCTCTATCGCGACGCCATGATGCTCGTCATCGACAAGCCGGCCGGGCTGCCCGTCCATCACGGCCCCCCGGCGAGGCGGCGCGAGATGGCGGTGCTGACGGACCATCTCGACGCGCTGCGCTTCGGCCTGCCGCGCCGGCCGGAAGCCGCGCACCGCCTCGACAAGGACACCTCCGGCTGCCTGATCCTCGGCCGGCACCCGCGGGCGATGGCCGAGCTCAACCGGATGTTTCGCGACGGCCGCATCGGCAAGAGCTATTGGGCGATCGTGCAGGGCGGCCCCGCCGGGGATGAAGGGCTGATCGACCTGCCGCTGGCGCGCCGCTCGCCCGAGCGGGGCTGGTGGATGAAGGTCGATCCCGCCGGCCTGCCGTCGCAGACGCGCTACCGCGTGCTGGGGCGCGGCCGGACCGTGCACGGGCCGGTCGCCTGGCTCGCCCTGGAGCCGCTGACCGGGCGCACGCACCAGCTACGGGTGCATTGCCAGGCTTCCGGCTGGCCGATGCTGGGCGACGAGATCTATGGCGAGGCGCCCCGCGACGGCGGGCCCGGCCTCCAGCTCCATGCCCGCGCGGTCACCGTGCCGCTCTACCGCAAGCGCGAGCCGATCCATGTCGAGGCGCCGCCGCCGCCGCATATGCTCGCGGCGCTGAGGGCTTGCGGGTGGAGCGGCTAGGGCATCGGCCCGAAAAGTGGAACGCGGTTTTCGGGAAAAGCCGATGCAAAATCAGAGACCTAGAGCATAGGACCGAATACGATATTCAGCCCGATACTCTAGGTGTTCGATCCCGGATCTGCGCGACGGCGTCGCTTGTCCGGGATGACGGCTTCGTGAATCGGCGTCAGCTCCCCAGCGCGTCGATCGCCCGCGCCAGCTTGACGTCGAGCTCCGTCAATCCCCCGGCATCATGGGTCGCCAGCGTCACATCCACCGTCCGGTAGGCGTTCGACCATTCGGGATGGTGGTTCATCGCCTCGGCCAGCAGCGCCACCCGGCTCATCCAGCCGAAAGCCTCGCTGAAATCGCGGAAGACGAAGCGCTTGCCGATCGCCTCGCGGCCGGGGACGAGCTTCCAGCCGGTCAGGGTCGCCAGCGCTTCCGCCCGGGCCTCCGGGCTGAGCCGTTTCGGTCTCGTCATCGCCGCAGGACCTCCCTCGGCAGGCGATTGGGATAGGAGGGTCCCAGCGGATAGGCGGCCTCCAGCACATAGGGGCCGCCGCCGGTCGAATCGCGCGACGACATCAGCGCGACGCGGCGCGCCGTGAAGGAGATCGGCCGCACGATCGGATGCAAGCTGAGGAAATGGGCGAGCTCGACCGGCGTCGTGTCGCGCAAACGCGCCAGCGTGACATGCGGCACGAATTTGCGCCCTTCCGCCGGCATGCCGAGCCGGCGCATCTGCCGTTCGACATCGGCCTGCAACTCGGTCAGGGCCCGGCTCGGCGCCACCCGTGCGAACAGGGCGCGGGGCTTGTCGCCGCCGAAGGAGCCGAGCGCGTCGAGCGTCACCTCGAAGGGATAGGCGCCGAGATCGGACAGCATATGGTCGACATCGTTCGCCATGCGCCGGTCGACATCGCCGAGGAAGCGCAGCGTGACATGGTAGTCGGAAGGATCGATCCAGCGCGCGCCCGACAGGCCACCGCGGTGCAGCGTCAGCTCGGTCGCGACATCGGCGGGGATTTCCAGAGCGATGAACAGCCTCGGCATGATGCTGATTCCTGCCAAGCGATTGTGACTCTGGCGAGACGGTAGGCGCGAAGCCGGCTCAAGGGAACCGGTTTTGCACCCTTCATCGACCGCGCCGTCATCCCGGGCGAGCGGAGGGCGGCCCGGGATACACGCCGGAACGGCTCGGGCCTGGATCCCGGGTCGGCGCCGCTCACGCGGCTTACCCGGGACGGCCGAGCTGTCCGGCCCGGCTCAGGGGCAGGGATTGCCGACGAGCTGGTGGATCGCGTCGATCTGCGCCTCGATCTCCGGCGTCAGCCTGACGTCGATCGAGGCGATGTCGGTGCGAAGCTGCTCCATCGAGGTCGCGCCGATGATGTTGGCGGTAACGAAGGGGCGCGAATTGACGAAGGCGAGCGCCATCTGCGCCGGGTCGAGCCCGGCCTCGCGGGCGAGCGCGACATAGCGCCGGATCGCATCCTCGGCGCCGGCGCCTTCATAGCGCTGGCCGCGGTTGAACAGCGTCGTGCGCGCCCCGGCCGGCCGGGCCCCGTCGAGATATTTGCCGGTGAGATAGCCCTGCGCCAGCGGCGAATAGGCGAGCAGGCCGACATCCTCGCGGAGCGCGACCTCGGCCAGCGCCGTCTCGAAGGTGCGGTTCAGCAGGTTGTAGGCGTTCTGGATCGACTGCACCCGCGGCGTGCCGCGCGCTTCCGAATCGGTCACGAAACGCATCGTGCCCCAGGCGCTCTCGTTGGAGAGGCCGAGATGGCGGATCTTGCCGGCCTTCACCAGCGCGGCGAAGGCGTCGAGCTGCTCGGGAATCGCGGTCTCGTCGGCGGGCTTCTCATAGGCCGCATGGGAGAAGCGGGTCGGGTTTGAGCCCCAGGGCATCGGCCGCTCGGGGAAATGGATCTGGTAGAGGTCGATATAGTCGGTCTCGAGGCGCTGCAGGCTCTTGTCGACGGCCTCGAAGATCTGCTTGCGGGTCAGGCGCGTCGGGCTCTTGTCGTCGCGGAACCAGGTGTTGCCGCCGCGGCCGCAGACCTTGGAGGCGAGGATGATCCTGTCGCGGTTCTTCCGCGCCTTGAGCCAGGAACCGATGATCCGCTCGGTCGAGCCCTGCGTCTCCGGCCTCGGCGGGATCGAATAGAGCTCGGCGGTGTCGAAGAAATTGACGCCCTGCTCGACGGCGTAGTCCATCTGGGCATGGCCCTCGGCCTCGGTGTTCTGCTCGCCCCAGGTCATGGTTCCGAGGCAGATCACCGAGACCTTGAGATCGGTGCGGCCGAGGCGGCGATAGTCCATGGCGAAGCGACTCCGGAAACATGCCGGCGGGCGGCACGGGAAAGGGGGGAGGATTCGTCCCGCGGGAAGCCGGGGACGGATCAGGATCTGGCGGGCAGCGTCGCGATGAAGCGCTCGACCGTCGGCAGGATGGTGTGGACGATGACGTGGACGCCCTCGGCCGTGGGGTGGAGCCCATCCGCCTGGTTCAAGGCGCGGTCGCCCACGATTCCTTCCAGGAAGAAGGGGTAAAGCACCAGCCCGTATGTCTGCGCAAGCTCCGGATAGATCGCGTCGAAGCGCTTACCGTAATCCTCGCCGAGATTGCGCGGCGCCAGCATGCCGACGAGCATCACCGGGATCTTGCGCTCCTTCAGCCGGGCGATGATCGCGTCCAGCGCTTGGCGCGTCTGCGCCGGGTCGATCCCGCGCAGGGCGTCGTTGGCGCCCAACTCGAGGATGACGCCGTCGGTCCCGTCCGGCACCGACCAGTCGAGCCGCTCCAGCCCGCCTTGCGTGGTGTCGCCGGAGACGCCGGCATTCACGATTTCGACAGACAGGCCCTTTTTCCGCAGCGCCTGCTCCAGCACGGCCGGAAAGGCGGCGCTGCCCGGCAAATTATAGCCGGCGGAGAGCGAATCGCCGAGCGCGACGAGCTTCAGCGTCTTTCCGCCCGGAGCGGGCGCGGTCGCGCTCTGGGCCAGCACTGTCGGCGCGGCGGCCGTCAGGCAAAGCGCGATCAGCGCGAAAAACGCCCCGAGCGATTGGACAAGCGCCGAAGCGCGCCCATATCGGCGCAGGGGCCGCTGCGGGGTCCCGGCCGGGACGGTGATGGCGTGCGAAGTCAGGATCATGGCGTGATGAGCGAGAAGGCCGGCCCGGCGATCGAATTGCGGGATGTACATCTGAGTTTGGGGCGCGGGCCCGCCCGCGTCCATATCCTGAAGGGCGTCTCGGTGTCGCTGGCCGATGGCGAGGCCTCGGGCCTGGTCGGCCCCTCCGGCTCCGGCAAGTCGACCCTGCTGATGACCATGGCCGGTCTGGAGCGCCCCGATTCCGGCATCGTCAAGGTCGCGGGACAGGATCTCGGCCAGCTCGACGAGGACGGGCTCGCCGTCTTCCGCGGCCGGCATATCGGCATCGTCTTCCAGTCCTTCCATCTCGTCCCGACGATGACGGCGCGCGAGAACGTGGCGCTGCCGCTGGAGCTCGCCGGCAGTCCCGGCGCCTTCGACCGCGCCGAAGCGGAATTGCGCAATGTCGGGCTCGGCCACCGCATGGACCACTATCCGGCGCAGCTCTCCGGCGGCGAGCAGCAGCGGGTCGCCATCGCGCGCGCCGTCGCGCCCGATCCGGCGATCCTCGTCGCCGACGAGCCGACCGGCAATCTCGACGAGGCGACCGGCCGCTCGATCGTCGATCTGATCTTCGCGCTGAAGCGAGAACGCGGCGCCACCCTCGTCCTCGTCACCCACGATCTCGCGCTGGCAGCGCTCTGCGACCGCACCGTCCGGCTGCGCTCCGGGGTGATCGAGACGGAAGACGCGATGGCGGCGATCTGACGATGCACGCTCCCGTCAAGCCGCTGGACGGCCCGCCCGCCCGCTCCTCCCGCGGCTTCGGCCTCGCGCTCCGGCTGGCCCTGCGCGACCTGCGCGCCGGCCTGCGCGGCTTCGGCGTCTTCATCGCCTGCCTGGCGCTGGGCGTCATGACCATCGCCGCCGTCGCCTCGGCCTCGCGCGGCCTCACCGAGGGGCTGGCGCGCGAGGGCCGGCGCATCCTCGGCGGCGACGCCGCCTTCAGCCTGATCCAGCGCGAGGCGACGCCGCAGGAGCTTTCCTTCCTGACCGCGCGCGGCACGGTCTCGACCATCGCCACGATGCGCGCCATGGCCAGCGCCGGCGAGAAGGGCGCGGCGCTGGTCGAGATCAAGGCCGTCGATGCCGGCTATCCCGGCATCGGCGCGCTCGTGACCGATCCGCAGCAGCCGCTCGCCGGCCTGCTCGAACAGCGCGACGGCACCTACGGCGCCGTCGCCGATCCGATCCTGTTCGGCCGCCTCGACCTCAAGCCCGGCGACACGGTCACCGTCGGCAGCGCAAAAATCCAACTCCGCGCCACCCTCGTTTCCGAGCCCGACAAGATCGCCGCCGGCGTCGGCTTCGGCCCGCGCCTGCTGATCTCGCAGGAGGCGTTGCGCGCGACCGGCCTGATCCAGCCCGGCAGCCTGATCCGCTGGACCTACCGCCTCCAGCTTCCCCAAACCGCATCCAGCGATGCCGATCTCGACAGGCTGATCGCCGATGCCGGCACGCAGCAGCGCGACGCCGGCTGGGAGATCCGCTCCCGCGCCAATGCGGCGCCGAGCTTCCAGCGCAATCTCGAGCGCTTCACCCAGTTCCTGACCTTGGTCGGCCTCACCGCCTTGCTGGTCGGCGGCGTCGGCGTCGCCAATGCGGTCCGCCGCTTCGTCGAGGCCAAGAAGCTCGACTTCGCCACGCTGAAGGCCGTCGGCGCCACCGGCGGCCGCGTCGTCGCCATCCACCTGACCGAGGTCATGCTGGTCGCCGCCTTCGGCACCGCGATCGGCCTCGTGCTCGGCGCAGCCGCGCCCTTCGCGCTGGGCGCCGTGCTGCAGAGCGTCCTGCCCGTGCCTTTCGAGCCGACCCTGGCGCCGGGCGAGCTCGCCATCGCCGCGCTCTACGGCCTGCTGACGGCGCTGGTCTTCGCCATCGTCCCGCTCGGCCGCGCCCATGACGTGCCGGTCTCGGCGCTGTTCCGCGACCAGGTCGAGCCGGACCCGCGCCGCCCCCGCGCGATCTATCTCGCGCTCTGCCTGCTGGCGCTCGCCGGCCTCGTCGGCGTGGCGCTCGGCTTCGCCTATGACCGGCGCATCGCGCTGATCTATATCGGCGTGATGTTCGGCGTGTTCCTGCTGCTGCGCGCAGTCTCGTTCGGATTGATGGCGCTGGCCCGCCGGCTGCCGCGCCCGCGCAGCCCCGCGCTCAGGATGGCGCTCGCCAACAGCCACCGCCCCGGCGCGCTGACGCCCGCCCTGGTGCTCTCCCTCGGGCTCGGCGTCGCGCTGCTCACGGCGCTCTCCTTCATCGACGTCAGCCTGACGCGCCAGCTCACCGGGGCCTTGCCCGCCAAGGCGCCGAGCTTCTTCTTCCTCGACATCCCCAGCCGCGATGCCGCCCGCTTCGACGCCTTTCTCGCGCAGGAGCGCCCCGGCGCCAGCGTCGAGCGCGTCGCGATGATGCGCGGACGCATCCTCAAGCTGAACGACACCCGCGCCGAGGACATCAAGGCGAGCGAGCAATCCGCCTGGGTGCTCGACGGCGACCGCGGCATCACCTACGCCGCCACCGTTCCCGAAGGCTCGAAGGTCGCCGCGGGCGAATGGTGGCCGGCCGACTATCGCGGCGAGCCGCTCGTCTCCTTCGACGCCCGGAACGCCGCCGGCATCGGCCTCAAGATCGGCGACCGGCTCACCGTCAACGTGCTCGGCCGCAATATCACCGCCCGGGTGGCCAATCTGCGCACCATCGACTGGCGCTCCTTCGGTATCAATTTCGTCATGGTGTTCTCGCCCAACACCTTCGCCGGCGCGCCGCATACCGACCTCGCCACCATCACCGCCGGCCCGGACGGCGAGGGCGCCAGCGACCCCGCCCTGATGCGGCGGCTCGCGGCGGAGTTCCCGGCGGTCACCGCCGTACGGGTCAAGGATGCGCTGGAGGCGGTCAACACCATCGTCTCGCAGCTCGCCCTGGCGGTCCGCGGCGCCTCCGGCCTCGCCATCGCCGCGAGCCTGCTGGTCCTGGGCGGCGCGCTGGCGGCCGGGCAGAGGGCGCGGCTCTATGACGCGATGATCCTCAAGACCCTCGGCGCCACCCGCCGCTTCATACTTTCGTCGTACGTCCTTGAATACGCCGCCATCGGGTTCGTCGCCGCCCTCTTCGGGGTTGTCGCGGGTACAGCGGCCGGCTGGGGCGTCGTCACGCAAGTGATGCGCATCGATTTCGTCAGTGATCCGACCGGGGCATTATTGGCTGCGACTGCCGCCGTGGCGGTGACCGTTCTGTTCGGTCTGGCCGGTACGATAGCGATACTGTCGAAAGCGCCCGCTTCTCATCTCAGGAGTTTATGAGAACTATCTGATCCGCGGCCGGGATAGACATTGGAATCCCGCAGGTCTGCATGCCGCCGCGGCCGAACTTCTATCGTTCGACCGCTCTTAACCCTGTTCCGCCCTTGTAAGGAGCCGGAAAGCGCCTCATATTCCTCTCATCGCGCCGATCATGCGCGAGGATGGCTGGCGCCTGGCGCCTTCCTTCGTCCGAAACAACGTCAGGGGACATTCTCTTAATGAGCAACTTCGACCGCAATGCTCCAGTCTGGGGTGCCGGCCGCGCACAGCAGACCAGCGCCGTCGAGATGGATCAGGGCCTGCGCTCGTTCATGCTCGGCGTCTACAACAACATGGTGATCGGTCTGGCGATCTCGGCGCTGTTCGCGCTGGGCGTCAACAAGCTGGCCGTCACCGACCAGGCCAATGCCGTCGCGCGCATCGGCAACACCTATCTCACCTCCTTCGGCCAGCTCATGTACGGCACGCCGCTGATGTGGGTGTTCGCGCTGGCGCCGCTGGCCTTCATCTTCTTCTTCTCGTTCCGCATCGAGAAGATGTCGGCTTCGACCGCGCGCTCCATGTTCTTCGCCTTCGCGGCGGTCATGGGCGTCTCGATGTCGACGCTGCTGATCCGCTATACCGGCGCCTCGGTGGTGCAGGTGTTCCTGATCACGGCGGCGGCCTTCGGCGGCCTGAGCCTCTACGGCTACACCACGACGAAGTCGCTCTCGGCGATGGGCTCGTTCCTGATCATGGGCCTGATCGGTCTGATCCTGGCCTCGGTCGTGAACATCTTCCTGGCCTCGAGCGGGCTCGGCTTCGTGATCTCGCTGTTCGGCGTGCTGATCTTCGCCGGCCTGACCGCCTGGGACACCCAGAACCTGAAGCAGATGTACCTCTACTCGGACCTCAACCCCGAGGAGGCCGCGAAGCTCTCGGTCAACGGCGCGCTGTCGCTGTACCTGAACTTCGTCAACATGTTCCAGTTCCTGCTCTCGCTGCTCGGCAACCGCGAGTAAGACGAACCCGCTCCTTCGAGGGAGCCGTCATGCCCCGGCCGCAAGGCCGGGGCATTTGTTTTGGCACGGCCATTGCTCACTCTATGGGCATGACCACGCCCTCGATCCGCCCGGCCGAGCCCGCCGACATCGCCGCCATCGCCGCGATCTACGCCCATGCCGTGACGAACGGCACCGCCTCCTGGGAGCTCGAGCCGCCGGACGAGGCCGAGATGCGGCGCCGCTTCGAGGCGATCCTGGCCGGCGGCTATCCCTATCTCGCCGCCGCGCGGGAGGGCGTCCTGCTCGGCTACGCCTATGCCGGCCCCTACCGGCCGCGCCCGGCCTACCGCGCCACCGTCGAGAACTCGATCTATCTCGCGCCGGCGGCGCAGGGTCTCGGCCTCGGCGGCCTGCTGCTCGCCGCGCTGATCGCCGAATGCACGCAGCGCGGCTTCCGCCAGATGATCGCCGTCATCGGCGACGGCACCGGCGCCTCGGTCGCCTCGCGGCGCCTGCACGAGAAGGCCGGGTTCCGGCTGATCGGCATCGCCGAGAAGGTCGGCTTCAAGCACGGCCGCTGGCTCGACCAGATGCTGATGCAGAAGGAGCTGGGCGAAGGCGACCGCTCGCCGCCGGCGCTATGACCGCCCCCATCCCCGCCATGGCAAGCCCGCGGCAGGCCCCCCGCGCGATGACGGCGGGCGGGGCACCGGAGCATCGGACCGAAGATCGTCTTCAGCCGATGCGCCGGCTCTCCGATCCTGCATCGGCTTTTCCCGAAACCCTGCGCCGCTGTTCGGGCCGATGCCCTAACCGACCACGCTGAGCTTCTTGTCGAGCACCCGGAGCACGCGGGAGAGTTCCGAGCCGCGCTTCAGGATCAGCCCCGTCGCCGCCACCACCGAATAGGCTCCCTGCCGGCGCGCCAGCGCCGGGTCCTTGACGATGCGGTAGAGCGGCATTTCGGAGGAGCGGCGGAAGACCGAGAACTGCGCCTTGTCCTTCAGGAAGTCGATGGCGTAGTCGCGCCACTCGCCGGCGGCGACCATGCGTCCATAGAGGTTGAGCAGTTCCGACAATTCGCGGCGGTCGAAGGTGACGGTTGCGGGGCGGGCCGGCGCCGGGAAGGCCAGGACGGCGCCGGCGGCCTTCGATTGCGGCGTTTCGCTTTCGCTCATGGCGCCTCCCCGCTTCGGTCGGTGAAACCTGGATACGACATCGGGGGATGATGCGCCCGGGATGCTGCGCTGGCAAGGGACCGGGCCGGGAACGCTCTTCGCGGTTTCGTGGGAAATGCCGCAATTTCGCCGTCAACAGGTCAAGGACCCGCCAAGTTGCGCCGTTCAACTGCCTGCGTTGCCTCGATGGCCCGGTCCTTTCGGATCCCGGCTTGTCAGCCCCCCAGCCCCCCGGAATTCGGCGGGACCGGGCCATTCGGTCGAGGCCAACTAGCGGCTGGCGTCTCGCCGGCCGTTTTTTCTTTGCGCGGCCGGTCAGCGCGCCTGCCGATGATATTCGGCGTTCGGGCGCATATCGACCGCCGAGGCCATCCGGTTCGACATGTTGTAGAAGGCGGCGACGGCGCCGATGTCCCAGATGTCGCGCGCGCCGAAGCCGGCTTCCCGCAGCGCCGCCCGGTCCTCCTCGCCGATCAGATGCGGCGTCTCGGTCAGCTTCACCGAAAAATCCAGCATGGCGCGGTGCCGCCGCGACAGCTCCGCCGCCCGGTAGTTCATCACGAGCAATTCGCCCAGGACGGGATCGCCCGAGAGCTGCCGCACCGCCGCGCCATGCGCCGCGAGGCAGTAATAGCAGCGGTTCACGCTCGACACCGCGACCGCGATCATCTCGCGCTCCAGCTTCGAGAGCCCCGAGGGGGCCAGCATCAGGTCGTTGTAGAAAGCGGCGAAGGCGGTGAGCTTGGCGTCGTCATGGGCATAGGCGGCGAGCACGTTCGGGACGAAGCCGAGCTTCTCGTCGCATTTCGCGAAATAGGCCTGATTCTCCGGCGAAAGCGCCGCCGGCTTCAGGTCCAGCGCCATCACGGCGGGAGGGGCATCCTGCCGCGCCGGCTCTTCCCCCACCTTCGGTTTGTCATGCTTCGTCGCCATGGTGCGTCCCGTCCTGATTCTGCAACGGCAATTTTGCCGCTTTGTTGAGCAAGGCAAAGTTGAAAGGCCGGGCAGCCTATGTCATCGCTGCGGCAAAACAACGGGGGTCAGCATGGGCAAGCGGGTCACGAATGCCACAGCCGCGGCGGTCGCCGCCATCGAAACGGCCGCCGCCGGGCTGAAGACCGCGATGCCTGCCGCATTCCCCCGGCTGCTCTATGGCCGCTCCGTCGCCGAGGATCTCGAGGCCCTGCCGGCGGAGCTGCTCGCCCGCGCCGCCGCCGCCGCCTATGAGCACCTCGCCGCGCCGCGCCGGCCCGAGACGATCAACCTGCGCTTCCGCGACGACGAGGTCGAGACGGAAGGCCGCCGGCAGCAGGTCACGATCCTCGAGGTCGTCAACGACAACAAGCCGTTCCTGCTCGATTCGACCCTGGCCGAATTGCAGGACCAGGGCTACGAGCCGCGCCTCGTCGCCCATCCGATCCTGGCCGTCGCCCGCGACGCCGAGGGCCGCTTCGTCTCGCTCGCCGGGGAGGCCGCCGGCCGCGCGCCCGAGGGCACCCGCCGCGAGAGCCTGATCCACATCCATCTCGACCGGATCGATTCGGCCGAGGCGCGCGAGCGGCTGAAGCTCGCGCTGGAGCGCGTCTATGCCGATGTCGGCCTCGCCGTCGACGACTGGGCCGCGATGCGCGGGCGCATCACCGAGGTCATCCAGGCCTATCGCGCCAACCCGCCGCCGCTGCCGGAGGACGAGATCGCCGAGGCGCTGCAGTTCCTCGAATGGATCGCCGGCGACAATTTCACCCTGCTCGGCGTCCGGGCCTACCGCTTCCCGGGCGGCGACGTCGCGGCCGATCCGATCGAGGGCTCCGGCCTCGGCATCCTGCGCGACCCTGCGGTGAAGGTGCTGCGCCGCGGCCGCGAGCTGGTGACGACGACGCCCGAGGTGCGCGCCTTCCTGGCGCGGCCGCAGGCGCTCATCATCACCAAGGCCAACGTCAAGAGCCGCGTCCACCGCCGGGTCCATCTCGACTATGTCGGCGTCAAGCTGTTCACCCCGGACGGGCGCCTCGACGGCGAATTGCGCATTCTTGGCCTGCTGACCTCCAACGCCTATACCGGCTCGGCCCGCGCCATTCCTTACCTGCGCCTCAAGGTCGCGCGCGTCGCCAAGAATATCGGCTTCGACCCGGCGAGCTATTCCGGCCGGGCGCTGCTCAACGTGCTCGACGCCTATCCCCGCGACGAGCTCTTCCAGATCGACGTGCCGACGCTGGAGCAGTTCGCGCTCGATATCCTGCAGCTCACCGAGCGGCCGCGCATCCGGGCGCTGGCCCGCGTCGACGAGTTCGACCGCTTCGTCTCGATCCTCGTCTTCATCCCGAAGGATCGCTACGACACCAACGTCCGCCTGCGCGTCGCCGAGTTCCTGGCGCGGGTCTATAACGGCCGGATCTCGGCCGCCTATCCGGCCTATCCGGAAGGGCCGCTCTCGCGCACCCACTACATCATCGGCCGCGACGAGGGGAAAACGCCCCGGATCGACCGCGCCACGCTCGAAGCCGGCATCGGCGCGATCGTCCGGACCTGGAGCGACGGCCTCAAGGACGCGCTCGACCGCGAGAAGCCGGGCCCCGCCGCCCGCGCGCTGGCCGAACGCTACGCCGCCGCCTTCGGCGCGGCCTATCGCGAGCGCTTCTCGGCCGCCGACGCGCTGGTCGACATCGAGCTGCTCCAGCAGCTCTCGGCCGAACGGCCGCGCGCGGTCAATCTCTACCGGCGCGAGGGCGATCCTGCGACGCGCGCCAATCTCAAGGTGTTCTCGCGCGGTGGCGCGATCTCGCTGTCGGCGCGGGTGCCGCTGCTGGAGAATATGGGCTTCCGCGTCGTCAACGAGCGGACCTACAACGTCATGCCGCAGGGCCAGGGCGGCGAGGGCGAGAACGTCCGCGTCTGGCTGCACGACATGACGCTGGAGCGGGCCGACGACGGCGCGATCGACATCGCCCATCTCGAGCCGGCCATCGAGGCGGCGCTGATGGCGCAGTTCCGCGGGCTCGCCGAATCCGACCGCTTCGACCAGCTCGTCCTCGCCGCAGGCCTCGGCTGGCGCGAGGCCGCCCTGCTGCGCGCCTTCGGGCGCTATCTGCGGCAGGTCGGCGCCCCCTATGCGCAGGGCTACATCGCCGATGCGCTGACCCGTCATTCCGGCATCGCCTCCGATCTCGTCGGCTATTTCAACGCCAAGTTCGATCCGCGCATCGATGCGGCCGAGCGCGAGCAGCGCATGGCGCAGAAGCGCGCCGCGATCGAGCAGGCGCTCGACGCCGTCACCAGCCTGGACGAGGACCGCATCCTGCGCCGCCTCGTCAATCTGGTCGACGCAGGCGTGCGCACCAACTTCTTCCAGACCGGCCCGGACGGGGGGCCGCGCGAAACCATCACCTTCAAATTCGACTGCGCCCGGGTCGACGGCCTGCCGCTGCCGCGCCCGCTCTACGAGATCTTCGTCTATTCGCCGCGCGTCGAGGGCGT
Organism: Allobosea minatitlanensis; assembly: GCF_964020775.1. Lineage (NCBI taxonomy): Bacteria > Pseudomonadati > Pseudomonadota > Alphaproteobacteria > Hyphomicrobiales > Alloboseaceae > Allobosea > Allobosea minatitlanensis. The sequence continues at coordinate 4,684,778 of NZ_OZ224509.1, read as the reverse complement.
CCATATGCGTTTCGGCAAGGTCGCGCGCGGCGGCCTGCGCTGGTCCGACCGGCCGCAGGACTTCCGCACCGAGGTGCTCGGCCTGGTCAAGGCGCAGCAGGTCAAGAACGCCGTGATCGTGCCGGTCGGCGCCAAGGGCGGCTTCGTGCCGAAGCAGCTTCCGCCGGCCACGGACCGCGCCGCCTGGCTGGCCGAGGGCACCGAGAGCTACCGCATCTTCATCCGCAACCTGCTGGAGCTCACCGACAATCTCGACGGCGAAACCGTCGTTCCGCCGCCGGACACGGTGCGCCATGACGGCGACGATCCCTATCTCGTCGTCGCCGCCGACAAGGGCACCGCGACCTTCTCCGACACCGCCAACGCGATCTCGCTGGAGAAGCATCACTGGCTCGGCGACGCCTTCGCCTCGGGCGGCTCGCAGGGCTACGACCACAAGGGCATGGGCATCACCGCGCGCGGCGCCTGGGAGGCGGTGAAGCGCCATTTCCGCGAGATCGACATCGACATCCAGACGACGCCCTTCACCGTCGCCGGCGTCGGCGACATGTCGGGCGACGTCTTCGGCAACGGCATGATGCTGTCGCCGGCGATCAAGCTGGTCGCCGCCTTCGACCATCGCGACATCTTCCTCGATCCCGATCCGGACCCGACCAAGTCGCTGGCCGAGCGCCGGCGCCTCTTCGCCCTGCCGCGCTCCTCCTGGGCCGATTACGACAGGAGCCTGATCTCACAGGGCGGCGGCGTGTTCTCGCGCCAGGCCAAGAGCATCCCGCTCTCGCCGGAGGTCCGCGCCCTGCTCGATCTCGACGGCAAGGAGGTCTCGCCACCCGAATTGATCACGGCGATCCTGAAGGCGCGCGTCGACCTGCTCTGGTTCGGCGGCATCGGCACCTATATCCGCGCCTCCGACGAGAGCGACGCGCAGGTCGGCGACCGCGCCAACGACCCGATCCGCATCGCCGGCAGCGACGTCCGGGCCCGGATCGTCGGCGAGGGCGCCAATCTCGGCGTCACCCAGCGCGGCCGCATCGAGGCGGCGCGCAAGGGCGTCAGGCTCAACACCGACGCCATCGACAACTCGGCCGGCGTCAACACCTCCGACGTCGAGGTCAACATCAAGATCGCGCTCGCCGGCCTGGTCAAGGACGGCCGCCTCGCGGAGGACAAGCGCAACGAACTGCTGGCGGCGATGACCGACGAGGTCGGGCTGCTCGTCCTGCGCAACAACTATCTGCAGACCCTGGCGCTCTCGCTCACCGAGGCCAAGGGCACCGCCGCCACGCCGGGCCTGCGCTTCCTGATGCAGACGCTGGAGCAGGAGGGCCGGCTCGACCGCGGCGTCGAGTTCCTGCCGAGCGACGCCCTGCTCGTCGAGCGCGAGAAGCGCGGCGAGGGCCTGACCCGGCCGGAGCTCGCCGTGCTGCTCGCCTATGCCAAGCTGGCGCTGCACGACGCGCTGCTCGAATCGACCGTGCCGGACGATCCCTATCTCGCGACGGAGCTCGCCCGCTATTTCCCGAAAGCGCTGCGCGACGCCTATCCCGAGGCGATCGCTGGCCACCGGCTGCGCCGCGAGATCGTGGCGACCCAGCTCGCCAACGCCATCGTCAACCGCGGCGGGCCGGCCCTGGTGCCGGTGCTGGCCTCGCTCACCCGCTCGGAGGTGCCCGCCATCGCCGCCGCCTATGCGGTGGCGCGCGATTCCTTCGACCTCATCGCCCTCAACGGCGAGATCGACGGACTCGATGCGAAGATCCCCGGCAGGACCCAGCTCGGTCTCTACGCCGCCGCCCAGGAGCTGGTCGTCGACCGCATGGGCTGGTTCCTGCGGCGCGGCGTGGCGAAGCCCGGCACGATCGAGCAGACCGTCGCGCATTACGCCGAGGGCGTCGCCAGCCTCTCGGCCGAGCTCGACACGCTGCTGCCCGAAGCGGCCGCCCAGGCGCGGCTCGCGCGCATCGCGGTGCTGACCTCCGAAGGCGTGCCGGAGACGCTGGCCAGCCGCATCGCCAGCCTGCCCTCGCTCGCCCAGGCGACCGACATCGTCGACATCGCCGAGCGCAGCAAGCGCCGCATCGGCGAGGTGGCCCGCATCCATTTCGGCGTCGACGCCTTCTTCGGCCTCGCCGGGCTCAAGGCGGCGGCCGCCGCCGTGCCGGCGACCGACGATTACGAGCGCCTGGCCCGCGAAAGGGCGCTGGAGACGCTGGACGACGCGCATGCCCAGATCACGCAGGAGATCGCAGCCTCGGCCTCCGGCGAGGGCTCGCTCGAAAGCTGGCTGGCCGAGCGCGGCAGCGACGCCGAGCGCATCCGCAGCACGGTCAACGCCATCGCCGCCTCGGGGCTGACCTTGCCGAAGCTGATGGTGGCGGCCGGCATGCTGGCCGACCTGCCCCGCAAGAACTGAGGGATCCGCATGACCGACGAAGCCTCCCCCGCCACCCCCGCCACCCGCGTCGACCCCAAGCTGCTCGAGATCCTGGTCTGTCCGCTGACCAAGAGCACGCTGGAATACGACGCCGCGAAGCAGGAGCTGATCAGCCGGGCCGCGAAGCTCGCCTATCCGATCCGCGACGGCATCCCGATCATGCTGCCGGAAGAGGCGAGGCCGCTGGAGGAGTGAGGCCGGCTGGTCCCGCCCCTCTCTTGTGTTAACATGTACACATGCCAACACGGGAGTCGGGCTGATGGCTGAGACGGAAACGATGACGATTCGGGTTTCTGCCGAGACGAAGCGCAAGCTCGAGCGCATCGCGGCGGATACCCGGCGCAGCAAATCCTTTCTCGCGGGGGAGGCGATTTCGGCCTATGTCGACCGCGAGCTCGACATCATCGAGGGGATCAAGCGCGGCATGGCCGATGTCGAGGCCGGCCGCGTTGTTGCCCATGACGAAGCCGTGGCCGAAATCTATGCGGTGATCGACGCGGTCGAAGCCAAGCGCGGGGGCAAAGCTTGAAGCGACCCGTTTTGTGGTCGCGCGAGGCACTGGACGATCTTAAAGAGCAGGCCGCTTTCATCGCGCAGAACAACCCGGCTGCCGCGCGGCGGGTCGCGGATCGTATCCGAGACACTGGCAAGTCTCTTGGAGAGATGGCGACGGGACGACCGGGCCGCGTGGCAGGCAGTTACGAAAGACCCGTCACGCGCCTGCCCTACATCATTGCCTATGCGCTCGTGTTCCAAGGCGGCCGCGAGGTCATCGCGATCCTGCGCGTCATTCACGCCGCGCGTGACTGGCCTGAAGAGGACTGGCCCGCGTGAACGGCGTGGTGCCTACAATACCTCGCCCCTGAGCAGCCGCGGCGGCGTGCCGGTCATGCCGGCCGCCTCGCGGATGAAGAAGCGCTTCAGCCCCGGCAGCCGGTCGACCAGCCCGAGCCCGAAATCGCGCGCCAGCCTGAGCGGCGTCACATCGTTCGAGAACAGCCGGTTGAGCCCGTCGGTCATGGCGCCCATCGCGACCGTGTCGAAGCGGCGAGCCTTCTCGTAATCCGCCAGCACGTCGCGCGTGCCGGGGTCGAGCCCGAGCCGGGCCGCGTCGACGATCGTCTCCGCCAGCGCGGCGACGTCCTTCAACCCGAGATTGAGGCCCTGTCCCGCGATCGGGTGGATCAGATGGGCCGCATCCCCGAGCAGGGCGAGCCGCTCGTCGACGAAGCGCCGCGCCACGCCGAAGCCGAGCGGATGGGCGCTCACCGGGCTTTCCAGCGAAATCTCGCCGAGCTCGAGCCCGAAGCGCGTCTCGATCTCGGCGAGGATATCGTCCGAGTCGAGCGAGAGCAGCGGCGCGACGTTTTCGCTCCGTTCCGTCCAGACGATCGAGGAGCGATGGCCGAGCCGGCCGCCATCCGCGAGCGGCAGGATCGCGAAGGGCCCCGAGGGCAGGAAATGCTCGACCGCCCGGCCGTGATGCGGCCGCTCATGGCCGATCGTCGCCACGATCCCGGACTGCCCGTATTCCCAGCCGACCCAGCCGATCCCGGCCTGCTCGCGCAGCCTGGAGCGGGCCCCGTCCGCCGCGACCAGCAGCGCCGCCGGCGCGCGCGCGCCATCGGCGAAGACGATCTCGACCGCCTCCTCCCCGGTCTCGAAGCGGCGGACGCCGACCGGACGCAGTTCCACCTCGGCGCGCTGGCAGGCCGCCTTCAGCGCGGCCACCAGCGCGGCGTTCTCGACCATATGGGCGAAGGGCCGGCCGGGTTCGACCTCGCCTTCGAAGGTGAGGAAGACGGGGCGCACCGCATCGCTGGTCCGGCTGTCGGAGATCATCATCTCCGTCATCGCCTGCGCCTTGCCGGCCACCGCCTCCCAGATGCCGAGCGTCTCCAGCATCGCGCGGGCGCCGGCCGCGACCGCATAGGCGCGGTTGTCGGCCTTCGGCGCCGCCTCGACCGCCGGATCCGCCAGCGTCACGGAAAATGCTTCCCCCAGGGCCTGCTTCAGCGCGAGGGCGAGGCTCAGGCCGGCGATGCCGCCGCCGGCGATGACGATGCGGGTGCTTCCATCCGGCGCGGCGGCCATGCTGCTTCTCCCTCGCTCGCCGCGCGCCCCGGCGGGGGCGGGACCGGCGATCTCTGTCTCTGGCACCGCACGCGGCGCGCTGCGAAAAGCGGACCTGCTTTTTCGGCCCGGCGCGCGGCCGGGCCGCTTGACGGCGCGGAGCGCCTCGGTGCTGATGCGGTCTGGTCTCGGCTGTTCCTCTGCGAGCCGCCGATCCCGACGTCAACCCGACCGCGATAGGGCCTCATGTCACAGCAGATCAGCGCTTCTCTGACGGCGATCCTCGACCTCGAGCGGCTCGAAAGCAATCTGTTCCGCGGTCGCAGCCCGAAATCGTCCTGGCCGCGCGTCTTCGGCGGCCAGGTGATCGCCCAGTCGCTCTATGCCGCCTGCAAGACGGTGGAAGGCCGCCAGCCCCATTCGCTGCACGCCTATTTCCTCCTGCCCGGCGATCCGGAGATGCCGATCATCTACGAGGTCGACCGCCTGCGCGACGGCCGCTCCTTCACCACGCGGCGCGTGCTCGCCATCCAGAAGGGCGAGGCGATCTTCGCCATGTCCGCCTCCTTCCAGGTCGACGAGCCGGGTTACGACCACCAGATGCCGATGCCGAAGGTGCCGATGCCCGAGGAATTGCCGGACCGGGAGGAGATGGCGCGCAGCATCCTGCCGCATATGCCGGACGCGGTGCAGGCCTATTACCAGCGCAAGCGGCCGATCGAGATCCGCCCGGTCGAGATCGAGCGCTACCGCACCGGCGGCAAGATGGAGCCGAAGTTCAACGTCTGGATCCGGGCGCTGGAACGGCTGCCGGACGAGCCGGCCCTGCACCAGAGCGTGCTCGCCTATGCCTCCGACCTGATGCTGCTCGATTCGAGCCTCATCGCCCACGGCACCACCGTCTTCGACCAGAAGATCCAGGGCGCGAGCCTCGACCATGCGCTTTGGTTCCACCGCCCCTTCCGCGCCGATGACTGGCTGCTCTACGCCCAGGACAGCCCCTCGACCTCCGGCGCGCGCGGCTTTTCGCGCGGGCTGATCTTCGATCGGCAGGGGAAGCTCGTCGCCTCCGTGGCGCAGGAAGGGCTCATTCGCCCGCGGCCGGGCCGCGCCTGATCAGGCCTTGAGCATCTGCGCGCCACGCAGGCATCTGCCCATAATTTAATCTGAGCCTCTGGCGATTCGCCGGAATCATCCCCCAATTCGCCTCCGCGCGGCGCTGTGCGGCCGGCGGAGCGCTTTGGCACGCCCCTTGAATTGCATGTCGCGGCCCCCTGCAAACCGCAGGGTGCACGAGGTGCAACGCGTTCGCCGGGGCTGACGGCCGGCGCCGAGAAGGGGACTCCCTGCCCATGAAAATCGTGATGGCGATCATCAAGCCGTTCAAGCTGGAGGAGGTGCGCGACGCGCTCACCGCCATCGGCGTGCACGGCCTCACCGTGACGGAAGTGAAGGGCTACGGCCGGCAGAAGGGCCATACCGAGATCTATCGCGGCGCCGAATACGCCGTGAGCTTCCTGCCCAAGATCAAGATCGAGGTGGCGGTCGGCAACGATCTCGTCGAGCGCGTGGTCGAGGCGATCACCGCCACTGCCCGCACCGGCCAGATCGGCGACGGCAAGATCTTCGTCTTCGCGATCGAGAAGGCCGTGCGCATCCGCACCGGCGAGACCGACGCGGACGCCCTCTGACCATCCGACCCCTCCAGGAGTTTCAAGCCATGACTTTCAGGACTGTCCTGCGGGCCGGATCGACCGGCCTCGCGCTCGCCGCGCTCTGCGCCGGCGCCGCCCTCGCCCAGACGGCGGCGCCCGAGGCGCCGGCCGCCGCCGCTGCCGCCCTGCCCAACAAGGGCGACACCGCCTGGATGCTGGTGTCCTCGCTGCTCGTCCTCTTCATGACGCTGCCGGGGCTGGCGCTGTTCTATGGCGGCCTCGCCCGCTCGAAGAACATGCTCTCGGTGATGAGCCAGATCACCGCCACGGCGATCGTGATGTGCCTGATCTGGGTGGTCTACGGCTATAGCCTGGCCTTCACCTCGGGCGGCTCGCTGACCAGCTTCGTCGGCTCCTTCTCGAAGGCCTTCCTCGCCGGCGTGAGCACCGATTCGACCTCCGACACCTTCACCAAGGGCGTCGTCATTCCCGAATATGTCTTCATCTGCTTCCAGATGACCTTCGCCATGATCACGCCCGCCCTGATCGTCGGCGGCCTGGTCGAGCGCATGAAGTTCTCGGCGCTGGTCCTGTTCGTCGTGCTCTGGGGCAGCTTCGTCTATTTCCCGATCGCCCATATGGTCTGGTTCTCGGAAGGCTATCTCTTCACCCTCGGCGCGCTCGACTTCGCCGGCGGCACCGTCGTCCATATCAACGCCGGCATCGCCGCCCTGGTCGGCGCCCTCGTGCTCGGCAAGCGCATCGGCTACGGCAAGGAGCTGATGACGCCCCACTCCCTGACCATGACCTTCATCGGCACCGCCGTGCTGTGGGTCGGCTGGTTCGGCTTCAACGCCGGCTCGAACCTCGAAGCGACAGCGGGCGCGGCGCTCGCCATGATCAACACCTTCGTCGCCACCGCCGGCGCCGGCGCCGGCTGGCTCGTCATCGAATGGGTGGTCAAGGGCAAGCCCTCGCTGCTCGGCATGCTCTCAGGGATCGTCGCCGGCCTTGTCGCCGTCACCCCCGCCGCCGGGCTCGTCGGGCCGATGGGGGCGATCGTGCTCGGCATCGTCGCCGGCATCGTCTGCTTCTTCTTCTGCACCACGGTGAAGAACGCGCTCGGCTACGATGATTCGCTCGACGTCTTCGGCGTCCACGGCATCGGCGGCATCATCGGCTCGATCGGCACCGGCATCTTCGTCGCGCCGGCGCTCGGCGGTGTCGGCGTCGCCGACTACGCCATGGGCGCGCAGGTCTGGAAGCAGTTCGTCGCCGTTGTCGTCGCCGTGCTCTGGAGCGGCGTCGGCTCCTTCATCCTCTACAAGATCGTCGATGTCGTCATCGGCCTGCGCGTCACCTCCGACCAGGAGCGCGAGGGTCTCGACATCGCCGAGCATGGCGAGCGCGCCTACAATATCTGAATCTGACCGGCGCGGACGGCGTTCCGGCGCTTCACGCGAAACGCAGGCCCCGGCGGGAAGCCGCCGGGGCCTGTCATTTTTCCGCGCGCCGCAGGATCGACGCGGTTCAAGGTTAAGCGGACCTTAACCACGGCTTCCTAACCTGATGGAGATATGGCCGGCATGAGGCGGCCCAAAGCCCGGAATACGACCCGAAGCCGCATGCGCACCATCCGTCGCTCCCGATCGCTCATGGACCGCCTGCCCGATCCGGTGCGGGAGTTCCTGTCGCGCCGCGCCTCCGAACTGACCGGGCTGGGGCTGCTCGCGCTGATGGTCGTCGTCGCCCTCGCTTTGGCGAGCTGGTCGGTCGACGATCCCAGCCTCAACAACGCCACCAACGGCGCCGTGCGCAACTGGCTCGGCCAGCCCGGCGCGATGATCGCCGACCTCTTGATGCAGCTCGTCGGCCTCGGCGTCATCGCCCTGCTCTTCCCGCCGATGATCTGGGCGCTGCGGCTGATCCGCTTCCATCTCTTCGACCGCGGCGCGCTCAAGCTCGGCCTCTGGGTCATCGGCATCGCCGCCGCCGCCGCCGTCGCCAGCGCCCTCCCGGCGACGCCGCGCTGGCCCTTGCCGACCGGCATGGGCGGCGTCATCGGCGACGGGCTGCTCTTCGGCACGCGCAACATCGCCGGCATCGCCGGCGGCGCGGTCGCGAGCCTCGTCGGCTTCCTCTATGCCGGCATCGCCATTCTGGCCGTGACCGCCGCCGCCGGCTTCGGCTTCGTCCATGACGAGGACCCGATCCTCGACGACGAGGCCGAGGACAGCCTGTCCGACGGCGAGGAGCGCGGCGACGAGGAGCCCGGCATCGCCGTGATCCTGATCGGCTGGCTCGCCCATGGCGCGATGGCGCTGCGCGCCGCGATCCTGCGCCGTCTGCCGCACCCGCCCGAGCCGGCCGTCGACACCGGCATGGCCCCGCAGGCGAATCCCGGCCGCGTCCGCCGCGAGCCGCAATTCGGCGCCGGCCCCGCGCCGCGCCAGCCCCTGCCGAATTTCGAGCCGGAGCCGCTGCCGGGCGCCCGCGCCGCGGCGGCCCGCGATTTCGACGACGATCCGCCCTTCGACGTCGACGAGGCGCAGGATCTGCGCGATCTCAACGCCCCGCGCGTCACGGCGCCCGCGCCGGCGCCCAGACCGGGCAAGCGCATGCAGCGCGAGGCGCAGCCCTCCTTCCTCGACCGCGATTCCTTCGAATTGCCGCCGCTGACCTATCTGGCCGAGCCGAAGAAATCCCCCGCCACCACCGTCTCGACCGACGCGCTGGAGCAGAACGCGACGCTGCTGGAAGGCGTATTGGAAGATTTCGGCGTGCGCGGCGAGATCACGCAGGTCCGGCCAGGCCCGGTCGTAACGCTCTACGAGCTGGAACCCGCGCCTGGGACGAAGTCGTCGCGTGTGATCTCGCTTGCGGACGACATTGCGCGTTCGATGAGCGCTGTGTCGGCGCGTGTGGCGGTGGTTCAGGGCAAGAACGCCATCGGCATCGAACTGCCCAACACCCGCCGCGAGACCGTCTTCCTGCGCGAGCTTCTGGCCAGCCAGGATTTCGAGGCGACCAAGCACAAGCTGGCGCTGTGCCTCGGCAAGACCATCGGCGGCGAGCCGGTCATCGCCGATCTCGCCCGCATGCCTCACCTCCTCGTCGCCGGCACCACCGGCTCGGGCAAATCGGTCGCGATCAACACGATGATCCTGTCGATCCTCTACCGGCTCAAGCCCGAGGAGTGCCGGCTGATCATGGTCGATCCCAAGATGCTCGAGCTTTCCGTCTATGACGGCATCCCGCATCTGCTCACCCCCGTCGTCACCGATCCCAAGAAGGCGGTCGTCGCGCTGAAATGGGCGGTGCGCGAGATGGAGGAGCGCTACAAGAAGATGTCGAAGCTCTCGGTGCGCAACATCGACGGCTTCAACGCCCGGGTCCAGGAGGCCAAGGCGGCGGGAGAGGTCATCACCCGCACGGTGCAGACCGGCTTCGACAAGCATTCCGGCGAGGCGATCTACGAGGAGGAGGTCATGGACCTCGAGCCTCTGCCCTATATCGTCGTCATCGTCGACGAGATGGCCGACCTGATGATGGTCGCCGGCAAGGAGATCGAGGGCACGATCCAGCGCCTCGCCCAGATGGCGCGCGCCGCCGGCATCCATGTGGTTCTCGCGACGCAGCGCCCCTCGGTCGACGTCATCACCGGCACGATCAAGGCGAACTTCCCGACCCGGATCTCCTTCCAGGTCACCTCGAAGATCGATAGCCGCACGATCCTGGGCGAGATGGGGGCCGAGCAGCTCCTGGGCCAGGGCGACATGCTCTACATGGCCGGCGGCGGGCGCATCACCCGCGTCCACGGCCCCTTCGTCTCGGACAACGAGGTCGAGAAGGTGGTGGCGCATCTGAAGACGCAAGGCCGGCCGCACTATCTCGACGCCGTCACCTCCGAGGAGGAGGAGGCCGAGGGCGGCGAGGACGGCGCCGTCTTCGACAAGACCGGCATGGGCGCGGTCGAGAGCGACGACCCCTACGAGCAGGCGGTCGCCGTCGTGCTGCGCGACAAGAAGGCCTCGACCTCCTACATCCAGCGCCGCCTCCAGATCGGCTACAACCGCGCCGCCTCCATCATGGAGCGCATGGAGAACGAGGGCATCGTCGGTCCCGCCAACCACGCCGGAAAGCGCGAAATCCTCGTCGAGACGCAAGGGCACGGCGACGACGAATAGCCGCATGGCTTCGCCCGAGGGCTTGCGCGGACGAGGAGCGGTCCTCAAATTGCCATTACGGTGCTGCAACCTCGGCAGCCTGAAGCATGCCGGAGCCGCGAAAGACCGGCGCTTCCGCAGCGCCGGGGCCGCGACGCGTCAAGTCGGGACGCGCCAAGTCCGGCGAGCGCGCGCCGCGGTACAGGGAGTGGAGCAGATTTGCTCATGACAATGACCCCGATCCTTCGGGCTGCGGTTCTGACGGCCGTCCTGGGCTTCGCGGCCGCGCCGCTGCAGGCGCAGCCGCTGCAATTGCAGCCGCCGCAGCCCGCCAGGCCGGTAGCGGCCAAGCCCGCCGCCCCGCGCCGCATCCCGCTGCCGCCGATGCGCCCCGCCGATCTCGGCCAGCCGCGGACGGCGTCGAACGAGGCGCCGGCAGTCAGCCCCGCCGCGAATCCGGCGCCGGCGACCGAAACGGCGAAGCCGGAGACAGTCCGGCAGAGCCCCGCTCCCGCGCCCGCCAAGACCAGGCTTCCTCCGCCCGCGACGCAGGAAGAGGCGATCGAGCGCCTCAACGCCTATCTCAACAGCTTCACGACGCTGCAGGGCAACTTCATCCAGTTCGCCAATAACGGGAAGCGGCTGGAAGGGCGGGTCTATATCCAGCGCCCCGGCAAGATGCGCTTCGAATACGAGCCGCCCGCGACGACCGAGGTCATCGCCGACGGGACCTCCGTCGCCGTGCGCGACAAGCGGCTGGGCACGCAGGACGTCTATTCGATCGGCCAGACGCCGCTGAAGTTCCTGGTGCGGGAGAAGATGGATCTGAGCCGCGAGGGAACCATCACCGGGGCCAGCGTCGACGGCGACATCCTCTCCGTCCGGCTCGAGGACCGCTCGACCCTGGGCGGGACCTCGAAGATCACGCTGAAGTTCGACCTCGTCGCCAATGAATTGCGGCAATGGGTGGTGATCGACCCGCAAGGCTACGAAACCGCCGTCTCGCTCTACAATCTCAGCCTTCAGCGCCGGGCCGACCCCAAGAATTTCGTGATCGACCACCAGCGCACGCTCTGACGCCTTCCGTCATCGCGAGGAGCGTCGGCAACGAAGCTTCGCTCGCCGTGACGGGAAGCGGTCTTCCGGCAAAGCGCTTGCCTTTTGCCGTGCGACGACCCAGTTTCCGGCCTCCTTCTTTGCCGGGATCTTCGCGTGCAACTCACCGTCACGAGCTGGAACATCAACTCCGTCCGCCTGCGCATCGGCATGGTCGGCGACTTCCTCACCCGCCACGCGCCCGACATCCTCTGCCTGCAGGAGACCAAGACGCCGGACGAGCAGTTCCCGGCCAAGGACTTCCACCGGCTCGGCTATGTCCACCAGGCCTTCATCGGCCAGAAGGGCTATAACGGCGTCGCCATCGTCTCGAAGCTACCCTTCAGCGAGAAGGAGGCGATGGCGATGTGCGGCCGCAACGACGCCCGGCACATGACCGTGACGCTCGACAGGGCGGCGGGCGCCGCCGCCGGCATCGCCATCCATAATTTCTACATCCCGGCCGGCGGCGACATTCCCGACCCGGAGAAGAACGACAAATTCGCCCATAAGCTCGCCTTCCTCGACGAGATCGGCGCCTGGGGCGTGACGAAGAAGCCGACCGACCGCCCCGCGATCCTGCTCGGCGACCTCAATATCGCCCCGCTGGAGCACGACGTCTGGAGCCACAAGCAGCTCCTCAACGTGGTCAGCCACACGCCGATCGAAACCACGACTCTGGAGCGGCTGCGCAGCGAACTCGGCTGGACCGACGCTGCCCGCGCGCTGCGCCCCGAGCCGGAGAAGCTCTATTCCTGGTGGAGCTACCGCGCCCAGGACTGGGAAGCCTCCAACCGCGGCCGCCGGCTCGATCACATCTGGCTCTCCGACGGGCTGAAGCCGGCCTTGCGCGACCTGACCTTCCTGCGCGAGGCGCGCGGCTGGGAACGCCCCTCCGACCACGTCCCGGTCACGGTCACGCTGGAGCTCTGACGCCGCCGCGGCAGCGGCCCCCTTCACCATGCCCCGCCGGCGCCCCAGCCATGCTGCGCCGCAGCGTCCCGTCCGCCGGCCGCCATGGTATAGGGCGCAGCGCCTGGCCGACGGCCGGGCCTTCCAAGGCCGGATCGTTGCAGCGCCCTCTCTCCTCTTCGCTGTCCCTGCGCGACGCGCTGCTCACCTTCGCCGTGATGGTGGTCTGGGGCACGAATTTCGTCGTCATCCATATCGGCGTCGCGCATTTCCCGCCGCTGCTCTTCGCCTGCCTGCGCTTCGGCTTCGCCCTCCTGCCGATGGTCTTCTTCCTGAAGCGCCCGGCCGTGCCGTGGCGCAAGCTCGCCGCCTACGGCATCCTGATCGGCGCCGGCCAGTTCGGCCTGCTCTTCATCGCGATCAAGAGCTTCATCACGCCGGGGCTGGCCTCGCTGGTCGTGCAGTCGCAATCCTTCTTCACGATCCTGCTCGCCGCGGCGCTCACCCGCGAACGGGTCCAGCCTTTCCAGATCGGCGGCCTCCTGCTCGCCTCGGCCGGCATCGTCGTGATTCTCTGGCACACCGACGGCGCGACGACCCCGCTCGGCGTCGCCCTGATCCTCCTCGCCGCATTCTGCTGGGCCAGCGGCAACATCGTCTCGCGCAGCACGCCGCAGGTCGACATGCTGGCGTATGTCGTCTGGACCAGCCTCTTCGCCGTGCCGCCGCTCTTCGTCCTGTCCTGGTGCATCGAGGGCTGGCCCGCGATCCGCGACGGATTGGCCGGCGCGCCGCTCGCCGCCTGGGCGGCGGCGCTGTGGCAGGGCGTCGGCAACGTCATGTTCGGCTATGCGGTGTGGGGCTGGCTGCTCTCGCGTTATACCGCGGCCACGGTGGCGCCGACCTCGCTGCTGGTCCCGGTCTTCGGCATGGGCGCCGCGGCGATCTGGCTGGGAGAGCCGCTGCCGTGGTGGAAGTTCCTCGCCGGCGGCCTCGTCCTGGCCGGGCTTTGCGTCAACATCCTGTGGCCGAAATTCGCCGCGATCCGCGCCGCCCGGCATCCGCCGGCCGCCTGAGCCGGCCCCGGCCGCTATTTTCGGTCGATCGCGCCGAGCGCGGCCCGGACCGAGGCGAGCTCGCCGACGAACCCGCGCAGCCTGTCCCCGATCGCCTGCGCGATCGCCTCGGCCGAATCCGGCGATTCGCCCAGCACGCGCCGCATCACGCTGCGCGGCAGCCGCATGATCTGCGTCGGCTCGCGGGCGATCGCGGTGACCTGCCTCGGCACCGAGGTGAACAGGGCGAGCTCGCCGATCATCGCCCCCGGCCCGGCGATCTCGCTCGCCGGCCGTCCATCCTCCTGCGCCGTCAGCGCGACCGCGCCCGACACCACCAGCACCGCGCCGTCCGAAGGCTCGCCGGCGCGGAACAGCACGTCCCCCGCCCGCAGGATGCGGCTTTCCGCCGCGAAGGCCAGCAGGCGCAGCGCATCCCGTTCCATCAGGCTCAGCAGCGGCTGCCGGGCCAGCAGGGCCATGTCGTCGTCGAGCGCCATCCGTCAGGGATTCAGCCGGTAGCCGCCGGCGTCGGTCACGAGGAGCCGGGCATTGCCGGGATCGGGCTCGATCTTCTGGCGCAGCCGGTAGATATGGGTTTCGAGCGTATGGGTGGTGACCTGGCTGTTATAGCCCCAGACCTCCTGGAGCAGCACCTCGCGCGCGATCGGCTTGCGGCCGGCGCGGTAGAGGAAGCGCAGGATCGCCGTCTCCTTCTCGGTCAGCTTGGTCTTCGAGCCCTTCTCGCTGACGAGCAGCTTGGAGCCGGGGTGGAAGGTGTACGGCCCGACTTGAAAAATGGCGTCCTCGCTCGCCTCGTACTGGCGTAAGTGCGCCCGGATGCGCGCCAGCAGCACCGCGAACTTGAACGGCTTCACCACATAGTCGTTGGCCCCGGCCTCGAGCCCGAGCACCGTGTCCGCGTCGGAGCTCTGCGCCGTCAGCATCACCACCGGGCTCTTGAAGCCGTTCTTGCGCATCAGCTTGACCGCCTCGCGCCCGTCCATGTCCGGCAGCCCGACATCCATCACCACGAGGTCGATCCGCTCGCCCTGGACGGCCTTGACCGCCTCCGCCGCATTGCCTGCCGTCGACAGCCGGAACTCGTCATAGAGCGCCAACTGCTCGGAAAGGGCATCGCGAAGGGTCTGGTCGTCATCGACCAGAAGAATATGATGGACGACGGACATGGGCTGTTCGCTCGCACGCAAAGAGTAGGGCAACATGAGCCGGCCGAGTCGTCACCGCAAGTCACGCATTCTGGAATCCTCTTGAGAAACCGTGAAATGAGCGCCGGCCGCCCCGGCTCGCGCCGGCAGAACCTCTCCTCGCTGCGGGTCTTCGCCTCGGTCCGCGACCGCCGCAAGGGCTTCCTCGTCGCCGGCAACGCGGTCTTTCCCTGCGCGCTCGGCCGCTCCGGCATCGTCACCGGCAAGCGCGAGGGCGACGGCGGCACGCCGCGAACCGACCTGCCGCTGCGCGGCGTCTTCTACCGCGCCGACCGCCTCGCACGGCCGCGCACGCTGCTGCCGCTGAGGCGGATCCGCGCGCGCGACGCCTGGTGCGACGATCTGAACGACCGCCGCTACAACCGCCTGATCGACCGGCCGCCCGGCGAGGCCGAGGAGCGGCTCCGGCGCGAGGACCATCTCTACGACATCGTCGTCGCGCTCGGCTGGAACGACCGCCCGGTGATTCGCGGGCGCGGCAGCGCGATCTTCTGGCACCTCGCCCGCCCGGGCTTCACCCCGACCGCCGGCTGCGTCGCGGTCGAGGGGCATGTCTTCGCCAAGGTGCTGCCGCGGCTGGCCCGCCATTGCCGGATCGTGGTCCGGTGAGCTAGGGTCGGCACCGAGCACCGTCTCGATCATTGTCTCCGGACCGACCGGCGCCTGTGAGGCACCGTCCTGCATCGCCGCGCCGTTCCCAGCCCGAGAATTACGATGACTGATTCGGTTTCTGCCGGCCTCCGCTTCGGGCGGATCGCCGCCATGCTGCCCGTCGCCGACATGGCCCGCGCCTGCGATTTCTATGTCGGCGCGCTCGGCTTCCGAAAGACCTTCGAGAACGGCGATCCCGTCGGCTTCATGATCCTGAAGCGGGATGCGGCCGAATTGCACCTGACGCTGCAGCCCGGCCACAAGGCTGCGCCCTTC
The DNA here is from genome assembly GCF_964020775.1 of Allobosea minatitlanensis. Taxonomy (NCBI): domain Bacteria; kingdom Pseudomonadati; phylum Pseudomonadota; class Alphaproteobacteria; order Hyphomicrobiales; family Alloboseaceae; genus Allobosea; species Allobosea minatitlanensis. The sequence goes on along the minus strand of NZ_OZ224509.1, from coordinate 4,669,232 downwards.
AATGTCGCGCATATGATGGTCGCGGATATCGAGGCGGTGCATGGCGTGATCCGCGAACGCGGCCTGCGCATCGTCAAGGGCCTGCGCGACAAGGATTACGGGCTGCGCGCCTTCGTCTTCGAGGACCCCGACGGCAACCGCATCGATGTCGGCGAGCCGCTGCTGCGCTGAGCAGTTCTACCCCCGCTCGCCGAAGATCGCGCTGCCGACCCGCACATGCGTCGCGCCGAGCTGGATCGCCGCCTCGTAATCGGCGCTCATGCCCATCGACAGGCCCTCGAGCCCGTTGCGGGCGGCGATCTTGGCGAGCAATCCGAAATGCGGCGAGGGCGGCTCCTCCGCCGGCGGGATGCACATCAGCCCCTCGATCGCGAGGCCGTGAACCGCGCGGCAGCGCGTCAGGAAGGCATCCGCGTCGCCCGGCAGGACCCCGCCCTTCTGCGGCTCCTCGCCGGTATTGACCTGGACGAAGAGCCGCGGCGCCTTGCCGGCCCGGGCGATCTCGCGGGCCAGCTCCTTGGCCAGGCTCTCGCGGTCGAGCGACTGGATCACGTCGAACAGCGCCACCGCCTCGCGCGCCTTGTTCGACTGCAGCGGCCCGACCATGTGCAGCTCGGCCTCGGGGAAGCGCTCCTTCAGCGCCGGCCATTTCGTCTTGGCTTCCTGGACGTAGTTTTCGCCGAAGACGCGCTGGCCCGCTTCCAGCGTCTCGAGGATCTGCCCGGCCGGCTTCGTCTTCGACACGGCCACGAGCGTGACGCTCTCCGGCTTGCGCCCGAAATCGCGCGCCGCTCGCGCGACCGAGGCCCGGATCGCCTCCAGACGCGTCACCGTATCGCTCATATCGCTGCCCCTCATGCCGTGAAACGTTACCGCATCGGAGAATTCCGGAAAGCGGGTTCCAGTTTTCGGTCCGATGCCGGCGCGCGCCGTTGACCCCGTGCGCGCAATGGTGTCCTAGAACAGGATGTGGAAAACCTCATCCGGTTTTTCGCAACGGACCCCTGCGCCGGCGGCGTCCCGCTCCGGCACCTCCCGCAAGAATGCCCGCAGAGTGATTGCTCGCTGATATGGCCGTCGAACGCTACAACCCGAAGGAATCCGAGCCGAAATGGCGCGCCGTCTGGGAGGAGCGCAAGCTCTTCGAGACGAGGAACGACGATACGCGCCCGAGCTACTACGTCCTCGAGATGTTCCCCTATCCGTCGGGGCGCATCCATATGGGCCATGTCCGCAACTATGCGATGGGCGACGTGGTGGCCCGCTACAAGCGCGCCAAGGGTTTCTCGGTGCTGCATCCGATGGGCTGGGACGCCTTCGGCCTGCCAGCCGAGAACGCCGCCAAGCAGAAGAAGGTCCATCCGCGCGAATGGACCTATGAGAACATCGCGACCATGCGCAAGCAGCTCAAGTCGATGGGCCTGTCGCTCGACTGGAGCCGCGAGCTCGCCACCTGCGACCCGAGCTATTATCGCCACCAGCAGAAGATGTTCCTGGACTTCCTCAAGGCCGGGCTGGTCGACCGCAAGACCGCCAAGGTCAACTGGGACCCGGTCGACGAGACGGTGCTGGCGAACGAGCAGGTCATCGACGGCCGCGGCTGGCGCTCCGGCGCGCCGGTCGAGATCCGCGAGCTGACCCAGTGGTTCTTCAGGATCACCGCCTTCGGCCAGGAGCTGAACGACGCGCTCGACGGGTTGACGCGCTGGCCCGAGAAGGTCCGGCTGATGCAGAAGAACTGGATCGGCCGCTCGGAAGGGCTTCTGGTTCGTTTCGCCCTCGAATCGGATGCCGCCGGCACCGACGAGGTCGAGGTCTACACGACCCGGCCCGACACGCTGTTCGGCGCGAAATTCGTCGCCGTCGCCGCCGATCACCCGATCGCCAAGGCCCTCGCCGCGAAGAGCCCGCAGCTCCAGGCCTTCATCGCGGACTGCAAGCACACCGGCACGGCCCAGGAGGCCATCGACAAGGCGGAGAAGCTCGGCTTCGACACCGGCCTGCGGGCCGTCCACCCCTTCGACCCGAACTGGACCCTGCCGGTCTATGTCGCGAACTTCGTCCTGATGGAATACGGCACCGGCGCCATCTTCGGCTGCCCGGCGCATGACCAGCGCGACCTCGACTTCGTCAACAAATACGGCCTCGGCAACACCCCCGTCGTCGCCCCCGAGGGCACGGATCCGGCGGCTTTCGTCGTCACCGACACCGCCTATGACGGCGACGGCCGCATGATCAATTCGCGCTTCCTCGACGGCAAGACCATCGCGGAAGCCAAGGAGGAGGTCGCCCGCCGCCTCGAGAGCGAGATCCGCGGCAACCGCCCGGTCGGCCAGCGCAAGGTCAATTTCCGCCTGCGCGACTGGGGCGTCTCGCGCCAGCGCTACTGGGGCTGCCCGATCCCAATCATCCATTGTTCCGCCTGCGGAACGGTGCCCGTCCCGGACGCCGACCTGCCGGTGACGCTGCCGGACGACGTCTCCTTCGACAAGCCGGGCAATCCGCTCGACCATCACCCGACATGGAAGCACGTCGCCTGCCCGCAATGCGGCGCGCCGGCGCGCCGCGAGACGGACACGATGGACACCTTCGTCGATTCGTCCTGGTATTTCGCCCGCTTCACCGATCCGTGGCGCACCGAGAGCCCGACCGACCGCAAGGCGGTCGATCGCTTCCTGCCGGTCGACCAATATATCGGCGGCGTCGAGCATGCGATCCTGCACCTGCTCTATTCGCGCTTCTTCACCCGCGCCATGAAGAAGACCGGCCATGCCGGGCTCGACGAGCCCTTCGCCGGCCTCTTCACCCAGGGCATGGTGGTGCACGAGACCTACCGCGCCGCGAATGGCGACTGGGTCGAGCCCGGCAATGTCCGCATCGAGACCGCCGGCAGCGACCGCAAGGGCTTCGACGTCGAGACCGGCGCGCCGATCACGATCGGCCCGATCGAGAAGATGTCGAAGTCCAAGAAGAACGTCGTGGACCCGGACGACATTATCGCCTCCTATGGCGCCGACACCGCCCGCTGGTTCATGCTTTCCGACTCGCCGCCGGATCGCGACGTGATCTGGACTGACGAGGGCGTTCAGGGTGCCGCCCGCTTCGTCCAGCGCCTGTGGCGCCTGATCGGCGAGATCGTCGAGCGGACCGGCGGCAAGGCCGCGCAGCCGGCGCAGAGCGGCGCGGCGGCGCTGGCGCTGCGCAAGGCCGCCCACCGCGCCCTCGACGCGGTCGGCGCCGATATCGAGCGGCTGGCTTTCAACCGCTGCGTCGCCCATGTCTACACGCTGACCAACGCCATCGGCAAAGCGCTCGACGCCGCGGCCGAGAAGCCGCAGCTCGACGCCGACGTCGCTTTCGCGCTGCACGAGGCCGCCGCCATCGTGACCCAGCTCGTCGCGCCGATGATGCCCCATCTGGCGGAGGAATGCTGGCATGCTCTCGGTCAGCCCGGCCTGGTCGGCGAGGCCGCCTGGCCCGTGGCCGACCCCGCCCTGCTGAAGGATGACGCGATCACGCTTCCCGTGCAGCTCAACGGCAAGAAGCGCGCGGAGGTGACTGTGCCGGCGGATGCCGATACGGTGGCCGTCGAAGCGGTGGTGCGCGCCGACGAGGCGGTGCAGCGAGCCCTTGAGGGGCGCGCCATCCGCAAGATCATCGTGGTTCCCGGGAGAATCGTGAATGTCGTCGTCTGACACCGCGGCGCAGATCATCCGGCCGAGCAGCCTGGCGCTGGCCGTGGCGCTGGGCCTGGCGGCGCTGGCGGGCGGCTGTTTCCGCCCGCTCTACGCCGAATCGACCGCCAGCACGGTCGGCGGCAGCGTCAGAAGCGCGCTGCGCAGCATCGAGTTCCCCGAGATCAAGGGGCTGATCGGCCATTATCTGCGCAACGAGCTGGTCTTCGAATTCGACGGCGGCAACGAGCCCGACGCCGCCAAAACCCTGAAATTCGACGCCAGCATCGCCGAATCGATCGAGGTCGTGACCGTCGACTACGCCAATGGCCGCGCCGATTCGGCGGTGCTCGTCGCCACCGCCACCTGGAAGGTCACCCGCAACGGCACGGGCGAGGTGGTGTCCTCCGGCACCAACTCCGTCCGCGAGCCTTACGAGCGCTCCTCGCAGCGCTTCGCGACGGTGCGCGCTGCCCGCGACGCCCAGGTCCGCGCCGCGAAGAACCTGGCGAGTTTGATTCGCGGGCAGATCGCGGCCGACCTCACCTCCTGATTCGCCATGGTCGCGATCAAGGCGCATGAAGCCGACCGCACGCTCGCGCGCCTCGACCCGGCCTGGCGCCTGGTGCTGTTCTACGGCCCCGATACCGGCCTCGTCTCGGAGCGGGCCGGCCATCTCGCCCGCAAGAGCGTCGACGATCCCGACGACGCCTTCCAGCTCATCCGCATGGATGGGGACGCGGTCGCCGCCGACCCGTTGAAGCTGGTCGACGAGGCCAATACCATCGGCCTTTTCGGCGGCCGGCGCGCGATCCGCGTTTCCGCGACGACGAAGCCCCTGCTGGCCGCCGTCGAGCCTCTCCTGGCGACGCCCTCCCAGGACGCCCTCGTCATCGTCGAAGCCGGCGACCTGCAGCGCAGCAACCCGCTGCGGACCGCCTGCGAAAGGGCCAAAAGCGCGCTGGTGGTGCCCTGCTATGGCGACGCCGCCCGGGATCTCGGCGCGATCATCGACGAGATGGTCCGCGCCGCCGGCAAAAGCATCGACCGCAATGCGCGGGACCACCTCGCCGGGCTCCTCGGCGGCGACCGCCAGACCTCCCGGCGCGAGATCGAGAAGCTGCTGCTCTATCTCGGCGAGGAGCGCATGGTCACCGAAGACCATATCGACGCCGTCGTCGGCGATACCGCCCAGCGCGAGCAGGCGATGCTGGTCGACGCGGTCTTCGCCGGAAAGCTATCCGTCCTGGACCTCGCCCAGGCGAAGCTCGCCAGCGAAGGGCTCGACCCCGGCGTGATGCTCGGCGCGGTGCTGCGGCAGGCCCTGGCCCTGCTCAAGGCCCGGCAGAGCGTCGATGCGGGGCGCGGCGTCAGGGACGTCGTCGGCACGATGCGCCTGCCCTATCCGCGGATCGCCACCACCGAGGCGGCGCTCAACGCCTGGAGCAGCGCGCGCTTGACGGAAGCCGTCGCGGTGCTGGGCAGCGCCGTGCTGGCGACCCGCCAGAACAGCGAAACGGGCCGCGCGACCGCGACCCGTGCCTTGTGGACCCTGGCGCGGCTCAGCCGCAGCAACCGGGGCGATTGATCACGCCTTCAGGCGGCGGCAGAGCGTATCGAGCTGTTCCAGTGTCTTGTAGGCGATCCTGACCTCGCCCGCGCCGCTCGCGCGGTGGGAAATCGTGACCGAGAGGCCGAGCGCCTCTTCCAGCGCCCTCTCCAGAGCGCGCGTATCCGCATCCTTCTCCGGGCGGGGTTTCGCGGCCACGGCGCTCTTGGTCTCGCCCCGCGCCTCTTCCTGGACCACCCGCTCGATATCGCGAACGCTCATGCCTTCCGCGACGATCTTCTTCGCCATCAGTTCCGGATCCGAAACGGACAGCAGCGCCCGCGCATGGCCCGCCGAAACGGCGCCCTCGCTGACCATCTTCCGCACCTGCTCCGGCAGCTTGGACAGGCGCAGCGTGTTGGCGACATGGCTGCGGCTCTTGCCGATGACGCGGGCCAGGTCGTTCTGGGTGTAGTTGAATTCGGCGATCAGGCGTTCATAGCCCGCCGCCTCTTCCATCGGATTGAGGTCGGAGCGCTGGACGTTCTCGACGATGGCGATCTCGAGCGCCTCGCGGTCGTCGGCCTCGACCAGGATGACCGGCACGTCGTGCAGCTCGGCGCGCTGCGCCGCCCGCCAGCGCCGCTCTCCGGCGATGATCTCATAGGCGTCGATCATCCCCGGCAGGGACCGCACGATGATCGGCTGCAGGATGCCGCGTTCACGGATCGAGGCCGTCAGGTCGTCGAGATCGCCCTCCGCGAAGTTGCGGCGCGGGTTGCGCGCGCTCGGACGCAGGAACTCGACCGGGACCCGGCGCTGTCCGCGCGCCCGCTCGATCGCGCCGATCTCATCTCCGACATCGCCGATCAGCGCCGCCAACCCGCGGCCAAGGCGGGAACGCCCCTGTTCTTCGGCCATCGCCATCCCTCGTCAACCTCTGCTTGTTCGTCGAATCACGCGGCCGCCCGCAGGGCGCGCTCGCGCTTGATCACTTCCGAGGCCAGCCGCAGATAGGCCTGCGAGCCGGAGCAGCGCAGGTCGTAGAGCAAGGCCGGCTTGCCATAGGAAGGCGCCTCCGAAATCCGCACATTGCGCGGAATCACCGTCTCGTAGACCTTGTCGCCGAGGAAGCTCTTCACATCGGCCATGACCTGGCCGGAAAGATTGTTGCGCGGGTCGAACATGGTCAGCACCACGCCCTGGATGATCAGGCGCGGATTGAGTCCGGCCCGGACCTGCTCGACGGTCTTCAAGAGCTGGCTCAGGCCCTCGAGCGCGAAGAACTCGCACTGCAAGGGCACCAGCACCGCATCCGCCGCGGTCATGGCGTTGATGGTGATCAGGCTGAGCGAGGGCGGGCAATCGATCAGCACATAGGTCAGGTCCTGGCAGCGCTGGTCGTAGACCAGCTCGTCGATCGCGTTCTTGAGGCGGTGGGCCCGGTCCTTGGCCGAAGCGATCTCCAGCTCGACGCCGAGCAGGTCCAGCGTCGAGGGCGCCAGCGACAGCCCTGGTACGGCGGTGGGCTGCAGGGCCTGGCCGAGGCCGACATCGCCGCACAGGACGTCATAGGTCGAGGATTTGCGGCTGCGCCGATCGACGCCGAGCCCGGTCGAGGCATTGCCCTGCGGGTCGAGGTCGACGATCAGCACCTTCTCGCCGATCGCCGCCAGCGCCGTGCCGAGATTGATCGCCGTCGTGGTCTTGCCGACGCCGCCCTTCTGGTTCGCAAGCGCGATCACGCGCGGGCGGCGCGGCGTGGACACGGATCTGACGTCTGTCATGGATCGGCTCGTCTCTCGGCCGAGCGAACCAGCAGGATGCGCGCGGCGTCGTCAGTCACGGAAGAAACGGTTGTTGCCTGAATCTTCCAATATCTGGCCGAGTCGGTCAATTCCGTATCTAGATGTTGTCCCTTGGGAAAGAGGCCGAGCGCCCCCGTTCTCAACAGCTCTTCGCACCAGTCGAGCAATTGGCTCAGCGGAGCGAGGGCGCGGGCCGTCACCACCTCGACGTTTCCGGCAAAACTGCCGACCACCTGCTCGATCCGGGCCGGATGGACCTTGACCCGCGCGCCGGTCACGCGCGCCGCGTGGCGCAGAAAAGCGCATTTGCGGGCGTTGCTTTCGACCAGATCGATCTGCCCGGCGCCGCGTTCCGCCAGGCAGATGCCGATCACCAGCCCGGGAAAGCCGCCGCCCGAACCGAGATCGAGCCAGCGCTCCCGCTCCGCCGCGAGATTGAAGAGCTGGAGCGAGTCGGCGATATGGCGCGTCCAGACATCGGCGAGCGTGGCGGACGAGACCAGATTTTTCGCCGCCTGCCAGCGTTCGAGCTCCGCCACAAGAAGCGCGAGGCGCTCCTCTGTTTCACGTGAAACAGGCGTCAAGCGTAAAGCATGCTGGCGATCGCTTTTATCAACAGTCACGGCGCGCCTGTGGACAAGCTGGCCGAACGGCTCTTGCGGGCATGGGCCGCCAGCAGGGTCAGCGCCGCCGGCGTCATGCCCTCGATCTTGCCGGCCTGCGCCAGATCGGCCGGCCGGATCGCTTCGAGCTTCGCCTTGATCTCGTTGGAAAGGCCGGAGATCGCGGCGAAATCGAGATCCCCGGGCATCTTCAGCGCCTGATCGCGGCGATAGGCTTCGATCTCCGCCGCCTGCCGGTCGAGATAGACCGCGTAGACGGCGTCGGCGCTCACGCGATCGACCACCGCGGCGGAATAGGCCTTCAGCTCCGGCCAGACAGCGGCGAGCTGCGCGAAGGCGATGTCCGGATGGGACAGGATCTGATAGGCGCTGCGCCGCAGCCCGTCGCGATTGAGCTGCAGCCCTGCGGCTTCGGCCTGCTGCGGCGTCAGGTGCAGAGCCCGGAGCGTCGCGCGCAGGCGTTCGATCTCGCTATGGCGCGCCTGGAAGGCCGCTAGCCGCGCCGAGCCGACGATTCCCAGCGCCCGGCCGGACATCGTCAGGCGTTCATCGGCGTTGTCGACGCGCAGCGACAGGCGGAACTCGGCGCGCGAGGTGAACATCCGATACGGTTCCGTAACGCCATGCGTCACCAGATCGTCGACCAGCACGCCGATATAGGACTGAGCCCGGTCAAACACCGTCGGCGTGGCGCCGCCCGCCAGCCGCGCGGCGTTCAGGCCCGCGAGCAGCCCCTGCGCCCCGGCCTCCTCATAGCCGGTCGTCCCGTTGATCTGCCCCGCCAGGAACAGGCCGGCGACGGCGCGCGTCTCGAGGGTATTGCGAAGCGCGCGCGGGTCAACGAAATCATATTCGATCGCATAGCCCGGCCGCAGCATCGCCGCTCGTTCCAGGCCCGGAATGGTCTTGAGCAGATCGCGCTGCACGTCCTCCGGCAGCGACGTCGAGATTCCGTTGGGATAGACCGTGTCGTCGTCGAGTCCTTCCGGCTCCAGAAAGATCTGGTGGCCGTCCCGGTCGCCGAAGCGGCCGACCTTGTCCTCGATCGATGGGCAATAGCGCGGCCCCCTGCCCTCGATCTGGCCCGAGAACATCGGAGCCCGATGCAGATTGGCGCGGATCAGCGCGTGACTTGCCAGCGTGGTCCGGGTGATCCCGCAACAGATCTGCGGATTGACGATTGTCTCGGTCAGCGCCGAGAAGGGCTCGGGCGGGCTGTCGCCCGGCTGCATCTCGAGCCCGGCCCAGTCGATCGTGCGGCCGTCGAGCCGGGCGGGCGTGCCGGTCTTGAGGCGGCCCAGAGGGAAGCCGTGACGTTCCAGCGTCGCCGACAATCCCAGCGAAGGCGCCTCGCCGACGCGGCCGGCGGGAATCCTGGTTTCGCCGATATGCATCAGCCCGCGCAGGAAGGTTCCGGTCGTCAGCACGACCGTTCCGGTCCCGAATCGACGTCCATCCGCCAGCATGACCGCAACGACGCGGCCGGCCTCGATCTCCACATCGAAGACCTCGCCGGCCACGATATCGAGATTCGGCTGCTCCGCGAGCAGCGCCTGGACCGCTTGCCTGTAGAGCTTGCGGTCGGCCTGCGCGCGCGGGCCGCGCACCGCCGGCCCCTTGCGCCGGTTGAGCATGCGGAACTGGATGCCGCCCAGATCGGCGGCGCGCGCCATCAAGCCGTCGAGCGCGTCGATCTCCCGCACCAGATGCCCCTTGCCGAGCCCGCCGATCGCCGGATTGCAGGACATCACGCCGACCGTGGCCGGCTGATGCGTTACCAGGGCGGTGCGGGCTCCGTAACGGGCGGCGGCGGCCGCGGCCTCGGCTCCGGCATGGCCTCCGCCGACGACCACGACATCGTAGGATCGCGCGAGAACTGACATGCCGATTTCGCTAGCGAAGCCGGGCGGGGCGGTCAATCGTCCTGTGGCCGGCGCGCGGCGCCGCGCTTCTCATTTGCCGATGCAGAACCCGGCGAACAGCGTGTCGAGCACGTCCTCGACCCCGATCCGCCCGACGAGCCGCTCCAGCGCCGAAACCGCCAGGCGCAGATCCTCGGCCGACAGCTCGCTCGGCCCGCCTCTGGATCGGGTCGCCCGCTCCAGCGCCGCGATCGCCGCGGCCACCGCGACGCGGTGCCGTTCGCGCGTCAGCAGGGCCGGTTCGTTCTGGCCCAGGCCGCGCAGATGCGCGACGATCGCCGACAGCAGTTCCGGCAGTCCTTCGCCGCTCCTGACCGAAATCGCCCGTTCGCCGGGCAAGGCCGTCCCGCCGAGGTCGGCCTTGGTCGCCACAGCGATCCGGGACTGGCTCTGCTCGATTCGATACGGCTCCGAATCGATGGCGCGCAATCCCAGAACCAGATCGGCCCGCTCCATCAGGGCCCGCGCCCGCCTGACCCCCTCCGCCTCGATCGGGTCGGTGCTCTCGCGCAGCCCCGCCGTGTCCATCAGCAGCACCGGCAGGCCTTCGAGGTCCAGCCGAACCTCCAGCGCATCCCGCGTCGTGCCCGCAACCGGGGAGACGATCGCGACGTCGCGCCGGGCCAGCGCGTTGAGCAGGCTCGACTTGCCGGCATTGGGCGGGCCGGCCAGGACCACGACGAAACCCTCGCGCACCCGCTCGCCCATCGCGAAGCTGCCGAGCGCCTGGCGCAAGGAGAGCAGCACCGCCTCGGCGATATCCAGCGCCTCGTCCTGCAACGGACCCGCGACGTCGCCCTCATCGGAAAAGTCGATCTCCGCCGCCAGCAGGGTCATCGCCTGCAGCAACTGCGCGCGCCATTGCTCCGCCAGCGTGCCGAGCGCGCCGTCCATCTGCCGCAACGCCTGTCGCCGCTGCCATTCCGTCTCCGAATCGATCAGATCGGCGAGACCTTCCACCGCGGCGAGGTCGAGCTTGCCCGCCTCGAAGGCGCGGCGGGTGAATTCCCCGGCTTCGGCCAGCCTGACCTGCGGTAGTGCCGTCAGATGCGTCAGTAGTGCCGCCAGCACCGCGCGCGAGCCATGCACATGAAATTCAACGACATCCTCCCCGGTGAAGCTGGTAGGACCGGGGAAGAACAGAACGAGTCCCTTGTCGATGACCCGGCCTTGCCGGTCGCGCAGCGCGCGCAGGGTCGCCTGCCGCGGCGGGGGCACGAGTCCGGCCGTCGTTTCGATGACGAATCGAACCCGCGCGCCCGAGACGCGCAGGACCGCGACGCCGGCGCGGCCGGGTGCCGAGGAGAGCGCGACGATGGTAGGCTGGGCCGTCCGATCGATCATGGTGCCGCCCCGGCGCTGGGAAGGAACGCCCGATGAACCGCCTCGCCGGAGCCGCCAGCCCCTATCTGCTTCAGCATCGCGACAACCCCGTCGACTGGTGGGAATGGGGACCGGAAGCCTTCGCCGAGGCGAAGCGCAGCAACCGGCCCGTGCTGCTTTCGATCGGCTACGCCGCCTGCCATTGGTGCCATGTCATGGCCCATGAGAGCTTCGAGAACCCGGCGACGGCCGCCGTCATGAACGAGCTCTTCGTGAACATCAAGGTCGACCGCGAGGAGCGTCCCGACATCGACCATGTCTATATGAGCGCGCTGCACAGCCTGGGCGAGCAGGGCGGCTGGCCCCTGACCATGTTCCTGACCCCGGAGGGCGACGCCTTCTGGGGCGGCACCTATTTCCCGCCCGAGCCGCGCCATGGCCACCCGTCCTTCACGGGCGTGCTGCGGCAGATCTCCGCGATCTTCCAGCGCGAGCCGGGCCGGATCGCCGGGAACGCCGCCGCCATCCGCGATGCCCTTCGGCGGGCCGATGCTGCGAACCTCGCCGCTGTCGTGGAACCGGATCTCGACCATCTCGCCGGGCAGATCGCGGATGCCTTCGATCCGCGCGATGGCGGGCTGAACGGCGCCCCGAAATTCCCCAATCCCGGACTGCTCGAACTGCTCTGGCGGGCGGGATCCCGTCGCGCCGGCATCAGCCCGGCGCTGGCGGCCGCAACCCTGACCCTGGATCGCATGGCCCGCGGCGGCATTCACGACCATCTCGGCGGCGGCTTCGCGCGCTATGCCGTCGATGCACGCTGGCTCGTGCCGCATTTCGAGAAGATGCTCTACGACAACGCCCAGCTCCTGGCGCTCTATGCGCTCGAGGCGAAGCGCAGCGGAAACCTGCTCGCGCGCGAGGCCGCAACGGGCATCGTCACCTGGCTCGAACACGACATGCTCCTGCCGGAAGGGGCGTTCGCCGCCAGCCTCGATGCCGATTCCGAGGGCGTCGAGGGCAAGTTCTATATCTGGTCGCTGGCCGAGGTCACCGCCATCCTCGGCGCCGAGGATGGCGCGCTGTTCGCCCGCTTCTACGACGTCACCGGCCCGGGCAACTGGGAGGAGACGAATATCCTCAACCGGCTCGACCAGCCGGATCCGGATGCCGAAACCGCCTCGCGGCTCGCCGGCCTGAAGCAGCGGCTGCTTGCCGAGCGGGCGAGCCGGGTGCCGCCGGCGCGCGACGACAAGATCCTGGCCGACTGGAACGGGCTGGCCATCGCCGGCCTCGCCCGCGCCTCGGGATTGCTGGACCGGCCAGACTGGCTGGCACGCGCCCAGGGCGCTTACCGTTTCGTTGCCGAATCGATGGCCGATGGCGAAGGCCTCGCCCATTCCTACCGCCTCGGGCGCCGGATCAAGCCGGGATTCGCCCTGGACCACGCCGCCATGATCGACGCCGCGCTGGCATTGCATGATGCCACGCTGGAACAGCACTATCTCGACGATGCCATGCGCTGGTCGGACCATCTCGATCGGCACTACCGCGACCCGGAAACCGGGCTGATCGGGATGACCCGGCTGGAATCCGGCGAACTGCCGGTCCTACCCAGGCCGACCCACGATGACGCCGTGCCCAATGCCCTCGGCATTCACGCCGCAAACCTGGCGAGGCTGGCTGCGAAGACCGCCGATCCCGACCTCCGAGCACGGGCCGAATCATTGATGGCGGCGGCCCTGAAGGCGGCGGCGCGCGCGCCGATGGCGCATGGCGCGATCCTCAACGCCTATGATCTCGTCCGCAACGGTGTCGAGATCGTCCTCGCCGGTCCGGAACGGGCGGCGTTCCACCGGGCCGCGCGGCACCTGCCCTATACCGGCACGATCCTGATCGACTGCGCCGATGCGACGGCGCTGCCGGTCGACCACCCGGCCGCGGCCATGCTTCGGCTGGCCGGCGCCGGCGCGGCCTTCATCTGCTTCGACGGCCGCTGCCTGCCACCCGTCACGGACCCGAATCGATTGCTCGAAGCCATCGCCGCAGCGCGATGAGACCCGCTCGGGGCCGCTCGCCGATCCTGGAACTTGCGGCATTCCGTTGAACCCCCAATCGCCATTGGGAAGGTCACGAAGCTCCAGAAATGCAAACGCCGCCGCTCATCATGAGCGGCGGCGCCGGAATCTGGCCTGATCGCGGAAGGATCAGGTGTTCATCGAATCGAAGAATTCCGAGTTCTGCTTGGTCTGGCGCAGCTTGTCGATCAGGAACTCGATCGCATCCTGCGGGCCCATCGGATTGAGGATCCGGCGCAGCACATAGGTCTTCTGCAGGTCGGCGCGCGGGGTGATAAGCTCTTCCTTGCGGGTGCCCGACTTGAGGATGTCGATCGCCGGGAAGATGCGCTTGTCGGCCACCTTGCGGTCGAGCACGATCTCGGAATTGCCGGTGCCCTTGAACTCCTCGAAGATCACCTCGTCCATGCGCGAGCCGGTGTCGATCAGCGCAGTCGCCACGATGGTCAGCGAACCGCCTTCCTCGATGTTGCGCGCCGCGCCGAAGAAGCGCTTCGGGCGCTGCAGGGCGTTGGCGTCGACGCCGCCGGTCAGCACCTTGCCGGAAGAGGGCACCACGGTGTTGTAGGCGCGGCCGAGGCGCGTGATCGAATCGAGCAGAATGACCACGTCGCGGCCATGCTCGACCAGGCGCTTGGCCTTCTCGATCACCATCTCCGCGACCTGGACGTGGCGCGAGGCCGGCTCGTCGAAGGTCGAGGACACGACCTCGCCCTTCACCGAGCGCTGCATGTCGGTGACTTCCTCGGGCCGCTCGTCGATGAGCAGGACGATGAGATAGCACTCGGGATGATTCGTGGTGATCGACTGCGCGATGTTCTGGAGCAGCACGGTCTTGCCGGTGCGCGGCGGGGCCACGATCAGCGCGCGCTGGCCCTTGCCGATCGGCGCCACAATGTCGATGACCCGCGGCGAGAAATCCTTCTTGGTCGGATCCTGCACCTCGAGCTTCAGGCGCTCGTCCGGATAGAGCGGCGTCAGATTGTCGAAATGGATCTTGTGCTTGATCTTCTCGGGGTCCTCGAAATTGACCGAGTTGACCTTGAGCAGGGCGAAATAGCGCTCGCCGTCCTTGGGGCCGCGGATCGGGCCCTCGACCGTGTCGCCGGTGCGCAGGCCGAATTTCCGGATCTGGGATGGCGAGACATAGATGTCGTCAGGCCCCGGCAGGTAGTTGGAATCCGGCGAGCGCAGGAAGCCGAATCCGTCCTGCAGCACCTCGACGACGCCTTCGCCGAGGATTTCCGTCTCGCGCGCGGCGAGCTGCTTCAGGATGGCGAACATCAGCTCCTGCTTGCGCATGGTGCTGGCGTTCTCGACCTCGACCTCTTCGGCGAAGGACAGCAATTCGGTCGGCGACTTGCTCTTGAGCTCTTGGAGCTTGATTTCCCGCATGGGGCACCCGGATCGTAATCGCCCCGCGACGGCGGGGTAGGGATGATACTGAAGTGATCGAGCTGGACCCGGACCGGGCCTGCGCGGGGGGAAGGCGCGCCATGAGCTGCTGCTGGCAGCGGGCTCACGAACAGTCGACTACAGGGAGGGCGCTGGAGAAGCGCGGCCATCTGATAACGGGAATCGCGATCCGGCTCAAGCGGAAACGACAGCTTCCGTCAGAACGGTTTCACGATCACCAGAATGACGATACCCGCCATCAGCAGCGCCGGCACCTCGTTGAGAATGCGGTAGAAGCGCGCAGGCTTGTCGTTGCGGTCCTCGGCGAAGGCCCTGACCCGCCCGACGAGATAGCCATGGATGGCGGAGAGGATCAGCACCAGCAGGATCTTGGCATGCAGCCAGCCGCCCTTGAAGGCGAAGGCGTACCAGGCGAGGTAGAGCCCCAGCGCCCAGGTCGCGATCATCGCCGGGTTGATGATGCCCTTGAGCAGCCGCCGCTCCATGACCTTGAAGGTCTCCGACTGGATCGAGCCCGTCTGCGCCTCCGCATGATAGACCATCAGCCGCGGCAGATAGAGCATCCCGGCCATCCATGCGATGACGGCCATGACGTGGAAGGCCTTGATCCATTCATACACGGCGAGAGCTCCCTAGCCCCTGACTGCCTTGAGCAGACGCTCGACATGGGCGATCGGCGTATCCGGCAGGATGCCGTGGCCGAGATTGAAAATGAAGGGCGCCCCGGCGAAGGCGGCGAGGATGGCCTCGACCCCCCGCTCCAGCTCCGGCCCGCCGGCCCGCAGAAGCTGCGGATCGAGATGGCCCTGCACAGGCACCAGCGATTGGATCTCCGAGCGCACGAAATCCCGGTCGATCTCGGTTTCGAGGCTGACGGCGTCGACGCCGGTGCCCCGCACATAATCCGGGATCAGGGCTCCGGCGCCGCGCGGAAAGCCGATGATCCGCACCTGCGGATGCGCGGCGCGCACGCCCTCGACGATCCGCCGCGTCGGCGCGATGCACCAGCGCCGGAAATCGTCCGGGGTCAGCACGCCGGCCCAGCTATCGAAGATCTGTACGGCATCGACGCCCGCCGCGATCTGGGCGTTGAGATAGGCGATGGAGCTCGCGACGATGCGGTCGACGATGGCCTGGAAGAGATCGGGGTCGCTGGCGAAGAGTGCCCGCGCCGGCCCCTGATCGGGCGTGCCGCGCCCCGCAACCATATAGGTGGCGACCGTCCAGGGCGCGCCGCAGAAGCCGATGAAGCCGGTCGATCGCGGCAGCGCCGCACGCACCCGGCGGACCGTCTCGATGATCGGAGCGAGCTTGCCCTCGTCGGCCAGCGCGTCGATCTGCGCCAGCCGGTCGGCATCGGCGACTGGTTCAAGCCGCGGCCCTTCGCCCTCGACGAACCAGAGCTTCTGACCGAGCGCCTGCGGCACGACGAGAATATCCGAGAACAGGATCGCCGCATCGAAGCCGAAACGGCGGATCGGCTGGAGCGTCACCTCCGCCGCCAGCACGGGATCGTAGCAGAGCGACAGGAAGCTGCCGGCTTTCGCCCTCGTCTCGCGATATTCGGGGAGATAGCGGCCGGCCTGGCGCATCAGCCAGATGGGCGGGACGGGAAGCGTCTCTCCCGAAAGGGCTCGCAGAAAGGCGGGGCCTTCCCCGGAGGCCGATCTCGCGTTCGTCGTCGAGCCCGTCGGGCGATCCATCTCACGTCCTCTTAAAAAAGAGAATCCTAGAAAGACTCTTCTTTCTTTGACTCTTTGGCAGGGGGAGATAGCCCGCCACAATTTCGTCCACAACCGTTCCACAGGCGGTGGGACAGCAGGTCGCGGGTCGCCGGATACGGAAAGGGCCGGTTAAGGCTTTCTTAACGAATTGGAATCGGCGGGCCGGGCTCGGCCGACCCGAATGATTCACGTGAAACACTTTCTTTACCATGCACAGCGCCGGGCCTGTTGATGGGGAAGCGCGGTTGTCCAGAGGCTCCGCGCCGGCCCGCCGGTTGCGAGTCTTATCCACACTGCTCCTCGGGGGCTTGGATAACCCGCCGGGAGGATGTCGCGTCGCTGCGATTTGCCAAAGCCGCATCAGGCGTTAGAGGAGGAGCAGGCTTCAGCGCGAGGGCTGCCGTGGTCCGCAACTATTTTCACCTTCATCTGGTTTCGGACGCGACGGGCGAGACGCTGATCGCGGTCAGCCGTGCCGCGGCGGCCCAATACGAAACCGTCTCGGCGATCGAGCATGTCTATCCGCTGGTGCGCTCGGAAGCGCAGCTCGCCCGCGTCCTCGCCGAGATCGAATCCTCGCCGGGGGTGGTGCTCTACACTCTGGTCGAGCCGGAATGGCAGGAGAAGCTGGAGAGCTTCTGCCGGGAGCTCGGCTGCCCCTGCCTCTCGGTGCTGCAGCCGGTTCTGTCCCTGTTCCAGTCCTATCTCGGCCAGGTCTCGGCGACGAAGCCGGGCGCGCAGCACGTTCTCAACACCGAATATTTCCGCCGCATCGATGCGATGAATTACACGCTGCTGCACGATGACGGGCAATTGGGCGGCGACCTCGACAATGCCGACGTCATCCTCGTTGGCATCAGCCGGACCTCGAAGACGCCGACGAGCATCTATCTCGCCAATCGCGGCATCAAGACCGCCAACATCCCGCTCGTGCCGAACGTGCCGCTGCCGCCGGAGCTTGACGCCGCCAGGAAGCCGCTGATCGTCGGACTCGTCGCCAGTCCCGACCGCATCGTCCAGATCCGGCAGAACCGCCTGCTCTCCCTGCGGGCCGATGACGAGACGCCCTATGTCGATCCGGCCGCGGTCGCCGACGAGGTCGCCCAGTCGCGCCGGCTCTGCGCCCGCAAGGGCTGGCCGGTGATCGACGTCACGCGCCGCTCCATCGAGGAGACGGCGGCGTCGATTCTCGACCTCCTGCGCGACCACCGCATGAAGTTCATCGCGACATGACGCGGCTGTGGCTCTCGCCGGCGCCGCTGATTCTCGCCTCGGGCAGCCTCACCCGGCGCGACATGCTGGCTGCGGCCGGGCTTCCGGTGGAAACGGCGAAGCCGGAGATCGACGAGCGCGCGGTCGAGCGGCCGCTGGCCGAGCAGGGTGTCGCGGCGGACGGCATCGCCTCGGCGCTGGCGGAGGCGAAGGCGCTTGCCGTGTCGAAGCTCCGTTCCGGCCGGCTCGTCCTGGCCGCCGACCAGACCCTGACCTGCGAGGGACGATCCTTCCACAAGCCGGGGGACGCTGCGGCGGCGGCCGTGCAGATCGCGGCGCTGGCGGGCCGCACCCACGCGCTGCATTCCGCCTTCGCTCTGGCGCGGGACGGAGAGGTGCTTGCCCAGGGTCGGGCGACGGCGCGCCTGACGATGCGCCCGCTCGATGCCGCTTTCATCGAGCGTTATGTCGAGGCCGCCGGCCCGGCCATCCTCGCCAGCGTCGGCGGCTACCAGCTCGAAGGGCTCGGCGCGCAGCTCTTCGCGCGGATCGACGGCGATCATTTCACCATTCTCGGCCTGCCGCTGCTGCCTGTCCTCCAGGCCCTGCGCGATCTCGGCCATCTCGCCCGCTAACCGGATTTCACCATGCCCCCCCATTGCTTCGTCATCGGCCATCCCATCGCGCATTCGCGTTCGCCGCTGATCCATGGCGAATGGCTGCGGCATTACGGGCTGGCCGGCAGCTACGAGGCCATCGACGTCGCCCCGGCCGATCTGCCGGCCTTCATCGCCAGGCTGCGCGCCGGCGCATTCGCCGGCGGTAACGTCACTGTGCCGCACAAGGAGGCGGTGATGGCGCTGGTCGACGAGGTCAGCGAAGCGGGCCGGGCGGTGGGCGCGGTCAACACGCTGTGGCGCGACGGCGAGCGGATCTTCGCCGACAACAGCGATGTCTCCGGCTTCCTCGCCCATCTCGACGCCACCGTCCCCGGCTGGGATGACCAGGTGGGCACGGCCCTCGTCCTGGGAGCGGGCGGGGCCGCGCGCGGCATCGCCTTCGGCCTCAAGGCGCGCGGCATCGGCCGCATCCTGGTGGCCAACCGCAGCCGCGGGCGCGCCGAGGAGCTGGCGTCGTCGTTCGGCGCGCCGTTGACGGCGGTCGACTGGGAGCGGCGCGGCGAAGCGGTCGGCGCGGCCGATCTCGTCGTCAACACCACGGCGCTCGGCATGCAGGGCAAGCCGCCGCTGGAGCTCGATCTTTCGCGCCTGCGCCCCGGCACCATCGTCGACGATATCGTCTATGCGCCGCTGAGAACGGCGCTGCTCGCCGCGGCGCAACGGCGCGGCGGCATCGTCGTCGACGGGCTCGGTATGCTGCTGCACCAGGCCGTGCCGGGCTTCGGCCGCTGGTTCGGCGTCACGCCGCAGGTGACGCCGGCGCTGCGCGATCTGATCGAAGCCGATATCCTCAAGGCGTGATTCGCAAGGAACGCGCATGACCTTCGTGCTGGGCCTCACGGGCTCGATCGGAATGGGCAAATCGACGACGGCCGCTCTTTTCGAGAAGCGGGGCGTGCCGCTGCACGATGCCGATGCGGCGGTGCATCGCCTGCATCGCGGCCGGGCGGCGGCGCCGATCGCGGCGGCCTTTCCCGGAACGGTCGTCGACGGCGTGGTCGACCGCGCCAGGCTCGGCGCCGCGGTGCTCGGCAGCCCCGATGCGCTCAGCCGGCTCGAGGCGATCATCCATCCGCTGGTGCGGGAGGAGGAGGAGGCTTTCCTCGCCCGCTGCCGGACGCAGGCGGCCGGGCTCGCCGTCATCGACGTGCCGCTCCTGCTGGAAACCGGGGGCGAGGGGCGGTGCGACGCGGTGCTCGTCGTCACGGCCCCGGCCGCGGTCCAGCGCGAGCGCGTGCTGGCGCGTCCGGGCATGAATGCGGAGAAGCTGCAAGCGATCCTGTCGCGCCAGATGCCGGATGCCGAGAAGCGCCGCCGGGCGCATTTCCTTGTGGACACCTCGCGCGGTCTCGTGGCCGCGGAGCGGCAGGTCGGCTCTATCCTCGCAGCACTGGCCGGCCGGCCCGGAGGCGGAGCGGCGGCGACCTACAGGGCGAGGTCCTGACCCGATGCGCGAGATCGTTCTCGATACCGAAACCACCGGCGTCGAAGCCCATAACGGCGATCGCATCGTCGAGATCGGTTGCGTCGAGCTGGTCAACCACTGTCCGAGCGGCCGCACCTTCCACGTCTATATCAACCCCGAGCGCTCGATGCCCGTGGAGGCCTACAACGTTCACGGGCTTTCCGAGGAGTTCCTGTCGGACAAGCCCGTCTTCGCCGCGGTCGCGCAGGATTTCGCCGAATTCATCGCCGGCGCCAAGCTGGTGATCCACAACGCCGCCTTCGACATCGGCTTCATCAACATGGAGTTCAAGCGCCTCGGCATGGCGCCGGTCGAGCCGGCTTTCGTGGTCGACACGCTGTCCATGGCGCGCCGCAAGCATCCCGGCGCCTCCAACAGCCTCGACGCCCTCTGCTCGCGCTACGGCATCGACAACAGCCGGCGCACCAAGCACGGCGCGCTGCTCGATTCCGAGATCCTGGCCGAGGTCTATATCGAGCTGATCGGCGGCAAGCAGGCTTCGCTCGGTCTCGGCGTCGAGGCGGCGGCCGGGCGCCCGGGCCTCGCCGCGCCCATGCTGGAGCGGCCGCAGCGCCAGCGCCCGCTCGCGCCCCGGCTGGACCAGGCCGCCCTCGCGGCGCATGAGGCCTTCATCCTCAAATCCCTGAAGGCCCCGCTCTGGAAGGGCTATCTCGGCATCGCCGACGAGGCGGCGCAGTAGATCTGAAGCGCTACGAAGCCTTCCGCCGCGACAGCATGTTGAGCGCCTCGACCAGGGCCGAGAAGGCCATCGCCGCGTAGATATAGCCCTTCGGCACATGCACGCCGAAGCCCTCGGCGATCAGCGTGCCGCCGATCATCAGCAGGAAGCCGAGCGCCAGCATCACGATCGTCGGATTGTTCTCGATGAAGCGTGCCAGCGGGTCGGCGGCGAGCAGCATGGTCAGCACCGCGACGATCACGGCGATGACCATCACCGGAAGATGCTCGGTCATGCCGACGGCGGTGATGATCGAATCGACCGAGAAGACGAGGTCGAGCAGCAGGATCTGGACGATGACGCTGCCGAAATTGGCGGCGGCGCGGCCGCCGTCGAACAGGTCCGGGCCCGGATCCGGGTCGACCTTGTGATGGATTTCCTTCGTCGCCTTCCAGACCAGGAACAGGCCGCCGGCGATCAGGATGAGGTCGCGCCAGGAGAAGGCATGGCCGAGGACCGAGAAGACCGGCGCGGTGAGCTTGACGATGACCGCGACCGTGCCGAGCAGCGCCAGGCGCAGGACGAGCGCCAGCCCGATGCCGATCCTGCGGCCCCGGGAGCGCTGATGCTCGGGCAGCT
The DNA here is from genome assembly GCF_964020775.1 of Allobosea minatitlanensis. Classification (NCBI taxonomy): domain Bacteria; kingdom Pseudomonadati; phylum Pseudomonadota; class Alphaproteobacteria; order Hyphomicrobiales; family Alloboseaceae; genus Allobosea; species Allobosea minatitlanensis. The sequence continues at coordinate 4,648,440 of NZ_OZ224509.1, read as the reverse complement.
TGTTGGTCAGGATCGAGATGAAGATCAGGTTGTCGATGCCGAGCACGACCTCCATGGCGATCAATGCCCCGAGCGCGGCCCACACGGCCGGGTCGGAGGCGAGCGTCACAAGGGCGTCCATCGGGTCTCCATCGGATAGGGTCTGGCGGGAGCCGCCACAGCCGGTCCGAGATGGCGAGGCGCCGATGGCTGCGCAAGAGCAATAATCAGGCGCAACAAACGAAAAAGGGCCCGCGAGGGGCCCTTTCCGATGTCGGGGGAGCGGTGCTCAGGCGTTGACGGCGCCCGGCTGACCCATCTCCTGCATGCGCTGCTGGTAGAGCGCGGCGAAATCGATCGGCGGCACGTAGAAGGGCGGGAAGCCGCCGTTCTGCACCGCCTCGGCGATGATCTGGCGCGCGAAGGGGAAGAGCAGGCGGGCGCAGTCGATCACCAGCACCGGATGCATGTGCTCTTCCGGGATGTTCTGCAGGCGGAAGACGCCGGCATAGCTCAGGTCGAAGGCGAACAGCGTCTCGTTGTTGAGCTCGGCCTTGCCCTCGAGCTTCAGCACGGTCTCGTAGTCGGTGCCGCCGAGGCTGGTCGTGCCGACATTGACCTGCAGCGACATCTGCGGGCCCTGCTGGGCGTCCTGCTGGGCGAGGGCGCGCGGCGCCTTGGGGTTCTCGAACGAGAAATCCTTGGTGTACTGGATCAGGGCGTTGAGGCTCGGAGCCGTATCCGCGGCGCCGGCGCCGTTGCCGTTGGGAAGTTCGTTGGCCATCGGTCCCATCTTGTTCTGGCAGGCTGTGTCGGGAAATCCCGCGCCGGTTTCGGGCATGCGGGACTGCGCTCCGCCTCCGGGGCGACGCGCGCGTCGGCTATCATGGACGGCAGGGACGCACAAGAACTCGCCTTCACAAGGCCGGGGGTGGATGTTACGAGCCTGTCTCACCATATGACGGTGGTGACGGCCTGCCGCCGGTGTTCTGGCAGAGGCCCGGACCATGACGAGACGGGAGCCGCGGGTCAGCCTTCGATGCAAAATTCCTTCGACATAACGACTCTGGTCTTCTTGGCTCTGGCCGTTTTCGTCGCCTGGAAGCTGCGCTCCGTCCTTGGCCAGAAGACCGGCCACGAGCAGCCGCCAAAGGACCCCTTCGTCCGGCGCGAGACGCCGCCGCTGCGGCCGGACCAGGCCCAGGACAAGCGCGACAACGTCATCCGCCTGCCGGGCGCGGCCAATGATCCCGCCGCCGCCGCTCCGTCGGCGGCCGAGCGCTGGAAGGATATCGCGCCGCCGGATTCGCCGGTCAGCAACGGCATCGAGGCGATCGTCCGGCAGGAGCCGGCCTTCGATCCCCAGGCCTTCATCGGCGGCGCCAAGGCCGCCTACGAGACCATCGTCACCGCCTTCGCCCGTGGCGACCGCAAGGCGCTGAAGAACCTGCTCGCCAAGGATGTCTATGACGGCTTCGAGCAGGCGATCACCGAACGCGAGAAGCGCGGCGAGAAGGCCGAATTGAACTTTGTCTCGATCGACAAGGCCGAGTTGACCGGCGTCGAGGTCAAGGGCAAGGCGGCGCAGGTCACCATCGCCTTCGTCTCGCAGCTCATCAGCGTCACGCGCGATGCGCAGGGCAACGTCGTCGACGGCAGCGCCGATCAGGTGTCGGAGGTCAACGACATCTGGACCTTCTCGCGCCAGCTCGGCAGCAGGGACCCCAACTGGCTTCTCGTCGCCACCGAAGCCGGGGCGTGAACCGTGGCGCCGCGGCCGCGCTCGCGCTGCTCGCGGCCCTTGCACCGGTTCCGATGACGGCCATGGCCAACCCTCCCTTCCCCCTGCCGGACGGCGCCCGCGCCGAACCGGCGACGCCCGGCGGGATCGCCGGCTGGCGGCAGGACGACCAGGGCGAGGCCTTCGCCGTCTTCGCGCGGGGCTGCATGGCGGAGCCGCCGCTGCGGCAGGCGGTGGCTTTGCCGGACGTGCTCGCCGCCGCCTGCGAGAAGGCGAAGGCTCTGGCGGCGGCCGGTTCGGTCAGCGCCGATGAGGCGCGCGGCTTCTTCGAGCAGAATTTCAGCTTCTGGCACATCCGTCCGGCAAACGCCGAAACCGGCTTCATGACCGGCTATTTCGAGCCCGAATTCGAGGGCTCCCTCACCCGCTCCGAGGCCTTTCCGACGCCGCTCTATGCCCGCCCGAAGGATCTGGTGACGCGGTTTCCCGAGGATGACTGGCCCGGCCTCGACAAGGCGCTCTCCGCCGCGCGCCGCACCGGCAAGGGACTCGAGCCCTTCCCGGACCGTGCCGCCATCGAGACCGGCGCGCTCGACGGGCAGGGGCTGGAGATCCTCTGGCTGCGCGACCCCGTCGACCGCTTCGTCCTGCAGGTGCAGGGCTCCGGCCGCGTACGCCTGCCCGACGGCAGGGTGACGCGGCTGGTCTATTCCGGGCGCAACGGCCTGCCCTATACCTCGCTCGGCCGCGTGCTGAGCCAGCGCGAGAACATCCCGCCCGAGCAGATGACGATGGACCGCCTCGTCGCGCGGCTGAAGGCCGATCCCGCCTTCGCGCGCGATCTCATCCGGCTCAACCGCTCCTTCGTCTTCTTCGCCCGCCGCGACGACCTGCCGGCCGAGGCCGGGCCGATCGGCGGCGCCGGGCTGCCGCTGACGCCGCTGCGCAGTATCGCCATCGACCGCAATCTCTGGCCCTACGGCCTGCCGGTCTGGATCGACGCGGCCCTTCCCGACGGAGCGGGCGGCACGGCGCCGCTGGCCAGGCTGACCGTCGCGCAGGATACCGGTTCCGCCATTCTCGGCCCGGCGCGGCTGGACCTCTTCGTCGGCTCCGGCGAAGCGGCCGGGCATCGCGCCGGGCTGATCCGGCATCCCGTCTCCTTCACCGTGCTCTGGCCGCGTTGAGATGCGCTCGCGCCGGGGCAAGACGCTGAGCGAGGCCGATATCGCGCTCTGGCGGCAGGTGGCGCGCTCGGTCAGGCCGCTGCCCGGCCGCGCGCCGCCCGAGCCGGAGCCGGAGCCGCCCGCGGCGCCAGTCCCGACCGAAACCTCGGTTCTCCTCGTCGCCGGCATGGCCTTGGCCAAGGCCGCACCGCCAGCCGCACCGCCTCTGGCGCCGCTCGAGCGCCGCCTGCGCACGCAGCTCCGCCGCGGCCGGCAGGAGGTCGAGGCCTCGATCGACCTGCACGGCATGCGGCAGGACGAGGCGCATCTGGCGCTGCGCGGCTTTCTGCGCCGCGAGCAGGCGCGCGGCACTCGCATCTGCCTCGTCGTCACCGGCAAGGGCGGTCCGGCGCCGGCGCTGTTCGGCGCCGAGCGCGGCATCCTGCGCCGGATGGTGCCGCTCTGGCTGGGCCTGCCGGAACTGCGCCCGCTGATCCTGGGCTTCGAGGAGGCGGAGCAGCGTCATGGCGGCTCGGGCGCGCTCTATGTGCGCCTGCGCCGGCTCAGGGAGCAGGGCGCATGACCCCTTTCGGCCGGCGGGTGCGCGAGCTTCGCGAAAAGCGCGGGATCACGCTCGCCCGGATGGCCGCGGGTCTCGGCGTCACGCCGGCCTATCTCTCGGCGCTGGAGCACGGCAAGCGCGGCCGGCCGACCTTCAGCCTGATCCAGGGCGTGATCCACCAGCTCGGCGTGATCTGGGACGAGGCCGACGAGCTGGTGCGCCTCGCCGACCTCTCCCATCCGCGCGTGACCGTCGACACGGCCGGTCTGGAGGCGGAAGCGACGCTCTTCGCCAACCGCCTGGCCCGCGAGATCGCCGCGCTCGACCTTGCGGATCTGCGCCGCCTCGGCGCCGTCCTCGACGAGGCCGCGGCGCGCCGCGACCGGCCGGCTTGACCCGGAACCGGTCGGATGCGACACGGCGGCCACCTCTCCTTCCGGCCATCGAGCGCCGCCCCACCCCGGATCCGCCATGACCAGCACCCGCACGGACGTCCTCGCCCTCGGCAACGCCATCGTCGATGTCCTCGCCTCCGCCGAGGAGGATTTCCTCATCGCGCAGAAGCTCACCAAGGGCGCGATGATGCTGATCGACGAGGCGCGGGCGGAATCGCTCTTCGCTGCGATGGGGCCGGCGCGCATCGTTTCCGGCGGCTCGGCCGCCAACACCATCGCCGGCCTCGCCTCCTTCGGCGGCAAGGGCGCCTTCATCGGCAAGGTCCGGGCCGACGAGCTCGGCAAGCTCTACCGGCACGACCTGACCTCGCTCGGCGTCGCTTTCGGCACCGCAGACGCGACGGAAGGTCCGGCGACGGCGCGCTCCTTCATCATCGTCACGCCGGATGGCGAGCGCACGATGAACACCTATCTCGGCGCCTGCCAGGGCCTCTCTCTCGCCGATGTCGACGAGAAGGCCGTCGAGAGCGCCGATATCGTCTATCTCGAAGGCTATCTCTGGGACCCGCCGGCGGCGAAGGAAGCCTTCCGCAAGGCGTCCGAGATCGCCCACAGGGCCGGCGGCCGCGTCGCCATCACCCTGTCGGATTCCTTCTGCGTCGATCGCTACCGCGACGAGTTCATCGGCCTGATCCGCAACCGCACCGTCGACCTCGTCTTCGCCAACGAGCATGAATTGAAGAGCCTCTACCAGACCGCCGATTTCGACACGGCCCTGTCCTGGCTGCGCTCGGAGAACATCCTCGCCGTGGTCACGCGCTCGGAGAAGGGAGCGCTGGCGGTGACGCCCGACGGCATCGTCGAGGAGCCGGTCTTCCCGGTGGAGCGCGTGGTCGACGCCACCGGCGCCGGCGACCTCTTCGCGGCGGGATTCCTCTACGGCCTGACCTCGGGCCGCGAGACCCGCGATTCGCTGCGCCTCGGCGCGCTGGCGGCGGCCGAGATCATCTCGCATGTCGGCGCGCGCCCGGATGTCAGCCTGAAGACGCTGGCAGGCAACGAAGGGCTGCTGTGAGCGCCACGGCTGAGGGCACACCACGATTGTCATTCCGGGGCGGCCCTCTGGGCCGAGCCCGGAACCCACGACCGGGTACGTCCGAATTACAATTTCCGCTGCATCGCTGAACGCTCGGCCTCACTCCATCGTGGAGGCCTTCGCTGCGCGATGCGCCGGAATGACAAAACGGGCTTCCCCTCAGTACAGCGTCGCCTTGACCCGCTCCGGCAGCGCCTCGTCATAGGCCTTGCCGTCGAAGGTTTCGACCGCCGCGTTGCGCGCGGTGATGTCGCGCAGGATCGTGCCGGGCGACGGCAGGGACCGCTTGTCGACATGCCGCTCCGGATTCCAGAGCTCGGCCCGCACCACGGCGCGCGAGCACTGGAAGTAGACCGACTCGACATGGACGATCATCACGCTCGCCGGCAGCTTCCCGGCCATCGCGAACTGCGAACACAACCCTGAATCGCAGGAAATCTCCGCGCGTCCGTTCACGCGCAGCGTCTCGCCGCAACCGGGGATCAGGAAGAGCATTCCGATTCGATCGTCGAACAGGATATTCTTCAACGAATCCAGCCGGTTATTCCCTTTTCGGTCCGGAATGAGGAGCGTTTTCGCGTCCCGGACCGTGACGAAGCCCGGCAAATCCCCGCGCGGCGAACAATCCAGCCCCTCCGGACCGACCGTCGCGAGCACGAAAAACGGCGAGGCGGCGATCAGCGCTGCATAATTCTCGTCGACATGATCGATCTCCTTGAAGACCGAAGCCGGTGCGGCCGGGCTGGGATAGGCGCGGGCGAGATCGTCGAGCGAGGCGATGCGGTGGTCTGACATGCCGGTCTCCATGGAGCGGCATATGTCTAGACTATTGCCGAAGCTGCGTCACCTGGCGCCGCGCGCCGCGGTCCCTCCGGTCATCCCCGCCCGGCAATGGCCTCGGCCAGCCCGCCCGGATTCTCCCAGGCCATGGAATGGCCGGCCTTCGGCACGATGCGGAGATCGACCCCGATCCCGGAAAGGCTCTCCGCCTCGGCATAGGGAAGGGAGTTCTCGTCGATGATCATCGTCCGGGGCAAGGTCGGGCAGCATCCGCCGTCCGCGCAATGCGGGCGCCGCCGCCACGGCCGGCTAGTCGCATGAGGAGGCGCAGCCGAGTCCGTGGACGAAGAGCAGGCGGTCCTTCGCCGGCAAGATCGTGATAGCGCAGACGGCTTTCGGTTCCGGGCTCATGGCTTCGCCATGCCCCGGAATGACGGTGGCGGTTCCGTACGGAATCGGAATGACGGTTGCCGGGCCGCGTACGGTATTCAGTCCGGTGCTCCAGGCCCTTGCACCGCTCCGGGCTGTCAGCATCGTTGCGGCGGGCGCGGAATGCGAAACGCCCCGCATCCGGGGATGCGGGGCGCGCTTCGTTTCACGTGAATCCGCTTGGAGCGATTACTCGCCGGCGGCCTGCTTCTCGCGGGACTTCTCGGCCTCGCGCTCGGCCTTCAGCTTCTCGGTGATGTCCTCGCCGGTCTCCTGGTCGACGACCTTCATCGAGAGGCGGATCTTGCCGCGCTCGTCCATGCCGAGGAACTTCACCTTGACCTTGTCGCCTTCCTTGACGACGTCCTGGACCTTCTGGACGCGCTTGGGGGCGAGCTCGGAGATGTGGACGAGGCCGTCCTTGGCGCCGAAGAAGTTCACGAAGGCGCCGAACTCCATGATCTTGACGACGGTGCCGTCATAGATCGTGCCGGTCTCCGGCTCGGAGACGATCGACTTGATCCACTTGATCGCGGCTTCGATCGACTTGCCGTCGGCCGAGGCGATCTTGATGGTGCCGTCGTCCTCGATGTTGACCTTGGCGCCGGTCTTCTCGACGATCTCGCGGATGACCTTGCCGCCGGAGCCGATGACTTCGCGGATCTTGTCGACCGGGATCTTCATCGTCTCGATGCGCGGCGCGAACTCGCCGAGCTGGCCGCGCGAGGCGGAGAGCGCCTTGGCCATCTCGCCGAGGATGTGTTCGCGCCCGCCCTTGGCCTGGTCGAGGGCGACCTTCATGATCTCCTCGGTGATGCCGGCGATCTTGATGTCCATCTGAAGCGAAGTAATGCCTTCTGCAGTACCCGCGACCTTGAAGTCCATGTCGCCGAGATGGTCCTCGTCGCCGAGGATGTCGGAGAGCACCGCGAAGCGCTCGCCTTCCAGGATCAGGCCCATCGCGATGCCGGCAACCGGCGCGCGCAGCGGCACGCCGGCATCCATCAGCGCCAGCGAGGTGCCGCAGACGGTGGCCATCGAGGAGGAGCCGTTCGACTCGGTGATCTCCGAGACGACGCGCAGCGTGTAGGGGAACTCGCCCTTCGGCGGCAGCATCGGGTGGATGGCGCGCCAGGCGAGCTTGCCATGGCCGATCTCGCGGCGGCCGGGCGAGCCCATGCGGCCGGTCTCGCCGACCGAATAGGGCGGGAAGTTGTAGTGCAGCAGGAAGGTCTCCTTGTAGGTGCCTTCCAGCGAGTCGATGAACTGCTCGTCGTCGCCGGTGCCGAGCGTGGTCACGACCAGCGCCTGCGTCTCGCCGCGGGTGAACAGCGCCGAGCCGTGGGTGCGCGGCAGGATGCCGGCCTGGGCCACGATCGGGCGCACGGTCTTGCCGTCGCGGCCGTCGATGCGGATGCCGTCGTCGAGGATGTTCCAGCGCACGATCTTGGCCTGCGCTTCCTTGAACTGGGCGCCGACCTTGTCCTTGGCGAAGGTGGTCACGCCGTCCGGCGTCTCGGAAACCAGCGCGGCGACGACCTTGGCCTTGACGGTGTCGACGGCCTTGTAGCGCTCGGCCTTGGCGGTGATCTTGTAGGCGGCGCGCAGATCGGCCTCGCCCAGCTTCATGATCGCGTCGAGGATGGCGGAATCGTCCGGCGGGTTGAAGTCGCGCGGCTCCTTGGCGGCCTTCTCGGCCAGGCGGATGATCGCCTCGATCACCGGCTGGAAATGCTTGTGGCCGAACATCACGGCGCCGAGCATGATCTCCTCGGAGAGCTCCTTCGCCTCCGACTCGACCATCATCACGGCGTCCTGGGTGCCGGCGACGACGAGGTCGAGGGCCGATTCCTTCATCTCCTCGATCGTCGGATTCAGCTTGTAGGCGCCGTCGATATAGCCGACGCGGGCGCCGCCGATCGGACCCATGAAGGGCACGCCGGAGAGGGTCAGCGCCGCCGAGGTCGCGACCATGGCGAGGATGTCGGGATCGTTCTCCAGATCATGCTGGAGGACGGTGACGACGACCTGCGTGTCGTTCTTGTAGCCTTCGACGAAGAGCGGGCGGATCGGGCGGTCGATGAGGCGGGAGACCAGCGTCTCCTTCTCGCTCGGGCGGCCTTCGCGCTTGAAATAGCCGCCCGGGATGCGGCCGGCGGCGAAGGTCTTCTCCTGGTAGTTCACGGTCAGCGGGAAGAAGTCGAAGCCGGGCTTCGGCTCCTTGGCCGAGACGACGGTGGCGAGCAGGACGGTCTCGCCATAGGTGGCCATCACGGCGCCGTCGGCCTGGCGGGCGACCTTGCCGGTTTCGAGGACGAGCTTGCGGCCGCCCCAGATCAGTTCTTCGGTTTGGATGTCGAACATGTGTTTCGTCTTTCGGTCGGGTTCGACCCGTCCGGTGCCTTCAGGCCCATGGGCAAGACGGCGGAGCGCTCGGGCTGTGAGAGGTTGGCGCCCGAGCGCTCGGCGATCCTGCCATGGACGTCTTTCGGCGCCCGGCGGGTCACGCGGGAGGGCCGCCCCATGCGGCCGCCGCGGCAGTTAGGCGCGCCGCCCCTACAACATCGGATGTATCCGATGTTGTAACGACATGGTAGATCATCGTTATCGCGTCCGGAAGGACGCGCGATGATCCAGCGGCATCGCCCGAAAAGGTGCCGCCCGGAGCGGAAGGCACCGGGCGGAAACGGCTTTCGGCCTTCGATCAGCGGCGGATGCCGAGCCTCTCGATCAGCGTCTTGTAGCGGGCCTCTTCCTTGCCCTTGAGGTAGTCGAGCAGCGAGCGGCGCTGCGAGACCAGCTTGAGCAGGCCGCGGCGGGAGTGGTTGTCCTTCGCATGCGACTTGAAGTGGCCGGTGAGGTTGTTGATGCGCTCCGTCAGGATCGCGATCTGGACCTCCGGCGAGCCGGTATCGTTCGGCTTGGTGGCGTATTCCTTGAGCAGCGCGGTCTTGCGCTCGGCCGTGATCGACATCGGGGAATCCTCTGTTGGGGTTGATCTGGCGGGCCTGGCCGGGATGTCGTCCAGCGAGGTCCGGAGTCCGCGAGCCGCCTCATCGCGGAGGGGTCGCGCAGCCGGCTTTTTCGGTCCGGATGCGCGGCATATACACGAAATCGGCGGAAACGCCAGCGCTTCGCGGAACAGGACTGCCGGATGCCGGTTTGACTCGCTATCCTCATCCGAGAAAGCGAGGGGTCGTCCATGCCCGTTTGCATCCGAACCGCGACGCGCCCTGCGCGGGAGCGCCTGTGATGGCGCCGCGCCCGGCCTGGAAAGGCTATCTCAAGCTCTCGCTGGTCTCCTGCGCCGTCGAGCTCACCGGCGCGACCAGCCAGAGCGAGCGCGTCTCCTTCCGCATCATCAACCGCAAGACCGGCAACACGGTGCGGCGGCAATATGTCGACAGCGTCACCGGCAAGCCTGTTTCTGACGACGACGAGGTCAAGGGCTACGAGATCGGCGACGACGAATATCTGCTGGTCGAGGAGGACGAGATCGAGGCCGTCCAGATCGAATCCTCGCATACGCTGTCGATCGAGAGCTTCGTCGACCGGGCCGACATCCCGCAGATCTATTTTGACACGCCCTATTACGTCACGCCCGCGGACGAGGTCTCGGAGGAGGCCTTCGCCGTGATCCGGGAGGCGATGGCGAAGCAGCGGAAGGCCGGGATCGCCCGCATCGTGCTCTATCGCCGCGAGCGGCCGGTGATGATCGAACCCTTCGACAGCGGCCTGCTCTTGACGACGCTGCGCTACGACAAGACCGTCAGGAAGCCGGAAGAGGTCTTCGACGGGCTCGGCAAGCAGAAGAGCGACCCCGAACTGGTCGCGCTCGCGACCCATATCATCGAGAAGAAGGAAGCGGCCTTCGACCCGTCCGGCTTCGACGACCGGTATGAGGACGCGCTGCTCGAATTGATCCGCGCCAAGCAGAAGGGCCGCAAGCCGCCCGTGGTGCAGGCGGCCGAGCGCCCCGCCAACGTCGTCAACCTGTTCGATGCCTTGAAGAGGAGCCTCGCCGGCGAAGGTGGCGGCAAGGCTGCGGCGCCCTCCGGTTCCAAGGCGGCTAAGCCTGCCAAATCGGCAAAGCGCTCGACCGGCAAGACCCGCAAGAGTGCCTGAGCACGACCAGGGGAAGGACATGGAAAACCGGGTCGTGCCGCGGTCATCCCGGGCGATCCCCCGGTCCCGTCTTCGATCGGACCAAGGACGGGCTCCGGGAGAGTCGGGATCCGTCACTGAGCGTTTCCGGAGAAGGTTCAGGCCTGGATTCCGGATCCGGGCCGTGATCGGTCCGGGGTGAGGCGCGCTTTTTTTGAGGTGCAGGGCGACGCCGGTGAAGTTCCGGCCGGCTCAAGGGGAGGACCGATGTCCACGCTCGATCTCTACCGCTCCAAGCGCGATTTCAGCCGCACCCGCGAGCCGAAAGGCGTTGGCAAGTCCGGCAAGGCGTCCGGCCCGCAAGGCGGCGCCTTCGTCGTGCAGAAGCATGCGGCCCGGCGCCTGCATTACGATTTCCGGCTCGAACAGGGCGGCGTGCTCTGGTCCTGGGCGGTGACGCGGGGCCCCAGCCTCGACCCGGCCGAGAAGCGGTTGGCCGTCCATGTCGAGGACCATCCGCTCGAATATGCCGGCTTCGAAGGCACGATTCCCGCCGGGCAATATGGCGGCGGCTCGGTCATCGTCTGGGATGAGGGGCGCTGGATACCCGAGGGCGATCCGGCGGCAGGCCTGAAGAAGGGCCATCTCGCCTTCGCGCTGGAGGGCCACAAGCTGCACGGCCGCTGGCATCTCGTCCGGCTGAAACCCCGGCGCGGCGAGAAGCGCGACAACTGGCTGCTGATCAAATCGGAGGACGCATTCGCCCGCACCGACGAGGACATCCTCGAAACCGCGCCGAACTCGGTGAAGTCCGGCCTTTCGGTCGAGCAGATCGGGGCCGATGCCGACAAGGGGGCCGTCTGGGACACGACCCGGCCGGCAAAGCAGGCGGCCGCCGCGGCGAAACCGGCCCGCAAGGCGAGGCGGCGCGGCGATGACGAGGCGCTGCCGGCCTTCGTCGAGCCCTGCCTGGCGACCTTGCAGGAGAAGCCTCCCGCCGGCGAGAGCTGGCTGCACGAGGTCAAGTTCGACGGCTACCGGCTGGAGGCCCGCATCGACCATGGCGAGGCCAGGCTCCTGACCCGTTCGGGCCTCGACTGGACCGCCCGTTTCGGCAAGGGGCTGATCGCGGCGCTCGCCGGCCTGCCCTGCGGGAGCGCCCTGATCGACGGCGAGCTGGTCGCGCTCGGCGAGGACGGCATCTCCTCCTTCTCCGCCCTGCAGCAGGCGCTCTCGGACGGAAAAACCGCCGGCCTCGTCTATTTCGCCTTCGACCTGATGCATCTCGACGGCGAGGATCTGCGCGGCGAGCCGCTGCTCGCCCGCAAGGAAAGGCTGCAGCATCTGCTGGAGGGCGCGCCCGCCGACGGCCCGCTGCGCTACAGCGAGCATTTCGTCGAGCCGGGCCAGGTCATGCTGGCCCATGCCTGCCGCCTCGGGCTGGAGGGGGTGGTCTCGAAACGCGCCGACGCGCCCTATCGCAGCGGGCGCGGCCGCGACTGGATCAAGTCGAAATGCTCCCAGCGCCAGGAATTCGTCATCGCCGGCTACGTCCCCTCGCAGGCCTCTCCGCGCAAGCTCGGCTCCATCGTCGCCGGCTATTACGAGGATGGCGAGCTGAAGCCGGCCGGCCGGGTCGGCACCGGCTTCACCGCGGCTTCCGCCGCCGCCCTGAAGGCGAAGCTCGACGCGATCGCGGCCGATGCCTCGCCCTTCAAGGGCCGTGCCGGGCGCGAGCGGGGCGTCGTCTGGGTGAAACCCGAGCTGGTGGCGGAGGTCGCGTTCCGGGCCTGGACCGCCTCGAAGACCTTGCGCCACGCCTCCTTCCTGGGCCTGCGCGAGGACAAGCCGGCCGGCGAGGTCGCCGCCGAGGCGCCGGTCGCGCCCGATGCCGCGCCGGCTCCCGGCCGGGAGAGGATGGCGGCGCGCAAAGCGCCCGGGAAGGCCGAGGCGGTGGAGACGCGCGTGACGCTGAGCAGTCCCGACAAGCAGCTCTGGCCCGATGCCGGCTTCACCAAGCGCGATCTGCTCGCCTATTACGCCCGGGTCTGGCCGCTGATGCGGCGCTTCGTCACCGGGCGGCCGCTCAGCCTGGTCCGCGCGCCGGACGGCATCGAGGGCACCCGCTTCTTCCAGAAGCATGCCGGTGCCGGGATGCACCCGGCCGTGCGCCGCCGGAAGGACAGCGACGGCGAGGAGCTGATCTCGATCGAGGATTTCGACGGGCTCGCCGCCCTGGTGCAGCTCGGCACGGTCGAGATCCATGTCTGGGGCGCGACTTTGGATGCGATCGAGACGCCGGACCAGATCATCTTCGACCTCGATCCCGATGCCGGGGTGCCGATCGAGCGCGTGCGCGAGGCGGCGCTGACCGTGCGCCGCCATCTCGACGAGCTCGGCTTCGACAGCCTCCTCAAGGTTTCCGGCGGCAAGGGCTTCCATGTCGTGGTGCCGCTGAAGCCCAGGGCGGACTGGCCGCGCGTGCGCGGCTTCGCCCGCGATTTCGCCAAGGCGATGGAGCAGGCCGAGCCGAAGCTCTACACCGCGACCCTGTCGAAGAAGGCGCGGCGCGGCCGGATCTTCATCGACTATCTGCGCAATGGCCGCGGCGCCACCGCGATCGCCCCCTATTCGACCCGCGCCCGGCCCGGCGTGACCCTGGCGATGCCGGTGGAGTGGACGGACATCGACAGCCTGAAGCCCGACGCCTTCAAGGCGCGCGACATCCTCGACGGCGCCTTGCCGCCCGATCTCTGGAGCGATTTCTTCACCCGGGGCAAGCCTCTCACCGGAGGCTGAGCGGGGCCGGGCTGCGGCCGTCCGGCGGCGCGAGGCCCTGGTCGTAGCGCCGCTGCGCCGCCTCGACCTCGCCGATATGGGCCTCGGCCCAGAGCGTGAGCTGGTGCACCGTCTGCGACAATGTCCGGCCCAGCCCGGTCAGGGAATATTCGACCGTGACCGGCACGGTCGCAAACACCTCGCGCCGGACCAGCCCGTCGCGCTCCAGGCTCTTCAGCGTCTGCGACAGCATCTTCTGCGAGATGTTCTCGATCCGGCGCCGCAGCGCGTTGAAGCGCAGCGTGCCGTCCTCGAGCGCGACCAGGATCAGCACGGCCCAGCTATCGCCGATGCGGTCGAGCACGCGCCGCGTCGGGCACAGGGCCTGGAAAGGGTCGGGACGTTTCAGCATGGCGGTTTCCGGGAGGTGACCATGTCGCGCGAAAGTGCCTTCTTTACGGGGCGCCGCAGCGGCATCAGATAGGTTCCATTGGAGCGCAGGTATCGAACAGTTACCTGAGAAAGGAGCCCTTGTCATGAAAGTCGCATTGATCGGCGCCAGCGGATTCATCGGGTCGCGCCTGCTCGCCGAATTGTCGGCGCGCGGCCACGCCGTCACCGCGATCGTCCGCAATCCGGAGAAGGTGGCCTCCCTGCCCGGCGTCACCGCGGTCAAGGGCGATGTCTTCGACAGGGACGGTCTGGCGCGGCTGCTGGCCGGCCATGACGCGGCGATCAGCGCCGTCCACTTCACCGCCAGCGACCCGCAGATCCTGCTCGCCGCGGTGAAGCAGTCGGGCGTGAAGCGCTATCTCGTCGTCGGCGGCGCCGGCAGCCTCGAGGTCGCGCCGGGCGTGAAGCTGGTCGACACCCCCGATTTCCCCGCCGCCTATCGCGACGAGGCGCAGAAGGGCGGGGTCTTCCTCGACCTGCTGAAGCAGGAGCCGGCGCTGGACTGGACCTTCCTCTCGCCTTCGGCGCTGATCCAGCCGGGCGAGCGCACCGGGAAATTCAGGCTCGGCACCGATCAGCTCCTGGTCGACGCCAAGGGCGACAGCGCGATCTCGGCCGAGGATTACGCCGTGGCGCTGGTCGACGAGCTGGAAAAGCCGGCGCATCGCCGCCGCCGCTTCACGGTCGGCTACTGAGGTTTCCCGGTAGCCTCGGGGCCAAAGGAAAAGGCCGCGCCCTCTCGCGGGGGCGCGGCCTTTTTTGAGGATCGGGCCTGCGGCGTCAGGCCTTGCGGAACTGCTTCTCGCCGATGCTGAGCCTGCCGCGCTTCAGCTTGCCGAGGGCGACCCAGCCCGATTCGCCCTCGAAATAGAGCTTCGAGCGGTCGACGGCGTAGCGCCCGCGATGCTGGGCGCCGGCGGAGGGCTTGCATTTGTGGAACTGGCCGTCCGGCCTGAGGTCGATGAGGATGGCGCCGTCCTCGGTCTTCCAGGTGCCGATGGCGGCCTGCTCGAAGGGCGAGGGGGCGTTGGCTTCGTCGAGATCGATCTCGAGCGGGCGGATGGCCCGGCCGCGCGGCGCGATGCCGTTGGCGAACTGGCCGAGAGCCTGAAGAACCTGGCTGAACTGCATCGGTTCGGTCTCCCTGAAGGAATGAAAGCCCGCTCCGCGGCGACAGCGGAACGGGAATGCGAGAACGACAGCGCGCCGGCGGGACCGGCGATGTCGAAGTCGTCGCGATGATGTCGGTCGATGGTGGCGCCTGCTGGGCATGAATGCGGCGGCGCTGGTCCGAAATGGGGAGCGGCGGGCGCCGTTGCAAGGGGCGGGGCGGCGCCTGCTCGCGGGGAATGGGCGCAAGCCCTTGGCGAATCGCGAGAACGGCGCCTTTCGGCGCCGTTAGGGAGTGTGGCGGGGGGAGAGGTGCCGGGGCGCCTTTCGCCTCAGAACTCCTCCCATCCGGTGTCGATGGCGCGCCCGTTGGCGACCTTGCGCGGGGCGGGGGCGGCCCTGGATTGGACGAAGGCCGCCTCGGCGAGCTGGCGCAGCCGCTCGGGCTCGGAGCCGTCCGCGGCCTCGGCCGGCGCGGGCGCCGGAACCGCGGGGGCGGCGATGCGCGCCGTCCGGGCCGGGCGCGTCGCCGGGAGCGGCTGCGGAGGCTGCGCCGCCGGCGCCTCGCGGCCGGTGCGGAAGGCGGCGACGAGCGCGTTGAGCTGGCCGATGCGGCCCGACAGCGCATGCGCCGAGGCCGCGCTCTGCTCGGCCAGCGCCGCGTTCTGCTGGGTCATCTCGTCGAGATGCGCCACCGCCTGGCTCATCTCGTCGATGCCGTTGGCCTGCTCGCCCGAGGCCGCCGAGATGTCGGCGATGGTGGCGGCGACCTTCTGCGAGGCCTCCAGGATATGCGCGAGCTGGTCGCCGGCCTGGCGCACCAGCCGGACCCCGGCCCCGACCTCGGCATTGGAGGAGGAGATCAGCCCGGAGATGTCCTTGGCCGCCTCGCCCGAGCGCTGGGCGAGCGTGCGCACCTCGGAGGCGACGACGGCGAAGCCCTTCCCGGCCTCGCCGGCGCGCGCCGCCTCGACCGCGGCGTTGAGGGCGAGCAGGTTGGTCTGGAAGGCGATGTCGTCGATGACCCGGATGATGTCGGAGATCTTCTGCGAGGCGGCCTCGATGCGGGCCATGGCCTCGACGGCCTGGCCGGCGATGGCGCCCCCGCTCTGCGCCGCCTCCATCGCCTGGGTGGCGATCCGGGCGGCCTCCTTCGAGGCCTGCGCCGAGGCCTTGACGGACGCCGCCAGCTCCTCGGTGGTCGCCGCCGTCTCCTCCAGCGAGGAGGCCTGCTCCTCCGTTCGCTTCGACAGGTCGTCCGCCCCGGTGTTGATCTCACGCGCCGCCACCCCGACATCCGACGACGTCGCCTGGATCGTCGCCACCGTCGAAGAGAGACGGTCAACCGTCTCGTTGATCGCGTTCTTCAGATCGGCGAAGCGGCCGTGATAGGAGGTCTCGATCCGGCTGGTCAGGTCGCCGGCGGCGATCGCCTGCAGCGTGCCGGCGAACTCCGTCGTGGCGGAATCGACCACCGCGTTGATCTGGTTCAGCCCGGCGGCCAGCCGCTGCATCTGCTCGTCGGCGTCGTCGATCCGCAGGCGCGCCGAGAAATCGCCGGCCGCGGCCGCCGCCACCACCTCGCCGACATCCGAGACCACCGCCTCCATCGACTGCGCCCGCGCCAGCCGCGCGGCCGCGGCGGCGCGCTCCTGCTCCTGCAGCCGCGCCACCTGCTCGCTGCTCTGGCGCAGGACCGAGACGGCCCGGGCCATCGCGCCGATCTCGTCGGAGCGCCCGGAATGGGGCACCTCGACCCGGATGTCGCCGGCGGTGAGCTTTTCCATGACCGCGCTGAGATCGAGGATCGGCCGAGTGATCGAGCGCTGGGCGAAGACCAGCGCCACGCCGGCCGAAAAGGCCAGGGTCGCCAGCAGGACGAGCGGCAGGATCCACTGCACCTGCTGGGTGAAGGCGGAAGCCTCGTCGCTGACCTGGATGCCCTCCTTCTCGGTGGCCTGGCTGAAGCCGACCAGCAGGTCGTTCAGGGCCTTCCGGTTGGCGCGGTTCTGCTCGTTGTTGCCCTGCGCGTTGGCGGCTTCCGGCGAGACGCTCCGTCCCAGCCGGACCGTCTCGCTCCGGAAGGCGATGAAATCCTCGACCGCCTGGGCGATCCGCTCGACCGTCTGGCGCTGTTCCGCCGGCGCGATCTTGCGCAGATCGGCGACGAGCTGGCGCAGGGTCGGAAAGCGCTGCTCGACGCCCTTGGCGAAAGGCTCGGCGTCGCGGGGATTCTTCGCCATGTAGATGCCGCGCGAATCCATCACCACGCCGGTGACGGCGCCGTCGATGCGCTGGGTTAGCAGGGCCACCTTGGCCTGAATCTCGGAGCGCGTGTTCAGGTCGTCGGCCCTGATCAGCCCGTAGAGGCTGATCATCGCGCATAGGACGGCTCCGCCCGCGACGATGGCGAGCATGGCGAGAATCTTCAGGCGGATCGATTTCATCAGCGGCCCCCGAGGCGGCCTCCTGTTCCGGAGGCCGTGCAATGGCGACGACCATTTGCCAGCGATGATAAAAATCCGCTTAAGGAGGCGGCTCGGCGCCGCGCAATGGCCGGTCCGGCCGCCATTCGCCGACATGGCATCCCCCCGCATGGCGCGGCGGAGCCGGTCCGCCCGCCGCGGATTCCGCCCGCGCCGCGGCGCTTGCATCGCGGGCGGGTTGCGCGCATGGCCACGGCTCGCCCCTTGATCGCGCGGCTGCGCCTGAACATCTTGGGTCTTCCGCAATCCCGAGTCCGGTTCCCCTTCCTCATGTCCGAAACCAGCAACGCTCCCGTCATGCACGCCACCACCATCCTGATGGTGCGCAAGGGAGGCCGCGTCGTCATCGGCGGCGACGGCCAGGTCTCGCTCGGCCAGACGATCATGAAGGGCAACGCCCGCAAGGTGCGCCGGCTCGCCAAGGGCCAGGTGATCGCCGGCTTCGCCGGGGCCACCGCCGACGCCTTCACCCTGTTCGAGCGGCTCGAAAGCAAGCTGGAGCAATATCCGACGCAGCTCCTGCGCGCCTGCGTCGAGCTCGCCAAGGACTGGCGCACCGACCGCTATCTGCGCCGGCTGGAGGCGATGCTGCTCGTCGCCGACAAGGAGGTCTCGCTGCTGATCTCGGGCACCGGCGACGTGCTGGAGCCGGAGGCGGGCGAGCACGGCGCGGTGATGGCGATCGGCTCCGGCGGCAATTACGCGCTCTCGGCCGCGCGCGCCCTGATCGATATCGAGCCCGATGCCGAGACGATCGTGCGCAAGGCGATGAAGATCGCCGGCGACATCTGCGTCTATACCAACCACAGTCTCGTCATCGAGACGCTCGAGGCGGCGTGATCGTCCTCGCCGCCGCTCAATCTACCTGGATGCACCCTCTGCGATGACCAGCTTTTCCCCCCGCGAGATCGTCTCCGAGCTCGACCGTTTCATCGTCGGCCAGAAGGAGGCCAAGCGCGCCGTCGCCATCGCGCTGCGCAACCGCTGGCGCCGCCAGCAGCTCGAAGGGCCGCTGCGCGAGGAGGTCTCGCCCAAGAACATCCTGATGATCGGCCCGACCGGCTGCGGCAAGACCGAGATCGCGCGGCGCCTCGCCAAGCTGGCGAACGCGCCCTTCCTCAAGGTCGAGGCGACCAAGTTCACCGAGGTCGGCTATGTCGGCCGCGACGTCGAGTCGATCGTGCGCGACCTCCTCGAGATCGCGATCGCGCTGGTGCGCGAGAGCCGGCGCAAGGATGTCGCGGCCAAGGCGCAGCTCGCCGCCGAGGAGCGCGTGCTCGACGCCCTCGTCGGGGCGACGGCGAGCCAGGCGACGCGCGATTCCTTCCGCCGCAAGCTGCGCAACAACGAGCTCGACGACAAGGAGATCGAGGTCGAGGTGGCGGCCGGCGCCGGGGCGGCCGCGCCGATGTTCGAGGTGCCGGGCATGCCGGGCGCCTCGATCGGCGCGATCAACCTCTCCGACATGTTCGGCAAGGCCTTCGGCCAGAAGGGCAAGCCCAGGCGCATGCTGGTCAAGGACGCGCACGCGCCGCTTCTGGCCGAGGAGAGCGACAAGCTGATCGACCAGGAGGCGATCGTCCAGGCGGCGATCCGCGAGGTCGAGGAGAACGGCATCGTCTTCCTCGACGAGATCGACAAGATCTGCGCCCGCGAGGGCAAGGGCGGCGCCGATGTCTCGCGCGAAGGCGTGCAGCGCGACCTGCTGCCGCTGATCGAGGGCACCACCGTCGCGACCAAGCACGGCGCGGTGAAGAGCGACCACATCCTGTTCATCGCCTCGGGCGCCTTCCATGTCTCGCGCCCCTCCGACCTCTTGCCGGAATTGCAGGGCCGCCTGCCGATCCGCGTCGAGCTGAACCCGCTCGACATCGAGGACTTCAAGCGCATCCTGACCGAGACGGAGGCCAGCCTGATCAAGCAGTCCGTGGCGCTGATGGCGACCGAGAACGTCGCGATCGCGTTCGCGCCCGACGCGATCGACGCCATCGCCCGCATCGCGGTCGAGGTGAATTCCACGGTCGAGAACATTGGCGCCCGCCGGCTCCAGACCGTGATCGAGCGCATCCTCGACGAGATCTCCTTCACCGCGCCGGACCGCTCCGGCGAGACGGTGACGATCGACGGGCCTTACGTCGAGGCGCGCATCGGCGATCTGGCCAAGAACGCCGATCTGAGCCGGTTCATCCTCTGATGGCCGGGCCGGGGGCGCAGGTGTCGGAGCCGCCCTCCTGCCTCGCCCGCGATTCGGCCGTCGTCGGCGCCGCGACCGTCGCCTCGCGCCTGCTCGGCTTCGCGCGCGACGTGCTGATCGCGCGCCTGCTCGGCGGCGGGCCGGTTGCGGATGCCTATCTGGCGGCCTTGCGCCTGCCTAATCTCGTCCGCCGCGTGCTGGGCGAGGGCGGGCTCAACGCGCCCTTCGTGCCGCTCTATCTCGGCATCGCGCGCGAGCGCGGACTGGGCGAGGCGCGTCGCTTCGCCGCCGAGGCGACCGGCAATCTCGCCTTTCTGCTCCTGCTTCTGGTCGCGGTCGGCGAGCTGGTCGCGCCCTGGCTGGTGCTCGGCCTCGCCGGCGGCTTCGCCGGGGAGCCGGCGACATTGGCCTTCGCGGCCCATTACACGCGGCTGATGCTGCCCTTCCTGCTGCTCACCACCCTGGCCGCCCTCCTCGCGGCGCTGCTCAATGCGGAGCGGCGCTTCGCGGTCGCGGCGCTGGCGCCGGCGCTGATGAACGCGATCCTGCTCGGATTGCTGCTGGCGCTGCATCTCTCCGGCGCAGCGCCGGAAAGCGCGGCGCGATGGCTCGCCATCGGCGTCAGCCTGACCGGCCTCGCGCATCTCGCCCTGATCCTGCTGGCGCTGCGCGGGCTCGGCCTGGCGCGTCCGGCCCTGCGCTGGTCGCCCGACATGACGCGCCTCCTGCGCACCGGCGGCGCGACCCTGCTCGCCGCCTCGGCGGCCCAGCTCGTCCTGCTGGTCGCGACGCAGATCGCCTCGACCGAGCCCGGCGCCGTTTCGGCGCTGTATTATGCCGACCGCGTCTTCCAGCTCCCGCTCGGTTTCGTCGGCGTGGCGATGGGCACCGTGGTGCTTTCCGACATGGCGGGCGCCGCCGGTCGCGACGGGCCCGACGCGATGCTGGGCCATTCGCTGGCGCTGGGGCTCGCCCTGGCCCTGCCGGCCGGCGCGGCCCTCGTCGCGCTGGCCGATCCGATCGTCTCGGTGCTGTTCGAGCACGGCCGCTTCGAGGCCGGCGACCGCATCCGCACGGCCGCGGCGCTGGCCGCCTTCGGCTGCGGCCTGCCCTTCGCCATCGCGGCGAAGATCTTCGGCCAGGTTTATTTCGCCCGGCGCCTGCCGCGCCTGCCGCTATTGTCCGGCGGCCTCGCCGTTCTGGTCGCGGCTTTCGCCGGCTTCGGGCTGGCGGCCGGGGGCGACGCCGCGCGGATGGCCGCCTTCGCCGCGACGCTCGCCTTCGCCGTGCAGGCCGTGCTGCTCGGCGCGATGCTGGTCCGGGACGGCATCTGGCGCCCGAGCCCCGGAAATCTGCGGCCGATCGCCGCCAGCCTCGCGGCGAGCGCGGTCATGCTCGGCGCGCTGCCGCTTCTGCTGGGGGCGCTGGCCGGGCCGCTCGCCCCGGGCCAACCGCTTCTGCACCGGGCCGCGGCGCTGGGGCTGCTCTGCCTGGGCGGAGCGGTCGTCTATGGCGCGGTGGGCGCGCTGCTCGGCGCCTTTGGCGCTCTCCCCTTGCGCAAGCGCCGGGCTTGAGCCAGAAGCGCCCCTTCCTTCCTCCATCGTGACGACGGAGTCCCCCATGTCGGGTTTTCACCAGCGCGTATTTTCAGGCATGCAGCCCACCTCGACGCTGCATCTGGGCAACTATCTCGGCGCGCTGACCAATTGGGTGGCGATGCAGGAGACCCATGAATGCGTGTTCTGCGTGGTCGACATGCACGCGCTCACGCTATGGCAGGACCCCGCCGACCTGAAGCGCGCCATCCGCGAGGTCACTGCCGCCTATATCGCGGCCGGCATCGATCCGCAGAAGAGCATCATCTTCAACCAGAGCCAGGTCTCGGCCCATGCCGAGCTCGCCTGGATCTGCAACTGCGTCGCGCGGCTGGGCTGGATGAACCGCATGACCCAGTTCAAGGAGAAGGCCGGCAAGGACCGCGAGAACGCCTCGCTCGGTCTCTACGCCTATCCGAGCCTGATGGCGGCCGACATCCTGCTCTACAAGGCGACGCATGTGCCGGTCGGCGAGGACCAGAAGCAGCATCTCGAGCTGACCCGCGACATCGCGCAGAAGTTCAACAACGACTTCGCGCCGCAGATCGCCGAGCTCGGCCTCGGCACCGGCGAGCTCGGCTTCTTCCCGCTGCCCGAGCCGATGATCATGGGCCCGGCCCAGCGCGTGATGAGCTTGCGCGACGGCACCAAGAAGATGTCGAAATCGGACACCTCCGACTATTCGCGCATCAACCTGACCGACGACGCCGACGCCATCGCGCAGAAGATCCGCAAGGCCAAGACCGATCCCGAGGCGCTTCCCTCCGAGGAGAAGGGGCTGGAGGGCCGGCCGGAGGCCGAGAATCTGGTCGGCATCTATGCCGGCCTCTCCGGCGTGGCGAAGAGCGCGGTGCTGCAGCAGTTCGGCGGCGGCCAGTTCTCCGGCTTCAAGGCGGCGCTGGTCGATCTCGCGGTCGAGAAGCTCGCCCCCATCGCCGGCGAGATGCGCCGCCTGCTCGCCGAGCCCCGGCATATCGACGCCATCCTCGGCGCGGGCGCGGAACGCGCCGGCGCCATCGCGACGCCGATCATGAACGAGGTCAAGGACATCGTCGGCTTCGTCCGCGGCTGAGCCGGGACGCAAGCCGGAGGCCCGGTCGCGGGCGCGGGGCTTGCGCCGGGCGGCCGGCGCAGGTCACCATGCCCGCTCCTGAAGCGGCGGCAGGCTCTATCCATGGTCAAACGACGGCGGTCCTACGAGACGGGCCATCGCCCGAAATTCCTCGCTGTGGTCGACGACAGCGAGGAATGCGCCAAGGCGCTGCGCTTCGCCGCGCGCCGCTGCGCCCGCGTCGGCGCGGCCATCGTGCTGCTCGGCGTGGCGACGCCGCCGGAGCATGAAAACTGGCTCGGCGTCGGCGAGGTGATGCGGGCGGAAGCGGAGGAGCAGGCCGAGAAGCGCCTCGACGCCGCCGCGAGCATCGTCCGCGCCCTCGCCGGCCTGGAGCCCGAGAAGGTGGTGCGCACCGGCGACAAGGCCGATGAGCTGGTCAAGCTGATCGAGGAGGACGAGGACATCTCGCTGCTCGTCCTCGCCGCCGGCACCGGCCGCGAGGGCCCCGGCCCGCTGGTCAGCGCGCTCGCCGGCAAGGCCTCGGCGAACTTCCCGATTCCCGTGGCCATCGTCCCCGGCCATCTCGAGGACGAGGAGATCGACGCGCTGGCGTGACGCGCGACGGCGCTCGCTTCGCTGCGCCCGCAATCACGGCCCGGCTGGAATGATTCCATCCGCCGGCTTATATCGGAGCCAGGAACGGCGACCTTGAACCGCCGGAATCCGGAGGTATCCATGTTCATCCAGACCGAAGCGACGCCGAATCCGGCGACCCTGAAGTTCCTGCCCGGGCGCATCGTCATGGGCAGCGGCACGCTCGACATGCGCGAGCCGGCCGAGGCCGAGCGCTCGCCGCTGGCGCAGCGCCTGTTCGGCGTCTCGGGCGTCTCGGGCGTCTTCCTCGGCTCCGATTTCATCACCGTCACCAAATCCGACGGCGAATGGCCGCATCTCAAGCCCGCGATCCTCGGCGCGATCATGGAGCATTTCATGTCGGGCGCGCCGGTGCTGTCGGAAGGCTCGGCGGCGGACGAGACGGATGAGGGCGAGTTCTTCGCGCCGGAGGACAGCGAGACCGTCGAGACGATCAAGGACCTGCTGGAAACCCGCATCCGCCCGGCCGTGGCCGGCGATGGCGGCGACATCACCTTCCGCGGCTACCGCGACGGCACGGTCTACCTGGTGATGAAGGGCGCCTGCTCCGGCTGCCCCTCCTCGACGGCGACGCTGAAGCACGGCATCCAGAACCTGCTGCACCACTTCCTGCCGGAAGTGCGCGGGGTCGAGGCGGTTTGAGCGCAATATTGCTTTCACGCAGTCATCCCGGACAAGCGGCGAAGCCCCGCCGATCCGGGATCACTGCGATTGTTCCGGCAATCTCATGAGAAGTCGAGCCCAACGCTGATGCGCATTCTCGCGATCGACACCGCGCTCGGCGCCTGCTCGGCCTGCGTGCTCGAGGCCGGCCAGGCCGAGCCGCTCGCCCGGGAGCAGATCGCCATGGATCGCGGCCATGCCGAGGCGCTGATGCCGCTGGTCGAGCGGGTGATGGACGCCGTCGAGGGCGGCTTCTCCTCGCTGGGCCGCGTCGCCGTCACCGTCGGCCCGGGCAGCTATACCGGCCTGCGGGTCGGCGTCAGCGCGGCGCGCGCCATCGCCTTCGCCGCCGGCATCCCGGCGGTCGGGGTCACCACGGTCGCGGCCTGTGCCGCGCCGCTGATCGGCCGCGAATCCGGCCGCGTCGTCGCCGCGGCGCTTGACGCCCGGCACGGCCAGGTCTGGTTCCAGGCGCTGAGCGCCGAGGGCAAGCCGCTCGTCTCGCTGCGCCAGGTCAGCTATCGCGACGCGGCGCGCGCCATCGGCGCCGGGCCGGTCAGCCTCGTCGGCTCCGCGGCGCTCGCGGTGGCGAACGAGGCCTGGGCGATCGGTCTCGACGCGGTCGTGATCGACAGCGCCCGGGCGCCGGACATCGCCTGGGTGGCGCGGCTCGGCCTGATCGCCGATCCGGAGACGGCGCCGCCGCGCCCGCTCTACCTCAAGGCGCCGGAGACGACGCCGCAGGACAAGGCGCGCCTGCCGCGCCGATGAGGGCTCCCGACGGCGCTTGGTTCCCGGACCGTGGCATGCGAACGAGCGGAATGGACTGGCTGCGCAAGCTCCTTCACCCCGATTCGGCGCCGGCGCGGACGGAACGCCTCGGCGTGGCCCATGCGCGGCAGGTCGCGGCGCTGCATCATCGCGGCGGCTTCGCCCGCGGCTGGGAGCCGGCGGAATGCGCCGCGCTGATCGCCGATGCCGGTGTGGTGACCGACGGCGTGTTCAGCGGTGGCGGCAGCCCCGCCGGGTTCGCGATGTCGCGCAAGGCGGCGGACGAGGCCGAGATCCTCAGCATCGTGGTCTTGCCGGCCCGCCGCGGCGCCGGTCTCGGCCGGGCCCTGCTCGCGGCCCATCTCGCGCGCCTCGCCGGCGAGGGGGTCGTCCAGGTCTTCCTCGAGGTCGAGGAGGGCAACGAGCCGGCCGAGCGGCTCTATCGCCATTTCGGTTTCCGCGAGGTCGGCCGCCGCAAGGGCTATTATCCCAAGCCGGACGGCACGCGCGCGACCGCGATCGCGATGCGGCTCGATCTCGCGTGACAAGGCGCCGCAATCGGGCGATGACAGCGCGCCTGGACCCTCGGCCGGGTCAGGAAACGGGTTTCCGACGCCGCCGGCCGCAGGACGATCACGAGGACCGCCCGCCGCCGATGACCGGACCCGCTCGCGCATGAACGGATTATCCGCCGGCGCCCTGTGCCGCCTGCTCTGCCTGGGCGCCGGCACGCTGGCCATGCTGCTGCCTCAGCTCGTCGTCAGGCGCGTCCTGCCGGCGCGGGCCGGTGTGCTGCCCCGGCGCTTCCATCGCCTCGCCTGCCTCTGCCTCGGCGTGCGCCGGCGGGTCAGGGGCACGCCGCCGCCGCGCGGCTCCGGCGCGCTGGTCGTCGCCAATCACGTCTCCTGGCTCGACATCTGCGTCATCGGCGCCGAGCGCGAGATCTCCTTCGTCGCCAAGAGCGAAGTCGCGGGCTGGCCGGTCATCGGCTTCCTCGCCGACCTGCAGCGCACCGTCTATATCGACCGCCAGCGCCCGCGCGCCACGGCCGGGGTCGCCGCGGCGATGGGCGAGCGCATCGCGGCGGGGGAGGAGATCGTCCTCTTCGCCGAGGGCACGACCGGCGACGGCACGCGCATCCTGCCCTTCCGCTCCTCGCTGCTCGGCGCGGCGCATCGGGCGATCGGCGACAGCGAGGCCGACGTCACCGTCTATCCGCTGACCATCACCTATACCGGCCGGCGCGGCCTGCCCGGCGGGCGCATCGAGCGCAGCGCGCTGGCCTGGTACGGCGACACCGAGCTCGCGCCGCATCTCAAATATGTGCTGGCCTGCGGCGCCGTCGATGTCGAGCTGGTCTGGGGCGCGCCGATCACGATGGGCCGCGCGACCTCGCGCAAGGAGGCGACGCGGCTGGTCGAGGGCGTGGTGCGCATGGCCCGCCGCGAGGCGGTGACCGGCCGCCCGGCCGAATGAGGCCGGGGTTGGCGCGGGCCTTGCTTTGCGTCCCTTGCGGCAGCCCGGCCGTTTTCAAGCCGCGCGAACCGGAGTAAGGAGACGGTTTGGAGATCCCAAACGCGACGATGAAGAAAGTCCACATCAAGTCCTTCGGCTGCCAGATGAACGTCTATGACGGGCAGCGGATGGCCGATATCCTCGGCGAGCAGGGCTATGAGGAGACGGCGACGCCGGAAGGCGCGGACCTCATCCTGCTCAACACCTGCCATATCCGCGACCGGGCCGTGCAGAAGGTCTATACCGAGCTCGGCAAGCTGCGCGACATCAAGAAGGCGCAGGGCGCGCAGGGGCAAGAGACGAAGATCGTCGTCGCCGGCTGCGTCGCGCAGGCCGAGGGCGGCGAGATCCAGCGCCGCCAGCCCGCCGTCGATCTCGTCGTCGGTCCGCAGGCCTATCACCGCCTGCCGGAATTGCTGGCCGAGGCGGCGGGCAGGCGCGTCGTCGACACCGACCTTCCCATCGAGGACAAGTTCGGCTTCCTGCCGGCGACGAAGCCGCAGGTCATCCGCGCCCGCGGCGTCTCGGCCTTCGTCACGGTGCAGGAGGGCTGCGACAAGTTCTGCGCCTTCTGCGTGGTGCCCTATACGCGCGGCGCCGAGTTCTCGCGCCCGGTCGCGCAGATCCTGTCGGAGGTCGAGCGCCTGGCCGAGGCCGGCGTGCGCGACGTCACCCTGATCGGCCAGAACGTCAACGCCTATCACGGCGAGGGGCCGGACGGCGCCGTCTGGAGCCTGGCGCGGCTGATGCACCGCGTCGCCGAGGTGCCGGGCATCGCCCGCATCCGCTACACCACCAGCCATCCGCGCGATATGGACGACGATCTGATCGCCGCCCATCGCGATCTGCCGCAGGCGATGCCGTTCCTGCATCTGCCGGTGCAGGCGGGCTCGGACCGCATCCTCGCCGCGATGAACCGCAAGCATACCGGCGACGAGTACCGCCGCCTAATCGGGCGCATCCGCGAGGCCCGGCCCGACATCGCCCTGTCCTCGGACTTCATCGTCGGCTTCCCCGGCGAGACCGACGCCGATTTCGAGGACACCATCCGCCTCGTCGACGAGATCGGCTTCGCCTCGAGCTATTCGTTCAAATACTCGCCGCGCCCCGGCACGCCGGCCGCCGATCTCGACGCCCAGATCCCGCGCGAGGTCATGGACGAGCGGCTCTACCGGCTGCAGGGGCGCATCGAGCATCATCGCCAGGCCTTCAACGCCGCGATGGTCGGGCGGACGGTCGACGTGCTGCTCGAGCGCGCCGGGCGCCATCCGGGACAGATGGCCGGCAAGTCGCCCTATCTCCAGGCCGTGCAGATCGACAGCGACAGCGACCGGATCGGCGAGATCGTGCGGGTGGTGATCGAGCGGACGAGCACCAATTCGCTCTTCGGCCGCAAATGCGGGGCGCAGGACGATCCGCGCAAGGAAATGGCCGCTTGAGCGCGCCCCGGCCCGTCCCCATCTGCATGTCGAGGACGCCCTGTCATCAGGTTGAAACCGTTGCGTTGGGTTATGCTGCGAGACGCCCCGGCCGGTTGTTCCTGCCGGGCCGGAATCACCGCCAGGGAGACGACTCATTTGGCACAGGCTGATTCGATGACGCCGAAACCCGACCGGAACCCGCGGCGCGAGATCGCGCCGGCGCAGACCCTGGCCCGCGAGGGCTTGCCGGCCACCGAGGTGACGCTGACATTCGAAGACAACCGCCTCGCCAGCCTCGTCTTCGGCCAGTACGACCAGAACCTCGCCCATCTCGAGCGGCGGCTCGGCGTCGTCGTCAATCCCAACGGCAACCACGCCACGGTGAAGGGCCCGCGCGAGACGGCGGAGCAGGCCGTGCGCGTGCTGAAGACGCTCTATGCCCGGGCCAAGGCCGGCGCGGCGGTGACGCTCGGCGATGTCGACGGCGCCATCGAGGAGAGCAACGTCCAGCGCTCGCTCTTCCCGACGCCCGATCCGGGCAAGACCGCCTTCGACGCGATCGTTACAAGGAAGCGCGGGCCGGTCAGGGCCCGCAACGCGGCGCAGGACGCCTATCTGCGCCAGCTCAAGCGCCATGAGCTCGTGCTCGCCGAAGGCCCGGCCGGCACCGGCAAGACCTGGCTCGCGGTCGGGCACGCCGTCTCGCTGATCGAGCAGGGCGTGGTCGAGCGCATGATCCTGTCGCGTCCGGCGGTCGAGGCGGGCGAGCGGCTCGGCTTCCTGCCCGGCGACATGCGCGAGAAGGTCGATCCCTATCTGCGCCCGATCTACGACGCGCTGAACGATTTCATGGAGGCGCGCCATGTCGAGCGCGGCCTGCAGACCGGCATGATCGAGATCGCGCCGCTCGCCTTCATGCGCGGCCGCACGCTCTCCAACGCGGTGGTGCTGCTCGACGAGGCGCAGAACGCCACCTCGATGCAGATGAAGATGTTCCTCACCCGCCTGGGCGAGGGCTCGCGCATGATCATCACCGGCGACCCCTCGCAGATCGACCTGCCGCCCGGCCAGCGCTCCGGCCTCGTCGAGGCGGTGAGGCTGCTCAAGGATGTCGAGGGCATCGGCTATGCCCGCTTCGAGGAGGGCGACGTCGTCCGCCACGATCTGGTGCGCCGCATCGTTCTGGCCTATGAGACCGCGGCACGCCGCGAGCGCGAGGAGCGCGAGGAGGCGATGCGCAATCCCGGCGCGGCGCCCGAGGCGTATCGCGAGGGCGAGGGCGAAGGGTTGAAGCGGATGTTGGCGCGGGAGCGGCCGCGATGAAGGATCGACCTCGCGCGCGGCGTTCGGCGCCGCCCGCGAAGACCACCCCGACCCTGGCTCTCGACATTCGCGCCCAGTCGCGCCGCTGGCGCGAGCTCGGCGATCTCGCGGCCCTGCGCGCCCTCGCCGGCGAGGCGCTGAGCGCCGGGCTTTCCGTCGCGCCGCGCCGGCCTCTCGACGGCGCCGAGCTCAGCCTGCTGCTGACCGACGACCGGCGCATCCGCATCGTCAACCGCGACTGGCGCGGCTTCGACAAGGCGACCAACGTGCTCTCCTTCCCGGCCGCGCCGCCCGAGCGCATCGCGGCGAGCCCGCTGCTCGGCGACATCGTCGTCGCCTACGAGACGCTCGCGCGCGAGGCTGAGGCCGAGGGCAAGAGCGTCCCCGATCATTTCCGCCATCTCGTCGTCCACGGGCTGCTGCATCTGCTCGGCGAGGACCATGAGACCGAGGCCGAGGCGCGCCGGATGGAAGCGCTCGAGGTCGAGGCGCTCGCCCGCCTCGGCATCGCCGATCCCTATGCCGATGCCGAGCTCGTCTCCGAGGCGGCACCCGCTTCCCCAGAACCTTCACGATCATGAGCGACGACGGGCGACAATCCCAGAACGACACCAACGGCCGCGGGCTCGGCCACTGGCTCGGCCAGTTCCTCGACCGGCTTGGCCTGCGCGGCGGCGGCACGGCCCGCGAGGAGATCGTCGAGGCGCTGGCCGAGGAGAATGGCGAGCTCGCGGACCTGACGGCGCAGGAGCGCGCCATGCTGACCAATGTGCTGAGCCTGCGCGAGCGCCGGGTCGGCGACGTCATGATTCCGCGGGCCGACATCATCGCCGTGCCGGCCGATGCCAGCATCGACCAGCTTCTCGCCCTGTTCCGCACCGCCGGCCATTCGCGCCTGCCGGTCTTCGACGATTTGCTCGACGACCCGCGCGGCATGGTCCATATCCGCGATTTCCTCGAATATATCGCCGAGCAGGCCGCTCCCGAGCCGGCGGCCGGCGCGCCGGAGGAGGCGGCTCCAAAGGGGGCCGCCGTCCATGATCTGTCGGCGGTCGATCTCTCGACGCGGCTTTCGGAGACGAAGCTGCTGCGCCCCGTCCTCTATGTCCCGCCCTCGATGCCGGCGGTCGACCTGCTGGTCCGCATGCAGGCGACCCGGACCCATATCGCCCTCGTCATCGACGAATATGGCGGGACCGACGGGCTGGTCTCGATCGAGGACCTGATCGAGATCGTGGTCGGCGACATCGAGGACGAGCACGACAAGGAGGAGGTCCCGATCACCGCGACCGGGGAAGGCTGCTTCGCGGCGGATGCGCGCGCCACCCTCGAGGAGCTCCGGCAGGCGACGGGGGTCGATCTCTCCGGCAACGAGGTCGCCGACGACATCGACACGCTCGGCGGGCTGATCGTCACGCTGGCCGGCCGCGTCCCGGCCCAGGGCGAGACCGTCGAGGGGCCGGAGGGCCTGTCCTTCGAGGTGCTCGATTCCGACCAGCGCCGCGTCAAGCGGCTCACCATCCGCCGTCGCGACCCGTCGGCGCCCGAGGAAGCGGCGATGGAGGCGGGCTGATGCGGCTCGCCCGCGTTGCCGAAGCCGTCATCCTGGCTTGGGGATGGCGCCGGCGCCTGATCGCCTTCGCCGCCGGCGCCAGCGGCGCGCTCGCCTTGCCGCCGCTCGATCTGTGGCCGCTGGTCGTGCTGCCGATGACGGCCGCCGTCTGGCTGATGGACGGCGCGGTCGGAGCCGGCCGCGCCGGGCGCTTCCGCTCCGCTTTCGCCGCGGGGTGGTGGTGGGGCTTCGGCTTCTTCGTCGCCGGCCTGTGGTGGCTCGGCGCGGCCTTCCTGGTCGAGGCCGACAAATTCGCCTGGGCGCTGCCGCTCGGCGTCGTGGCGCTGCCGGCCTGCCTCGCCGTCTTTCCGGCCTTGGCCTTCGGCGCCGCGCGGCTGTTCTGGCCGAAGGGCGCGGGGCGCATTCTCGTCCTGGCCGCGGCGCTCGGGATCAGCGAATGGCTGCGCGGCCATGTCCTGACCGGTTTTCCCTGGAACGCCTATGGCATGATGCTGTCGGGCGAGATCCACCTCGCCCAGGCCTCTGCGCTCTTCGGCCTCTACGGGCTCACGCTGTTCGCCGTCGCGCTCGGCGCCGCGCCAGCGACGCTCGGCACCGCGACCGGGGCCTCCGGCCGCTGGCTTCCGTCGCTGCTGGCGCTCGCGGTGCTCGTCGGCTTCTTGGCCTATGGTTTCTGGCGCGTCCCGGCCCCGCCCGCGCCGCTCGTCGCCGGCGTGAAATTGCGGCTGATGCAGCCGAACCTGCCGCAGGACGCCAAGTTCAACGGCCATAACGGCGCCGAAATCCTCGAGCGCTATCTCGAGCTGAGCGACCGGGCGACGAGCCCCGAGACGCCGGGGCTGCAGGCCGTCACCCATCTGATCTGGCCGGAATCGGCCTTTCCCTTCCTGCTCGGGCGCACGCCGCAGGCGCTGGCGCGCATCGCCGCCGCCCTGCCCCCGGACGTGACGCTGATCACCGGCGCGGCGCGGGCCGGGGAGCCGCTGCCCGGCGAGGGGCGGCCGCCGATCTACAATGCGATCCAGGTGGTCAGCGACGCGGGCGAGATCGTCGCGAGCTACGACAAGGTCCATCTCGTGCCCTTCGGGGAATATCTGCCGCCGATTCTGGGCACGCTGATCCGCGCCGCCGGCCTGTCGCAATTCGTCTCGATCCCGGGCGGCTTCTCGGCGGGAAGCGCGCATCGGCCGCTCGAGGTCAAGGGCTTGCCGAGCGCGGCGCCGCTGATCTGCTACGAGGCGGTGTTTCCGGGCGCGGTGATGCCGCGCGGGCCGCGCCCCGCCTTCTTCCTGAACGTCACCAATGACGGCTGGTTCGGGCAGACCAGCGGCCCCTACCAGCATTTCGCCCAGGCCCGGCTGCGCAGCATCGAGGAGGGGCTGCCGCTGGTGCGCGTCGCCAATACCGGCATCTCCGGCGTGGTCGATGCCTATGGCCGGGTGGTCGCGAGCCTGCCGCTGGGGGTCGAGGGCGTGCTCGACGCCGGCTTGCCCCGCCCCGGGCCGGTGACGCCCTATGCGCGGTTCGGCGATCTGGTTTTCGCCGGAATCCTGGCGCTATTCCTGGTGCTGGCCCGGCTCCGGCGGGCCTGAAGCGGATCGGAGAGCCTTCCGAAGGAGAGTGGACCGGCTCGCCGGCTTGTAATACATCACGACTTCCGCACCGACCAGGATTGCGGCTCCTGGCCATGACAGCGACTCTAGGGCAGGCGAATGATGATCAAGAAGATACCCAATCCGATCGACCGCCATGTCGGCAGTCGCGTCCGCATGCGCCGCATGCTCGCCGGGGTCAGCCAGGAAAAGCTGGGCGAGGCGCTGGGCCTGACCTTCCAGCAGGTCCAGAAATACGAGAAGGGCTCGAACCGCATCAGCGCGAGCCGCCTGCAGCAGATCGCCAAGATGCTCGATGTGCCGGTGGCCTTCTTCTTCGACGGCGCGCCGACCGGCGACGGGCCGGCGGGCAGCTTTTCCGATGCGAGCGCCACGACCTACATCTCCGACTTCCTGTCGACGAGCGAGGGCGTGCAGCTCACCAAGGCCTTCACGCGCATCAAGGACGGCCGCGTCAGGCGCCGGATCATCGACCTCGTCGAGGCCCTTGCGGCCGAAGGCGACGAAAAGGCCTGATTATCGACGCGCGTCGTTCGGCTTGGCGAACGATCCTCCCGATAAACGGATTATTGCGCTTGACGGCGAACGCGTTCGGCTGCAATGACGGAGCGTTTTTCACGCTGGCGCAGCCGCGCCAGCCTGTTTCCCCCCGTCCGGATTCGAGGGAAGTCGCGCCCGTGTCACGCCAGAATTACCTGTTCACCAGCGAGTCCGTCTCGGAGGGCCATCCCGACAAGGTCTGCGACCGCATCTCCGACGAGATCGTCGATCTGTTCTTCAAGGAAGCGGTGAAGGCGGGCTACGAGCCGGCCAAGGTCCGCGTCGCGGCCGAGACGCTGGCGACCACCAACCGCGTCGTCATCGCTGGCGAGGTCCGCACCCATCTCGACGAGAAGCAGATCAAGTCGAAGGTGAAGTCGGTCGCCCGCAAGGCGATTCGCAACATCGGCTACGAGCAGGACGGCTTCCACTGGAAGAAGGCCAAGATCGACGTGCTGCTGCATCCGCAGTCGGCCGACATCGCCCAGGGCGTCGACGAATCCGGCAACAAGGATGTCGGCGCCGGCGACCAGGGCATCATGTTCGGCTATGCCAGCCGCGAGACGCCGGAATTGCTGCCGGCCCCGATCTACTACGCCCACAAGATCCTCGAGACGCTGGCGCTCGCCCGCAAGAAGGGCGAGGGCGACGCCGCCAAGCTCGGCCCCGACGCCAAGAGCCAGGTCACGGTCCGATACGAGAACGGCAAGCCGGTCGGCGTCACCCAGATCGTGCTCTCGACCCAGCATCTCGACGAGAAGCTGACCTCCGAGGATGTGCGCAGGATCGTCGAGCCCTATATCCGCGCGGCCCTGCCGGAAGGCTGGATCACCAAGGACACGGTCTGGCACATCAACCCGACCGGCAAGTTCGTCATCGGCGGCCCGGACGGCGACGCCGGCCTGACCGGCCGCAAGATCATCGTCGACACCTATGGCGGCGCGGCCCCGCATGGCGGCGGCGCCTTCTCGGGCAAGGACCCGACCAAGGTCGACCGCTCGGCCGCCTATGCGGCGCGCTACCTCGCCAAGAACGTCGTCGCGGCCAAGCTCGCCGACCGCGCCACGATCCAGCTCTCCTACGCCATCGGCGTCGCCAAGCCGCTGTCGATCTATGTCGACCTGCACGGCACCGGCAAGGTCGACGAGGCGAAGCTGGAGGAGGTGCTCGGCAAGATCGTCGACCTCTCGCCGAACGGCATCCGCACCCATCTCGGCCTCAACAAGCCGATCTACGCCAAGACCGCGGCCTATGGCCATTTCGGCCGCAAGGCCGGCCGCGACGGCTCCTTCTCCTGGGAGAAGACCGATCTCGTCGACGCGCTGAAGAAGGCCGTCGCCGCCTGAGGCTGACCGACCGGACGAAGCGAAGAGGCCGGAACGGATCGTTCCGGCCTCTTCTTTTTGCTACAGAGCACCATCCGCGCCGTCATCCCGGGCGCAGCGAAGCGCAGACCCGGGATCCATGCCCGAACGGTCCTCGGCGATGCTCTGGCATGGATCCCGGATCGGCGCCGCTTGCGCGGCTTGTCCGGGATGACGCGGTTCGGATGGAAACGATCAGGTTGCAAGAACGATTCGCATGACACACGACGTCGACCACGACGAACGCGCCTTCTTCGGCCGCCGCAAGGGCAAGGCCCTGCGCGACGGCCAGAGCGCGCTGATCGCCCATACCCTGCCGCGCCTGCGGCTGCCGGAAGGCGAGATCGCCGATCTGAAGGCCCTGTTCCCGCAGCCCGTCGAGGCGGTCCGGCTGGAGATCGGCTTCGGCGGCGGCGAGCATCTGCTGATGCGGATGCGCGAGAGCCCGCGGATCGGCTTCATCGGCGTCGAGCCCTTCATCAACGGCATGGCCAAGTTCCTCGCCGTGGTCGAGCGCGAAGGCTTGAGCAATATCCGGGTCTGGGACGGCGACGCCGCGCTGATGCTGCCGCGCCTGCCGGCGGGCGGGCTCGACGCCATCGACCTGCTCTATCCCGACCCCTGGCCCAAGCGCCGGCAGCGCAAGCGCCGCTTCGTCTCGGAACGGACGCTTTCCCTCTTCGCCCGGGCGCTGCGGCCCGGCGGGCGCTTCCGCTTCGCCAGCGATATCGACGACTATGTCGGCTGGACGCTGTCGCGCCTGCTGGCCTCGCCGGATTTCGACTGGGCCGACGAGCGGCCGGGCGACTGGCGCACGCCCTATCCGGGCTGGATCCGCACCCGCTACGAGGCCAAGGCGGTCCGGGAAGGCCGCGTCTCGAGCTATCTCACGGCCTTGCGTCGCGCATCCTGAGGAAGCCGAGCACGCGCTGGGCGGTGCTCTGGGCGAGGTTGCGGAAGCTGTCGCGGGCGCGCTCGACCGCGGCTTCCGACTTGCCGTAATCCTTGCGTAGCGCGATCAGCGCCGCCGTCGTCTCCCAGGACCAGTCGAGGCCGCGCGCCACGAGCAGGACGGCCTCGCGGTCGCTGCCCAGGATCACCTGCTCCGCCGCGGGCGGGCTGAGCTGCGCGAGCAAGGCGAGCGCGCAGATCGCATGCTCGGTCCGGCCCGCTTCGGCGAAGGCCCGCACCTGCGCCTCGTCGAGCCCGCCGGCCTGGTCGAGCGCGTGGATCTCGGCCAGGGCCGTGCTGATCGGGCCGAGCTCGCCCGGCATCCGCCCTCCCGCCGCGACCGCTTCGGCGCCGCGCTCCACGGCGTCGTCGATCTCTCCGGTCAGATTCGGCGCGAGCTGTTCGGCGAGGCGCCTGCGGGCGGAGCTCTTGGCGGCCCGCATCAACTGCGCGGCGAGCTCGGCGGGGATGTCGCGGCGCAGGCCGAGCGTCTCCTGCAGGGCGTCGTCCTGCACCGCCCGCATCGCCAGCACGCCCATGCCGTGCCGCGAGAAGCGGGCCGTCTGGTTGGCGGCGACGGCCTGCGTCACCACGCGCCCGCCGCGCAGGATCAGGAAATCCGTCACCGGCTCGCCGAGATGTGGCCGCTCGGTGATGGCGAGCATATGGTCGCGGCCCTTGGCGGCCGCGACCGCGACGAGGTCCTGGTCGCTCAGCCGGGGCGAAAGCAGCAGCACCGGCCGCGCGACGGCGATCTCGTCGAGGGCGAGCTGATGGACCACGCCGTTCGGCGCGTTCGGGACCGGCGCCAGCCGCTCCGCCAGCTCGATGCGGGCGCGCAGTTCGATGGCGCGCGACAGGCGCCCGATCACGACGTCGAAGACCCCGACCTGCTCCTCGTCCAGATCGATCGCGGTGGCGAGGAACAGATCGGTGAGCCGGGAGAGGATGTCGGCGCGGTCGCTGCCCGCGCCGCGCCGCATCGTCGATTCCAGGTCCCGCAGCAGCGTGGCGACCGTACTCATGACCTGTCCTCGCACAGCGCCCCGCCGCGGGCGGCTTCACCGCATCCTGCTCAGGCTGTCAGGCAAGGATGACCAACGGGTTAGCGAACCGGCAAAAAACGCGGCGGCCGGCGCCGGCCGCCGTCGCGCTTGCATCTTGGCGCGGAGCGGACTACATAGCCCCCAACAGCTCTGGTATCGGTTACGGCCGATGATCAAGAGCGGGCCTGCCGGCCCGCTCTTTTTTATTGGCCGCGACCCCGGAGGCACAGGGACGGTCCGGGCCGTGAATCAAGCGATGGACGAACCGACAGGCGAGGCGGCCGCTGCGGCCGGAACGGAAGCGCGCATCGTCGTCGAAAGCGGCGTTGCGGCGCGCGTGGCCGCGATCGTCGAGCCGGCGATCGCCGATCTCGGCTACCGGCTGGTGCGGGTGCGCGTCACCGGCCAGAACGGCTGCACCGTGCAGATCATGGCGGAGCGGCCCGACGGCTCGATGACCGTCGAGGGCTGCGAGGCGATCAGCCAGGCGGTCTCGCCGGTGCTCGATGTCGAGGATCCGATCCAGGCGGCCTATTATCTGGAGGTGTCCTCGCCGGGGATCGATCGTCCGCTGGTGCGCGCCGGCGACTTCGAGCGCTGGGCCGGCCACCTCGCCAAGATCGAGATGAGCGAGCCCTTCGAGCGCCGCAAGCGCTTCCGCGGCATTCTGCGCGGGGTTTCCGGGCCCGACGCCCTGCTGACGCGCGACGACGCCAAGAGCGACGAGGAGCGCGACGTCGCGATCCCGATGGCGCTGATCGCCGAGGCGCGCCTGGTGCTGACCGACGCGCTGGTCACCGAATCGCTGCGGCGCGGCAAGTCGGGCCTGCCGCCCGAGATGCCGGCGGCCGACGAGATTGCGAGCCCGAAGAAGGGCCGCGGCAAATCGCTGGGGCCGCGCCCGGGCAGGAAGAGCGGACCGGCTCCGCACGAAACAGAGACGGAAGAGGAGTGAGCGCCATGGTGGTCGCCGCCAACAGGCTCGAATGGCTGCAGATCGCGGATGCGGTCGCCCGCGAGAAATCGATCGACCGGCAGATCGTGCTCGACGCGATGGAGGACGCGATCGCGCGTGCCGCCCGCTCGCGCTACGGCGCCGAGACCGACGTCCATGCCGAGATCAACACCAAGACCGGCGAGCTGCGCCTCGCCCGCCATCTCCAGGTCGTCGACACGGTCGAGAATCCGGCGATCGAGATCACGGTCGACGAGGCCAAGCGCCATAATCCGGCCGCCCAGGTCGGGGACGTCATCGCCGATCCGCTGCCGCCCTTCGATTTCGGCCGCATCGCCGCCCAGTCGGCCAAGCAGGTCATCGTCCAGAAGGTGCGCGAGGCCGAGCGCGACCGCCAGTACGACGAGTACAAGGACCGCATCGGCGAGATCGTCAACGGCGCGGTCAAGCGCGTCGAATACGGCAATGTCTTCGTCGATCTCGGCCGCGGCGAGGCGATCATCCGCCGCGACGAGATGATCCCGCGCGAGACCTTCAAGGTCGGCGACCGGGCCCGCGCCTATGTCTACGACGTGCGCCGCGAGCCGCGTGGGCCCCAGATCTTCCTGTCGCGCACCCATCCGCAGTTCATGGCCAAGCTCTTCGGCCAGGAAGTGCCGGAGATCTATGACGGCATCGTCGAGGTCAAGGCGGTCGCCCGCGACCCCGGCTCGCGCGCCAAGATCGCCGTGATCAGCCGCGATTCCTCGATCGACCCGGTCGGCGCCTGCGTCGGCATGAGGGGGTCGCGCGTCCAGGCCGTGGTCGGCGAGCTCCAGGGCGAGAAGATCGACATCATCCCGTGGTCGCCCGACGTCGCGACCTTCGTCGTCAACGCGCTCCAGCCGGCGGAAGTCGCCAAGGTCGTGCTCGACGAGGAGGCCGACAAGATCGAGGTGGTGGTGCCGGACGAGCAGCTTTCGCTCGCCATCGGCCGCCGCGGCCAGAACGTGCGGCTGGCCTCGCAGCTCACCGGCTGGGACATCGACATCCTCACCGAGCAGGAGGAATCGGAGCGCCGCCAGAAGGAGTTCGTGCAGCGCACCGACCTGTTCATGAACGCGCTGAACGTCGACGAGACGGTCGGCCAGCTCCTCGCCTCGGAAGGCTTCCGCAACGTCGAGGAGGTCGCCTATGTCGACCTCGCCGAGCTCGCCTCGATCGAGGGCTTCGACGAGGACACCGCGACCGAGATCCAGAACCGCGCCCAGGAGCATCTCGCCGCCGTCGAGGCGGAGCTCGACGAGAAGCGCCGCGCGCTCGGCGTCGAGGACGCCTTGCGCGAGGTCGAGGGCGTCACCACCTCCATGATGGTCGCGCTCGGCGAGAACGACGTGAAGACCGTCGAGGATCTCGCCGGCTGCGCGACCGACGACCTGATCGGCTGGACCGAGCGCAAGGATGGCGAGGCCATCCGCCAGGCCGGCTATCTGGACGGCTTTGACCTGTCGCGTCAGGAGGCCGAGGCGCTGATCATGGCGGCCCGCATCCATGCCGGCTGGATCGAGGCGCCGGCCGAGGAGCCCGAAGACGAGGCCGCGGCCGGCGAGGCGGAGCAGGCCTGAGCGGAGCGCCCGCGATGAAGGCGGCGGCGGGCAAGAACGGATCGGAGCGCAGTTGCGTCGTCACCCGCGCGGTGAAGGCGCCCGACGATCTGATCCGCTTCGTGGCCGGGCCCGACGGCGTGCTGGTGCCGGATCTGCGGCGCAAGCTGCCCGGGCGCGGCGTCTGGGCGAGCCTGAGCCGCAAGGCGGTCGCCGAGGCGATCCGGCGCAAGGCGTTCGAGCGCTCGCTCAAGACGAAGGTCGCGGTTCCGCCGGACCTTCCCGAGCTGATCGACGCGCTGATGCTGCGGGACGCGCAGCAGGCGCTGGCGATGGCGAACAAGGCGGGGCTGGTCACCGCCGGCTTCGCCAAGGTCGAGGCGCTGATCGGCAGCGGGCGCTGCCTCGCCGTGATCGCGGCGAGCGACGGCGCCGAGGACGGCAAGCGCAAGATCGGCCAGGCCGTCAGGCGGGCCGGGGCGGCGCGCGAGAGCGAGGGCCTCAAGGCCCGCGCATTGCCCGTCGTCGCGATTTTCACGGCGGCGGATTTGGAATTGGCGTTGGGGCGGGCACATGTGATACATGCCGCGCTTGCTCCGGGACC
The DNA here is from genome assembly GCF_964020775.1 of Allobosea minatitlanensis. Lineage (NCBI taxonomy): Bacteria > Pseudomonadati > Pseudomonadota > Alphaproteobacteria > Hyphomicrobiales > Alloboseaceae > Allobosea > Allobosea minatitlanensis. The sequence continues at coordinate 4,609,942 of NZ_OZ224509.1, read as the reverse complement.
GGCGGCCGAGGGCGTACTCTCCCGCTGGCGTCGGCTCGTCCGTTACCGGACGGACGATACCGCCGCATCCGACCAGAACGAACCCGAAGTTACGACCGAACCGGCAGGACCGAACGCGGAATGACCGATACCAAGACCCCGGGCGACAAGACACTCACCGTCAACCCGCCCAAGACCCTGTCGCTGAAGCGGCCTGTCGAGCAGAGCACTGTTCGCCAGAGCTTCTCGCATGGGCGCTCGAAGCAGGTGGTCGTGGAGGTCAAGCGCCGCGTCCCGGGTCACGAGGCCAAGGAGCCGGTGGCGCCGCGCGCGCCGCAGGCGCCGGCCCCGTCCGCGCCGCGTCCCGCCCCGGCTCCCGCGCCGCAGCGTCCCGCCGGCGGCATGTTGCTGCGCACCCTCTCCGACGAGGAGAAGGAGGCCCGCCAGCGCGCCCTCGCCGAGGCCCGCAGCTCCGAGGCCGAGGCGCGCCGCGCCGCCGAGGAGGAGGCCCGCCAGCGCGCACAGGCCGCCGAGCGCGAGCGCCAGGAGCGCGAGGCCGCCGCGGCCCGCCAGCGCCAGGAAGAGGAGCGCCGCCGCCAGGAGGACGAGCAGAAGCGCCGCGCCGAGAGCGCGCTGCGCCAGCGCGAGGAGCAGGTCGCCCGCCCGGCCGCGCCGTCGCCGGCCCAGCCGCGCGAGGCCGCCCCGCCCGCTCCGGCCCCCGCGCCGCAGCCGACCCAGTATTACGGCCGCCCGGCCCCGTCCGGCCCGCGCGAATTCGCGCCGCGCACCCCGGGAGGCCGCGATGCCGGCTCCCGCCCGCCGCGCCTGGATTCGCGTCCGCCGCGGCTCGACACGCCGCGTACGCCCCGCATGGACGCTTCGGCTCCGGCCGAGCCGGCCGTCGCGCGTCCGACGCGCCAGGCGCCGCCCTCCGCTGGGGCGCCGCGCAACCGTTCCGACGGTGACGTTGATGTCCGGGCCGCCTTCCGCCGCGCCGGTGTCGGCACCGGGGCCGGCCGCGGGCCCGCCCCGGCCGCGCCGAAGACGCCGAAGACCAGCAATGAGCGGCCGCGCGGCCGCCTGACGCTGGCCACCGCCACCGGCGGGGACGACGAGCGCACGCGCTCGGTCGCCTCCTTCCGCCGCCGCGTCCAGCGCATGACCGGCCATCGTCCCTCCGACGCGCAGAAGGAGCGCGTGATGCGGGAGGTGACGATCCCGGAGACGATCACCATCCAGGAGCTCGCCAACCGCATGGCGGAGCGCGGCGTCGACGTCATCCGCCTGCTGATGAAGCAGGGCGCGATGCACAAGATCACCGATGTGATCGACGCCGACACCGCCCAGCTCATCGCCGAGGAGATGGGCCACACCGTCAAGCGCGTCTCCGAGGCCGATGTCGAGGAAGGCCTGTTCGACATGCCCGACGCCGACGAGACCCTGATGCCGCGGCCGCCGGTCGTGACCATCATGGGCCATGTCGACCACGGCAAGACCTCGCTGCTCGACGCGCTGCGCAAGACCAAGGTCGTCTCCGGCGAGGCCGGCGGCATCACCCAGCATATCGGCGCCTATCAGGTGACCTCGCCGCTCGGCGACAAGATCACCTTCATCGACACGCCCGGCCACGCCGCCTTCACGGCGATGCGCGCCCGCGGCGCCAAGGTGACCGACATCGTCGTGCTGGTCGTGGCGGCCGATGACGGCGTCATGCCGCAGACGGTCGAGGCGATCCAGCACGCCAAGGCGGCCAGGGTGCCGCTGATCGTGGCGATCAACAAGATCGACAAGCCGGAGGCCAATCCGGACCGCGTCCGCGCCGAATTGCTGCAATACGAGATCCAGGTCGAGTCGCTCGGCGGCGACACGCTCGAGATCGAGGTCTCGGCACGCATGGGCCAGAACCTCGACAAGCTGCTCGAGGCGATCTCGCTGCAGGCCGAGGTTCTCGAGCTCAAGGCCAATCCGGAGCGTCCGGCCGAAGGCACGGTGATCGAGGCCAAGCTCGATCGCGGCCGCGGCCCGGTCGCGACCGTTCTCGTCCAGCGCGGCACGCTGCGCACCGGCGACATCGTCGTGGCGGGCGCCGAATGGGGCCGCGTCCGCGCCCTGATCGCCGATACCGGCGCGCAGGTGAAGGAGGCTCCGCCCTCCATGCCGGTCGAGGTGCTCGGCTTCAACGGCACGCCCGAGGCCGGCGACCGCGTCGCGGTGGTCGAGTCCGAGGCGCGGGCCCGCGAGATCACCGAATACCGCGAGCGTCAGCGCCGCGACCGCCTCGCCGCCCGCGGCGCGGCCTCGGGCGCCGGCCGCTCGCTCGCCGAGATGATGCGCGAGCTCAAGGAAGGCGCCGGCCGCAAGGAGTTCCCGCTCGTCGTCAAGGGCGACGTGCAGGGCTCGGTGGAAGCCATTGTCGGCGCGCTCGAGAAGGTCGGCAACGACGAGGTGCGCGCCCGCGTGCTCGCCTCCGGCGTCGGCGCCATCACCGAATCGGACATCACCCTCGCCCAGGCTTCGGGCGCGGTGGTGGTCGGCTTCAACGTCCGCGCGCACAAGGAGGCGCGCGAGGCGGCGGAGCGTTCCGGCGTCGAGATCCGCTACTACAACATCATCTACAACCTCATGGATGATGTGAAGGACGCGATGTCGGGCCTGCTGGCGCCGACCCTGCGCGAGACCATGCTCGGCAACGCCGACATCCTCGAGATCTTCAACGTCTCGAAGGTCGGCAAGGTCGCCGGCTGCCGCGTCAGCGACGGCACCATCGAGCGCGGCGCCCATGTTCGGCTCATCCGCGACAACGTCGTCGTCCACGAGGGCAAGCTCTCGCAGCTCAAGCGCTACAAGGACGACGCCAAGGAGGTCGTGGCCGGCCAGGATTGCGGCATGGCCTTCGAGAACTACCAGGACATGCGCGTCGGCGACGTGATCGAGTGCTATCGCGTCGAGGAGATCAAGCGCAGCCTCTGAGGCGGCCGCCAACGGGTCATTCCGGGGCTTCGCGCAGCGAAGAGCCCGGAACCCATATCCTCTATCGATGCAGAAGGGGGCTGCCCTTCCGCCCTTTTCTGCCCTACCCGTGTTCATGGGTTCCGGGCTCGCGCCTGACGGCGCGCCCCGGAATGACCCGTTGAACCATCCGGTCCGATCCCGGAGAGCGAGACATCATGGCAAAACCTTCCAAGCTCTCAGGCCCGTCCCAGCGCCAGCTCCGCGTCGGCGAACTGATCCGACATGCGCTGGCCGAGATGCTGGCGCGCGGCGACATCCATGACGACGTGCTGGCGAACCATGTCGTCACCGTCCCCGAGGTGCGCCTCTCGCCCGATCTCAAGCTCGCCACCGCCTACATCATGCCGCTCGGCGGGCAGGACGTCGCGCCGGTGCTCAAGGCGCTCGAGAGCCACAAGCGCTATATCCGCGGCGAGATCGCCCATCGGGTGAACCTGAAATACGCGCCGGACGTCCGCTTCCGCGCCGATGAGAGCTTCGCCGAGGCCGAGCGCATCGACGCGCTGCTCGATTCCGACGCAGTGCGCCGCGACACGCAGGTCCAGCGCCTGAAGATCGACCAGGACCACGAAGAAGACGACGGCCGTGACGATGACCGCTGAGAACCCATCCGGGACCGTCCGGGACGCCGCGCCGGCGCCGCGCCCGAAGAAGCGCGACGTCCATGGCTGGGTCGTGCTCGACAAGCCGATCGGCATGACCTCGACCCATGCGGTCAGCGTGGTCAAGCGCGCCTTCTCCGCCAAGAAGGCCGGCCATGCCGGCACGCTCGACCCGCTCGCCTCGGGCCTCCTGCCGATCGCGCTGGGCGAGGCGACCAAGACCGTCCCCTTCGTCATGGACGGCCGCAAGGCCTATCAGTTCACCGTCGCCTGGGGCACGCAGACCGACACCGACGACACCGAGGGCCGGGTGATCGCGACCTCGGAGAAGCGACCGGACGAGGCCGCGATCGCGGCCCTGCTGCCGCGCTTCACCGGCACGATCCTGCAGACGCCGCCGAAATTCTCGGCGATCAAGATCGCCGGCGAGCGCGCCTATGATCTGGCGCGCGACGGCGAGGAGGTCGCGCTGGAGGCTCGGCCCGTCGAGATCGATTCGCTGGTGATCGTCAGCCATGACGGCGCCACCACCACCTTCGAGGCCGAATGCGGCAAGGGCACCTATGTCCGCGCCATCGCGCGCGACCTCGGCCTGGCGCTCGGCTGCCTCGGCCATGTCGCGCATCTGCGCCGCACCCGCGTCGGCCCGTTCACGGTCGCCGAGGCGGCGGGGGTCGAGACCCTGCGGGAGAGCCCGGAGAGTGCCCTGGCGGCGCTGCAGCCGGTCAAGGCCGCGCTCACCCTGATCCCCGAGGTGGTGCTCCACCGCGACGCGGCCAACCGCCTCAAGCGCGGCCAGAGCGCCCTGCTGCGCGGCGCCGGGGCGCCGGTCGAACTGGAGGCCGCCTACGCCACCTGCGCCGGCACGCTGATCGCCACCGGCTCGGTCGAAAACGGCGAGTTCGTCCCGCACCGCGTCTTCAATCTCTGAGGGCGGCGCCGCGGCGGAATGGGAGAAAGCCGCAGAAAAGCCGAGCCGGCGAGGCTGGAGGCCGGGCGGGCCTGGACCGGCAGGCTCCTGTTCTGGCGCGTCGGCTGCCTCTTCGGCATCGCCGCGGTCGTCCTGGCGACCGCCTGCTTCCTCAGCTACCGGGAGAACCGGCGCCTGCAGGCTCTCGCGGATCATGCGGCGGGCCGCGTCGTCGAAATGCGGCGCGATGGCGATTCGACCTATCGCCCGGTGGTGAGCTTCCGCACCGCGCAAGGCCAGACCGTCACCTTCGCCACCTCCTGGGCGACGAATCCGCCGGCCTATCGGGTCGGCGATCCGGTAAGCGTGATCTATGACGCGGCGGCGCCCGAACAGGCGCGGATCGACGGCTTCTTCCCGTTCTGGGCGAGCACTCTGATCCTGGCCTTCGTCGCCGCGGTCTTCGGCCTGCTGAGCGCGATCCTGATGATCGTCGCGAAAAGGGGCTGAGGGAGCCCGGCGTGCCGCCTCAGGCCGCCCGCGTCAGCCCGTCCCGCGCCCAAATCTGGCCGAGCGCCGAGACCAGCCGGTCGATATCGGCGTCGGAATGGAAGGGCGAGGGCGTGATCCGCAGCCGCTCCGTGCCGCGCGGCACGGTCGGGTAGTTGATCGGCTGGACGTAGATGTCGAAGCGCGCCAGCAGCTCGTCGCTGATCGCCTTGCAGGCCTTGGCCTCGCCGACCATCACCGGCACGATATGGCTGGGATTGGGCAGATGCGGGATGCCGGCCGCGTCGAGCCTGGCCCGCAGCGCCAGGACGCGGTCCTGCTGGCGCTCGCGCTCGGCCGAGCTCTCCTTGAGATGCCGGATCGCGGCGATGGCGCCGGCCGCCACCGCCGGCGGCAGCGAGCTGGAGAAGATGAAGCCGGAGGCGAAGCTGCGGATGAAGTCGCAGAGCGCCGCCGAGCCGGCGATATAGCCGCCGATCACGCCGAAGGATTTCGCCAGCGTGCCCTGGATCAGGGTCAGCCGGTCCGCCAGCCCGTCGCGCTCGGAGACGCCGCCGCCCCGCGCCCCGTAGAGGCCGACGGCGTGGACCTCGTCGCAATAGGTCATGGCGCCGAAGGCCTCGGCGATGTCGCAGAATTCCGCGAGCGGGGCGATGTCGCCATCCATGGAATAGACCGATTCGAAGGCGATCAGCTTGGGCCGGGCCGGGTCGAGCGCGGCGAGCTTGCGGCGCAGATCGGCCGGATCGTTATGGGCGAAGATGTGCTTCTCGACGCGCGAATGGCGGATGCCCTCGATCATCGAGGCATGGTTCAGCCCGTCGGTCAGGATCACGCAGCCGGGGATGCGGGTGGCCAGGGTCGAGAGCGAGGCCCAGTTCGCCATGTAGCCGGAATTGAAGATCAGCGCCGCTTCCTTGCCGTGCAGATCGGCGAGCTCGCGCTCCAGCAGGACATGGTAGTGATTGGTGCCGCCGATATTGCGGGTGCCGCCGGCGCCGGCGCCGCTGCCGTCGAGGGCCTGGTGCATCGCGGCGAGCACCTTCGGGTGCTGCCCCATGCCGAGATAGTCGTTCGAGCACCAGACGGTGACGTCGCGCGGCCCGCTCTCGCTGTGGAAGGTGGCGATCGGAAAGCGGCCGACCTGTCGCTCCAGATCGGCGAAGACGCGGTAGCGGCCCTCGCTGCGCAGCCCGTCCAGTTCCTTGCGGAAGAAAGTCTCGAAATCCATCGCCAGCCTCCTGCGGCGCGCATGTCCTAGGCAATTGCGTCGCGCTCGGAAATGGCACGCGGTGTCGCGGGTCGAATCCTTCTATTTCGAACGTTCGGCGAGTTCCAGCAGCGTTTCGAGCAGGACCTTGATGGCGAGGCCGGCATCCGCCTCGGTCATCGTCTCGAGCGGCGAATGGCTGATGCCCTTCTCGTTGCGCACGAACAGCATGGCGACGGGCGCGATGGCGGCGATCGCCATCGCGTCGTGCCCGGCGCCGGAGGGTAGCCGCCGGGCGGCGAGGTTGCTGCCGCTGCGGGCCATGCCGGCGGCGAGGACGTCCTGCAGGCGCGCATCCATCGGCACCGCCTCGGCCTTCGCATAGGGCGCGATCTCGAGCCCGACGCCGCGCCGCGCCGCGATTGCGCCGAAGCGCTCGCGGATCGCCGCCTCCATCGCCGCGAGCGTCGCGTTTTCGGGAGCGCGGTAGTCGATGGTGAATTCTGCGGCGCCGGGCACGACATTGGTCGCGCCGGGGTCGGGCCGCAGCACGCCGACCGTGGCGACGGCGAGTTCGTGCCCGGTCGCGATCTCCTCCAGCGCCAGCGCCATCTCGGCCGCCGCGGCGAGCGCGTCCCGGCGCAGCCGCATCGGCACCGTGCCGGCATGGCCGGCCTCTCCGGTGACGCGCACGCGCGCCCGGCTCTGGGCGTTGATCGTGGTGACGATGCCGACCGGCTCGTTCTCGGCCTCCAGCACCGGGCCCTGCTCGATATGGACTTCGAGATAGGCCCTGATCGAGCCGGGCTTGCGCGCGAGCGCGGCGATGCCGGCCGGATTGCCGCCGAAGGCGACGAGCGCGTCGGAGAGCGTCACGCCCTCGCTGTCGCGCGCCTCGAGCCAGGCCGGGTCGTAATGGCCGGCGAGCGCCTCGGAGGTCGACAGATGCGTCGGGAAGCGGACGTTCTCCTCGTCGCCGAAGGCGACGACCTCGAGCGGGAAGGGCAGGGCGATCCCGGCGTCGCGCAGCGCCTGCGCCGCCAGGATGCCTGCGACGACGCCGAGATTGCCGTCGAAGCGCCCGCCATCCTTCACCGTGTCGATATGGGAGCCGATCAGCACCGCCGGCGCGCCCGGGACGGTGCCCTCGCGCCGGCCCTGCACGGAGCCGGCCGCGTCGATGAAGGCGGTAAGGCCCGCCACCTCCATCGCGCCCTTGACCCATTCCGCCGCCTGCCTGTGGGCCGGCGAGAGATAGAGCCGGGTCAGCTTGCCCGGTTCGTCGGAGAAGCGGTTGAGGCCGGCGAGCGCGGCGAAGGCACGGGCGCCGAGAACGGTGGCGGAGGGGAGCGTCTGCGTCATGGCCACCAAGCTAGAGCAGGGCTTCGAAAACTGCGACGGGCAATTTCGCGAAGCGGCTTCTCCCCGGCGGCATCGACGGGGAGACGGAGTTTGCGGTGCCGATTGGCAAGGCTCCGAGCCCGGCGCCTCAGTAGGTCGCCCGGCCGCCCGAGAGGTCGAACACGCCGGCCGTGGTGAAGCTGTTCTCGGCCGAGGCGAGGAAGGCGACCATCGACGCGACCTCTTCCGGCAGCAGGAAGCGCCCGCGCGGGATCTTGGCCAGCATGTAGCCGATATGCTCCTCGCTCATCTGGTCGAAGATGCGGGTGCGCGCCGCCGCCGGCGTGATGCAGTTGACCGCGATGTCCTTGTCGGCGAGCTCCTTGCCCAGCGATTTGGTCAGCGCGATCACGGCGGCCTTGGAGGCCGAATAGGCCGAGGCGTTGGGGTTGCCTTCCTTGCCGGCGATCGAGGCGACGAGAACGATGCGCCCGTAGTTGCGCTTCAGCATGCCGGGGATCACCGAACGGCAGCAATGCAACGTGCCGTCGACGTTGAGCTTCATGACGCGGGCCCAGTCCTCCAGCGGATAGTCCCAGGTCTTGTGGTTGGGGCCGGCGATGCCGGCGCTGGTGACGAGGATGTCGACGCTGCCATGCCGGGCCTCGAGCGCATCGGTCGCGGCCTGCACGGCCGCCGCATCGGTGACGTCGACCGCGACGCCGATCGCGCCATGGCCGATCTCGGCCGCGGCCTTCGCCGCGAGGGCGGCGTCGACGTCCCAGATCGCGACGGTCGCGCCGCTGGCGGCGAAGCGCTCGGCCACGGCGCGGCCGATCCCCTGCGCCCCGCCGGTCACGATGGCGACGCGCTTGGCTAAATCGATTTGGTTCATTCGGGCAGCCTCCCAGTCTTGGTTGCGGCGACCGTAACGGGCGAGAGCGCCGGCCGCCAGAGCCGAAGGCGCATGGTTGCGGCTGCCGCGGGCCGGCCATGCACGCCGCTAATGTCCCGCTCGCGCGCTCGCGGGAAGACGATGTTATCCGCCGTCCCGAAACGAGACGGAAACAAGCTCTTCGTCCCAGGCTACGACAGGCGCGAGGCGCGTCGCCGCAGCGGCGGCGGAAACGGTGGGAAGCGCCGTTCCGGATCGAAACAAAACATTGATTTGTCTTGGGGCGGGAGGTCGATCCACTCTCCGGGATCGGGTGAAGAAGGCATTCACCTTTCGCTTGACTTTGCCTTGACCGGAGGGCTGTGTCCGCGCTGACGTTTCTCCGTCATGAACCTGCCCCTGTTCCCCCAGCCGAAGGCGCCCGTGTCCGCAGCGATCTCCATCCCCCTTGCGAGCGATGCCGAGGGCCGCGGCTGCCAGGGTTACGCCAAGCGCGATATCGGCGGCGTCGGCATCGCCGTGGTCGATCGCGCTGCGGCGATGGCGGAGCTGCATGCCGCGATCGTCTCGGGCGGGCATGTCAAGCTGGCCTTCTGCAACGCCAATCTCGTCAATGTCGCGAGCGGCGACGCCGCCCTGCGGCGCAGCCTCTCGACCTTCCTCGTCCTGGCCGACGGGATCGGGGTCGATCTGGGCAGCCGGCTGCTCTACGGCGCGCCGTTTCCCGACAACCTGAACGGCACGGACTTCTTTCCGGCCTTCTTCGCCGCCGAGGCGCGGCCGCTGAAGGTCGCCCTGCTCGGCGGCCGGCCCGGCGTGGTCGAGCGTGCCGCGGAGCAGATGCGCCGGCGCTATCCCCGGCACCGCTTCGCGGTGGTGTCGCACGGCTATTATGCGCCGGAAGAGGAAGCCCGGCTGCTCGACGGCCTCGAGGCCGATCGGCCCGACCTGCTGCTCGTGGCCATGGGCAATCCGTTGCAGGAACGCTTCATCGCCCGCGCGCTGCGCGCCCGTCATTGCGCGGTCGCGGCGGGCGTCGGGGCGCTGTTCGACTTCTTTGCCGGCGAGGTGCCGCGGGCGCCGGAGGCGGTCCGCAAGGTCCGCCTCGAATGGATCTACCGGCTCTGGCGCGAGCCGCGCCGGCTCTGGCGCCGCTACGTGCTCGGCAACCCTGCCTTCCTGATGCGGGTCACCCGGCAATATCTGGCCGGGGCCCGCTAGGCCGGGCGGGCATCGTGGAACGCAGCCATGCCCTGGCGACGCCGAGCTACAGGGGCGACGTCGATCGTTGCCGCCTGCTCTGCGCCAGCATCGACCGCTTCGTCAGCGGCCACGCCATGCACTACCTGCTGGTCGAGGATCGCGACCTGCCGCTGTTCCGCGATCTCGAGGGGCCGCGCCGGCGCATCCTGCCCGAATCGCAGCTCCTGCCGGCTTGGCTGAAGCCCCGGCCGGACCCGTTCAGCCTGGGCCGGCGGCGGGTCTGGACCGGGATGCGCGCCCTGGGGCGCGGCCTGCCGCCGCTGCGCGGCTGGCACGCCCAGCAGCTCCGCAAATTCGCGGTCGCCGCCGTCGCTCCCGAGGAGGTCATCCTCTTCGCCGATTCGGACATGCTGTTCGTCAGGCCGTTCGACCTCGCCGGCCTCGAGCGGGGCGGCGCCGTGCGGCTCTACCGCAAGCCGGACGCGATCACGGCCGGGATGGCGCGCCACCGGCCCTGGTGCGAGAACGCCGCGGCGCTGCTCGGCATCGGCGCGCCCTCCTATCCGGGCCCGGACTACATCAACAACATGGTGAGCTGGCGCAGCGACCATGTGCGCGGGCTCCTCGCCCATGTCGAGAGGCTGAGCGGGCGCGACTGGGTCTCAGCCATCGCGCGCGACCGGCAGTTCTCCGAATACATGCTCTACGGCTACTATGTCGAACAGGTGCTGGGGCTGGAGGCGGCCGGCCACTGGCCGGATGCGCGCGAGCTCTGCAAGGTCTACTGGTTCCCCGAGGACGTGACCGGCCTCGACCTGCTGAAGAGCTTCGAGGAGGTGCTGGAACCCTGGCAGGTCGCCGTCGGCGTGCAGTCCTTCATCGGCCAGCCGCTCGACCGGGTCAGGGCGCTGTTCGAGCGGCAGGCCTCGGCCTGAGGCTCAGGGCCGGGCGCCGGAAGTGGCCTGCCCCAGCAGCCGGTAGGTGAAGGCGGCCGAGACCAGATAGACCAGCCCGAAGACGCCGTTCATCCAGGCCGCCCAGTCCTCATGCGCGGCGAAGCGCGACATCACCAGCGAGATCAGGCCCGCCTTGAGCGCCGTCAGCAGGCACAGCAGCAGGATGCGCGAGCCGGTGCGCTCGCGCGCATAAAGCAGCTCGGCATGGTATTCGACGAGGTTGCGGAAGGCCGGCACCAGCAGCATCGGCGCGAACAGATAGGCAGCCTCCGAGACGTTGCGGCCGAGCAGCCCCGGAAAGGGCTTCAGCGCGACGATGACCGCGACCAGCCCGGCGACGGAAACCAGCGCGATCCCGGCCTCGTAGACGGCAAGGCGCCGGCCGCCGCCGACGCCGCGGTCCTGCATGATCTTCTGCACCAGCATCTGGTTGAAGCTGCGCACCGGCATGGCGGTGAGGTCGATCACCCGGAGCGCGATGGCGTAGAGGCCCGCCGTCCGCTCGCCGGCGAGGCCGAGCACCAGCAGCTTGTCGAGCTCGGACTGGACGTAGAAGACGATGTCGGCCGCTCCCGCGAAGACCGCATCCGCCATGCGCCGCGGATAGAGCGCCCGCACGAAGCGCCAGCGCGCCGGCGGCAGGAAGCCGACGAGCGCGACGACGAGGCTGGCGAAGGTCGCGGCGAGATAGGCCGCCGCCCAGCTTTCGAGGGCGGGCCGGGCGAAGCCGATGAAGAGCAGGGCGGCCGCCGTCCGCAGCGACGAGCCGATGATGACCAGCAACGCCGCCTGCCGGAAGCGCCGCAGGCCGTTATTGACGATCGCGACGACCTCGACCGGCCGCCAGCACAGCACTTCCGCCACGATGATCAGCGTAAAAGGCAGCACGGCGAGGCGGTCGGCGAAGAGCAGGCCATAGGCGGCCGCCGCCGCGGCGGCGATCAGCGGCAGCGAGGCGAGGCTCAGCGCAGCGAAGCCGGCGAGATAGGCGCCGAGCAGGCGCGGCTTGACGGTGGCGACACGGTAGAGCGGCGAGACGAAGCCGAAGGCGAGCAGGCGCGAGAGGATGAGGCCGGTGGCGGAGGCGGTGGCGAACAGGCCGAATTCGGCCAGGGTCAACGTATTCGCAACGATGAGGAAGTAGACAAGCGAGATGACGAGCCGGCCCGCGGAGCCGCTCAGGATGGTGAGATAGGAAAGAATGGCTGCGGGGCTGGGCAACATCGATCGGTGCTCGCGGAGGCTGGCCCGGCTTATGCCTGACAGCGTGCGGATCTGGGAATCCTTTAGCGCCAGAGGCGTTGAGCGACCCTAAACGAAACGGAATCATGCCGACGTGGCGCAGGACATCGAAGCGGATCGGGACAGGCTGATGCCGACGCGGCGCGCAGCGCTCCGCGCCGGCGCGGCCGCGCTCGCCGCCGGCGCCGCCCCCGCGCGCGCCGCGTCGCGCCCGGTCGCCCTCGGCTCGGCGGCCGAGATCGGCGCTTTCCGGGGCGATCCGCGCTATCGCGAGGCGCTGAAGCGCTATTGCGACATCGTCGTGCCGATGAACGATCTGAAATGGGACGCGCTGCGCCATGAGCGCGCGGGCTTCGATTTCGCCGGCGCCGATGAGATCGTCGCCTTCGCCGAGGCCAACGGCAAGGCCTTGCGCGGCCACACCCTGCTCTGGGGCGAGGCCCTGCCGCCCTGGGTCGGCGAGATGACGACCCGCGCCGAGGCCGAGCGCGAGCTCGTCCGCCACATCGAGGTCGTGGTCGACCGCTACAAGGGCCGCATCGCCACCTGGGACGTCGTCAACGAGGTGATCAAATACGATCCCACCTCCGGCGGCCCCTGGCGCGACACGGTCTGGCAGCACCTGCTCGGGCCGGAGCATGTCGAGATCGCCTTCCGCACCGCCGCCCGCACCGACCCCAAGGCGCGGCTCGTGCTCAACGACTTCCATTTCGAGGAGCGGGACGCGGGCGCCGCCGCCCGCCGCGCCGTGGCGCTCGACATCTGCCGGCGCCTCCGCGACAAGGGCATTCCGATCCACGGCCTCGGCATGCAGGCCCATCTCTACGCCGAGAGGACGATCGACATCGACGGCCTCCAGCGCTTCATGCGCGATCTCGACGCGCTCGGCCTCGATGTCGAGATCACCGAGCTCGACGTGATCGACTGGAAGATGCCGGCGGATGCCGCGCTGCGGGACAAGCGCGCCGCGGCCCTGGTCGCGAGCTTCCTCGGCGCGGTCGCCTCCGCCAAGCGGCCGAAGGCGATCGTCACCTGGGGGCTGACGGACCGCTATTCCTGGGTCGGGGAGACCTTCCCGCGCAAGGATGGCGCCAGGGCGAGGCCCCTGCCGCTCGATGCCGACTATCGGCCCAAGCCGATGCTGGCGGTGCTCGAACGTTACCGGCGTGGTACGGGGTGAGACCGGAAAGTGAAGCGTAGCGTCATGTTCACCACCGAAACGGCCGACAGGGATTCGCAGGAGAGCGCCGCGCGCGGCGAGCGCCGGGCCGCGGCGGCGCCCCCGCTCGAGCTCGGCCGCCTCGCCGATCCGGGCTGGATCGTCGCAACCCTGTGGCGCCGCAAGGGGCTGATCCTGCTCTGCGCGCTCGCCGGCTTCGCCCTCGCCGTCCTGGCCAGCCTGCTGATCGCGCCGAAATACACCTCGACGGCGCAGCTCTTCATCGACCCGCGCGATCTGCGCGTGCTGCAGAACGACGTCTCGCCGAACACGGTGGGCAGCGATCCGACCTCGATCGCCAGCTATCTCGAAAGCCAGGCACGCGTCATCGCCTCCGACAGCATCAAGACGCGGGTGATCGAGAAGCTCGGCCTCGACAAGGACCCCGACTATGGCGGCCCGGCCCGGGGTGGCTTCCTCTCGGGTCTGTTCGGCGCGGACAAGGCGGCGACCGAGCGCAACGCCCTGCTCTACGCGCTGGCGGCGCTCGACAAGAGCATCGCCGTCCATCGTGGCGAGCGCACCTTCGTCATCGACATCTCGGCCACGGCCAGGGATCCCGAAAGGGCGGCGCAGATCGCCAATTCGCTCGCCGAGGCCTATCTCGAGGATCAGGCCGCCGTGCGCGCCGACGCCGCCCAGCGCGCCACCGCGGCCCTGACCGGCCGGCTGGAAGAGCTGCGGAGCCGGCTCCGCATCGCCGAGGACAAGGCCGAGAAATACAAGGAGGCCCATAATATCGTCGGCCTCGGCGGCAACAGGTCCCTGAGCGAGGAGCAGCTTTCGCTCAACGCCGCCCAGCTCGCCGCGGCCCGCCAGCGCACCATCGAGGCGAAGGCGAAATACGACCAGATCGCGGCGACGCGGCCTTCCAGCGTCGAGGCGGGCGCCCTCCCCGAGGCCGTCGCCTCCAACACCATGACCGCGCTGCGCGCCCAGCTCGGCGCGGCGCTCAGCAAGGAAGCCGACCTTGTCTCTTCCCTCGGCGCCCGCCACCCGGCCCTGACCGCCGCCCGCTCCCAGGTCGGCGACGCCCGCCGCCAGATCGCGGACGAGCTCGTCCGCATCGCCCGTTCCGCCAAGGCGGAATACGACCGGGCCGTCGAGGCCGAGCGCCAGTTGTCCCGTCGGGTCGACCAGCTCACCACCGCGCAATATGCCGCCGGGCGCGCCGCGGTGGATCTGCGCGAATTGGAGCGCGAGGTCGAATCCTCCCGCGCCGTCTACGACGCCTTCCTCAAGCGGGCCCGCGAGACCGGCGAGCTCGGCGGCATCGACACCACCAATGCCCGCGTCATCAGCCCGGCCATGCCGCCGCTGGAGAAGAGCGGCGTCAGCCGCCGCACCCTCGCTTTGCTCGGCGCCTTCGGCGGCGGCGGCGCCGGGGCGCTGCTGGCGCTGGCGTTCGCGCTCCTCGCGGCGGCCCGCCCCGTCGAGGCGCGGCCGGCGCCGTCGCGCGGCCCGCTCTGGCGGCGCAAGCCGCGTCCGGTCGAGGCCGAGGCCAAGGTCGAGGCTGAGGAGCCGGTGCCGCCTGCGCCGCCTGAGCCCGCGCCGATGCCCGAAAGCCCGCCGCCGGCGCCCCCCGCCCCGCAGCCGGCGGAGCGGCCCGAAGCCGCGGAGCAGCCGGTGAAGGCGGCTGCAGCCGAGACCGCTGCCGTCGCCGCCGCGAGCCGGTCGGGCTGGCGCCGCTTCGTCGCGATCCCCGGCGGCCAGGCGGCCCGGCCGGCGGAGAAGCCGGCGCTGCCGCAGCTCGGCAAGATTCCGGCCGTGCGCAACCGGCGCTGGCGCCGCGAGATCGAGGCGCCGCACTCCGTCTTCCAGGCCAAGGCGCATCTCGTCGATGTCGTCGACAAGCCGCAGGCTGGCTTCGCTTCCGGCATCGCCGCCCTGCGGGCGGCGCTGAGCCATGGCGGGGGCGACGATCCGCGCCGCAACATCCTTGTGCTGGGGCTGCAGGGGCAGGCCGGGGCGACGACGATCGCGCTCAACCTCGCGCTCGACGCGGCCCTGGCCGGGCAGCCGGCGCTGCTCGTCGATGCCGGCGACGGCCCGCTCGCCCTGACCCGCATCTTCGCGCCCGACACGCAGGCCGGTCTCGAGGAGGTGATCGGCGGCAGCCGGACGCTGGCGCGCGCCGTCCTCAAGGACGAAGGCAGCGACCTCGCCTTCCTGCCGCGCTCGCATCGGCCGGATCCCGCCGCGCCGGGCTCGCTCGCCGGCGCCCTGTTCGGCGCGGACCGGCGCTACGGGCCGGTGATCGTCGACGCGACCGCCGGCAGCGTCCTGGCGCGGCGCTTCGCCGAGGCGGTCGACGACATCCTCGTGGTCGCGCGCCATGGCAGGCTGACGGGCGCCGAGCTGGAACGGCTCAGGGCGCAGCTCGGGCCCGCTGCCGCCAAGCTGCGCGGCGTCGTCGCGAACGAGATCTGAGCCCGGCGCGGCGGCGCCGCTTGCCTCAGTTCTTGTCCGGCTTGCGATATTGCTCGTTGGCGATGCCGAATTCGGACATCAGCCGGCCGAGCGCGACCTGCGCGTGATAGAGGCCGATCATGCCCGAGCGGGTCTTCAGGCCGAGCGCGAGGCCGCGCGGAACGGCGGCGGCCAGCAGCGCCAGCGATTTCGCCAGCACCTTCAGCCGGCCGGCGGCGCCGGGATTCTGCCGCCGCTCGATCACGGCCGAGATCGCGCCGTTGCGCAGGCCGCGCGCCGCGATCCATGCGAATTCGCTGCGGCGGCGCGGCATGGTCTCGCGCTGCGCCGCCTCCTGGACCCACCAGAACCGGCAGCCGGCGGCCCTGGCGCGGGTGAAGAAGTCGGTGTCGCCGCCGCCGGTGAAGTCGAAGCTTTCGTCGAGGAAGGGAAAGCCCAGCCGCTCGAGCACGATGCGCCGGATCAGGTAATTGGCGCTGGAATAGAGCATCGGCACCGGGCCGGACGTGTCGTAATGCGAGCGGAAGACGGGGTGGGCCGCGAGCCAGGCGCGCGCCGGATCCGCGAAGACGGGCGTCACCGAGCCGCCGAAGAGCTCTGCCGGAGCGACGGCGGCGGCCTTGAGGAAGGCGTCGAGCCAGCCCGGCCGGGCCTCCTCGTCGTCGTCGATCCCGAGCACCTGCTGCAGCGCCGGGAAGCGCGTCAGCGCGCAGCGCCAGGCGGCGTTGTAGGCCTTGCAGTTGCCCTGGCGCGGCTCGACGATGACGAGGCCCTTGAACAGCCCTGCCTCGAGCAGGGCCTTCGCCCGCGCCGCGCCGGCCCGTTCGCCGCCCTCGTTCTCGACCACGATCACCGCGAAGTCGTGCCCGCCCTCCTGCGCCGCCAGCGAGCGCAGCGTCGCCTCGAGCATGTCGGGCCGCCGGAAGGTCGGCACGCAGACGACGCTGGCGATTCCGGCGAGCGCCGCCGGCGGCGACTGCGCCGCGATCTCGAAGCTTTCCGGCGTCGCGAAGCGGAGCGGGGGCGGTTCGGCCGGTGTCATCGGTTCCTGCGCGATCATACCCGGTTTCTAGAGCGGGCGGCTTAAGGTTCGGTGTCCGCCGCCGCCGCTGCGCCGGCCATCGCGGCAAAGCCTCGTTGAGCATGTCGGGACGGCGTGCTTGACCGGCCGGCGCAATGGGGAGAGTTAGGCCATCCTCTCGCGGACCGAAGCCTTGCGCCTAGCCTTCCTGACCTCGCTCATCCCGGTTGCCCGGCCCGATACCGGCTTCGAGATCGCCAATGCGGCGATCCTCTCGGCGCTGCGCGAGGCCGGCCACGAGGTCACGGCGATCGGCTTCGTGCGCCCCGGCGAGGCGCCGGCCGCGCCGGACAAGGCCGTCGTCCTCTCCGAGATCGACATCGAGAATGCCGCCGTGCCGGTGGGGAAGCGCCTGCAATGGCTCGCCGTCGCGTTCCGTTTCGGCCTGCCCGTCGCCTGCGCCAAGCTCAGGCTCGCCGGAGCCGGCCGGCTCGTCGAGGCCGTGCGCGCGCAGGGGCCTTTCGATGCGCTCGTGCTGAATTCGGTGATGCTGCCGGGGGCCTTTCCCGAATTGCTCGGGCTCGCGCCCTGCGTGCTGGTGGCGCATAATATCGAGCATGCCTCCGCCCGCCAGAACGCCCGCAATGCCGGAAATGTCCTCCTGCGCCGGCTGTTCGCGCGCGAGGCGCGGCTGCTGGAGGCGATCGAGCGGCGGCTCTGCCGGCAGGTGCGCTTCGTCTGGACCCTGGCGGAGGAGGACCGCGCGGCGCTGGGCGCCGAGGTTGCCGGCAAATCCGCCGTGCTGCCGCTGGTCTCCGGCGCGGCGGAGCCGGCTTCTGCGGGGCGGGACGAGCCGATCCGCTTCGATGTCGGGCTGATCGGCACCTGGACCTGGCTTCCCAACCGGGTCGGCCTCGCCTGGTTCCTGGACGAGGTCTGCCCGCTTCTGCCGCAGGATATCCATGTCGCGGTCGCGGGGCGCGTGCCGCCGGACCTGCAGGCGCCGAGCAATGTCACGCTGGTCGGCCGGGTGCCGGCGGCCGATCTCTTCCTGCGCTCCTGCCGCGTGGTGGCCTTGTCGAGCCGGGCCGGCACCGGAGTGCAGCTCAAGACCATCGAGACGATGCAGCTCGGCCTGCCCGCCGTCGCGACGGCGCTGTCCTGCCGCGGCTTCACCGCCTTGCCGGCGAATTTCACCCTCGCCGACAGCCCGGCGGATTTCGCCCGCGCGCTGACCGAGCGCGTCGCGCAGATCAGGGCGGGCGCCGCGCAGCGCCTCGACGGCGCCGCCTTCATGGCGCGTCAGCGGGCGGCGCTGGCGGCCGGCATCGCGCAGGGCCTGGCGGCGGCGCGCGGCTGAGAGGCCGGCGCGGATTTGCCTCCTGCGTCCGTCCGGGGCTATGAGTCGGCGCACGCCGACCCGCGCGTGCGCCGATCACCGCCCAGCCTCGAGGCCGGCCTCATGCGCATCGAAAACGACCCCAAGCTCGACTTCCGCGACGTCCTGATCCGGCCCAAGCGCTCGACGCTGGGCAGCCGCGCCCAGGTCGATGTCGAGCGCAGCTTCCGCCTCGCCCATACCGGCGCGGAATGGAAGGGCTTCCCGCTGATCGCGGCCAATATGGACGTCGTCGGCACCATGGCGATGGCGCGCGCCCTGCTGAAGCACGGCGCCATGGTCGCCCTGCACAAGCATTACGATGCCGAGGCGCTGATCGCCTTCTTCCGCGAGCCGGAATCGGCCAACGCCTTCTATTCCCTCGGCACCACGGAGGCCGACCACGACAAGCTCAAGGCCGTCCACGCCCGCTCGCCGGTCGGCAAGATCTGCCTCGACGTCGCCAACGGCTATACCGAGAAGTTCGTCGACACCGTCAAGGCGACGCGCGCGGCCTTCCCCGACGCGGCGATCATGGCCGGCAACGTCGTCACCGGCGACATGACCGAGGCGCTGATCCTCGCCGGAGCCGACATCGTCAAGGTCGGCATCGGTCCTGGCTCGGTCTGCACCACCCGCAAGATGACCGGCGTCGGCTACCCGCAGCTCTCCGCCATCATCGAATGCGCCGATGCGGCCCACGGGCTCAAAGGCCTGGTCTGCGGCGACGGCGGGCTGACCGTGCCGGGCGACGTCGCCAAGGCCTATGGCGGCGGCGCCGATTTCGTGATGATGGGCGGCATGCTCGCCGGCCATGACGAATGCGAGGGCGAGATCCGCTACGAGGAGCGCGGCGGCGAGAAGGTGCCGGTCGCCATGACCTTCTACGGCATGTCGTCCGACACGGCGATGCACAAATATGCCGGCGGCGTCGCCACATACCGCGCGTCCGAAGGCAAGACCGTCGAGGTGCCCTATCGCGGCCCGGTCGCCGATACGATGCTGGAGATCATGGGCGGGGTGCGCTCGGCGATGACCTATATCGGTGCGGTCCATCTCAAGGAGATGTCGAAGCGCACCACCTTCGTCAGGGTCGGGGCGCAGCTCAACACGGTGTTCGGCAACTGACCGGAGCCCGCCGCGAACATGCTCACTTCGTCGGGTACCGCTCGCGGCCCATCTGTTGCATAGTCCGGTCTTCAACACAGAAAGCCGCTCACGGCTTCGGGGAGACGGACGATGACGATCAGAACTTCCGTGGCGGCGGCCCTGCTGGTCGCCGGCGCGTCGCTGGCGCAGGCGCAGCAGCTCGCGCCGAGCCCGACGCTCGACGCCGTCAAGGCGCGCGGCAATCTCGAATGCGGCGTGCATCTCGGCCTGCCGGGCTTCTCCTTCGCCAATGACAAGGGCGAGTGGAGCGGCCTCGACGTGGATTACTGCAAGGCCCTCGCGGCCGCGGTCCTTGGCGATGCCAACAAGGTGAAATACACGCCGACCTCGGTGCAGCAGCGCTGGCCGATCCTGCAATCGGGCCAGGTCGACGTGCTCTCGCGCAACTCGACCATCACCTTCTCGCGCAACGCCACGCTCGGCCTCAACTTCCAGGGCATCAATTTCTACGAGGGCCAGACCTTCATCGTCCGCAAATCCGCGAATGTGAAGGACGCCGAGGGGCTCGACGGCGCCTCGGTCTGCGTCGCCGCCGGTTCGACCGAGGAGAAGAACGCCGCCGACTGGTTCCGCGAGCGCAACCTCAAGGTCACGATCACCAATTTCCAGAAGAACGACGACGCCATCGCCGCCTATGACGCCGGGCGCTGCGACGCCTATACGGCCGGCGTCGGCGCGCTCGCCGGCCAGCGCATCAAGCTCAAGAACCCCGACGAGCACATGATCCTGACCAAGCCGATCTCGAACGATCCGCAGGGCCCGGTGACGCGCTGGGGCGACGAGCGCTGGCAGCTCATCGTGCGCTGGGTGCTGAACGGCACCATCGCCGCCGAGATGCTCGGCGTCACCTCCAAGAACGTCGACGAGATGAAGGCGAACTCGAAGAACTCCGAGGTCCGCCGCCTGCTCGGCGCCGAGGGCGGCTTCGGCGAGATGATGGGGCTGTCCAACGACTGGATGTACAACGCCATCAAGCAGGTCGGGAATTATGGCGAGAGCTATGAGCGCAATGTCGGCATGGGCTCGCCGCTGAAGCTCGAGCGCGGCCAGAACCAGCTCTGGACCAAGGGCGGCGTGCTCTTCACCCCGCCCTTCCAGTGAAAGCGCGTGTTTGATCGACCCCGCCCGCGGGTCATCCCGGACAAGCCGCGTGAGCGGCCCCGATCCGGGATCCATGCCTGAATCGTTCCGGCATGGGTCCCGGGTCTGCGCTTCGCTTCGCCCGGGATGACGGCGCGTTTCCAACGCAAGTTGCGAAGGCCTCGCGGAATGAACCTTCTCGCCTTCATCAACGACAAGCGCGTCCGCGACTGGTTCTACCAGATCGCGGTCGTCGTCCTGCTCGTCGGCCTCACCGTTTTCTTCGTGCGCAACGCCTCGGAGAACATGCTCAAGGCCGGCATCGCCTCGGGCTTCGGCTTCCTCTGGCGCACCTCGGGCATCGAGGTGCCCTTCGTCCTCACCGGCTATACCCAGGCCGACAATATCCTCGCTTTGTTCTGGGTCGGCGTCGCCAACACCATGCTGGTCACGGTGATCGCGATCGTGCTGGCCACGCTCCTCGGCTTCGTCGTCGGCATCGCGCGGCTTTCCTCGATCTGGCTCGTCTCGGCCATTGCCGGCGCCTATATCGAGTTCGTCCGCAACATCCCGCTGCTGTTCTTCGTGCTGTTCTGGTATTTCGGCGTCATCGCCGCCTTGCCGGCGCCGCGCCAGAGCCTCAGCGTCTTCGGCGTCGCCTTCCTCAACAATCGCGGCCTGACCATCCCGCTGCCCGACGGCATGGAGAATCTGCGGATCGCCGGCTGGATCATCCTCGCCTGCGTCCTGGCCTATGCGGCTTTCCATCTCTGGGCGCGCAAGCGCCAGGAGCGCACCGGCCTGCACGCGCCGACCTTGCGCGTCGGGCTCGTCCTGCTGCTCGCGATCCCGCTGCTGACGCTGGCCTGGGCCGTGCTGGCGACGCGCTGGGACGTGCCGGCGCTGCGCGGCTTCAACTATCGCGGCGGCTTCGTCGTCATTCCTGAATTCGTGGCGCTCTTGGCGGCGCTCGTCACCTATACGGCGGGCTTCATCGCCGAGATCGTGCGCGGCGGCATCCAGTCGGTCTCGCACGGCCAGATCGAGGCGGGGTCGGCGCTCGGCCTGCGCTCCGGCCAGGTGCTGCGCCTCGTCACCATCCCGCAGGCGCTGCGCGTGATGATCCCGCCCTTGACCAACCAGTATCTCAACGTGCTGAAGAACTCCTCCTTCGGCGCGGCGATCGCCTATCCCAACGTGGTCAGCCTGTTCATGGGCTCGGCGCTGAACAATACTGGCCAGGCGATCGAGATCATCGCCATGACGCTCGCCGTCTATCTCGTCATCGGGCTCGCCGTCTCGGCGCTGATGAACTGGTACAATGCCCGCATCGCCCTGGTGACGCGATGAGCGGCCGCGCCTCCTTCTCCTCGCTGTCGCTCTGGCGCGAGCGCCTGTTCGGCACGCCCTTCACCGGCTTCGTCACGGTGGTGCTGCTGCTCGCCATCGGCTGGGTGGCGGTGCCCCTGATCCGCTGGGCGCTGATCGACGCCACCTGGCGCGGCACGACGCGGGCCGACTGCGCCGCGGGCGGCGCCTGCTGGGTCTTCATCCGGGCCCGCTTCGGCCAGTTCATGTACGGGCTCTATCCCGTCGACCAGCGCTGGCGCGTCGATATCGCCGGCATCGCCTTCGTCCTCGGCATCGCGGCGGTCGTCCTGGCGCCGCAGCGCCTGCGGCTGAAGCTCGGCCTCGCCATGCTCGTCGTTCTGCCGCCGCTCGGCATCTGGCTGCTCTCCGGCGGTTTCGGGCTGCGCTATGTCGAGACGCGCGAATGGGGCGGGCTGATGCTCACCCTGTTCATCTCGATCTATGCGAGCCTGATCGCGATTCCGCTCGGCATCCTCTTCGCGCTCGGCCGGCAATCGGAATTGCGCGTCATCCGGCTGATCAGCGTCATCTTCATCGAGTTCTGGCGCGGCGTGCCGATCATCGCCGTAATCTTCCTCGCCTCGCTGCTGCTGCCGCTGATCATGCCGGGCGGCATCGATATCGACCGGCTGGCGCGCGCCGTGATCGGGCTCGGCTTCGTCATCGCCGCCTACATGGCCGAAGCCGTGCGCGGCGGCCTGCAGGCCCTGCCCAAGGGCCAGCGCGAGGCGGCAACGGCGCTCGGCCTGACCTATTGGAAGGCGACGGGGCTGATCGTCCTGCCGCAGGCGCTGCGCATCTCGCTGCCGGCGATGACCAACGAGTTCATCGCCCTGATCAAGAACACGACATTGGTGCTGGTCGTCTCGATCCTCGACCTGCTCGGCATCGCCCAGGCCTCGCTGGCCGACCCCAACTGGGTCGGCATGAACATGGAGGCCTATGCCTTCTCGGGCGCGATCTACTGGCTGATCTGCTTCGCGCTCTCGCGCTGGAGCCGCTCGCTGGAGAGCCGGCGGCGGCTGTAGAGGATTCAAAGCCTCCGCCGTCATTCCGGGGCAAGCGCGTAGCGCTTGAGCCCGGAACCCATGAACACGGCGTCACAGGTGAAGCCGTGAGAGAGCCGATGCTATCTCCATCTGGAAAAGGGCGGTGTCCAGAGGTTCCGGGCTCGCCGCTGCGCGGCGCCCCGGAATGACGGAGAGGTTCGGGCAACAAAAAACCGGCCGCGAGGGCCGGTTCTTCATGTCTTCGGGTGAAATCGGGCTCAGGCCCGCACCTTGCTCCGGTCGCGGCGGCGGTCGGCCGCCGGCTGGTAGGCGATGCGGGAATGGTAGCTGCAATAGGGCAGGCCGGTCTGCGAGCGCGCGCCGCAGAAGCGGAAATCCGGGCTGGTCGGGTCGCCCATCGGCCAGCGGCACATATATTCGCGCAGCTCCATGATGGTGACGCGGTCCGAGAACGGGATCACCACGTCCTCGGAGGGCAGCGGCGCCTGCTCGGCCTCGATCTCCACCGCGGCTGCGGGGGCGAAATGCGGGGCGAGGGCCTGGGCGCTGCGGGGCGCCGCCGCGCCGCCGCCGGCCGGCAGGCTCGGTGCCCGCGCCGGCGCCTTGCGCGGGGCGGCGCTGCGCGCCGCCGCCGGGGCGGCCGCGCTCTTGGCCCGACCGGAAAGCCCGAGCCGGTGCACCTTGCCGATCACCGCGTTGCGCGTGACGTTACCGAGTTCGGCCGCGATCTGGCTGGCGCTGAGGCCATCGCTCCAGAGCTTCTTGAGCAGTTCGACGCGCTCCTCCGTCCATGCTCCGGCTTCGTTCATCCGCATCACCTGTCTGGTCCGGCCGGTTCCTCGCGGCGCCGGCCTTAAGGGTGCTTCGTGGCGGAATCCGGAACCGCCGGCTTTCGTCGCTGAGACAAAAGCCGCTACTGCCGCAACAGACGGTACAGGGATCGCCGCACGAAATGTCGTATCTGACGAAAACGACCATACAAGGGGCGGTGACTCGCGGACAAGAGTCGCCGAATCTGAATTGGGCTTTTCCCCAGCCGATTCGCGATTGGCTGGTCAAGCGAATCCTTTCGGCAACACTGTCGCTGGGGCAAGAAAAGCCCGCACGGAATTGACAGCGCCGGCCGGCTTAAGCATATTTATCCACAAGGTGACGCCGCCCCTTCGGGCGGCGCTTATGTTTTCGCGGATCAAGGCCCGAACGATGCGGATGACGGCGCGACGAGAGGTCAGGAACCGGGTGCGACGATAACGCCGTCGCCGGGTCGCGGCATGCCCGCATGCTGCAGCATTTCAACCCGGATCGCGTTCTCCAACCCAGCGCCAATCCGGTCTCATCCGTCCCCCTTTCGCGAGGATCTTCGTTCCATGGCTCCCGCTCCCGCTTCCCCCGGCCAGTCCGTGCTCGTGCCGACCTATGCCCGCGCCCCCGTCGCCTTCGAGCGCGGCGAGGGGCCCTGGGCGATCACCGCCGACGGCACGCGCTATCTCGACTTCGGCGCCGGCATCGCCGTCAACGCGCTGGGGCATGCCCATCCGCACCTGGTCAAGACGCTGACCGAGCAGGCCGGCCGGATCTGGCACACCTCGAACCTGTACAGCATGCCGGATGGCGAGAAGCTGGCGCGGAGGCTCTGCGAGGCGACCTTCGCCGAGCGGGTGTTCTTCACCAATTCGGGCGCCGAGGCGAATGAATGCGCCATCAAGATGGCGCGGAAATACCATGCCGCGAAGGGTCATCCCGAGCGCTTCCACATCGTCACCTTCGAGGGCGCCTTCCACGGCCGCACGCTCGCGACCATCGCCGCCGGCGGCCAGCAGAAATACATCGACGGCTTCGGCCCCAAGGTCGAGGGCTTCGACCAGGTGCCCTTCGACGACGAGAAGGCGCTGCGCGCCGCGATCGGCCCGCAGACCGCGGCTCTGATGATCGAGCCGATCCAGGGCGAGGGCGGGCTGCGCGCGGTGCCGGCGCGCTTCCTCAAGCTGCTGCGCCAGATCTGCGACGAGAACGGCCTGCTGCTGATCTTCGACGAGATCCAGACCGGCGTCGGCCGCACCGGCAAGTTCTTCGCCCATGAGCATTACGGCGTGACGCCCGACATCATGTCGATCGCCAAGGGCATCGGCGGCGGCTTCCCGATGGGCGCCTGCCTCGCCACCGAGGAGGCGGCCTCGGGCATGACGCTCGGCACCCACGGCACCACCTTCGGCGGCAACCCGCTCGCCATGGCGGTCGGCAACGCCGTGCTCGACGTGGTGCTGGCGCCGGGCTTCCTCGACCATGTCGGCCAGGTCGCGCTCCGGCTGAAGCAGTCGCTGGCCGAGCTCAAGGACAGGCATCCCGAGGTGATCCAGGAGATCCGCGGCGAGGGCCTGATGCTGGGCCTGAAGCTGCACACGCCGAACACCGACTTCGTCAACGAGGCCCGCGCCCAGGGCCTGCTCGTGGTCGGCGCCGGCGACAATGTCGTGCGCCTGCTGCCGCCCCTGATCATCGGCGAGGCGGATGTCGCCGAGGCGATCTCGCGCCTCGACAAGGCCGCGGGCGCCGTCGAGGCCTCGCTGAAGCGCCCGGCCGCCGAGTAAGTTCGACCCACACCCACCCCGCGAAGCGAAGGAAGCGCCCGTGACGCGCCATTTCCTCGACCTTTCCGATTTCTCCGGCAGCGAGCTGCGCGCCATCCTGCGCGCCGGCGAGGAGATGAAGGCGCGACGTCGCACCCCGGCCGCCGCGGCGGACCGCCTGCTCGAGGGCAAGGTCATCGCCATGATCTTCGAGCAGCCCTCGCTGCGCACGCGCGTCTCCTTCGATGTCGGCATCCGCGAGCTCGGCGGCTCGCCGATGATGGTCGCCGGCCATGAGATCGAGCTCGGCGAGCGCGAGACCATCGCCGACACCGCCCGCGTGCTGTCGCGTTATGTCGACGCCATCATGATCCGCATCCTCGACCATGACGCGCTGGTCGAGATGGCGAAATACGCCACGGTTCCGGTGATCAACGGCCTGACCAAGCGCCAGCATCCCTGCCAGGTCATGGCCGACGTGATGACCTTCGAGGAGCGCAAGGGCTCGATCGAGGGCAAGCGCATCGCCTGGACCGGCGACACCAACAACGTGCTGACCTCCTGGGTCCACGCCGCCGGCCGGCTCGATTTCGAGCTCTCCGTCGCGACGCCCGAGGAGCTGGCGCCGCCGCCGGCCCTGATCGCCTGGGCGAAGAAGCAGGGCGCCAGGATCAAGCTGACCAACCGGCCCGAGGAGGCGGTCGAGGGCGCCGATTGCGTCATCACCGATTGCTGGGTCTCGATGGGCGACGAGGAAGGCACGCGCCACAACCTGCTGCGGCCCTATCAGGTCGACGACCGGCTGATGGCGCGCGCCGAGAAGGAGGCGATCTTCATGCATTGCCTGCCGGCCTCGCGCGGCGAGGAGGTCACCGACAAGATCATGGACGGCCCGCAATCGGCCGTCTTCGACGAGGCCGAGAACCGGCTCCACGCGCAGAAGGGCATCCTGGCCTGGTGCTTCGGCGGGGTCGCGGCCTGATGGCCGCCGATGCCGGCGCCGCGGCCGGGCACGACGATGCGGTTCTGCCCTTCGCCGTTCCCGATCTCGACCTGCGCGGCCGGGTCGTCCGGCTCGGCCCCTCGATCGACGCGATCCTCGACCGGCACGGCTATCCCGTGCCGGTTTCGCGCGTGCTCGGCGAGGCCTGCGCGCTCACCGTCCTGCTCGGCACCGCCCTGAAGTTCGAGGGGCGCTTCCAGCTCCAGACCAAGAGCGACGGCGCCATCCCGATGATGGTGGTCGATTTCTCCGCGCCGGACGCTTACCGGGCCGTCGTGCAGATCGACCAGGCCAAGCTCGTCGAGGCGATGGCGCTCGACCGGCTGTCGACCGGCGACCTGCTCGGCGAGGGCCATCTCGCCATGACCATCGACCAAGGCTCGGTGGCGACGCGCTACCAGGGCATCGTGCCGCTGACGCGGCAGGGGCTGGAGGAGGCGGCGCACCAGTATTTCCGCCAGTCCGAGCAGATCCCCACGCGGGTCCGGCTTGCCGTCGGCACGGTCACGACCGGCGGGCGGGGGCATTGGCGCGCCGGCGGCATCCTCGTCCAGTTCATGCCGCATTCCGTCGACCGGCTCCGTGCCGCCGACATCCATCCCGGCGACGCGCCCGAAGGCCACCGGATCCTGGCCGGCGGCGATGCCGACGGCGTCGAGGACGATGCCTGGACGGAGGCGCGCTCGCTGGTCGAGACGGTCGAGGACCATGAGCTGCTCGACCCGACGCTGGAGAGCGAGCGCCTGCTCTACCGGCTCTTCCACGAGCGCGGCGCCCGCGTCTTCGAGCCCGTGCCGGTGCGCGAAGCCTGCCGCTGCTCGCGCGAGCGCGTGCTGGGCATGCTGCGCGGCTTCTCCGCCGAGGACCGCCGCGCCATGATCGCCGATGACGGCAGGCTCGGCGTCACCTGCGAATTCTGCTCGCGGCGCTACTCATTCGAGCCGGCCGAGGTCGAGGACGGGCAGGCGGCGGGGTCGTAGAGCGCCGGTCCGAAAAGTGGAACGCGGTTTTTGGGAAAAGCCGATGCAAAATCAGAGGCGGACCGGCGGCTTCCCTTCTTCCGCGAGGGGAGAAGGGAAGAGCCTCAGCTCCGGCACTCCGCCATCAGCTTGCGCATAAAGGCCTCGCCCGCCGCCAGTTGCTCCAGCGTGATGTACTCGTCCGGCTGATGCGCCTGGTCGATCGAGCCGGGGCCGCAGACCACGGTGGGCAGCCCGGCCTGCTGGAAATGCCCGGCCTCGGTGGCATAGGCGACCGCGATGGTGTGGTTGCGCCCCGAGAGGCGCATGGCGAGCCGCTCCGCCTCCGAGCCCGGCGCGGGCGCGAGCCCCGGAACGTCCGAGGTCATCTCCGTCTCGATCGCGGCATTCGGCGCGGTCGCGCGCATCCGCGCCAGCACCTTCTCCGCGCATGCGGCGAAGCGGGCCGGCCCGGCCTCCGGGTCGGAGCTCGGCAGCGTCCTGATCTCCCACAGGATCTCGGCGCGGTCGGCCAGGATGTTGCGGGCGATGCCGCCATGGAACGAGCCGATATGGATGGTGTCGTAGGGCGGGTCGAAACGCCCGCCGGTGTCCGGCCGCAGCCTGGCGTCCTCGGCCATCCGGTCGAGCTCGGCGGCGAGCAGCGCGCCGGCATGGACGGCGCTGGCGCCGAGCTGCGGCTTGGAGGAATGGGCGGCGAAGCCCTTGATCACGGTCTGGAAGGTGCGCACGCCCTTATGCGCGTCGCAGATGTCGAGCATGGTCGGCTCGCCGACGATGACGGCGCGCGGCCGCGGCAATGTCCTGCCCATCGCGGCGATGCCGTCGACCACGCCGAGGCAGGTCACCTCCTCGTCATAGGAGAGGAACAGGTGGATCGGCGTCCTGAGGTCGGCCGCCAGGAAATCCGGCACCAGCGCCAGCCCCAGCGCGAGGAACGCCTTCATGTCGACGGCGCCGCGGCCATGGGCACGCCCGTCCGCGACATGCAGCGTGAAGGGGTCGCGGCTCCAGGCCTGGCCCTCGACCGGGACGACGTTGGTATGGCCGGAGAGCACGATGCCGCCACGATCCTGCGGCCCGATGGTGGCGAAGAGCGCCGCCTTGTCGCCCGCGGCATTGGGGAAGCGCGTCGCGGCGACGCCCCAGCCGGCGAGATAGTCCTCGACGAAATCGATCAGCGGCAGATTGGATCTGTGGCTCACCGTGTCGAAGGCGACGAGGCGGGCGAGCATCTCGAGCGGCGTGTAGCGCTGCCCGGCGGACGGGGTGGCGGTCAATGCAGAACCTTCTTCACATAGGGGGAGTCGAGCGGGAAGAGCGGCACCGCGACGTCGAACATCGCGCCGTCCTCGCCGCGCATGGCGTAGGAGCCGCGCATCGCGCCGTCCGGCGTCGTCAGGGGGCAGCCGGAGCTGTAGCTGAAGCGCTCGCCCGGCCGCAGCACCGGCTGCTGGCCGACGACGCCGTCGCCGCGAACCTCGTGGACCGCGCCGCGCCCGTCGGTGATGAGCCAGTGGCGCGTCATCAGTTGCACGGTGCGGTCCGAGAGATTGGCGATCTCGATGGAATAGGCCCAGACATAGCGGCCCTGCGCCGGCGCGGATTCCGTTTCCAGGAATCGCGGCGCCACGGTTACGCGCACGCCATGCGTCTGCGCCTGGTACATCCTCGAGCCTCCGCCGCCCCGCCCCTTGATAGGGACCGGCCATGGCCAGCGTCAATGCCGTGCGCCATCATGCAGGCGTGGACAACATGGCGAAAACCGCGCATTCGGCTTGGCCGTCGCGCGCGGCTTCGCTAGCGGTGACCGATTAACCTCGCGGAACGAGCATGCTGCCCTTCAAGCCCGGCATCCAGCCCGACAGCACCATCCGCGCCTTCATCGAGCAGGGCGCGATCCGGCTCGGCCTTCCGCCTGCGGAAGGGCAGGTCCAGCCCGCCAGCCTCGATCTGCGCCTGGGCGCGCGCGCCTATCGCGTCCGCGCCAGCTTCCTGCCCGGCCCCGAGCGCACGGTGAGGAGCCGCATCGACGATCTCTCCCTGCACCAGATCGACCTGACGCAAGGCGCCGTGCTGGAGACCGGCTGCGTCTACATCGCCGAGCTGATGGAGGGGCTGAAGCTGCCGAAGGGCCTGCGCGCCGCGGCCAACCCCAAGAGCTCGACCGGCCGTCTCGACGTCTTCACCCGCGTCATCACCGACCGCGCCCGCGAGTTCGACCTGGTCGAGGAGGGCTATGAGGGGCCGCTCTTCATCGAGATCTCGCCGCGCACCTTCCCCGTGCTGGTCCGCTCGGGCTCGCGGCTCTCGCAGATCCGCTTCCGCGCGGGCGAGACGCGGCTCGACGATCGCGCGCTCGGCGAGGTCCATCTGCGCGAGACGCTGGTCAGCGCGGCCGAGCCCTCCTTCCAGGGTGGCGTCGCCGTCAGCGTCGATCTCTCGGGCTTCGACGGCCTGCTCGGCTATCGCGGCAAGCATCATACCGCGCTGATCGACGTCGACCGCGTCGGCGCCTACCGGGCCGCCGATTTCTGGGAGCCGATCCGGGACGACGGCTCGCGCAGCATGATCCTCGACCCCGGCCAGTTCTACATCCTCGCCTCCAAGGAGGCGGTGCATGTCCCGCCCGACTACGCCGCCGAGATGACGCCCTTCGACGCGCTCGTCGGCGAGTTCCGCGTCCATTATGCCGGTTTCTTCGACCCCGGCTTCGGCCACCGCGCCGCCGGCGGGCAGGGCGCCCGGGCGGTGCTGGAGGTGCGCTCCCGCGACGTGCCCTTCATCATCGAGGACGGCCAGATCGTCGGGCGCCTGGTCTACGAGGCCATGGCGGCGCGCCCGGACTCGCTCTACGGCGCCGGGCTGCGCTCCAACTACCAGGGCCAGGCGCTCAAGCTCTCGAAGCATTTCGCCGGCTGAGGTTCTTCGCTTCGCCCTGAGCGCAGCGCCGTTCCTGCGGTGGCCGCATGGGCCGCGTTCGCCCCGGCCGCTGGCGCAAGACGATAAAATGCGGAGAATGGCCCCGGGCTGCGCCTGGCGAGCCTCCCGCCGCCCTTTCCGTCGCCTTGCCCGGGACCGAATCCATGCCGAAGCTGAAGCCAGAAACCCGCGACAGGCTGCGCGGCGTCTCCGTCGCGACGGTCTGCACCGCCCTGTTCAAGCGCGGCTTCCGCAACCAGTTCATTCAGGATGTGCGCCCGCTGAACCCGCAGGCCGGCACCATGGTCGGCGAAGCCTTCACCCTGCGCTACATCCCGGCGCGCGAGGATCTCAACCCGCTCTCGGTGTTCCAGGACCGGGCCCATCCCCAGCGCAAGGCGGTCGAGGATTGCCCGCCCGGCGCGGTGATGGTGATCGACAGCCGCAAGGACCCGCGCGCCGCCTCGGCCGGCGGCATCCTGGTCTCGCGCCTGATGAAGCGGGGCGTCGCCGGCGTCGTCACCGATGGCGGCTTCCGCGACTCGCCCGAGATCGCGAAACTGCCCTTCCCGGCCTATCACAACCGGCCTTCCGCCCCGACCAACCTGACCCTGCACCAGGCGGTCGACATCAATGTCCCGATCGGCTGCGGCGACGTGCCGGTCTGGCCGGGCGACGTCGTGCTCGGCGATGGCGAGGGCGTCGTCGTCATCCCGGCCGGTCTCGCCGACGAGATCGCGGCGGAGGCGGTGGAGATGACGGCCTTCGAGGATTTCGTCACCGAGGAGGTGATGAAGGGCCGCTCGATCCTCGGGCTCTATCCCGCGACCGAGGAGCGGACCAAGGCCGATTTCGCCGCCTGGCGACAGGCCAACGGGCGCTGAGGCGGGATTTCGGCCTGCTTCAGTCCGGGCTGAACACCGACCAGCCCGTCGCCTCGGCGAGCCGCTCCAGCGCCAGCGTGCCGAGCAGCGAGTTGCCGTTGGCGTCGAGCCCGGGCGACCAGACCGCGATCGCGGCCTGGCCCGGCGCGATGGCGAGGATGCCGCCGCCGACGCCGGATTTCCCCGGCAGGCCGACGCGGAAGGCGAAGTCGCCCGAGGCGTCGTAATGGCCGCAGGTCAGCATCAGCGCGTTGATCCGCCGGGCGCGCTGGGCTGGGATCACCCGCGGCCCGCCGGGCTCGTAGAGCCCGCCATGCATCAGATAGCGCCCCGCCCTGGCGAGCTGGCGGCAGCTCATGGCGATGGCGCATTGATGGAAATAGACGCCGAGCGTCAGCTCCGGGGCGTGGCGGATGTTGCCGAAGGCCTTCATGTAGTTGGCGAGCGCGATGTTGCGGAAGCCGGTCGCCTGCTCGGCCCGCGCCACCGCCTCGTCGATGATGATGCCGTCGTCGTCGGCGAGATAGCGCATGAAGCGTAGCAATTCGCCGATGGCGACGCGCGGCTCGTGGCCGGCGAGGTTGATGTCGCAGACGACCAGCGCCCCGGCATTGATGAAGGGATTGCGCGGGATGCCCTGCTCGCGCTCGAGCTGGACGATCGAGTTGAATGGCGTGCCCGATGGCTCCCGCCCGACCCGGCGCCAGAGCGTGTCGCCGACCTTGCCGAGCGCCTGGGTCAGCGCGAAGACCTTCGAGATGCTCTGGATCGAGAAGGGCTCCTCGCTGGCGCCGGCGGCGTGGAGGCTGCCGTCGGCAGCGGCGACGCAGAGCCCGAACTGGCGCGGATCGATGCGGGAGAGCGGCGGGATATAGCTCGCCACCTCGCCGCGCTCGCCCGCCTCGGCCATCTCGGCGGCGATATCCTGCACGAGGCGCGCCAGATCCGCCACGCTATCCCTCCCACGCATCAGCAGGTCTCAGGCAAGCCCGATGCGCCCGCCGAGGTCAAGCGGGCAGGCCGTTGAGGCGATTGCGCCTCAGTGCAGCAGGCGCGCCCCGCTGGCGCCCTGCCCGTCGATGACGGCGCGCTGGCCTGCGATGACGCAGAGCGCCTTCCCGCGCGATTTCGCCTCGTAGAGCGCCGCATCGGCGGCGGCCATCACGGCGCTCAGGTCGCTGCCATGCTCCGGCGCCAGCGCGATGCCGACCGAGGCGCCGATATGCAGCCGGTGGCCGCTGTCGAGCTCGTAGGGCGCGGAGATTTCCTTGACCAGGCGCTCGCCGATCCTCTGGAGCTGCACCCGCTCGGTCTGCTCGGACAATACGACGAATTCGTCGCCGCCGATCCGGGCCGCGATGTCGGAGCTGCGCACCAGCGAGCGCAGCCGCTCCGCGACGAGCTGGAGCAGCGCGTCGCCGGCCGGATGGCCATAGGTGTCGTT
The DNA here is from genome assembly GCF_964020775.1 of Allobosea minatitlanensis. NCBI lineage: Bacteria > Pseudomonadati > Pseudomonadota > Alphaproteobacteria > Hyphomicrobiales > Alloboseaceae > Allobosea > Allobosea minatitlanensis. The sequence continues at coordinate 4,577,603 of NZ_OZ224509.1, read as the reverse complement.
CACGGCCTTGAAGCCGTCGAGGTCGAGATAGATCAGCGCGAGCCCCTGCGGCGCCTCGGCGCTGCCGAAGCGGGTCGAGAAGGCGCGCGTCAGCCCGGCCCGGTTCGACAGGCCGGTCAGCATGTCGTGCCGGGCATGGAAGGCGTTCTCGCGCTCGGCCCGCATGGTCGAGATCAGCATGGCGTTGAGCTTGTAGGCGGCGATCGTCATGCTGAGCAGGTAGAACGGGATCTGCATGAAGGTGATGAACATGATCGGCTCGTTGCCGAACGGGGCCGCGAAGCAGCACGGCCCCAGCGTCAGCGCGATCATCACGCCCGCCATGCGCGGCGCCCCAAAATTCCGGAAGCAGATGCCGCCGACCATGGCGGCCGCGGAGAGGCATGCCAGCGTCGCCGCGACCCAGTCGCCGCTGGTCAGGCTCAGGAAGGTGCCGGCGCCGATGCCCGCCGCCCAGGCGACGCCGAGCAGGAGATAGGCGTCGGTCCAGGTCGGCTCGCCGCGCGCCGCCTTCTTCTGGGCGCGCAGGAGCACGAGGAGCCGGATCAGGCAGCACAGCACCTCGAAGGCGCACCAGAGCTGGAACGGCAGGGTCGGGATGCGCCAGGCGATGAGGAAGGAGACGGCGAGCGAGTTGACGACGCCGCCGGCGAAGATCGGCAGGGTCCCGAACAGGCTGGCGACCAGCGCCGCCCGGATCTCGGCGGGAACGTCCGGACCTGCGTCGGCGAGCCAGCGCGTGATGCGCCAGCGCGGCAGAGTGTAACGCAGGGCTGCACCACTCATAGGCCGGTCGAGCTCCTCGTTGCGGGCAGGGCGTCGCATAGCCCGGGCGAAGCGCGGCTTAGGTCGAAGAGGTTACGATTCGGTGTGGCGGACCCCTTGGGCCTCGCGGATCCGGCCGGTCGCCGGCCGCGGCGTCAATTCGCCTCGCGATAGACCCAGACGCGCGCCGGCGGGATGTTGCGCAGCACCCAGTCGGAGACGAAGGCCTTCAGGCCCGAGCCCTTGCGCGGGATCGGCGAGATCACCGAATAGGTGAACTGGATGAAGGGCGCGCCCTCCACCAGCAGCGGGAAGGCCTCCTTCGCCAGTGCCGAGCGGGCCGGCGGCGGGCGGTTGAACAGGGGCAGGCTGGAGACCAGGGCGATGGCCTTCTCCGTGAGGTGGCCGGCCAGCGTCGTCGAGAGCGCGTAGGCATCGCCCTGGACCACCGTGGCGCGCGGGAAGCGCTCGCGCAGCAGCGCGCAGAATTCCGGGCTGTATTCCACCAGGATCAGCCGTTCCTCGGCGATGCCGCGCTCGATCAGGGCCTCGGTGACGGGGCCGGTTCCCGGGCCGATCTCGATGACCGGGCCGGGCTGCCCCGGGTCGACATAGGAGGCCATGCGCCGGGCCAGCGCCGGGCTCGACGGCGTCACCGAGCCGGTGCGCAGCGGATCGTCGATCCAGGATTTGATGAAGCGCGCCTCGTCGCCCAGCTTCGACTTGGCCTCGCTGACGCGGCTCCTGAGCTTCTCCGCCTTGTTGCGGACCTCGTCCTCGACCTTGTAGCGGACCGCCGCCACCTTGAGCTTCGCTTCGGCCACGCAGTCGACCAGATCCGCCGCGGTGACCCGGACCTCGCCCTCCAGCCGGCTGGCCACGCGCGATTGGCCGAGCCGGGCCGCGATCGAGCCCGCGCGCGGCGGGCGGTGTCGAGTCGTCGAAGACATGAAACCCCTTGTACGCTGCAAGACGGCTCGCTTTCCAGCGTCGCGGAAACCTGACTACCGGGCATATGGGGTCAAATCCGGCCGCGCGGCAAGCGTTTTTGCGGGGCGGAAAGCCGCTCAAATCAGCGGCCGCGGCGCCTTCGCGCTGTCGTAGATCGCGGCCATGCGGGCGGTGAGCCGCGGATTGAGCAGCGTCAGCCGGCCGCCGGCCATGGCGAAGAAACCCGCCTTGCGCAGCTTCGACCAGGTCTTGCTGGTATGGACCAGCGAGAGGCCGAGCGCGTCCGCGATCTGCTGCTGCGACAGCGGAAAGGCGAAGCTGCCCTCGCTCACCAGCCCGAGCGCGTCGGCGCGGCGATAGAGCGAGATGACCAGGGCGGCGATGCGCTCGCCGGCGTTGCGCTGGCCGACCGAGGTCAGGTTGTCGTCGACCATCGCCTCCTCGCGCGAGCCCAGCCAGGCGAGTTCGTAGGCGAGCTTCGGCATCCGCGCGAACAGGTCCCAGACCCGCTTGCGCGGAAACACGCACAGCTCGACATCGGTCAGCGCCTCGATGCCGTGCTCGGCGGCGGCGAGCAGGGAGGCCTGGAGGCCGACGAGGTCGCCGGGCAGCAGCACGTTGAGGATCTGGCGGCGCCCGTCGGGCAGGGATTTGTAGCGGAAGGCCCAGCCCGCATAGAGCGTGTAGAGCTCGGCATTCTCCTGGCCCGGATGGATGATGTCGCTGCCGGCAGCCAGGCTGCGATGGTCGGTCTTGAGCGCCTGGATGAAGCTCAGCTCGTCGTCGCTCTTGTCCTCGAAGGCCGGCTTCAGGCGCAACGGGCAGGCAAGGCAGGGAGGGCCCGGGCGTCCGGCCCTGGCGTTGAGATATGTCACGGAATTCGATTCCCCCGAGGCGGCGCATGGCTGCGCCGATGGCGGATCAACGCGCGGATGCGGCCCGGCGTTCCGTCCCGGCATCGCGGCGGCGCGATGGGAACCCCGGCCGGTCCGGCGGCGTTTCACTTGTCATCGCCGGCCCGACGGGCCGGCAGGCGTTGGGAGACGGAGATGCTGAACGACAGCCTTGCCCCCGCCAAGCGGGCCCTGATTTTCTTCGGCTGCATGGCCGCCCTGGTCGGCGGCCTCACCTTCGGGGCCGGTTGGCAGGTGCCGACCGACCGGAGCTCCGCTACGGTCGCCCAGTTGCGCGGCCGCGCGCCGGCGGGCGAGCCGGGCTATGCCGCCGCCGAGCGGAGCGAGCGCGGCGAGGCGGCCCCGCGTCGCGGCCTGCCGGCCGTGTCGAAGCAGGCCATGGCGGAAACCGGCCGGCCGGCCATCCTGCGCTGAGCGCCGGGAACCGCCCGGCCCCGCGCGCGTTGCTCGCATGGCGCTCCTCGCGCTGGACTTCGAGCCGCCTTCGGGCGGCTTGTTTTTTGGCGCGGCGCCGGAATCAGGGGAACATCATGTATCTGCGCGTCCGGCACGCGACCACCTATCGTTACCGCATGCCGGTCAGCTTCGGTCCCCATCGGCTGATGCTGCGCCCGCGCGACAGCTTCGACCTGCGGCTGGTGGCGACGGCGCTGGCGATCTCGCCGCCGGCGCTGCTGCGCTGGATGCACGACGCCTATGGCAACCCCGTCGCGGTCGCCGATTTCGTGAAGCCGGCCGATACGCTCGAGATCGTCAGCGAGCTGACGGTCGAGCGCTTCGGCTCGGCGCTGCCGCGCAGCCGGCTGGAGCCGGAAGCCGCCTTGACGGAGGCGGTCTACAGCGATGGCGAGCGCATCGTGCTGCAGCCTTATCTCGCCCTCGCGGCGGCCGACCCCGACGGCGTCCTCGAGGCCTGGCTCGCCGAATTCAGGAGCCGGCCCGGCGGCGGCTCCGGCCATCTCCTGCGCGACCTCGCCCATGCGATCCATGCCGGGCTGACCTATGCCCTGCGCTATGACGAAGGCACGCAGCACCCGGTCGACACCCTCCGCCTCGGCCGCGGCTCGTGCCGCGACTATGCCTGGCTGTTCATCGAGGCGGCGCGTCGCCTGGGCTTCGCGGCGCGCTTCGTCACCGGCTACCTCCAGGCCGGGGAAGCAGATGCGGCCGGGCTCGTCTCGCCCGTCGGGCTGACCCATGCCTGGGCCAACGTCTTCATTCCCGGCGACGGCTGGGTCGAGTTCGATCCGACCAATGATCTGGTGGCGGACCGGCAGCTCCTGCGCATCGCGGTCGCCCGGGTGCCGCAGGATGCCTCGCCCGTCGCCGGCAGCTTCACCGGGCCGCCCGGCTCCTTCCTGGACCTCTCCGTCGGCGTGCGGATCGAGCCCGTGGCTCGGCCGGACGGAGCGCCCGGCTGAGCCCACCGGTCGACAGGCGGCGGCCGTTCAGCCGTGATGCCTGACACGCCAGCGCCCGAGGCTGCGGCCTTCGGCCGGGCCGCTCTGCACCGCCTCGATCTGCGCGAGCAGGCCGGCGAAGAGGCGCGGCGGCTCCTGATGCGCGACCTCGCGATCGGCCTCGAGCGCGACCTCGATCGTGGCCTCGTCCAGATCGACCACGCTGAGCGTGATCCGGGCTCCCGGCGTGCTGCGCAGCACGCGCGAGGCGACATCCGCGACGAGGAAGCCGAGCGGGATGATGCGGTCGACCGACAGGGTGGCGGCCGTCTCGATGCGGCTCGAGATCCACTGATCGCGGCGCCGGATCAGGTTCGCGATCATCGACACCACGTCTTCCAGGAACAGGTCGACCCGCACCGGCTGCATCTCGCCATCCGCGAGGGTGAAGCGATAGGCCGCCGACAGCACATGAACACGGCATTCCGCATCCGCCAGCGCGGTCCGGGCCTCGTCCTGGTAGTCGCGCTTGCTGAGGCCGATATAGCTCTGCACCACCTGGAGGCTGTTCTTCACCCGGTGGTGGAGTTCCCGCACCAGGAAGCGGTTGTCGTCGAGCGCGGTCTGGAGGCGGCGTTGGCGCACCTCCTGCTCGTCGACCATGGCGTTGAAGGCCTCGGCGACGCTGCGGATGTCGCTGGGCATGTCGTCGGCCATGGCGGCCCGCGCTCGCTTGCTGGAGGAGCGCGAGCGGGCCGCGGTCTCGATGCTCCGCAGCCAGCGCACGCAATGCCGGTCGATGGCGCGCAGATAGACGAGGCAGAGCAGGCTCAGCGTGGCGAGCGGCGCGAGGAGGAACACTGCGAGCTGGATGAGGGCGTCGCGCTCATGCGGGTCGTTGAAGGTGGCGATCACGTAGAAGCCGGGCTCGGCGATCGTCCGGGCCGCATAGGTGCGCTCGGTCCCCTCGCGGTCGGCGGCATGCCAGCGGTCGAGCTCTGCGGGAGGGCGGGATTCGCGCGGCAGCCACGCCTCCGGCGGGGTGTCGCCGCGATTGGCGACGATCCCGCCATCCGGCGCGACGAGGGCGATGTCCATGCCCTTGCTGCCCCTGCCGAGGTCGAGCACGCTCTCCAGCACCGCCGGCGCGACCAGCAGCAGCGCTTCCTGCATGTCCTGGCCCGTCGCGGCGGGGTTCTGGGCATGGACTGCGAGGTAGCGGCGATCGCCGATCGAGGCCTGGCCGTACCGCGCCGCGCCGAGATCGACGCCCTTCCAGGGGGCGACGGGCGGGGAGGCGCGCATGCTCGCCGCCGTCCGCTCGAGCACCTGCGCGTCGATGCCGGGGTCGAGAGCGGCGCTGCACAGCCTGCCATCGGCGCTGCGGACCAGGACGGCCGAGAAGCCGCGCGCCCGGTCGAGCATCTTGAGGCCCGCCTGGCCGCAGAGCTCGGGAGGCAGGGCCGCTTCGGAAACCGTGGCGCCGAAGGAGAGCAGCGAACGCAGGGCGCCACGATACCAGACGCGCATGCGCACGGCGAAATCGTCGGTGGTCTGGACTTGCGAGGCCTCGATATCGCCCATGATGGTGCGATAGGCGGTGGCTGCGGTCAGCACGGTCACGCAGCCGATCGGAAGCTCAATCGCGATCAGGAGCGCCAGGAGGCGCCCCCGCACCGTACGGAACCGCGCGAGACGCATTCAGAACCCGACAGTTTCGGAACGCGCCCTTTGAATCGCGGCTGTACTGGTCCGGTCCGGACCGAGATCGTCGACGCCGCCGATCGAGAGAAGTTCGGCCAGCTTCGTCCGCGCCCGGTTGACGCGGCTCTTGATGGTGCCGATCGCGACCCCGCAGATGTCCGCGGCCTCCTCATAGGAGAGCCCCGTGGCGCCGACCATGATCAGCACCTCGCGCTGTTCCTCCGGCAGCTTCGCCAGCGCCTTGCGGAAATCCGCGAGGTCGAGATGGCTCTCCTGGTTGCCCTGGGTCGCCATGCGCTCGGCATAGGTGCCTTCGCTGTCCTGCACCTCGCGGCCGCGCTTGCGGTAGAGCGAGTAATAGGTGTTGCGCAGGATGGTGAAGAGCCAGGCGCGCAGGCTCGTCCCGGGTTCGAACTTGTCGGAATTGCCCCAGGCCTTGAGCAGCGTGTCCTGCACCAGATCGTCGGCGAGCTGGATCGAGCCCGACAGCGACGCCGCGAAAGCGCGCAGATTGGGAATCTCCCGGATCAGCCCGTCCTTGAAATCATTTGAGATCATCGGGCGACGCTCCGGCTGCCCTCTGTTCCGTCGCTTCGAGCTGCGCCAGCAGCACGAGAAACTTGTCGGGAACGGGGGCGTTGACGATGTCGTCGTAATGCGCCTTCAGCGAACGACCGATGGATTCCTGTACTTTCGGGTCGAGGACCATGTCGAAATCGTCGTTGTCGCCTCCGGGATCAGCCATCGCAGCTTCCAAATTGGTCATCTCAGCCCTCGCGCCAGGATCTCGCCCGCTTTTTCATCAGGTCCCCCGATCCAGAATTCCATTATGGCCGAGCCGATCCCGAATGGCGATGGCGGCACCGATACGCCCTTCGAACCGGCAACAGGCGAAAAGGTTCCGCCCGGCCGCAAAAATAAATCGCTTGTCAGTGGAAATGCCTAAGCCATTATTCACGCGCAATAAAAAGGACAAGTTGATGTCGATTGCCAAGGAAATTGCGCCCCATCTTCCCTATCTGCGCCGCTTCGCGCGCGCTCAGCGGCACGCAGGCGAGCGGCGACGCGCATGTCGTCGCGATGCTCGAGGCGCTGGTCGCGGATCCTTCCGGCTTCCCGCGCGACCTCGATCCCCGCATCGGCCTCTACCGCACCTTCCTCCAGCTCTGGTCTTCGGCCGGGGTCGATGCGAGGGAGCCGGTGGTGGAGCTCGGGCGTTCGCCCGCCGAGCGCAATCTCGAGGCGCTGACGCCGCGCCCGCGCCAGGCCTTCCTGCTGCGCACGGTCGAGGGCTTCGCGATCGACGAGGTCGCCGCGATCATGCAGGTCTCGTCCGCCGAGGCCTCGGACCTGGTCCAGACCGCCGGGCAGGAGATCGCCGAGCAGGTCGCGACCGACGTCCTGATCATCGAGGACGAGCCGATCATCGCGCTCGACATCGAGACGATGGTCGAGGAGCTCGGCCACAGCGTCACCGGCGTCGCCAGGACGCAGCGCGAGGCGATCGCCCTCGTCGCCAAGAAGCGCCCGGGCCTCGTTCTGGCCGACATCCAGCTCGCCGACGGCAGCTCCGGCCTCGACGCGGTCAACGAGATCCTGACCTCGATCGACGTGCCCGTGATCTTCATCACCGCCTATCCCGAGCGGCTGCTGACGGGGGACAGGCCCGAGCCTGCCTTCCTCATCACCAAGCCGTTCCAGCCCGAGGCGGTGAAGGCCGCGATCAGCCAGGCGTTGTTCTTCGACCGTCGGGCTGGCCGGAAGGCGGCATAAGCCGCCGGACATCACGACCGGGCTCGCGCGCCGTGCGGGTCCCCCTTTTTGCGAAGGCCGCGGAACAAGCCTCGCGCTCGGGCGTTCGCGGCTTCATGTCGGGTTGGCGTGCAGTTGGGGAGGGTGTGGACCATGGCGACGACGTTCATGGCTACGGCAGCAGGTGCCGTTTCGGTGGCGGCGGCGTTGTATTCGGGGCTCGTACAACCCGGAGCGTTCACCGGCGAGTTTCTGTCGCTGGTGCTTGCGGTTCTGACGAGCGTAGCGGTGGGAAGCGCTTCGGCCCTGGATGGCTGAGTCGGCGCAAAGGTCTCCATGCCCCGGTAGCCCTGCTCGGCTGCATGGCGTTCCTCGTGCTCGGCGCGCCCGCTTCCGGGCAGGCCCCGGCCCGGACCGAGCCTGCCCTGTCCCGGCAGCTTCCGCCGAGACGGCCGGCCGAACTCGGCCCCCCGGCCGCCGCGAAGCCCGCCCAGCCGCCCGCCGAATCCGGAGACAGGCCAGCGCAGCCGGCTCCGGCCGGCTCGCCGCCCCCCGCTGCCGAGGCGGGTGAGGCCTCGTGCCTCGCCTCGCTGGCGGCGATCCCGGGCAACAACGTCGAGGCTGCCGATCCGAAGCTCGCGCAAGGCGACCCCGCCTGCCGTGTCAGCGAGCCCGTCGTGGTGAAGGCCCTGGCTCTCCGCGCGTCCGAGAAGCAGCAGAGCGTCGCCTTCGAACCGCCCGTGACGGTCAGTTGCGCGCTGGCGAAAGTGGTGGCGGACTGGGTCCGCGACAGCGTCCAGCCGCTGGTGCGCGGCCATTTCGAGAACGACCTCACGGCGCTGCGCGTCGGCGGCGGGCATGAGTGCCGGCGCCGCAACCATGCATCGGAGGGTCCCGTCAGCGAACACGCCACCGGAAGGGCGCTCGATATCTTCGCGTTTCGCGTGGGCGATGGAAAAGCGGCGGTGCAGGTCGTGGTGGAGAAGCCGCAGGGGCTGGTGCAGAACAGCTTCCTGACGGCGATCCGGCAATCGGCCTGCGGGGCCTTCACGACGGCGCTGGGGCCGGGTTCCGACGCGGCCCACGCCAATCATCTGCATGTCGACATTCAGGAGCGGCGCTCGCGCGCCACGCATTTCTGCCAGTGAGGAAGGGTCGCCGCCGTGTCAGGAGGCCAGGCCGAACCGGCGCGGTTCCGCCGGCTCGGGCGCGCCGACCAGCGTCAGCGCCGCACGCCGCGCCGCCATCACCTGCAGGGCGGCCTCATGCGTGAGCCCGGCCGCGATCAGCGCTTCGAGTTCCCAGAAGGGCGGCACGGGAACCGCTTCCTCCTCATCGGTCGAGGCTGCGATTGTTGGGGTTTTCCCCCGAAGGCGACTCACGGACATCGATATTCCCGTGCCAAGATGATCCTGCAACGCAAGAAGGTCTCGCAGGGTTCCACTACCCCGGAACTGTGGGCATCCTGAGGCGTTTCGTCCGGTCACCTCGCGGGAGCGATCAAGATGAGCATTCGGCATTCCCGGTCGTGCCTGGGCGCAGCGGCCCTGGCGGCCTGCCTTTCGGCCGCGCCGGCACGGGCTCAGTCCGAGCCTCCGACCGGGCGGCTGTCCTGCGCGGTCGGGGCGGGGCTGGGCGCCGTCATCAAGTCGCAGAAGCCGCTCGACTGCCGCTTCAGGCCGCGGCGCGGTCCGACGCAGCATTATACCGGCGTCATCCGCCAATATGGGCTCGACCTCGGTTCGATCCGCGGCACGACGATGACCTGGCATGTCTACGGCCCTTACGCGCGTGCGCCGCTCGGCGCGCTGGATGGCCATTATACGGCGTCCGCTCCGCCCGCGGCCGGCACCGGCGGCACGCGGCTGGTCGGCGGCAAGGGCGGCAAGGTCGTCCTGCAGCCGCGGGTGGTGCAGACCCCGCGCGGCTTCAATGTCGCCGTCGGCGTCTCGCAGTTCGAGCTGACGCTCAGGCCGCCGGGGCGCCGCCGCTGAAGCGGGGCCGCTTACGCTTTGCTAACCTTGTCCCCGCAGAATTGAATCAAATGGGACGCAATCTGGCCTGAATGCCCTTAAGGCCAGGAACATCGGCACCCCTGCTACGTTGGGGGTGACAGGTTGCAGTGAGTGAGAAAGCCGTTCGATGGCTGACATCCGCGTTCTGATTGTCGAAGACGACCCGTTCATCGCCATGGACCTCGAAACGGCGGTGGCGGATCAGCTTGGCGACGAGGCCGAGCTGATCGTCGTCGAATCCGTCGCCAAGGCCCGGCAGGCGGCGTCCGGGCGGCTCTCCTGCGCCCTGCTCGACATCGACGTCGTCGACGGCAAGACCTTCGAGGTCGCGGATACGCTGCAGAGGATCGGCATCCCCTTCGTCTTCGTCTCCGGATCCGCGCCCCAGGAGGTGCCGAAGCCGCTGCGGCAGGTCCGGTTCCTGCGCAAGCCGTTCTCGACGCGCGAGATCGCGGCCTTCGTCATGGCTGCGATCGGCGGCCTGCCGTCCGAGAGCATCGCCTGAGATTTTGGACTTCGCCCGTCCCGAGGCGGCGCCCCTCCCTCAGGCCTGGCTGCGCTTCGGTACGACGATCGTGACGCAGGTCCCGGGGCGCTCGCTGCCCGGCGCGAGCGGCCGCGCGGTCATCGTCGCCCCCATGCTGCGGAGCAGGCTCGTGATCACGGTCTGGCCCAGACCCTTGTTCTGGACGTCCGCCGGCATGCCGATGCCGTCATCCTCGATCGCGAGCGACAGGGCCGGTTCGCCGTCCTGCTCGACGCGCGCCAGGCGGACCGTGATCCGCCCGGCCATCCCGTCCGGGAAGGCATGCTTGATGGCGTTGGTGACGAGCTCGTTGACGATGACGACATAGGAGACCGCGTCGCGGCCGGGCAGCCGGATCGAGTCCAGGTCGAGGGCGATCGAGATGGGGCGCCCTTCCGCCGATTTGCCGATCTCGGCGAGCAGGTCCTCCATATAGGGACGCGCCTCGATCGCGTCGGTCTCGATGTCGAGGCGCAGCCGCCGCTGCCCGGCGGCGATCGCCTGGATGCGCGATTGCGCCTGCGCCAGCGCCGCCTTGACCGCGGGCTCGCGCGCCTGCCGGCTCTGCACGTTGAGCAGGGCGGAGACCATGGCGAGGTTGTTGCCGACGCGGTGGTTGACGTCGCGCAGCAGCGCCTCGATGCGCAGGCGCTCGCCTTCGAGCTCGCGGGTGCGCTCGCCGACGATCTGCTCCAGCTCGGCATTGCTGAGCGCCAGCTCGGTGCTGCGGCGCTGGCGCCGGCGCAGCACCTGCCAGGCCGTGAAGGCGAGGCCGGCGAGGGCGACGACGATGCCACTACTGGCCCAGACGCGCCGCCGCTCCTCATGGCGCTGGAGCGCGTGGAGCTGAACGTTCTCCGCCTGCTGGATGTCGCCGACGATCCCGCGCAGCCTGTCCGTGGTGGCGATATCGGGGCCTTCGCGCAGGGCGGCGAGGGCCTCGTCGCGCCGGCCCTTGCGCACGAGATCGACCGAGCGGTCGAGCTCGGACAGCCTGCGGAGCGTGGTCTCGCGCAAGGCGAGGGCGCGGCCCTTCTGCACCGGATCGGCATCGACCAGCCCGGCGAGCGCGTCGAGCTCGGGCCCGGCCTCGGCGCGGCCTTCGGCGAAGGTGGCGAGATAGGCGTCCCGGCCGGTGAGCAGATAGCCGAGCTGGCCGGTTTCGGCGTCGCTGACGCGCCCCAGGAAGCGCTCCGCCCGTTCGCGGATCTCGATGGCGTGCGAAACCCGGTCGGCGGTCCGCCGGGCCTGCAGGTTGATCCAGGTCGCCAGCACCACGGCGACGGCGACGACGGCGATGGCGGATATGGTCGCGGTCGCCGAGCGCAGGCGCGCGGCCAGGCGGGGAAATGCGGGGGGTGACAAGCGGTCGCGGAGCCTCGCCGGAGGGGACATGCCTATCCTGCTAAAGGACACATGTCCGATTCCCTATGTAAAAAGACGGGTCGCGTAAACCCCGGGGCCGGGAGGCGGATTCAAGCCTCGCCCTCGTCCGTCCCGGTGAAGAGCTGCCGGCCGAGGATGGTTCCGAGCACGCCGATCCCCGCCAGCGCGGCGACGCGCCAGCCGGTTCGCGAACTCAGCATCCGGGCGGCCAGCGGGGCCGCGGCCAGCGCGGCCGTCGCCGCGACGGGGCGGGGCTGGCGCGGCCGGTTCCTGACGAAGAGCCCGACGCAGAAGGCGACCAGCGCGGCCAGGACGAGGCCCCCGGCCACCCACAGGCTCGCCGCCACCGCGCCGTAGCGCTCGGTCAGGAGCGTGTGCGCCGCATCAAGCGCATAGCCGCCGGCGCAGAGCAGGAGCAGCGCGGCGAAGGCGAACAGGCCGATCACCGTCGCATTGCGCCTGACCGTTCCGGAGATCTCCGAGGCGATGAAGGATCCAAGCCCCCCGAACATTGGCTAGCGCGCCGAAAGATAGCCGACGAACAGGCCGACCGCCGCCGCCAGGCCCAGGGCGCGCAGCGGCCGCTCGCGGATCTCGTCCTCGATCAGCTTCTGCAGCTCGCCGGCCTGCTCCTTGGCGACGTCGACCACCCGGTCGGTGTCGACGCCGACCGCGCGCAGGCGGTCGCCGACCGTCGCGGCGATGTCCTCGGCGCTGCGGGACAGGGTTTCCTCCAGGGCGCTCGCCTGCCGCTTGGCGCGGGCTCCGGCGCGGCGCGCCTGCGTCGCGACCTCCTCGGCGCCGGCCTCGATCTCGCTCCCGGCGCGCTTGGCGGCCGCGGCCGCCTGACGTTTCGAAGGTGCCGTGCTTGCCATGTCGATCGTTTCCCTGTCGCTCGATTCCGCGCCGCCGATGGTGGCCGGACGGTCCACTCGCTGCAAGAGGCTCGCTGGCGCGAGCCTCTCTTACCGCGCCAACGCGGGGACCCCCGCTTCTGTTCCGCTGCGGCCCCGGCGCCTCAATGCGCCTCGTCCCAGTTCCCCGCCGCGCGCGCCTCGACGACGAGCGGCACGCGGAGCTGGACCGAGGGGTGCGGCGCCTCGACCATCACCTTCTCGATCACCGGCAAGGTGTTCTCGACCTCGGCCTCGGGAACCTCGAAGACCAGCTCGTCATGGACCTGCAGCAGCATCCGCGCATTGAGCCGCTCGGCCGCCAGCGCGGCGTCCATCCGGATCATGGCGCGGCGGATGATGTCGGCGGCCGAGCCCTGGATCGGCGCGTTGATCGCCTGGCGCTCGACGAAGGCGCGCTCCGACGGGTTCTTCGAGGAAACCGCCGGGAAATGGCAGACGCGCCCGAAGATCGTGGTGACCTGGCCATGGGCGCGGACATGGGTCTTGGTCTGGTCCATATAGTCGCGGATGCCGGGGAAGCGCTCGAAATATTTGCGGATATAGGCGCTCGCCTCCTCGCGGCCGATGCCGAGCTGGTTGGCGAGGCCGAAGGCCGAGATGCCGTAGATGATGCCGAAATTGATCGCCTTGGCCCGGCGGCGCACCTCGCTCGGCATGCCCGCGACGGGGACGCCGAACATCTCGGAGGCCGTCATCGCATGGATGTCGATGCCGTCGGCGAAGGCCTGCCGGAGCTGCGGGATCTCGGCCATATGGGCGAGGATACGCAGCTCGATCTGGCTGTAGTCGGCCGAGACCAGCTTGAAGCCCTTTTCCGGCACGAAGGCCGTCCTGATCTTGCGGCCGGCCTCGGTGCGGATCGGGATGTTCTGCAGGTTCGGCTCGGAGGAGGAGAGCCGGCCCGTCGTCGTCGCCGCCAGCGCGAAGGAGGTGTGGACCCGGTTGGTCTGCGGGTTCACATGGTTGGGCAGCGTGTCGGTATAGGTCGATTTGAGCTTGGCGAGCTGGCGCCAGTCGAGGATCTTCGCCGGCAGCGCGTGGCCCTGTTCGGCCAGATCCTCCAGCACGCCCGCCCCCGTCGCCCACTGGCCGGTCGCCGTCTTCTTGGCGCCCTCCAGCCCCATCTTGCCGAACAGGATGTCGCCGAGCTGCTTGGGGCTGCCGATCGTGAACCTCTCGCCGGCGAGTTCATAGATCTCGTCCTCCAGCCGCGCCAGGCCCTGGGCGAAATCGCCGGAGAGGCGCGACAGGATCTGCCGGTCGATGGCGATGCCGCGCGTCTCCATCGCGGCGAGCACGGCGATCATCGGCCGTTCCAGCACCTCGTAGACGGCGGTCTTCCGCTCGGCGGCGAGGCGCGGCTTCAGCGCCAGCCAGAGCCGGAGCGTGATGTCGGCGTCCTCGGCGGCGTAGTCGGTCGCCTTGTCGAGCGGCACCTTGTCGAAGGTGACCTGCGCCTTGCCGGTGCCGGCGACCTGCGCATAGGGGATGGTCTCGTGGCCGAGATGCAGTTGCGCGAGCCTGTCCATGCCATGGCTGTTGCTGCCGGCATCGAGCGCGTAGGAGATCAGCATCGTGTCCTCGACCCCGGCGAGGGCGAGGCCGTGGCGCTGCAGCACCAGCAGGTCGTATTTCAGGTTCTGGCCGATCTTGAGCACGCCGGGATCGGCGAGCAGCGGCTTCAGCGCGGCGACGGCCTGCGCCAGCGGGATCTGGTCCGGCAGCAGCCCCTCGTCGAAGAGCCCGCCGTCTCCGGCGCGATGCTGGAGCGGGATGTAGCAGGCCCGGCCCGGCGCGACGGCGAGCGAGATGCCGACGAGATCGGCCTGCAGCGCGTCGAGCGAGTTCGTCTCGGTGTCGAGCGCGACGCGGCCGGCCTCATAGGCCCAGCCGATCCAGCGTTCGAGGTCCGCGAGGCTGCGCACGCATTCGTAGCCGGAGCGGTCGATCTTGCCGGCGACGGCCTCGTTCTTGCGGGCGGCGGCGAGATCGGCCGGCCTCATCCAGTCCGCTTCCCCGCCCATCGCCTCGGACAGCGTGGTGGTGGGCGCGAGCGCGGCCGGCGTCGTGTCGGAGACCGCGTCCTCGATGATGTCGGCGCCGGCATAGAGCGCCTTCAGTTCGGCTGCGCGCGGCCCGCCCGGCGCCAGCGCGGGGTCGGCCTCCACCGCTCCGACATCGGCCTCATAGGCCTCGGCGACGCGCCTCGTGATGGTGGTGAACTCCATCGCCTTGAGGAAGGCGATGAGCTTGCCCGGATCGGGCTGGTCCAGCGTCAGGTTCTCCAGCGGCGTCTCGACCTTCACGTCGTCGACCAGGGTGACGAGCTTGTGCGAGATGCGGACCTTCTCGACCACCTCGGGATTGGTCAGGGTCTCGCGGCGCTTGGGCTGCTTGATCTCGCCCGCCCGCGCCAGCAGGGTTTCGAGATCGCCATATTCGCCGATGAGCTGGGCGGCGGTCTTGATGCCGATGCCGGGCGCGCCCGGCACGTTGTCGGTGGCGTCGCCGGCGAGCGCCTGGACATGGGTGACCTTGTCGGGCGTCACGCCGAAATACTCGACCACTTCCGGCTCGCCGATGCGGCGTTCGGCGCGGAAGCCGGCCCCCTTCTTCTGGTCGCCGGAGGCGGGGTCGTACATCGCGACGCCCGGGCGCACGAGCTGCATCAGGTCCTTGTCGGCCGAGACGATCAGCACGTCGGCGCCGGCCTCCCGCGCCTGCCTGGCATAGGTCGCGATCAGGTCGTCGGCCTCGTAGACGTCCTGCTCGACGGGGATCAGCCCGAAGGCCCGCACCGCCTCGCGCATCAGCGGAAATTGCGGGATGAGATCGGCCGGCGGGTCGGAACGGTTGCCCTTATAGGCCGGGTAGATCGCCTTGCGGAACGAGTTCTCCGACTTGTCGAAGACGATGGCGAGATGCGTCGGCCTGACGCCGAGCACGCCCTCGCGCACGAACTGGAAGAGCTTGGTCGCGAACAGCCTGACCGCGCCGGAGGGCAAGCCGTCCGAGCGGGCATTGTACTTTCGGTCCTGGTTGATCGACTGGAAATAGGCCCGGAAGATGAAGTTCGAGCCGTCGACCAGGAAGAGGTGGTCGCCGGGCTTCAGGGCGGGGGCGGGGGTGGCTTTGTCGCTCATGGCGCGGACCATAAGCGGGCGCGCGCGGCCGGTCCATTGCGCCGGGCCGGCGATTCGCAGCAAGCTCACCAAAACACGTCAGGAGCGAAGCGCCGTGAATAGCTATGTCACCATGCCCCTGGTCTTCGAGGGCGTTGCCGAGGCGCAGATGCAGCCGCGCGCCGAGGCCTTTCTCGCCCGCATGCGCAAGCGCCGCACGGTGCGCGACTTCTCCGACCGGCCGGTGCCCCGCGCGCTGATCGAGACCGCGGTGCGCGTCGCCGGCACGGCGCCCTCGGGCGCCAACCAGCAGCCCTGGACCTTCGTCTGCATCTCCGACCCGGAGCGCAAGAAGCTGATCCGCGCGGGCGCCGAGGAGGAGGAGCGCGCCTTCTATGCCGGCCGCGCCGGCGAGGAGTGGCTGGGCGCGCTCGCCCATCTCGGCACGGACGAGAACAAGCCCTTCCTGGAGACGGCGCCCTGGCTGATCGCGATCTTCGCCCAGCGCTGGGGCCACGATGCGCAGGGCAACAAGGTGAAGCACTATTACGTGCCGGAATCGGTCGGCATCGCCACGGGCTTCCTGATCGCGGCGCTGCACGATGCCGGGCTCGCGACGCTGACGCATACGCCGGCACCGATGAATTTCCTCAACGCGATCTGCGGGCGGCCGGACAACGAGAAGGCGCTGATCCTGCTTGTCGTCGGCTATCCGAAGGAGGGCTGCCTCGTCCCCGCCATCGGCAAGAAGCCGCTGGAGGAGATCGCAAGCTTCCTGTGAAGACCAGTCTTACGCGGAGATCCTGTCGATCTCGGCGAGGTCTTCCGCGCTCAGCGCCCAGTCGGCCGCCTTGACGTTGGCGGCGATCTGCTCCGGCTTGGTCGCGCCCGCGATGACGCTCGACACCACGGGCTGCGCCGCCAGCCAGGAGAAGGCGAGCTCGACCAGGCTGTGGCCGCGCTGCTCGGCGAAGGCGGTCAGCCCCTCGATCCGGCGCCAGTTGTCCTCGCTGAAGATCTGGCCGGCGCGCTCCGGCAGCTTGGTCAGGCGCGCGCCTTCCGGCATCGCGGCGCCGCGCTTGTACTTGCCGGTCAGCGCGCCGTTGGCGAGCGGGAAATAGGGCAGCAGCCCCATGCCGTAATGGGCGATGGCCGGGATCAGGTCCTTTTCGGCGCCGCGCTTCAGCAGGCTGTACTCGTCCTGCGCCGAGGCGAAGCCGGAAAGCCCGAGGTCGCGCGCCGTCCATTGCGCGTCGGCGACCTGCCAGGCGACCATGTTCGAGCAGCCGGTATAGCGGACCTT
Organism: Allobosea minatitlanensis; assembly: GCF_964020775.1. Classification (NCBI taxonomy): domain Bacteria; kingdom Pseudomonadati; phylum Pseudomonadota; class Alphaproteobacteria; order Hyphomicrobiales; family Alloboseaceae; genus Allobosea; species Allobosea minatitlanensis. Next base: position 4,560,848 of record NZ_OZ224509.1, on the reverse strand, counting down.
GCCCTGGGTCACGAGGTCTTCCATGGCGCGCAGCGTCTCGTCGATCGGGGTCAGCGGATCGGGCCGGTGGAACTGGTAGAGGTCGATCCAGTCGGTCTGCAGCCGGCGCAGCGATTCCTCGACGGCGCTCATGATGTAGCGGCGCGAGCCGCCCTCGCCGCCATGGAACATCGTCATGCCGAATTTGGAGGCGAGCACGATGTCCTTGCGGCGCGTGCCGAGCACCTGGCCGAGCGCGGTCTCCGAGCCGCCCTTCTCGCCATAGATGTCGGCAGTGTCGAACAGGGTGATGCCGTGCTCGATGGCGGCGTCGACGACCTTGCGCGTCGCCTCGAGGTCGATGCGGCCGCCGAAATTGTTGCAGCCGAGGCCGACGAGCGAGACGCGCAGGCCCGAGCGGCCGAGATTGCGGAACTGCATTGGTACTGTCCTTTCCAGAAAACCCGACGGTCAGGCGAGGGCAAGGTCGGTGCGCGAGAAGTCGCGGCCCTTGAACAGGATCGGCGCACCGCTCACCTTGGCACAGGCATAAGACATGCAGTCCGCGAGGTTGAGCTGGGCCGACGCGCCCCTGCCCTTCCCGTAACGCTGGAACGCGGCGACCGCCTCGCGCGCCGTCGCATCGTCGATCGGCACGACCTCGATCGCAGCGATGCGCAGGAATTCGTCGAAATCCGCTTCGACATCGCAAGGCTGGCGGGCCAGCCGCGTCGCCAGCACCATGCAGGCTTCGAGCCGCACGAGCGGAGAGGTGAGGCGCCGGCCCGCCCCCTCCAGCTTCGCCGCGAAACCGGCGGCCTCCGGCTCCTTGCACAGGATCGCGACGAAGACGGAGGTGTCGACGAACATCAGCGCGTCCACATCGCGTCGCGCTCGTCCTCGCTCACGGCATGCCCGCCCGGCCCCGCCTTGCCGAGCGCCCGGTCGGCCAGGGCCTCCAGCCGCTTCGCGAGGGGCATCCTGGCCTCCTCGCGCCGGATTTCGGCTTCGAGCGCACCGACCACCGCCTCGGTGATCGAGACATGGCGCAAAGATGCGAGCCGCCGCGCCAGCGCGCGCGCCTGCGGATTGCGGATGTTGAGGGGGGCGTTCATGACGGCTCCTGCCTTTGCATCAAAGATAGAAATGCAAAGGCAAGACGTCAACAAGGCGGCCGGACCGCCGAAAACTTTCGGGGCCTGACCGGAAATTCGCCGAGCCCTCATCCTGACGAGCCATTTCGCCCGAAACGGTGCCTCGGAGGAGGCTCCGGAGACGTCGGGACCATCCTTCGAGACGGCCCCGATGGGCCTCCTCGGGTGAGGGCTTTAATGTCGAGTCTGACTCTCAGGCCACTTCGGCCTTCTGCTTCTGGGCGCGCTTGCGCTCGTTCGGGTCGAGGATGCCCTTGCGCAGGCGGATCGACTTCGGCGTCACCTCGACGAGCTCGTCGTCGTCGATCCAGGCCAGCGAGCGCTCCAGCGTCATCCGGATCGGCGGGGTCAGCCGGACCGCCTCGTCCTTCGAGGTGGTGCGGATATTGGTCAGCTTCTTGCCCTTGAGCACATTGACCTCGAGATCGTTCTCGCGGGTGTGCTCGCCGACGATCATGCCCTGATAGACCTTCCAGCCGGGCTCGATCATCATCGGGCCGCGATCCTCGAGGTTCCACAGCGCATAGGCCACGGCCTCGCCGGTCTCCATCGCGATCAGCACGCCGTTGCGGCGCCCGGCGATCTCGCCCTTATAGGGCAGGTAGTCGTGGAAGACGCGGTTCATGATCGCGGTGCCGCGGGTGTCCGTCAGCAATTCGCCCTGATAGCCGATCAGGCCGCGGGTCGGCGCGTGGAAGACGAGGCGCAGGCGATTGCCGCCCGAGGGGCGCATCTCCAGCATGTCGGCCTTGCGCTCGCTCATCTTCTGCACGACGACGCCGGAATGCTCCTCGTCGACGTCGATCAGCACCTCCTCGATCGGCTCCAGCAACTGGCCGCTCCCGTCGCGCTTGAGCACGACGCGCGGCCGCGAGACGCCGAGCTCGAAGCCCTCGCGGCGCATCGTCTCGATCAGGATGGCGAGCTGGAGCTCGCCGCGGCCGGAGACGATGAAGGAATCCTTGTCCGTCGATTCCTCGACCTTGAGCGCGACATTGCCCTCGGCCTCCTTGAACAGGCGGTCGCGGATCATCCGGCTGGTGACCTTGTCGCCCTCGGTGCCGGCGAGCGGCGAGTCGTTGACCGAGAAGGTCATCGAGACGGTCGGCGGGTCGATCGGCTGGGCCTTGATCGGCGTGGTGACGGCGGGGTCGCAGAAGGTGTCGGCGACGGTGCCCTTCACCAGCCCGGCGATCGAGACGATGTCGCCGGCGACGGCCTCCTCGATCGGCTGGCGTTCGATGCCGCGGAAGGCGAGGATCTTCGAGATGCGCCCGGTCTCGACGGTCGAGCCGTCGCCGGAGAGCACCTTGATCGCCTGGTTCGGCTTGGCGGAGCCGGAGGTGACGCGGCCGGTGATGATGCGGCCGAGATAGGGGTTGGCCTCCAGCAGCGTGCCGATCATGCGGAACGGGCCTTCCTCGACCTTCGGCGCCGGGACGTGCTTGAGGATCAGGTCGTACATCGGCGCCAGGCCCTGGTCCTGCGGGCCTTCCGGGGACGGCGCCATCCAGCCCTGCTTGCCCGAGCCGTAGAGGATCGGGAAGTCGAGCTGCTCGTCGGTGGCGTCGAGCGCGGCGAAGAGGTCGAAGACCTCGTTGATGACCTCCTGGGTGCGGGCGTCGGCCTTGTCGACCTTGTTGATCGCGACGATGGGCTTGAGGCCGAGCTTCAGCGCCTTGGAGACCACGAACTTGGTCTGCGGCATCGGGCCTTCGGCGGCGTCGACCAGGACGATGGCCGAGTCGACCATGTTCAGGATGCGCTCGACCTCGCCGCCGAAATCGGCGTGGCCGGGCGTGTCGACGATGTTGATGCGCGTATCCTTCCAGACGACCGAGGTCGCCTTGGCCAGGATGGTGATGCCGCGCTCCTTCTCGATGTCGTTGGAATCCATCACGCGCTCGGCGACGCGCTGGTTCTCGCGGAAGGCGCCGGACTGCTGCAGCAGCTTGTCGACGAGGGTGGTCTTGCCGTGGTCGACGTGCGCGATAATGGCGATGTTGCGCATGGACATGCGTTATGGGCCTTGCTTTCAAGGCCACGAGCCGGTCAGGTTCGATGCCCTGCCGGCGCAGCCCGTTTCACTGTGAATCTGGAATTCGTTGCGCTGCACATAAACGCTGGCGGCCATTTCGGCAACCGCGCAGGCCTGCAAAAGACGAAGAGGCTCAATCCTCTGCCAGCGCCCGCTGGCGCTCGGCGACGGCTCGCCCGACCTGGTCGATGGCGAGGCGATAGGCGGCGAGAGCGGAAGCGTCGAGATCGCCCTTGGCGTAATCGGCCAGGACCTGGCTCAGGATCAGGTCGGCCTCGCGGCCGAGCCGCATCAACTCGGCCTCGTCCGCGCAGGAGCGGATGACCGCCAAAAGCGCGAGCAGTTCGTCGAGGCCGGACATGGCGCGGCGGCGGCGGTTCGCGCTCTCGCGGCCGAGGATCGCGGCGCCGCCCGTGCCGAGCGCCGAGAGCACCATGGCGCCGATATAGAACCAGTCGCCATAGCGGTCGAAGAAGCTCTCCTGCTCGCCATCGATATAGGCGGCGGCGCCGGAATGGACCGGCAGCGGCGCGTCCTTGTCGGTGGAGGGGGTCTCCAGCGCCTGGATCGCCGGCAGCTCCGTGGCCAGCGTCAGCCGCAGGCCGAGAATGTCCTTGGTCAGGTTGCCGACGAGCGTGTCGTCGAGGCTCTGGGCCGCGACCAGGCGGGAGGTGATCGAGATGGTCTGCAGGCTTTCCGCCGGGCGCGGCGGGTCGCCGCCGAGCGCGCCGCGGACGATCTCGCCGGATTCGATGGCGCGGTAATGCGCCGCCAGCGCATCCGCCTCCCGGATCGGGATCAGCACCGGATCCTCGCCCCAGGCCGAGCGCAGCCGGCGCAGCCCGTCATTATTGGCGTGCGAACCCACCGCATTGACCGAGAAGAAGGCGTCGATGCGCTTCTCCTTCGCGGCGGGGACGATCTCCTCCTGCGCCAGGCCGACGATCTCGACCTCTTCCGGCCGGACCTCGTACTGCGCCAGCACCCGCTTCAGCAGGGTGACGTTGCCGGCCGGGCTGCGCCCGACCCCGACCTTGCGCCCGCGGAGATCGGCGATCCGGCCGATCGCGGTCTCCTTGGTCGTGATGAAGAAGGGATAGGTCCGGCGCGTGATCAGCACCGTGTCCGCGGTCGAGGGCATGGCGATGTCGGGCCGGAGCAAGGCGAGGTCGGCCTGGCCGGAATCGATCCTCCTGGCGCTGTCCTCCGACCCCTCCGTCAGGATGAGCCGGATGCGGATATCGGCCTTGTCGCGGTTGAGCCCCTGCACGAAGGCGGCCGCCATCCGGGCATCCTCCGAGCCGAGCGGCCCGACGGCGAGGCGCAGCACATGTGGCTGGCTGTAGACATAGAAGCCCGTGGCGATGGCGCCGAGGATGGCGAGCAAGGCCGCCACGATGGTCAGAACGCCCCGCCGCATCGCGAATTATGTCGAGCCTTTCATCGTCGCCTTCCGCAGCATGGCTTCCTTCGCGAGCATGTCGCAAGTGTGGCATGCCGAGCGCAACTGCGCAGGTCGCGGCGACTGTGCTAAAGGCGGGTCGATGAACGCTCCCGTCCCTTTCGCGATCAAGATCTGCGGCCTGTCGACGCCCGAGACGCTCGAGGCGGCGCTCGGCGCCGGCGCCGACATGATCGGATTGAATTTCCATCCGAAAAGCCCGCGCTTCGTCACGCTGGAGCGCGCCCGGGAGCTTGCCGCCATGGCGCGGGGCCGAACCGCGATCGTCGCGCTGATCGTCGACTGGGACGGGCGGCGGGCGGCGGAGCTGGTCGAGGCGCTCAAGCCCGACTGGCTCCAGCTCCATGGCAGCGAGACGCCGGACGAGACCGCGGCGCTGCGCCGCGTGGCGGGCCGGCCGGTGATGAAGGCGCTCGGCATCGCCGGCGCCGAGGATCTGGGGGCCGTCGCGGCCTATCGCGGCGCCGCCGACCGGATCCTGCTCGACGCCAAGCCGCCGAAGGATGCGGCCTTCCCGGGCGGGCATGGCCGGCCCTTCGACTGGAGCCTGCTCGCCGGCCTCGACCCTGCGCAGCCCTTCATGCTATCGGGCGGGCTCGATCCGGCCAATGTCGCGCAGGCGATCGGTCTCACCCGCCCCGCGGGCGTCGACGTCTCCTCGGGCGTCGAAAGCGCGCCGGGGGTCAAGGACCCGGCCCGGATCGCGGAATTCATCGCGGCGGCGCGCAAGGCCGCGGCGGCAGTGCAGGAAGGCTCGCAGGCATGAACGCCCCCTCCAACCCGAACAGCTACCGCAACGGACCGGACGAGAACGGCCGCTTCGGCCTGTTCGGCGGCCGCTTCGTCGCCGAGACGCTGATGCCGCTGATCCTCGAGCTGGAAGAGGCCTACAACGCCGCCAAGGCCGACCCGGCCTATCACGCCGAGATGGGCGAGGGGCTGAAGCATTATGTCGGCCGGCCCTCGCCGCTCTATTTCGCCGAGCGTCTCACGGAGCATTTCGGCGGTGCGAAGGTCTATCTGAAGCGCGAGGAGCTGAATCATACCGGCTCCCACAAGGTGAACAATGTGCTCGGCCAGATCCTGCTGGCGCGGCGCATGGGCAAGAAGCGCATCATCGCCGAGACCGGCGCCGGCCAGCACGGCGTCGCCACCGCGACGCTCTGCGCCCGCTACGGGCTGGAATGCATCGTCTATATGGGCGCGGTCGACGTCGCCCGGCAGGCGCCCAACGTCTTCCGCATGCAGATGCTCGGCGCCCGGGTGGTTCCGGTCGAATCCGGCACCAAGACGCTGAAGGACGCGATGAACGAGGCGCTGCGCGACTGGGTGACCAATGTCGCGACGACCTTCTACTGCATCGGCACGGTCGCCGGCCCGCATCCCTATCCGGCCATGGTGCGCGACTTCCAGTCGATCATCGGCCGGGAGACCCGCGAGCAGATGCAGGAGGCGGAAGGCCGTCTGCCGGACTCGCTCATCGCCTGCATCGGCGGCGGCTCCAACGCGATGGGGCTGTTCCACCCCTTCCTCGACGACCCCTCGGTCGAGATCTACGGCGTCGAGGCAGCGGGCCACGGCATCGCGAGCGGGCTGCATGCCGCCTCGCTGACCGGCGGCCGGCCCGGCGTGCTGCACGGCAACCGCACCTTCCTGCTGATGGACGATGACGGGCAGATCAAGGACGCGCATTCGATCTCGGCCGGGCTCGACTACCCCGGCATCGGCCCGGAGCATTCCTGGCTGCACGATGTCGGCCGGGTGAAATACCTCTCGGCCACGGACGAGGAGGCGCTGGAGGCGTTCCAGCTCATCTCCCGGCTGGAGGGCATCATCCCCGCGCTCGAAAGCGCCCACGCGCTCGCCCGCGTCGCCGAACTCGCCCCGCAGAAGCCCAAGGATCACCTGATGGTGGTCAATCTCTCCGGGCGCGGCGACAAGGACATCCCGCAGGTCGCGGAGATCCTGGCGAGCCGCTAGCGCGCTGCCGCTCCGGGCGACCCGCCCGGGGCGCGTTTCCAGTCGAAAGTCGCAAGCTCCCGCGACTCGACTCCTCCCCCCGAACGCGCCAGCATGAACCGGCCGGGCGTAGCGAGGGCCCGGGTGGCGTCGCGTCGAATGGGATCGTGCCGTGGGGGGCGATGGTCGGGACGGCGTAGTCGATGCGCAGGGGCGCGGCTTTGCCGGCTTGCCCGCCGAGATCGCTTTCCTTGCCCGCCACGGCGTCGGGCCGTCCGGGCTCGCGGCGGCGGCGCGGCGGGCCCGGCGCAACGGGACCGATCCGGTCCGCGAGGTCTTCGCCCTCGACCTGATCGACCAGGACGGCTACTACCGGGCGCTCGCCGCCGAGTTCGGCCTGCCTTTCCACGCCGGCGCCTTCGATCTCGTGGCCGGCGGCCGGCACGAGGCGATCCTGCGCGGGGGCGTCGCTCCCGCCGCGGGGCGGATCGCCCGGCGCTTCCGCTTCCTGATCGCGCCCGAGGGGGCCGCCCTGCGCCGCATGGTCGAGGCGGGGCCGCGCCAGCGCGGCGATGTCGCCGTCACCACGCCCCGGCGCTTCGCCGAGCGGCTGCGCGAGGCCAACGACATCGGGCTGGCGCGCCAGGCCGCCGGGCTCGACGAACCCGGCCTGGCGCGCCACAGCGCCCGTACCGGCGCCAGCCGGGGCCAGGTCGTCGCGACCGGGATCGGCCTGTCCGCGGCGGCGCTCGGCGGCATCCTGGCGCCGCTGCAGAGCTTCTGCCTGCTGGCCCTGCTGCTCGGCCCGCTCTTCCTCGGACTCATCCTGCTGCGGCTGGCCGCCGCCATGGAGCGCGTCCTGCCCGATCTCTGGCAGGCGCAGCGCTGGCGGCTCGATGACAGCCGCCTGCCGGTCTACACCGTCGCGGTGCCGATGTATCGCGAGGAGGCGGTGCTGCGGCAGATGCTCCGGGCCCTGTCGGAGCTGGACTACCCGCCGGCGAAGCTCGACATCCGCCTGCTGATCGAGGCCGACGACGCCGGCATGCGGGCCGAGCTCGCCCGGATGGTCCTGCCGGCCCATGTCACGGTGACGATCGTCCCGCCCGGCCAGCCGCGGACCAAGCCGCGGGCGCTGAACCTCGCCCTGCTCGAGGCGCGCGGGGCGCTCTTCACCATCTTCGACGCCGAGGACATCCCCGACCCGCAGCAATTGCGGCTGGCGGCGACGCGCTTCCATCGCGCCCCGGACGACCTCGCCTGCCTGCAGGCGCGGCTGGTGATCGACCATGCCGCGGAGGGGCTGCTGCCCGCCCTGTTCGCGCTGGAATATGCCGGCCTGTTCGAGGTGCTCAATCCCGGCCTGCTGCGGGCGGGGCTGCCGATCCTGCTCGGTGGCACCTCCAACCATTTCCGCACCGCGGCCCTGCGCGCGCTCGGCGGCTGGGACGCCTGGAACGTCACGGAGGATGCCGATCTCGCGCTGCGGCTGGTCCGCGCCGGCTATCGGATCGGCGATCTGCCCTCGCAGACGCGGGAGGAGGCGCCGGTCACGGTCAGGGCCTGGCTCAAGCAGCGCTCGCGCTGGATCAAGGGCTATATGCAGACGGCCGTGACGCATTCGCGCGCGCCCCTGCAGCTGCTGCGCGAGGCCGGCTTCGCCGCGAGCTTCGCCTTCGCCTCGCTGGCGCTGGGGACGATCGTGACCGCGCTCGGCTATCCGATCTTCGCCGCCGCGACGGTGCTGGCCTATTGGGAGGGCTCGCTTTTCGCGCCGCCCAACGCGTTCCTCACCCTGGCATCGGCCTTCGCCCTGGCGATCTGGCTGTTCGGGACGCTGGCCCTGTTCCTGCCGCCCGCCATCGGCGCCCTGCGCCAGCGCGACCCCGGCCTTCTCCTGCTCCTGCCGCTGCTGCCGCTCTATTACGGCCTGGTTTCGCTCGCGGCCTGGATGGCCTTCTACGAGTATTTCAACCGCCGCTTCGCCTGGAACAAGACCGAGCACGGCCTGGCCCGCCGGCGGCTGCGGCCGGCGGCGGAGGAGCGGCCGTTCAGGAGTGGCGAAGCCACTCCGCCGCCGCCTGCTCCGGCGCCTGCTCGATATTGAAGGCGCCGATGAAGCTGCCATCCTTGCCCATCAGATAGACCAGCGCGGTGTGGTCCATCGTGTAGTCGCCGTCCTTGAGCGGCGTCTTCTTGGCATAGGCGCGATAGGCCTTGATCGCCGCGTCGATCGCCGGTCGGTCGCCGGTCAGGCCGATGATGCGCGGGTCGAAGGAACCGAGATAGCTCTTCATCGTCTCCGGCGTGTCGCGCTCGGGATCGACGGTGATGAACAGCGCCCGGAGCTTCTTCGCCTTGTCGCCGTCGCCGGCGGCACGCAGCACTTCGGAGATCTCGAACAGCTTGGTCGGGCAGATGTCGGGGCAATGGGTGAAGCCGAAGAAGACGAGGAAGGGCGCGCCCCGCAGATCGGTGTCGGAGAGCGGCTTGCCCTCCTGCGTGGTCAGCGTGAACGGGCCGCCGACGCTCGCCGTGCCGCTGCCGCTCGTGCGGTTTTGGGGGGCGAAGGTGACGACGGCCGCGGTGGCGAGCGCCAGAGCGCCGACGAGGAAGACGACGAGGGGCAGGACGAGGCGGCGGTTCACGAAGGGTATCCCGGCAAGAGGGGCGACGGACCGCTAGAAGCAGGCGACGAGGGCGGCGATCAGGCCGTCGGTGAACAGCCGGCTGCCTTCGCGCCACCAGAGCAGCAGCCCGGCGAGCAGCAGGCCGAAGGCACCGCCGCCGAGCAGCAGGAGTCCGGCCCGGCTGGGCCGGGCATCCTCGACGCGGGAGGGGTGCTCCGTCTGGATCATGATGCCAGGATAGCGCCGATCCCGCGGCCTCGGAAGCGCTCCGGTGACGCAGGCCGCATGCCGGGCCGGAGGGGCGGCGAGGAGCGCTCGCAGCGATCGGCGGCGCCGGCCGACTGACCGCCTCGCCGGCATCCGGAACAAAAGCGCCCGAAACGACTTACCGAGCGATGCGGCAAAGCGATGCGGAAAGCGGTGAACGGAATGGTTCGATGCTTGCGGTGCGGCGCATGACGAGGACCTCATCATTGCCGAATCCGCTCTTCCCGGAATTCAGCTCGCCCTGCGCGCCGCGTTTCCTCCAGTTCGGCGCGCTGTCCCGCGGCTTTTCCCGCGACTGCAACCGCTATTCGGCCGGAAGCGGCCATTTCCATGTCGATCAGCAGATCATCGGCCTGTCGAGCGGCGCGCCTCGCAAGAGCGAATTCGCGATCGCATCCGACAAGGTCGAGCGCCCGCGGGTCCGGCCCGGCGAGCGGGCCGCGCTGCATGCCTTGCTGCCGAGATGATGCCGCTGGTCCGGGAGATGCTGGCATGAAGCGCCGTTGGCCCCTGCAACGCCTGAAGAGACTGCTGATCGGGCTTGTCGTCCTGGGAGCGCTGGGCTTCCTCGCGGTGCTGGGCTACGCCTTCTGGCCGACGCACACCCGCGCCATCGCGGCGCCCGCCTCCGCGGCGGATGCGGCGCTGATCGAGCGGGGGCGCTATCTCGCCCTCGCCGGGGACTGCACCGCCTGCCACACGGCTCCGGGCGGCAAGCCCTTCGCCGGCGGCCTCGCCCTCGCCTCGCCCATCGGCGCCATCTACAGCACCAACATCACCCCGGACCGGCGGACCGGCATCGGCGGCTACAGCCTCGACCAGTTCGACCGGGCCTTGCGCCACGGCATCCGCGCCGACGGGGCGAGCCTGTACCCGGCGATGCCCTTCCCGTCCTATGCGCGGCTGACCGACGAGGATGTGCGCGCGCTCTACGCCTATTTCCTGCACGGCGTCGTCCCCGTCGCGCAAGCCGACCGCAGCCCCGACATCCCCTGGCCGCTGTCGATGCGCTGGCCGCTGGCGCTCTGGCGCAAGACCTTCGCCCCGAGCCCCGATGCCGTGGCCTTCGACCCGAAGCGCTATCCCGACGAGCGGGTCGCGCGCGGCGCCTATCTGGTGCAGGGCGCCGGCCATTGCGGAAGCTGCCATACGCCGCGCGCGCTCACCTTGCAGGAGCGGGCGCTCGACGAGAGCGGTGCGCAATATCTCGCCGGCAACCAGATCATCGACGGCTGGAACGCGATCAACCTGCGCGGCAATCCGGCGGACGGGCTCGGCCGCTGGAGCGAGCAGGACATCGTCGAGACGCTGCGGACCGGCCGCAATCCGCATGCCGCGGTCGTCGGCAGCCCGATGGCGGACGTCACGGTCCACAGCATGCAGCATCTCGCCGATGCCGATCTGCACGCCATCGCCGCCTATCTGAAGACGCTGCCGCCCGTGCCGGGCGCCGGGCCCGGCTTCGCGGCAAACGACGCGACCGCCAAAGCCCTGCAGGCCGGCATCAACGACAGCCGCGGCGCCGAGCTCTATGTCGACAACTGCGCCGGCTGCCACCGCACCGACGCCAAAGGCTACAGCCGCGTCTTCCCGGCGATCGCCGGCAACCCGACCGTGCTGGCGCGCGAGCCCGATTCGCTGGTGCGGCTGATCCTCGGCGGAAGCAGCATGCCGGCCACCGTCGCCGCGCCTTCCGCGCTCGGCATGCCGGGCTTCGGCTGGCGGCTGGGCGATGCGGAGGTCGCCGCGCTCGCCAGCTATCTGCGCAGCCAATGGGGCAACCAGGCGCCGCCGGTGGCGAGCGGCCTGGTGGCGCGCATCCGGGCCGAAATGCCCGGTGAAAATCACGCGAGCGAGGAGGCAGCGCATGCCCGATGACCCGTCCTTCACCTCCCGCCGCCGCTTCCTGCAATGGTCGGCGGTCGCCGTCCCGGCGCTGGCGGCCGCGGGCGCACCGGCGAGCGGGCAGGCGCCGTCCGCCGATGACCGCCCGACCTTCTTCAGCGCGTCCGAATGGGCTTTCCTGCGCGCCGCGGCGGCGCGGCTGATCCCGGCCGACGCGCTCGGGCCCGGCGCGCTGGAAGCCGGCGTGCCGGAGTTCATCGACCGCCAGATGGCGACCCCCTGGGCGGAGGGGCGGCTCTGGTACATGCAGGGGCCCTTCGTGCCGGATGCGCCGCCGACGCTGGGATGGCAGATGCGCCTGACGCCGCGCGACGTCTACCGGCTCGGCATCGCCGCCGCCGATGGCTGGACGCAGGACCGGCACGGCAGGGTCTTCGCCGAGCTCGACCCGGCGGCGCAGGACGGCGTGCTGCAGGCCTTCGAAAGCGGCAAGGCCCGCTTCGAGCAGGTTCCGGCCGCGATCTTCTTCGCCATGCTGCTGGGCAATGTGCGGGAGGGCTTCTTCAGCGACCCGGTCCATGGCGGCAATCGCGGGCTGGCCGGCTGGAAGCTGATCGGCTTTCCCGGCGCGCGCGCCGATTTCATGGACTGGGTCGAGCGCGACGTTGCCTATCCCCTGCCGCCCGTATCCCTGAGCGGGCAGCGAGGCTGAGATGGCGACCCGGATGAACAAGACCGATGTCGTGATCGTCGGCTTCGGCTGGGCCGGCGCGATCATGGCCAAGGAGCTGACCGAGGCCGGCCTGCGCGTCGTCGCGCTCGAGCGCGGCCCGGCCCGGGACACCCAGCCCGACGGCGCCTATCCCAAGGTGCTCGACGAGCTGACCTACAACATCCGCAAGAAGCTGTTCCAGGATCTCTCGCGCGAGACCGTCACCATCCGCCACGGCCTCGACGACACCGCGCTGCCCTATCGCCAGCTCGGCGCCTTCCTGCCCGGCGACGGCGTCGGCGGAGCGGGGCTGCACTGGTCCGGGGTGCATTTCCGGGTCGATCCCGTCGAGTTGCGCCTGCGCAGCCATTACGAGGAGCGCTACGGCAAGGGCTTCCTGCCGGACGGCATGACGATCCAGGATTTCGGCGTCAGCTACGAGGAGCTGGAGCCGCATTTCGATTTCGCGGAGAAGGTCTTCGGCACCTCCGGCACGGCCTGGAGCGTGAAGGGCCAGGTCGTCGGCGCCGACAAGGGCGGCAACCCCTTCGCTCCGGACCGCTCGAACGATTTTCCTTTGCCGGCTCAGATGCGGCCCATATCGGCGCAGCGCTTCGGCAAGGCCGCGGCCGAGCTCGGCTACCACCCCTATGACCTGCCTTCCGCGAACGCCTCCGGCCCTTACAGCAACCCCTATGGCTGCCAGATGGGGCCGTGCAATTTCTGCGGCTATTGCAGCGGCTATGTCTGCTACAACTACTCCAAGGCCTCGCCGAACGTGAACATCCTGCCGGCGCTGCGGCAGTCGCCCCTGTTCGCGCTGAGGACGCAGGCGCATGTGCTGCAGGTTGATCTGAGCGCCGACCGCCGCACCGCCACCGGCGTCACCTATGTCGACGCGCAGGGGCGCGAGGTCGCGCAGCCGGCCGACATTGTCATCCTCTCGGCCTTCCAGTTCCACAATGTCCGGCTGATGCTGCTTTCCGGCATCGGCGAGCCCTATGATCCGGCGAGCGGGCAGGGCACGGTCGGGCGCAATTTCGCCTATCAGAACATGGCGACGATCAAGGCCTTCTTCTCCGGCGAGGTGCACGCCAATCCCTTCATCGGCGCCGGCGGCAACGGCATCGCCATCGACGACTTCAACGCCGATAATTTCGACCACGGGCCGGCCGGCTTCGTCGGCGGCTCGCCGATGTGGGTCAACCAGGCCGGCGTCAAGCCGATCAGCGGCATCGCCCTGCCGGAAGGCGTGCCCGGCTGGGGCAGCGCCTGGAAGCAGGCCGTGGCCGAATACTACACCCACACCGTCTCGATGGACGCGCATGGCGCCCATATGAGCTATCGCGACAACTATCTCAGCCTCGACCCGACCTATCGCGACGCCTATGGCCGGCCTCTGCTGCGCATGACGCTCGACTGGAAGGACAACGACATCCGCATGACGCGGTTCATGGCCGAGAAGATGCGGGCGGTCGCGCAGGCGATGGGCCCGAAGGCGCTGCGCGTCTACGTCAAGAACTTCGGCGACCACTTCGATACGACGAGCTACCAGACCACCCATCTGAACGGCGGCGCCATCATGGGCGCGGACCGGAGGACGAGCGCGATCAACCGCTATCTCCAGAGCTGGGACGTCCACAACGTCTTCGTGCCCGGCGCTTCCGCCTTCCCGCAGGGGCTGGGCTACAACCCGACCGGGCTGGTGGCGGCGCTGACCTACTGGTCCGCCAAGGCGATCCGGGAACGCTATCTCGCCAAGCCGGGGCCCCTGGCTTAGGGCCTGCTGCGTTCTGGAGAAGCGGGGCATCCCCGAGGGAATCCTCCTGTCCGATCTTCGATCGGTCCAGGGCAGGCCGCCGAGCGATCAGGACGGCGGACCGCAGGGTGGATTGATTAGCCGGCGATGAAGGCCACATCCATCCGGTCGGTGGACTGGAGGATATGGTGGCGCATCGCGACCGCGGCGGTCTCGCCGTCGCGATGGCTCAGCGCGCGCAGGATCGAGCCGTGCTCGCGATAGGCCTCGCCCAGCCGCTGCGGTTCGGCGATGGGCGGCCGCTGCGTCTGCGTGATGATGGGCCGGTACAGCGCCAGGATGTCGCGGATCGCCCGGTTGCCGGCGATCTCGGCGATGGCGAGGTGGAAATTGAAATCGCTCGCCATCGCATCGCGATAGCGGCCGTCCTCGATGGCCGCATGCATGGCTTCGTTGAGCGCCGTCAGGCGCTGCAGGTCGTCGTTCGCGATGTTCCGCGCCGCCAGCCGGATGGTGAAGCTCTCCAGCGCGAAGCGCAGTTGATAGATCTCGACCTGGGAAAAGCGCTCGGCGAAGCTCCATTCGCTGACATTGACGGCCGGGCGGCCGAAGGCCTCGGTGACATAGGCTCCGCGCGCCGGCTCGACGCGGATCAGTCCCATGGCTTCGAGCTGCAGCACGGCTTCCCGGACGGTCGGGCGGCTGGCGCCGAAGGTCGCCGCCAGCTCCCGCTGCGGCGGAACCCTGTCGCCGGGCTTCAGCCCTTGCTCGGCCATGAGCCGCTGGATCTGGCGGACCAGCTCCATCGCGACAGGCCTGCGCTCCTTCTCAATCAGCATCGATGGCTCCCGCCGGCGGCTCCCGATTGACCGTAGCACAACCGCTCGTCTATCGTCTGGTCATACCGGTCTGGCCACGATGGCCGGTCGACAGAACCGGGTCTCGCCGGGCGCGGGACGAGGAGGGGCGCCATGGCGTTGATCAGCTATCTGACGAATGTGAAGTTCGGTCACGGCGAGGTCGCCGGCCTCGAAGCGGATCTGGCCGGTCTCGGCATCCGCAAGCCGCTGATCATCGCCGACAAGGGCGTAATCGCCGCCGGCCTCGTCGCTGCGGTGACGAAGGCTGCCGCGGCGCTCGCCGGTGCCCCGGTCTTCGACGGGACGCCGACGAATCCCACCGAGGCGGCCGTGAACGCGGCCCTGGCAGTCTATCGCGCGCAGGGATGCGACGGGCTGATCGCGATCGGCGGCGGCTCCCCGATCGATCTCGCCAAGGGCGTCGCTCTGCTGGCGACCCATTCCGGCCCGCTGGCGGATTATGCGGCCATTCTGGGCGGCCTGCCGAAGATCACGGCGGCGGTCGCGCCGGTGATCGCGATTCCGACCACGGCCGGCACCGGCTCCGAGGTCGGCCGCGCCGCGCTGATCACCCTCGATGACGGCCGCAAGCTCGGCTTCATCTCGCCGCATCTGATCCCGCGCCTCGCGATCTGCGACCCCGACCTGACGCTCGGCATGCCCTCCTGGCTGACGGCGGCGACCGGTATGGACGCGATCACCCATTGCATCGAGACCTATCTGAGCCCGCGCGAGAATCCCCCTGCCGAGGCGATCGCGCTCGACGGGCTGGTGCGGGCGGTCGCCCATATCGAGCGCGCGGTCGCCGATGGCGGCGACCGCGCAGCGCGCAAGGAGATGCTGATGGCGGCGCTCCAGGGCGGCCTGACCTTCCAGAAGGGGCTCGGCGCGGTGCATGCTCTGTCCCACCCGCTGGGCGGGCTGAAGCAGGTCTCGCTGCATCACGGCACGCTGAATGCGGTTCTGCTGCCCGCCGTGCTGCGTTTCAACGCGCCCTCGGCCGAGGCGAAATACGCCCGCATCCGCCGGGCGTTGGGGCTGGACGAAACCGCCGATCTCGCCGCATGGGTCGCCGCGCTCGTCGCCCGGCTGGGCATGCCGGGCTCGCTGTCCGCGATGGGGGTTCCGCGCGACGTCCTCCCGTCGATCGCCGAGGCGGCGGTTCTGGATCACTCCAGCGCCACGAATCCGCGCCCGGCGACCGCTGACGACTACGCCCGGATGCTGGAGGAATCGTTCGCGTGACCGGATCGGCGCGGGCTGCCCTGCGCAGCCTTGGCCGGCCCGCGCTCCGGAGTCCCGATTTCTTGAGGGTCTGAGAAGCGCCGCTCAGATGTCGACGGTCGCGTTCAGCGCGTTGGTCTGGATGAATTCGCGCCGCGGCTCGACGACATCGCCCATCAGCTTGACGAAGAGGTCGTCCGCCTCGCCATTCTGGTCGACCTTGACGCGCAGCAGCGAGCGCACGTCGCGGTCGAGCGTCGTCTCCCAGAGCTGCTCGGGGTTCATCTCGCCCAGCCCCTTGTAGCGCTGCAGGGCGACGCCCTTCTTGCCGATGGCCGAGACGGCCTCGAACAGGTCGCTCGGGCCGTTGATGACGAAGGAATCGCCCTTGCGGGCGAGCGTGCCCGGGCTGGCATAGGCCTCCCGCAGCGAGGCCGCCGCCGCATGGAGCTTGCGCGCCTCGGCGCTGGCGAGCAGGCCGGCGTCGATCGTCGCCGCCTGCTTCACGCCGCGGATCATGCGCGAGAAGACGAAGCCGCCCTCGCTGACCTTGCCCTCCCAGCCGCGTTCCAGCTCGTCGGAGATCGCGTCGAGCCGCTGCGCGATCCGGGCCGCGGCGACGTTGGCCGCCTCCGTGTCGTCCTCGCTGAGCGGGTGCAGCGCCCCGGCGATCGCCATCTGCTCGACGATGCGGCGGTCGTAGCGCGAATGAAGCTGCGCCAGCGCGTTGCGGACATTGCGCGCCTCCTCGATCAATGCCCTGAGGTCGGCGCCGGCGCGCTCGACGCCCTCGGCCGTCTTGAAGGTCGCGCCCTCGATGGTGGAGTCGATCAGATACTCCTCCAGCGCCCGCTCGTCCTTGAGGTAGACATGGCTCTTGCCGCGGCTCGCCTTGTAGAGCGGCGGCTGCGCGATGAAGAGATGGCCGGCATCGATCAGCTCCGGCATCTGCCGGAAGAAGAAGGTCAGCAGCAGCGTGCGGATATGGGCGCCGTCGACGTTGGCGTCGGTCATGATGATGATCTTGTGGTAGCGCAGCTTCTCGAGGTTGAAGCCGCCCTGGTCGGCGTCGGCGCGGCCGATGCCGGCGCCCAGCGCCGTGATCAGCGTGCCGACCTGCTCGGAGGAGAGCATCTTGTCGAAGCGCGCCCGCTCCACGTTGAGGATCTTGCCCCTGAGCGGCAGCACCGCCTGGTATTCGCGGGCGCGGCCCTGCTTGGCCGAGCCGCCGGCCGAGTCGCCCTCGACGATGAACAGTTCCGACTTGGCCGGGTCGCGCTCCTGGCAGTCCGCGAGCTTGCCCGGCAGCGAGGCGATGTCGAGCGCGCCCTTGCGGCGGGTGAGGTCGCGCGCCTTGCGGGCGGCCTCGCGGGCGGCGGCGGCCTCCACCACCTTGCCGACGATGGTCCGGGCCTCGCCGGGGTGCTCCTCGAGCCATTCCGCCAGCGCCTGGTTGACGATGTTCTCGACCACCGGGCGGACCTCGGAGGAGACCAGCTTGTCCTTGGTCTGGGAGGAGAATTTCGGATCGGGCACCTTGACCGAGACGATCGCGGTCAGGCCCTCGCGGCAATCGTCGCCGGTGAGCGAGACCTTCTCCTTCTTGGAGATGCCGGCGCTCTCGGCATAGCCGGTGACCTGGCGCGTCAGCGCGGCGCGGAAGCCGGCGAGATGGGTGCCGCCGTCGCGCTGCGGGATGTTGTTGGTGAAGCAGAGCACGTTCTCGTGGTAGCTGTCGTTCCACCACAGCGCCACGTCGACGGTGATGCCGTCCTTCTCCGCCATCAGCGTGATCGGCTTCTCGACCACCGGCGTCTTGGCCCGGTCGAGATAGCGCACGAAGGCCTCGACGCCGCCCTCGTACATCAGCTCCTCGCGCACCACCTCGGCATGGCGGGCGTCGGTCAGGACGATGCGCACGCCCGAGTTCAGGAAGGCGAGCTCGCGCAGGCGGTGCTCCAGCGTCTTGAAGTCGAACTCGACCATGGTGAAGGTCTCGGGCGACGGCAGGAAGGTCACCTCGGTGCCGCGCCTGTCGCCCTGCGGGCCGACGACGGCGAGCGGCGCCACCGCCTCGCCATGGCGGAATTCCATGAAGTGCTCGTGCCCGCCGCGCCAGATCCGCAGCTTCAGCGAGGTCGAGAGCGCGTTGACGACCGAGACGCCGACGCCGTGCAGGCCGCCGGAGACCTTGTAGGAGTTCTGGTCGAATTTGCCGCCGGCATGGAGCTGGGTCATGATGACCTCGGCCGCCGAGATGCCTTCCTCGCTGTGGATATCGGTCGGAATGCCGCGGCCATTGTCGGTCACGGTGACCGAGCCGTCCGCGTTCAGCGTGACGGTGACGATGTCGGCATGGCCGGCGAGCGCCTCGTCGATGGCGTTGTCGACCACCTCATAGACCATGTGGTGCAGGCCGGAGCCGTCGTCGGTGTCGCCGATATACATGCCCGGCCGCTTGCGAACGGCATCCAACCCTTTGAGAACCTTGATGGAATCGGCGCCGTAATCGTCGGGCTGGGCGCTGAGCGCGGCATCGGTCATGTAACGGTCCTTGAACGGGCGAGCAGGCGCCCGCGATGATCCTGATTCGAAACGACAATATAGGGTGAGACGATGGCTTTTTCACGCGCCCGCGTACGTGCGTGCGTGAGGTGCCGGAACCGCTGGTCATTCCGGGGCGCCGCGAAGCGGCGAGCCCGGAACCCATGAACACGAGGTTGGACGAGGAAGCTGCTCAGGCGGATCGCTTTCCGCTGGGCCGCGGTGTTCATGGGTTCCGGGCTCATGGCTTCGCCATGCCCCGGAACGACGGAGAGGTTTTCGCGGGTTTTACCCCCGGAACTCCGCGATCGCCGCCAGGAAGGTCTCGCCATATTGCGCGAGCTTGCGCTCGCCGACGCCTTCGATCGCCCGCATGTCGTCGAGGCCGAGCGGCCGCTCCCGCGCCATCGCGATCAGGGTGCGGTCGGTGAAGATGATGTAGGCCGCCACGCCTTCTTCGCGGGCGAGCCGGAGCCTGAGCTTGCGCAGATGCTCGAACAGCGCCGCGGTGTCCTCGTCGAGCCCGTCGGCCCTGGACGCCTCGCGCTCGGAACGGCGGGAGCGGCGCTCGGCGAAGGGGTCGGCCCGCAGCGCGATGCTCTCGCGACCGAACAGGATCTCCTCGCCCCTGGGCGTCAGCCTGAAGCCGCCGAATTCGCTGCTCGCCTCGGCCAATGCGCCGGCGGCGAAGAGCTTGCGCGCAAGCCCCATCCAGGCGGTCTTGGGCTTGTCCGCGCCGACGCCGAAGGTCTTCAGCCCGTCATGGTTCTGGCGGCGGATCGCCTCCGTCGCCGTCCCGGTCAGGATGTCGGCGAGATGGCCGGCGCCGAAGCGCTGGCCGGTGCGGATCACGGCGGAGAGCAGCTTGCGCGCATCGAGCGTCGCGTCCTGCAGCGCCGGCGCCTCGGCGCCGCAGAGATCGCAGCGGAACGGCGCCTGCCCGTGCCGGCAGGGCGGCGTCTCCTCGCCGAAATAGGCGAGCAGCGCGCTGCGCCGGCAGAGCGCGTTCTCGCACAGGTCGATCATCGCGTTGAGGCGCTTGTGCTCGATGCGCTTGCGCTCGTCGTCGACCGGCTTCTCGTCGATCTGGCGGCGGCGCAGCGCCATGTCGTCGACGCCGTAGAGGGTGAGCGTGTCGGCCGGCAGGCCGTCGCGGCCGGCGCGGCCGATCTCCTGATAGTAGCCCTCGACCGAGCCCGGCATGTCGGCATGGACGACGAAGCGCACATCCGGCTTGTTGATGCCCATGCCGAAGGCGATGGTGGCGCAGACGACGACCTCGTCCTCCTGCAGGAAGACGTCCTGGTTGCGGTTGCGCTCCGCCTGCTCCAGCCCGGCATGGTAGGGCAGCGCGTTCCAGCCCTTTTCGCGGAGTCCGGCTGCGAGGCGTTCCGTCTTGCTGCGCGAGGAGCAGTAGACGATGCCGGAGCCGCCGCGGTGCCGGCGCAGGAAATCGTCGATCTGGCGGCGCGGCTGCTCCTTCGGCGCGAAGGCGAGCCTGAGATTCGGCCGGTCGAAGGAATGCACCACCATCTGCGGCGGCTGCGGAAAGAGCTGCTGGGCGATGTCGGCCTGGGTCTGCCGGTCGGCGGTGGCGGTCAGCGCGGTGACGGGGACGTCGCCCAGCGCCTCCCGCGTCTTGGCGAGCAGGCGGTATTCGGGGCGGAAGTCGTGGCCCCATTGCGAGACGCAATGCGCCTCGTCGATGGCGAGGCGGGTCACGCCGATCCGCCGCAGCCGGGAAACCAGCCCGTCGCCGGCCAGCCGTTCCGGCGAGACGAAGAGCAGCCGCAGCTCGCCGGAATTGAGCCTGTCCCAGGCCTGGCCCGCCTCCTCCTCGCTGTTCATCGAGTTGAGCGAGGCGGCCGGCACGCCGGCGCGGAGGAGCTGGCCGACCTGGTCGCGCATCAGCGCGATCAGCGGCGAGACGACGAGCGTCAGCCCGCCCGCCACCAGCGCCGGCAACTGGTAGCACATCGACTTGCCGGAGCCGGTCGGCATCACCGCGAAGACGTCGCGACCGTCGAGGGCGGCCGCGATCACCTCCCACTGGCCGGGGCGGAAATCGTCATAGCCCCACACGGATTTCAGGATCGCGCGGGCTTCTGATTCGCGGGAGGGCGACATGGGATTCGGGTGTGCCGCAGCCGGGGCCGCTTGGCCAGCCTTCAACGCGGGAAAACGGGCCGGCCGGCGCCCGCATCGTCGCTTTTCGCCCGGGCGCGGCGTTTCCTGGACAGGAGGAGCGGCGGTATGGTTGCGGCGGTAACCGTCGATCCTGTAACCATCGGGCGATGACCAAGCTCGCCCTCGAAGAATTCCTGCCCTACCGGCTCAACCGGCTCGCGGCCGCGGTCTCGCAGGCCTTTCGCGCGGTCTACGGCCCGCATCACGACCTGACCGTGCCGGAATGGCGGGTGCTGGCGACGCTCGGCCAGTTCGAGGCGATGAGCGCCAAGGCCATCGGCGCGCATTCGGCGATGCACAAGACCAAGGTCAGCCGCGCCGTGCGCGCCCTCGAGGAGCGCCGCTGGCTGGCCCGGCGCGAAAGCCCCGACGATCGCCGCGAGGAGATCCTGCGCCTGACTCCCCTCGGGCGGAAGAGCTATGCCGAGATCGTCCCGCGGGCGCTGGCCTTCGAGGCCAGGATCCTGCAGGCGCTGGGGCCGGATGCGGAGCATGCGGGCCGGCTGCTGGGCGCGCTGGAGCGCGGCATCGGCGTCGAGGCCGGGCGCGGAGCCGGGGAGCCCTGAGCCGCCCTCAGGCGATCGGCAGCCCGGCCTCGTCCTTCAGCTTCATCAGCACGATCTCGGACTGCACCCGCCCGACCTGCGGATGCGGCAGCAGGTGCCCATGGATGAACTGGGCGAAGGCGGCGAGATCGCGCGTGACGATCACCAGCACGTAGTCGGCATCGCCGGAGACCGAGAAGGCCTGGCGGATCTCCTCGTGCCGGGCCAGGAAATCGGCGAAGGATTCGGCGTTCTTCTCGCTATGGGAGGACAGGTTGACGCGCGTGATCGCCTTCAGGCCGAAGCCCAGCGCCGTGGCGTCGAGCCTGGCGGCATAGCCCGCGATCGCGCCGCTCTCCTCCAGCCTCGCCCGCCGCCGCGAGCATTGCGAGGGCGAGAGGTTCACGATGGCGCCGAGCTCGGCATTGGTGAGCGCGGCGTTGTCCTGCAGCGCCTTGAGGATGGCGCGGTCGAAGCGGTCGAACTCGATCTGGAGCATGAAAGGCGTCTCCGGCGCACGGAACATGCAAATCCTTGAGCTTGAGCGCCCATTTTGCAAGCCCTGCGCGCCGGATCTGCATCAATCTTGCCCGAACGAGATGAACAGGAGGATGCAGGATGGGCCCTTTTCCGCATGATGCCCCCAAGGCCACGATCAGCGAGGCCAACCCGGCCGGCACCGACGGCTTCGAGTTTGTCGAGTTTGCCCATCCCGAGCCCGAGAAGCTCGACATCCTGTTCCGGCGGATGGGCTTCGCCCCCGTCGCCCGGCACCGGAGCCGCGACATCACGCTCTACCGGCAGGGCGACATCAACTACCTCCTGAACCGCGAGCCCGACAGCCACGCCTCCCGCTTCGTCGCCGCACACGGCCCCTGCGCCCCGGCGATGGCCTGGCGGGTGGTCGATGCGCAGCAGGCGCTGAAGCGCGCGCTCGCGCTCGGCGCCGAGGCCTATGCCGGGCCGGGCAAGTCGCTCGACGTGCCGGCGGTGATCGGCATCGGCGGCTCGCTGCTCTATTTCGTCGACCGCTATGGCGAGGCGGGCTCGGCCTATGACGCCGAATTCGAATGGCTGGGCGAGCCCGACCCCAAGCCCGAAGGGTTCGGCTTCTTCTACCTCGACCATCTCACGCACAACGTCGTGCGCGGGAACATGGATACCTGGTACAAATTCTACCACGACACCTTCAATTTCCGCGAGATCCGCTATTTCGACATCGCCGGGAAGATGACCGGGCTGACCAGCCGGGCGCTGACCTCGCCGGACGGCAAGATCCGCATTCCGATCAACGAGAGCGCCGACGACCGCAGCCAGATCGAGGAATATCTGCGCGAGTACAAGGGCGAGGGCATCCAGCACATCGCCATCGCCACCAACGACATCTATGCCGGCACCGACGCCATCGCCGCGGCCGGCCTCGAATTCATGCCCGGCCCGCCCGACATCTACTACGAGAAGTCGAAGACCCGGGTGAAGGGCCATCGGGAACCGCTCGACCGGCTGCGGAAGCGCGGCATCCTGATCGACGGCGAGGGCGTGGTCGGCGGCGGCGAGACCCGCATCCTGCTGCAGATCTTCTCCAAGACGGTGATCGGGCCGATCTTCTTCGAGTTCATCCAGCGCAAGGGCGACGACGGCTTCGGCGAGGGCAATTTCAAGGCCTTGTTCGAGTCGATCGAGGAAGACCAGATCCGGCGCGGCGTGCTGAAGAGCTCGGCGGCGTGACCGGGTCCGCCTGCCGATGAGCGATGCCTGGCGCAGCTATTCCAGCGCACCGCCGATCGGTGCGCCGGTCTGCGAATCCGCCGCGATCGGCGAGGGCGCGGCGCGCTGCCTCACCGTGGAGACGGCGGCCGGCGCCTTCCCGCTCCTGCTGCTGCGGCGGAGCGGGGTATTAAGCGCCTATGTCAACGCCTGCCCGCACCAGTATCTGCCGCTCGACTATCGGTCCGCCAATGTCCTCTCGGCCGACGGGTCCCGCCTGCTCTGCTCGGCCCATGGCGCCGTCTTCGACGCCGCGACCGGCGGCTGCCTGTCCGGCGACGGGGCGGACGGGCTCGACCCCGTCCCGGTCGTCGAGCGCGACGGCCTGATCCGCATCGGCGGCTGAGCCCTCCGTTCAGCTCCGCGTCGCGATGGCGGCGGCCGCGCCGGCCATCACCCCGCCGGTCACCCGGTTGATCCAGCGCATCGCGCGCGGGCTGGCGACGAGCCGCCGCGCCCGGTCGGCCGCATAGGCATAGGCCAGCATGGTCAGGCTGATGATCGGGGTGATCAGCGCCGCGACCTCGAGGAAGGCGAGCGGGCTCAGCGCGTTCAGGTCGATGACCAGCGGCAGGATCGACAGGAAGAAGACCATGACCTTGGGATTGCCGAGCGTCAGCGCGATGCCGCCGAGAAACAGGCGCAGCCCCTCGCCCCGTGCGGCGGCGGCCGGCTTCGGCGCCTCGGCCGGGGCGGTCCAGGCCTTGTAGGCGAGATAGACCAGATAGGCGCAGCCGGCATATTTGATCGCGACGAAGACGCCGTGGAAGCTCTGCATCAGGACGCTGAGGCCGAGCGCCGTCAGGGTGAACCAGACGATATCCCCCGCGACGATGCCGAAGAGGAAGGGCAGGGAGCGGCGAAAGCCCGTCGACAGCGCGCGCGCGACCAGCGCCGCGATGCCGGGGCCGGGCGAGGCGACGGCAAGAAAATAGACGCCGGCGAACAGGGCGAGACTGGTGAGGTCCATGGCGGGGCTCCGGGCTGGCCGGAGCCTAGAGCATCGGACCGAAAAGTGGAATCCGCTTTTCTGAAAAATCCGATGCACCCGCAATGAGATAGATCTTCGTTGCCGCGTTCGGAAGGGCGCGCGATGATCCAGCCGGAAAAAGCCGTCATCGTCCCATCGCAAGAGCTGCTCCGAACGATCACCCGATCGGATCGGCATGGCCCGGCGTGATCGCGAAGCGTTGCGCCCCGGCCGGCAGGTCGCCGAACAGGGCCGCGTCGGCGCCGGTGATCCAGACCTGGCAGCCCAGCCCCGCCAGCCCCTCATAGAGCGCGGCGCGGCGGCGCGGGTCGAGATGGGCCGCGACCTCGTCGAGCAGGACGAGCGGCGGCAGGCCGCTCATCGCCGCGACGAGCCTGGCATGGGCGAGCACGATGCCGATCAGCAGCGCCTTCTGCTCCCCGGTCGAGCCCTGGCCGGCCGGAATGTCCTTCGGGCCGTGTCGGACCTCGAGATCGGAAGCCTGCGGCCCGGCGAGGGTGCGCCCGGCGGCGCGGTCGCGGTTGCGCCCCTGGCGCAGCAGGTCGCGATAGGCGTCCTCGGCGTCGACGGCCGGCAGGCGGGCGACGAGCGTGTCGATCTCGCCGGCGAGCGCGATCGCGGCGTCGGGAAAAGGCGAGGCCTCGTCGCGGGTCTCGGCGATGATGGCGCAGAGCCGCGCCACGGTCTCGGCGCGCGCCGCGGCGACCGCCACGCCGAGCTCGGCGATCTCGCGCTCGACCGCGTCGAGCCACGCGCCCTGGCCGGGGCTTTCCTCCAGGATGCGGTTGCGCGAGCGCAGGGCCCGCTCCAGCGCGTTCGAGCGGGTGGCGTGGCCCGGATCGACCGCCAGCACCAGCCGGTCGAGGAAGCGGCGCCGGTCGCCGGCGGCGCCGCGGAACAGCCCGTCGAGATCGGGCGTCAGCCAGACCACGCGCAGATAGTCGCTGAAGGCCAGCGCCGAACCCACGGCGGCGCCGTCGATGCGGGCAAGCCGCGGCCGCCGGCCTTCGGCGTCCGGTGCGCCCAGCCCGATGCCGAGCCGGCCGCCATCCTCCGCCAGCGTGATCGATGCGGCGAAGGAGCCGTCGCCGCCCAGCCGCGCCATGGTGGCGAGCTCGGCCCGGCGCAGGCCCCGCCCCGGTGTGAACAGCGAGAGTGCTTCGAGGATATTGGTCTTGCCGGCCCCGTTCTCGCCGATCAGCGCAACGATTTGGCCCTCGACCGGGAGATCGAGGGCCTCGTAGGAACGGAAATCCTGCAGGATCAGGCGCGCGACCATCGACACGAGATCAACCTACCGTTTCCTCGCGAGCCCTCGTCCTGAGGAGCCGCGAAGCGGCGTCTCGAAGGACGCTTCAGAGCGCGCTGGAACAGCCTTCGAGACGCAAGGCAGCGCCTTGCTCCTCAGGATGAGGGCTGAGTCAAGAAGCTCTAGACGCGCATCGGCATCAGCACATAGAGCGCCGAGGCGCCTTCGCGATCCTGGATCACGGTCGGCGAGCCGGGATCGGCGAGCTTGAGCAGCGCCGTGTCGCCGTCGAGCTGGGCGGCGATGTCCATCAGATAGCGGGCGTTGAAGCCGATATCGAGCGGGCTCGCCTCGTAGTCGACCTCGATCTCCTCGGTCGCCGAGCCCGAATCCGGGTTGGTGACGGAGAGCGTCATCCGCCCCTCGGCCATGGAGAGCTTCACGGCGCGGCCGCGCTCGGACGAAATCGTCGAGACGCGGTCGACGGAAGCGGCGAAGTCGCCCCTGTCGACGGTCAGCCGCTTGTCGTTGCCGCCGGGGATGACGCGCTGATAGTCCGGGAAGGTGCCGTCGATCAGCTTGGAGGTCAGCACCACATTGCCGGTGGCGACGCGGATCTTCGAGCCCGAGAGCTCGACCGCGACCTCGCTCTCGCCATCCTCCAGCAGCTTCTGGATCTCGGCGACCGCCTTGCGCGGCACGATCACGCCGGGCATGCCGGCCGAGCCCTGCGGGGCGGCGGTGTCGACGCGGGCGAGCCGGTGCCCGTCCGTCGCGACCGCGCGCAGCACCGGGCGGCCGTCGACATCGACGGTGTGGAGATAGATGCCGTTGAGATAGTAGCGCGTCTCCTCGGTCGAGATCGCGAACTGGGTCTTGTCGATCAGGCGCTTGAGCTCGCCGGCCGGCAGCACGAAGCGATGCGCCATCTCGCCGGCGGTGATGTCGGGGAAGTCGCTCTCCGGCAGGGTCTGGAGCTGGAAGCGCGAGCGGCCCGAGCGCAGCACGAGCCCGGTGTCGCCGGTGGTCTCCAGCGAGACCTGCGCCCCGTCCGGCAGCTTGCGGACGATGTCGTAGAGGGTGTGGGCCGGCACGGTCGTCGCGCCGGGCTCGGCCACCTCGGCGGGAATCGTCTCCACCACCTCGATGTCGAGATCGGTCGCCTTGAGGCGCAGGCCGTTTTCCGCGGCGCTGAGCAGCAGGTTCGACAGGATCGGGATCGTGTTGCGGCGCTCCACCACGCGATGGACGTGCCCGAGCGACTTGAGCAGCGTGGAACGTTCGACCGTGACCTTCATGATTGTCTAGTCTTCTGGCGCTGGCCGCCCGCACCAAGCATGCGGGCCGGATGAATGGCCAGCGACATTGCCGGAGGCGGGGCGCAGGCGCAAGGCCTGCCCGCTCCGGCAACCACAGCCATTTGAGCGCTCTCCGGTTTGTCGCGAGCGCGAAACGCGCCGGGATCCATGCCGGAGCGCTGCCGAGGCAGGTCCGGGCGCGGATCCGGGATCTCCGCTTCGCTGCGTCCGGGACGACCTCGCGCTTCAAGTCGGGCAGTCGGCCGCCGCAGCCGGGCCCGTCATTCCTGCAGCATGCGCTTCAGCAGATCGACCTCGTCATGCAGCGAGCGGTCCTCGCTGATCGCCTTCTCGATCTTGCGCACCGCGTGCAGCACCGTGGTGTGGTCGCGGCCGCCGAAGCGCCGGCCGATCTCGGGCAGCGAGCGCGGCGTCAGCGCCTTCGACAGATACATCGCGATCTGGCGCGGCTTCACCACCGCGGCGGTGCGGCGCTCCGAGAGGATGTCGGCGCGGCTGACATTGTAGCGGGTCGCGACCAGCTTCTGGATGTCCTCGATCTTGACCCGGCGCGGCTCGCGGGTGCGCACGAGGTCGCGGATCGCGGCTTCCGCCGTCTCCAGCGTCACGAGCTGGCCCGAGAGGGTGGCATGGGCGAGCAGCCGGTTGGCGGCGCCGTCGAGATCGCGGCCATTGGTCGCGACGGCGCGGGCGACATAGGCGACGACGTCCGGGCTGACCTGGAAGTTGGGATGGGCGCTCTGCAGGGCCTCCATCCGGCTCGCCAGGATCTTGCCCCGCAGCGCCTCGTCGAGCTCGCCGACCTCGACGACGAGGCCGCCGCCGAGCCGCGAGCGGATGCGCTCGTCGAGCGCTTCCAGCTCTCCCGCGAGGCGGTCGCCGGCGACGACGATCTGCTTGCCGGCGTCGAGCAGCGCGTTGATCGTGTGGCCGAACTCCTGCTGGATCGACTTGCCCTGGATGAACTGCACGTCGTCGACGACGAGCAGGTCGATGCCGCGCAGCTTCTCCTTGAAGGCCAGCGCCGTCTGCGACTTCAGCGCCGCGACGAAGCCGTACATGAAGCGGTCCGCCGTGAAATAGGCGACGCGCTTGCCGAGGCGGCGCGCCTCCTGGGCGATCGCCTGCAGCAGATGGGTCTTGCCGAGGCCGACCCCGGCATGGAGGTAGAGCGGGTTATAGGGGCTCTGGCCCGCAGGCGCCGCGGCGATGCGCTCGGCCGCGGCGAAGGCGAGCTGGTTCGACTTGCCGACGACGAAGCTCTGGAAGCTCATGCGCTTGTCGAGCGTCGTGCCGCAGACATCGACCAGCTCCGGCTCGGCCGCCTGGCCGCCCGCGGCGGCGGGCTTGGCCGCCTCGGCCGGCGTGGGGGCGGCGGAAGCCGCGGCGCGGCTGCGGATCACCGCCTCCGCCAGCGGCGCCGGGGTCGCGTCGCGCGAGGCCTGGCGGACGGAGAGCAGCACGCCGTTCGGCGCCGGCAGCTCGGCGATGCAGTTCACCCGCAGCCTTTCGGCGTAATGCGCCTCCAGCCAGCTCTTCAGGAAGCGGGTCGGAACGGTGAGATAGGCCACGCCGCCGACGATGCCCGCCAGCTCGAGCCGGGCGAACCAGCTCGAGAAGACGTCCTCGCCGAGCTCGGCGCGCAGGCGCCGCCGCACGCGCTCCCAGGCCTCCTGGATCGCCCCGCTGTCCACGCTGACGGCCGCAGTCTCCTCGGGCGCAATCGTCACCACCACCGGCGCCGTCTCGACCGCATCTGTGATTTCCTGCCGCTCGAACATCAATGGCCCCATTCGCTTCAATATGAACACGCCTTCGGCGGGGCGGCCGCAGCGGCGGCCGTCCTTCCTGACGTTGTTGTCCGGTCAAAAAGGGATCCCGTCCCGGCAGGCGCCTCCGCCCGACGGGTTCGATGGATCCCGGTTCTCTCGATTACGCTTGGATGGCGCGCCTCTGGCTGGTGCCGCCCTTCATCTCGATACAGAAGACAAAGAGCCGCATTCTCCAACCTCCCTGGTCGCGAGCCGAAACACCGATAATCTTTGGAAACCGCCGCGGCGTTCATTGCTGTCCGCCGGGCGACGAAGGGACCTTACAAGGCCCCGTCGAAGGGCTGCAACACCCCAGTCAGCCGGCTTCGGAGCGGGGCGGCCTCCTCTCCCTCGCTCGAATCGGAAGGGGGCGCCGCAATTGGTTGGGGAACTTAATCTTTTCTACACGGTGTGCCCGCCGGGCGCGGCCGAATCTTTTTTTCGGAGGGGCCGGATGCCCGCCGTGGAGTCGCCATGATTCCGTCGCCGTAAAATCCTTTGCCTGCTAAGGTGATGAAAAATAATGACTTTCCATGCGCGATGGACTCCCCCGGAAAGGTCGGCGCTGCGCCCCGAAAGCCGCCCGGGAGTCAAGTCCGTAAAACCGTGGAAAGATTGCCGAATCGGCTTGCCGGGGCGGTTTTCGCCATGAATCCGAGCGCGTGGCAGGCCTGCAACAGCGGCCGTGAAGCCAACGAAAAAGCCCGGCGCGAGGCCGGGCTTTCAAGCATTGCGAGAGCGGTCGCGAGGACGGCTCAGGAGGCCAGCGCGCCGATGCGATGGGCGAGGCGCGAAACCTTGCGCGAGGCGGTGTTCTTGTGAACCACGCCCTTCTGCGCGGCGCGCATGATCTCGGGCTGGGCCACCTTCAGGGCTTCGGCCGCGGCGGCCTTGTTGCCCGAGGCGATCGCCTCCTCGACCTTGCGCAGGAAGGTGCGCATGCGCGAACGGCGGTTCCGGTTGACTTCGGTGCGCCGCGCGATCTTCCGCATGGCCTTCTTGGCCGACGTCGTATTGGCCATCGAAACGTCCTCGTCCTCATGACGGCCGTCGCCTGGCATCGAGCCGGCGGTCCTGGCCGCAACCTTGCTGGAAACACGTGAGCGGCGGCCGAGCTTGCGCGGGCCGCCGCGAGTGGTGGGGCTATAGTCGCTCGCGCGCCCGCCGTCAACGCGGAATCGGCAAGCGGCGCGCCGGGACTTCAGGCACCGGGCGCGATGAAGCGCGCGAAGCTCGCCAGATCGACATTGCCGCCCGAGAGGATGACGCCGACGCGCCGGCCCTCGACCGGCACGGCGCCGGAGAAGGCCGCGGCCGCGGCGAGGCAGCCGGTCGGCTCGACCACGAGCTTCATCCGCTCGGCGAAGAAGCGCATGGCGTCGATCAGCGCCGCGTCGCTGACCGTGACGATGTCCTCGACGTCGCGCCGGATGATCGGGAAGGTCAGGTTGCCGAGAAAGGCGGTCTGCGCCCCGTCCGCGATCGTCTTGGGCACGCCGATCGTCACGATCTCGCCCTTGCGCAGCGATTGCTGCCCGTCATTGCCGGCCTCCGGCTCGACGCCGAAGACGCGGCAGGCCGGGTTCAGCGCCTTCGCCGCCAGGCAGGCGCCGGCGAGCAGCCCGCCGCCGCCGAGCGGCACGATCAGGATGTCGAAGGGGCCGGCATCCTCGATCAGCTCCTTCGTCGCCGTGCCCTGGCCGGCGATGACGTGAGGGTGGTCGTAAGGCGGGATGACCGTCAGGCCGCGCTCGGCCGCGAGCCGGTCGCCGATGGCGAGGCGGTCCTCGGTGTAGCGGTCGTAGCGCACCACCTGCCCGCCATAGCCCTCCGTCGCCGCGACCTTCGCGGCCGGCGCGTCGTTCGGCATGATGATCGTGGTCGGCACGCCCAGAAGCTGGCCGGCATAGGCGATCGCCTGGGCGTGGTTGCCGGAGGAGAAGGTGACGACGCCGGCCTTCTTCCGCTCGGGCGAGAGCGCGGCGATGGCGTTGTAGCCGCCGCGGAACTTGAAGGCGCCCATGCGCTGCAAGTTCTCCGGCTTGAAGACGAGGCTCGCGCCCGTGCGCCGGTTGGCGGTGGCCGAGCTCATCGCCGGGGTGTGATGGGCGATGCCCTTCAGCCGTTCGGCGGCCGCCTCGACATCGGCATAGGTCGGGAGGCTCGGGCCTGTCTGGGCGTTCATGATGGCGGATCCTGCTCGGGCGTCATGGCCGGGCTCGACCCGGCCATCTCGGAACACAGAGCTTTCCCGTCGCGCGATTCCCGGGTCAAGCCCGGGAGCGGCGGAAAATCGGGACGGCCGCGAGACTCAGGCGTTCCTGAAATCCGGCTTCCGCTTCTCGGCGAAGGCGGCCATGCCTTCCTTCTGGTCGGCGGTGGCGAAGAGCGAGGCGAAGACGCGGCGCTCGAAACGCAACCCCTCCTGAAGGGTTACCTCGAAGGCGCGCTCGACCGATTCCTTCGCCATCAGCACCGAGGGCAGCGACTTCGCGGCGATCGCCTCGGCCGCCTTCAGCGTCTCGGCCAGGAGATCGGCGAGCGGCACGACGCGGGCGACGAGGCCGGAGCGCTCGGCTTCCTCGGCGCCCATCATCCGGCCGGTGAGGATCAGGTCCATCGCCTTGGACTTGCCGATCGCCTTGGTCAGGCGCTGCGTGCCGCCGGCGCCGGGGATGACGCCGAGATTGATCTCGGGCTGGCCGAACTTGGCATTGTCGGCGGCGATGATGAAGTCGCACATCATGGCGAGCTCGCAGCCGCCGCCGAGCGCGAAGCCCGCGACCGCCGCGACGATCGGCTTGCGGCGCCGGCCGATGCGGTCCCAATCCGCGAACTTGTCGTCGAGATAGGTGCCGGGGAAGCTGCGGCTCTGCATTTCCTTGATGTCGGCGCCGGCGGCGAAGGCCTTTTCCGAGCCGGTCAGGACGACGCAGCCGATGCCCGCATCGGCCTCGAAGCCGTCGAGCGCCTGGTTGATCTCGCCGATGAGCTGGCCGTTCAGGGCGTTGAGCGCCTGCGGACGGTTGAGCGTGATCAGCCCGACCTTGCCCCTGGTCTCGACGAGAATGGTCTCATAAGCCATGGCGGCCTCCCGGATGATGCTGTGCCGCCAACTTTTAGCGGGCGCCGCTGCGACGAGTCCATGCGCGGTTGCGCGCATTTGCGCTGCTTCATATTCGCGCCGTCATCCCGGGCGACCGAAGGGAGACCCGGGATCCATGCCGGAACGCTTCTGGGGCAGGTTCAGGCATGGATCCCGGATCGGCGCCGCTTTGCGGCTTGTCCGGGATGACGGTGCGGAAAAGCTATCGCCTCTGGCAGCTCTCGCAATAAAACGTCGAGCGTCCCGACTGCACCAGCCGCTTCACCAGCTTCCCGCAACCCGGCGTGACGCAAGCCTCGCCCTCGCGATCATAGACCTTGAAGCGGTGCTGGAAATAGCCGAGCGAGCCGTCGGCATGGGCGAAGTCGCGCAGCGTCGAGCCGCCGGCTGCGACAGCCTCCTCCAGCACCTCACGGATGATGCGGGCGAGCTCATGCGCCTTGTCGCGCGGCCGGCCGGTCGGGGTCGCGATGCTGCCGGCCTCGGCTTCCGGATGCAGCCCGGCCCGGAACAGCGCCTCGCAGACATAGATGTTGCCCAGGCCCGCCACGAGCCGCTGGTCGAGCAGCGCGGCCTTCAAGGGCGCGACCTTGCCCGAAAACAGCTTCGCCAGCGTCTCGCCGGACAATTCGTTGCCGAGCGGCTCGATGCCCATGCCCGCGAAGTGTCTGCAGGTCTCGAGCTCGTTGCGCGGCAGAATGTCCATAAAGCCGAAGCGGCGCACGTCGTTATAGGTGACGCGCGCGCCCGTCCCCATCTCGAACACGACGTGATCGTGGATCAGGTGCCGGCCGATCGCGTTGTAATAGGCGCCGGGCTCGCTCGGGGGCGTGCCGGGCGCCTCGACGATGAAGCGCCCGCTCATGCCCAGATGCATGACGAGGGCGTTGCCGTCGTCGAGATCGGCGATCAGGTATTTCGCCCGCCGCGACAGCGCCTCGACCCGCCGTCCGGTCAGGCGCTCGGAAAACCGCTCCGGCAGGGGGAAGCGCAGGTCGGGCCGGCGCAGTGCGACGCGGGCGAAGCGCTCGCCCGCCATGGCGGGCTCCAGCCCGCGCCGGACGGTTTCGACCTCGGGGAGTTCGGGCATCCTGCTGTCTCTCGTCAAGCCTGCGTCGAGACGGGCCGCGACAAGCCCGCCGCCTTTGGCTATTGATCGCCTTACGCCGTCGGCCCGGAAAGTGGAATCCGGTTTTCGGAGAAGCCGGCGCGCAGCGAGAGCCAAACACAAGGTCCGCCTGATCGTGACAGCAGCCTCCGACACCACCCATTTCGGCTTCGAGACCGTGAGGCTCGCCGAGAAGCAGGCCAAGGTCGACGATGTCTTCCACAAGGTCGCCAACCGCTACGACCTGATGAACGACCTGATGTCGGGCGGCCTGCACCGGGCCTGGAAGAGCGCGCTGCTGACGGCGATCAACCCGCCGAAGGACCGGACCTTCCATCATCTCGACGTGGCCGGCGGCACCGGCGACGTCGCCTTCGCCGTGCTGGAAGCCGGCGGCCCGCTGACCGACGTCACCGTGCTCGACATCAACGCGGACATGCTGCGCGTCGGGCGCGAACGCGCCGAGAAGCGCTTTCCCGACGACGACCGCATCCGCTTCGTCCAGGGCAATGCCGAGGAACTCGGCCTGCCCGACAACCATTTCGACTGCTACACCATCGCCTTCGGCATCCGGAACGTGCCGCGCATCGACAAGGCGCTGGCCGAGGCTTTTCGCGTGCTGAAGCGCGGCGGGCGCTTCCTCTGCCTCGAATTCAGCCATGTCGACGTGCCGCTGCTCGACAAGATCTACGAGACCTATTCCTTCAGGGTCATCCCGCCGATGGGGCGGATGGTGACGGGCGAGGCCGAGCCCTACCGGTATCTGGTCGAATCGATCCGCAAATTCCCGAAGCCGCAGGCCTTCGCCGGGATGATCGAGGATGCCGGCTTCCGCCGGGCGAAGTTCACAGCCATGACCGGCGGCGTCGTGGCGCTGCATTCCGGCTGGAAGCTGTGATGCGCCGAACGGCCGGACGATGATCTCCTCGCTCTTCCACCTCGCCCGCGGCGCGCGCGTCGGCTTCGTGCTGGCGCGCGAGGGCGCGCTCGCGCTCGTCGACCCCTCGGTGCTGCCGCCGCTGGCGCGCGGGCTGATCCGGCTCGGCCGCTTGATCGAGCGGCGCGGGGCAGGCTCCTCGGCGACGCGGCTTGCGGCGGCGCT
Source organism: Allobosea minatitlanensis (assembly GCF_964020775.1). Lineage (NCBI taxonomy): Bacteria > Pseudomonadati > Pseudomonadota > Alphaproteobacteria > Hyphomicrobiales > Alloboseaceae > Allobosea > Allobosea minatitlanensis. Next base: position 4,527,230 of record NZ_OZ224509.1, on the reverse strand, counting down.
GACGCGGCTCGGCCCGTCCTATGTCAAGTTCGGCCAGTTCCTGGCGACGCGGCCCGACGTCGTCGGCATGAAGATCGCGCAGGACCTCTCGGCGCTTCAGGACCGGATGCCGGCCTTCCCGATGGCGGAAGCGCGCGCCATCGTCGAGGCGGCGCATGGCGGGAAGCTGGACGAGATCTTCGTCGAATTCAGCGAGCCGGTCGCCGCCGCCTCGATCGCCCAGGTGCACCGCGCCCGCCTCAAGGACGGCCGCGAGGTCGCGGTCAAGATCCTGCGCCCCGGCATCCGCGACCGCTTCAACCGCGACCTCGCCGCGATGCGCTTCGGCGCCGAGATGGCGGAGATGCGCTCGGCCGAGGCGCGGCGCCTGCGCTTCACCGGCGTGGTCGAGACGCTGGCGCGCTCGGTCGCGATGGAGATGGATCTGCGGCTGGAGGCGGCCGCCCTTTCCGAATTCGCCGAGAACACCAAGGACGATCCCGATTTCCGGGTGCCGGAGCCGGACTGGCAGCTCACCGCCCGCGAGATGCTGGTCGACGAGTGGATCGACGGCGTGCGCCTCTCCGATGTCGAGGGCCTGCGCGCCGCCGGCCACGACCTGCCGGCGCTGGCCCGCACGATCATCCAGTCCTTCCTGAAGCACGCCATCCGCGACGGCTTCTTCCATGCCGACATGCATCCGGGGAACCTCTTCGTCGATGCGCAGGGCCGGCTCGTCGCGGTCGATGGCGGCATCATGGGCCGGCTCGGCCTGAAGGAGCGGCGCTTCCTCGCCGAGATCCTGCTCGGCTTCATCACCCGCGATTACCGCCGCGTGGCGCAGGTGCATTTCGAGGCCGGCTATGTCCCGGCCCATCACGACGTCGAGGACTTCGCCCAGGCGATCCGCGCCGTCGGCGAGCCGATCCACGACAAGCGCGCCGACCAGATCTCGATGGCCAAGGTGCTGACCCTGCTCTTCGAGATCACCGGCATGTTCGACATGGCGACGCGCACCGAGCTCGTCATGCTGCAGAAGACCATGGTGGTGGTCGAGGGCGTGGCGCGCACCCTCGACCCGCATCTCGACATGTGGGGCACGGCCGATCCGGTGGTGCGCGGCTGGATCACCCATCATCTCGGGCCGATCGGCCGGCTGGAGGAGGCCGGGCGCGGCGCCCGCTCGCTCATCGGCTCGCTCGCGACCCTGCCGGAGACGGTCGGCCGGGCCGAGCGGGTGCTCGGCCAGCTCGAGGAGGCTTCCCGCCACGGCTTCGCCCTCGACGAGCGCAGCGTCGCCGCGATCGGCCGGGCCGAGGCGCGGCGCAACCGCTGGGGCACGGTCGCGCTCTGGCTCATCGCCGGGCTGATCGCCTACGGCGTCCTCGGTGGATGATGGTCCTGTTCCTTGCTGTGGCGGGAACGGATCTTTTTGAAGGCGGGTCGTCCCGGACGCAGCGAAGCGGAGATCCGGGATCCATGCCTGAACCTTTATCGGAAGGGCTCAGGCATGGATCCCGGGTCAAGCCCGGGATGACGGCGTTTTTTCCGTAGAAAATCAGTGAGCTGCTACGCCAGCCGCTTGATATTGGTGATGGCGCCGAAGCTCTTGGCCAGGATGCGGTCGCGCGCCTCGCGCAAGGGCTCGCTGAACACGGTCATGGTGTAGCCGTTGGCATGGAGCAGCGTGTCCGGGTCGGTCAGGATCCCGACATGGCCCTTCCAGAAGACGAGGTCGCCGCGCTTCAGGCCGGAGAGGCTGTCGTCGAAGGGCACGGCCGTGCCGAGCGCGGCCTCCTGCATGTCGGAATCGCGCGGCGCGGCGATGCCGGCCGCCGCCAGCGCGAGCTGCGTCAGCCCCGAGCAGTCGAGGCCGAGGCTGGTCTTGCCGCCCCAGAGATAGGGCACGCCGCGAAAGCCCTCGGCCACCGCGACGAAATCGGGCGCGAAGCGGTCGGGCGGGGCGAGGTGCTTCAGGAAGACGTGGCCGCCATCGGCGAGGAGGGCGAATTCGCGGGTCTCCTCCGCGACGGTGACGCCGGCCGCGAGCGAGAGGGCCGCGAGCGGCGGCAATTTGATCGAGGCGCCGGGATAGATGAAGGTGCGCAGCGCGCTGACGCGATGCGTCGGCGCCGGCGCGTCGGGCCGCAGGGCCTCGTCCGGCAGATAGCCGACATAGCCGTCGCCGGCGAGCTGGCCCCAGGCCCAGCCCTCATGCCGCTCATAGACCTGCACCAGCTCGCCCGCGAGCGCTTCCGTGTCGAGCGGCGCGTCGGGACGCGGCTCGCGCCGCAGCGGCGCCGAAGGCGCGACGACGCGCATCGGCCGCGGCTCGGCGAAGGCCGGCGCCTCGACCTGCCCGCGCAGATGGCCGGCGGCGAGATCGGCACGGAAAGGCGTGATGCGGCGGTCGGGAATCGCGGTCATGGCGGCAATCTAGAGAGGTTCGATGAAATCGTCATTGCGAGGAGCGTGGCGACGAGCAATCCCGGCGGACTGGGCTGACCGGCCCACCCAGGCTCCGGGATTGCTTCGCTGCGCGGGCAATGACGGAGGGCGTCAGCCGGCCCCGATCTCCTTCGCATGCTCGGTGACGAGGTCGCCGAGCCGTTCCACGGCAAGCGCCCCGGCCACGGTGCGCTGGATCACGACGTTGCGCCGGTCCGCCTCGTCGCGCTTGCGGGTGAGCAGGCCGAGCTTGCCGAGCGTGTCGAGCGCGCGGGTGATCACCGGCTTGGTCACGCCGAGCTGTTGCGCCAGCCCGCGCACCGTATGCGGCGGCAATTCGAGATAGACGGTGAGCAGGATCGCGGTCTGGCGGGCCGAAAGGTCCGGCTCGCCGTCCCGCACCAGATCGAGATGCACCTGCCGCCACAGCCTGAGGGCCTGCGAGGGCCGGATCTCCAAGGGCATACGGATGAGCTTCCCGATCGTTACGGGTCCGTATCATTATCGCGCCGGCGCGCCGGCGCAATCGCCTTCGCCGATCAGCCTTAACCGCGCGGATAGAGCTGCTTCGCCAGCGCGTAGCTCAGCCGGGCGGCCTGGCATTCGCCGCCCTCGGGGCGTCCCGGCCTGGCCGCGGGATTCCAGGCATAGATGTCGAAATGGGCGTAGGACTGGGTGCGCTCGACGAAGCGGTCGAGGAACAGCGCCCCCGTGACCGAGCCGGCCATGCCGCCGCTGGAGACGTGGTTCACATCGGCGATCCTGGAATCGAGCATGCGCTGATAGGGCGCCCAGAGCGGCAGGCGCCAGACCGGATCGTTCACCGCGAGGCCGATCCGCGCGATCTCGGCGGCGAGCCCCTCGTCATGGGTGTAGAAGGGCGGCAGCTCCGGGCCGAGCGCCGTGCGGGCGGCGCCGGTCAGGGTGGCGTAGTCGATCAGCAGCTCCGGCGCCTCCTCGTCGGCCAGCGCCAGCGCATCGGCGAGGATCAGGCGCCCTTCGGCATCGGTGTTGCCGATCTCGACGCTGAGGCCCTTGCGGCTCGGCAGGACGTCGCCCGGCCGGAAGGCCGCGCCCGAGATCGCGTTCTCCCCCGCCGGCACCAGCAGGCGCAGCCGCACCGGCAGCCGCGCCAGCATGATCATCCGCGCGGCGGCGATGGCCGCGGCCGCGCCGCCCATGTCCTTCTTCATCAGCAGCATCGAGGCCGCCGGCTTGATGTCGAGCCCGCCCGTGTCAAAGGCGACGCCCTTGCCGACCAGCGTCACCTTCGGATGCGCGGGATCGCCCCAGGCGAGGTCGATCAGCCGCGGCGCCCGCGGCGAGGCCCGCCCGACGGCATGGATCATCGGGAAGTTGCGGTCGAGCAGCTCGTCGCCGGCGATGCTCTCGACCTGCGCGCCGCATTCGGCGGCGAGCACGCGGATCGCCGCCTCGATCTCGTCGGGCCCCATGTCGTTGGCCGGCGTGTTGACGAGGTCGCGCGCCAGCATCGCCGAATCGGCGATCAGGCTGATCTCCTCCCCGTCCACGCCTGCGGGCAGGACGAGCCGCGCGGTGGCCGCTGCCGGCTTGCGATAGCGGTCGAAGCGGTAGCTCTGCAGCAGCCAGCCGAGCGCGGCCAGGGCCGGGTCGTCGATCTCGCCGCGGAAGGCGTAATCGCCCTCGGGCAATTGCGCCGCCAGCCGCGCCGGCCCGAACGGATCGCGGTCGCGGCCGGTGGCGAGGCCGAGCAGGACGCCGGCGAGCCGGCCCTCGCGATCGGGCAGGAAGCAGTGCTGGCTCCCGCCGGCGCTGAAGCCCTGCGCCAGCGCGAAGCTCCTTTGCTCCGCCGGCAGGCCGTCCCGCAGCGCTGCCCAGCCCGATGCCGAAACGAGGTGGAGGGGAATGGCCGCGGCGGCGGCGCTGGTCAGGAGGCTGTGCACGGAACGGGACCGGGTTGGCGGTGGCAGGAAGGCGCCGGTTAAGAATGCATTAGGGTTAACGCTTTATCACCGGGGCGACCAGACGAACCATCAGACGATAGCCCGCGAGGCGATCCGGCCCATGTCTATAGCGCCCTCTCCCGCTGCGCAGCCCGTTCTTCGCCGCCGCCGTGCCGGCCTCGGCTTCGCCGTCTGCCTCGCGGCGCTCGCCCTCGCCGGCTGCCAGAGCCGCGGCGGGCCGGGCGACATCACCGGCTCGATCGGCCGCAGCCAGCCGGCCCAGCCGCGCACGGCGGCCGACTGGCAGGCGGAGCGCGACGGCTGGGGCAAGCGCTACGACGCCGATCCGAAGGATCGCAACGCCGCCTTCTTCTATGCGCGGGCCCTGCGCGCGACCGAGCAGCACGCCCAGGCGCTGGCCATCCTGCAGAACGCGGTGCTCGTCCATCAGGACGACCGCGAATTGCTCGGCGCCTATGGCCGCTCGCTCGCCGATAACGGCCGCCTGCGCGAGGCCGACGAGGTTCTCTCCCGCGCCCATTCGCCGGAGCGTCCCGACTGGCGCATCCTCTCGGCGCAGGGCACCGTCGCCGATCAGCTCGGCGAGCACGAGCGGGCGCAGCAGCTCTACCAGGCCGCCCTCAAGCTCGCCCCGAACGAGCCGACGGTGATGTCCAATTTCGGCCTGTCGCTGGCGCTCTCCCGCAACCTGCCCGAGGCCGAGCGCATCCTGCGCCAGGCGGCCTCGGCTCCCGGCGCCGATGCGCGCGTCCGGCAGAATCTGGTGCTGGTCCTCGGCCTGCAGGGCCGCTTCGGCGAGGCGGAAGGCATCGCCCGCCAGGACCAGAGCCCGGCGGAGGCGGCCGCGACCATCGCCTATCTCAAGCGCAGCGTCAGCCAGCGGAACAGTTGGGATCTGCTCAAGGGCAAGCCGAAGGCGCAGCAGGCGGCGAAGCCCGTGGCGCAGGGGCCCGAAGCCGTGCCGGGCCCGGACCAGGGCTGACGCCCGCTGCCGGTCCGCGCCAGATCGCCCATTCAAAAGGCCGGAACGCGGTTCCGGCCTTTTGCCGCGGTGGACCTGAAGCGCTCTGATTTTATGCGGGAACGCCCCGTCGTTTCCGGATCAGCCGCGCGAGCGGCGCCGATCGGGAATCGAGCGATGGGCGTCGCGTTCGACGATGGATTCCGGGTCAGCCCCGGAACAGTGTCCTGTCTCCATGAAAGGAAGCAGACACCGGGGTGTTATTTCCACTTGAAGACCTGGATCAGCGCCGGCGTCAGGATGATGACGAACAGCACCGGCAGGAAGAAGATGATCATCGGCACGGTGAGCTTCGGCGGCAGCGCCGCGGCCTTCTTCTCGGCGGCGTTCATGCGCTGGTCGCGGCTTTCCTGCGCCAGCGTCCTGAGGGCGGTGCCGATGGGCGTGCCGTAGCGCTCCGCCTGCACCAGCGCCGTGGAAAGCGATTTGACGCCCTCCAGCCCGGTCCGCAGCACGAGGTTCTCATAGGCGACCTTGCGCTCGGCCAGATAGGAGAGCTCCGCCGTGCACAGCCCGAACTCCTCCGCCAGCGCCACGGACTGGCCGCCGATCTCGGTCGAGACCTTGCGGAAGGCATGCTCGATCGACATGCCGGATTCGACGCAGATCAGCAGCAGGTCGAGCGCGTCGGGAAAGGCCTGGCGCATCGAGGACTGGCGCTTGCTGATCTGGTTCGACAGGAAGATCTCCGGGGCCTTGATGCCGAGATAGGCGGCGGCGATGGCGATGCCGACCTTGATCATGAAGGACTGGCCGAAGCCGTTGACGACGAAGACGTAGAACAGCGCGAAGAGGAAGAGGCCGACGGGAACCGCGAGCCGGAAGAACAGGAAGCCGATCTCCGCCTGCGGGCCCCTATAGCCGGCCATGGCGAGCTGCCGCTTGGCGTTCTCGGTCCCGAGCCAGTCGCCCAGCTTGAAGCGCTCGACGATGCGCCGCATGAACGCCTTCGGCTCGTGGCGCAGGCTCACCCGCTCGCCCTGCCGGTTCAGCCTCTCGCGTTCGCGCGCGCGGATCTTGTCCCGCTCGGTGGCGACGCTCTTCATCCGCCGCTGCAGGCTGCTGCCCTCGGTCAGCGGGATCGCGATGGTCAGCACCGTGGCCGCCGCCGCGACGGCGGCCAGCAGCGCCAGGAGGAATTGCGGGTCGGTGATCCTGCTGACGATGAGGGTGATCATCGCGGCCTCAGATCTCGAAGTTGATCATCTTGCGCATCACCAGCACGCCGATCAGCATCCAGACGCCGCTGGCGGCCAGGGCGAGCTTGCCGCTCTGGGTCTGCCAGAGCAGCTCGATATATTTCGGCGTCGTCAGATAGACGAGCAGCATCACGGTGGGCGGCAGCGCCCCGATGATCGCGGCCGAGGCCTTGGCCTCCATCGACACGGCCTGGATCTTGTCGCGCATCTTGCGCCGCTCGCGCAGCACGCGCGAGAGGTTGCCGAGCGTTTCGGAGAGGTTGCCGCCGGTCTTCTGCTGGATCGCGATGACGATGCCGAAGAAATTCGCCTCGGCGCAGGGCATGCGCTCGTAGAGCTTCACCGAGGCCTCCGCCAGCGGCAGGCCCAGCGTCTGCGACTCGATGATCTGGCGGAACTCGCCGCGCACCGGCTCGGCCGCCTCGCTGGCGATGATCCGCAGGCAGTCGCTGACCGGCAGGCCGGCCCGGATGCCGCGCACGATCACGTCGAGCGCATTGGGGAATTCGACGCCGAACTTCTTGAGGCGCTTGGCCCGGCTGCGCTTGAGGAACCAGGCCGGCAGGCCGAAGCCGCCGACGAACAGCCCGGTGACGCCGAGAATGGCGTTGCCGCTCGCGACGAACAGGATCAGGCCCAGCACCACGGCCGTGATCGCGCTGACGACATGGTATTTCCGGCGCGTCCAGCTCAGCCCGGCCTGGGCGATGCGGGTTTCGAGCGGGACCTTGCTGCGCGCGTTCTCGCGGCTCTCGATCTCCTTCAGGCTCTGCGCGATCTGGCCGCGCTTCATCCGGGCCTGCGCCTCCCGGTCGATGCCGCGGACGGCGGCCGGGGCGGCGAATTCCTTGCGCCGCTTCTCGGCCCGCTTCTCGCCGCTGAGCGCCGGGTAGAACAGGGCGTAGAAGACGCCGCCGACGGCGAGCATGGCCAGGGCGGCGACGGCGAGCGTGCTCGCGGTCATGGCAGGGCGCTCCGCATCTGTGCGCGCTCAGGCCGCATGGCTCTCGCTCGCCTGTTCGAGCTGGTCGAGGGCGGCGGCCAGGCGCTGCTCCTCGCCGAAATAGCGGGCCCGCTCCCAGAAGCGCGGCCGGCCGACCCCGGTGGAGCGGTGCCGGCCGATCAGCTTGCCGGCGGCGTCCTCGCCGAGCACCTCGTAGGTCATCAGGTCCTGGGTGATGATGACCTCGCCTTCCATGCCCATCACCTCGGTGATGTGGGTGATGCGGCGCGAGCCGTCGCGCATGCGCTGGGCCTGGATGATGACGTCGACCGAGGAGCAGATCATCTCGCGCAGCGTCTTCGAGGGCAGCGAGAAGCCGCCCATGGTGATCATCGATTCGATGCGGCTCAGGCATTCGCGCGGGGTGTTGGCGTGCAGCGTGCCCATCGAGCCGTCATGGCCGGTGTTCATCGCCTGGAGCAGGTCGAAGGCCTCCGGGCCGCGCACCTCGCCGACGATGATGCGCTCGGGGCGCATGCGCAGGCAGTTCCTGACGAGGTCGCGCATCGTCACCGCGCCGGTGCCCTCGAGGTTGGGCGGGCGGGTTTCCAGGCGCACCACATGCGGCTGCTGGAGCTGGAGCTCGGCCGCGTCCTCGCAGGTGATGATGCGCTCGTCATGCTCGATATAGTTGGTCAGGCAGTTGAGCAGCGTCGTCTTGCCGGAGCCGGTGCCGCCGGAGATGACGACGTTGCAGCGGACCTTGCCGATGATCTTCAGGATCTCCGCGCCCGGCGGCGAGACCGCGCCGAACTTGGTGATCTGGTCGAGGGTCAGCTTGTCCTTCTTGAACTTGCGGATGGTCAGCGCCGGGCCGTCGATCGCCAGCGGCGGGGCGATGACGTTGACGCGGGAGCCGTCGGCGAGGCGGGCGTCGCAGATCGGCGAAGCCTCGTCGACGCGCCGGCCGACCTGGCTGACGATGCGCTGGCAGATGTTCATGAGCTGCGCATTGTCGCGGAAGCGGACATTGGTGAGCTGGATCTTGCCGCCGGTCTCGATGAAGGTGCGGCCGGCGCCGTTGACCATGATGTCGGCGATGTCGTCGCGCGCCAGCAGCGGCTCCAGCGGGCCGTAGCCGAGCACGTCGTTGCAGATGTCGTCGAGCAGCTCCTCCTGCTCGGCGATCGAGAGCACGACGTTCTTCAGCGAGATGATCTCGTTGATGATGTCGCGGATCTCCTCCCGCGCCGATTCCGCATCGAGCTTCGCGAGCTGCGACAGATCGATGGCCTCGATCAGCGCCCCGAAGATCATGCTCTTCATCTGGTAGTATTCTTCGGAGCGCGCCGTCTCCGGCGGCGCGCTCTTGCGGTCCTCCGGCGGGGCGGCCGCCGGCTCGGGCCGGCGCGGGGCCGGAGCGGCGGGCGCGCGCGCCGCGAGGGGGGCGGCGCCCGCGGCGCCGGGGGATCGCTTGCCGAACATCTCAATCGCCTCCGGCGGACGCGCCGGCGCCGCGCCCGGCCACGGCCGAAGCCGCATGGCCCGGAGCCGGCGCCGCGAGAGCGGGAAGGTCTGTCAGGTCGCGCCGCGTCATGAGGCTTTGCGGCGCTTCAGCTTGGAGACCAGCGGCTCGAGCAGGCGGCGCTTGCCGCGCCGGGCTTCGCCCCGGCCGGTGAGCGCGCTGGCGATCTGGGTGAAGGCCTCGCTCGCCTTGCTGCCGGCCTGGACCTCGGCGATCATCTGGCCGTTGTTGGCGGCGGTGCCGAAGAGCTGGGCATCGAAGGGAATGGCCGAGAGCACCTCGGTGCCGAGGGTCTTGGCGAATTCGGCCGTGGGGATCTCCGGCCGCTTCGGCATGCCGACCTGGTTGAGCACCAGCCGGGCGCCGGCGTCGTTGGGGCGCGCCGCGCGCGCCAGGTCGATGAAGTTCTTGGCGTTGCGCAGCGAGGCGAGCTCCGGCTCGGCCACGATCACGAGCTCGTCCGCTCCGAGCAGGGTGCGCTTCACCCAGGCGCTCCACTGATGCGGCACGTCGAGCACGATGCAGGGCACGCTCGCCCGCAGCAGATCGAGCAGTTGCTCGAGCGCGGTCTCGCTCAGGTCGATGGTCCGGTCGAGCATGGCGGGCGCCGCGAGCAGCGCGAGATTGTCGCTGCAGCGCGAGAGCAGCCGGTCGAGCAGGGCGGAATCGAGGCGCTCGGGCGCGAAGATCGCCTCGGCGATGCCCTGCGGCGGGTCCTGGTTGAAGTTGAGACCGGCCGTCCCGAAGGCGATGTCGAGGTCGACGATCACCGTCGAGGCGTCGAGATTGCGGGCGATCGCCCAGGCGGTGTTGTGGGCGATGGTCGAGGCGCCGACGCCGCCCTTCGCGCCGGTCACGGCGATGATGCGGCCGAGATGGCGCGCCTCCGGCGAGACATAGAGCTCCGAGAGGGTCCGCAGCACGTCGAGCGTCTCGAGCGGGGCGATCAGATATTCGCTGACGCCGCGCCGGATCAGGTCGCGATAGAGCTGCACGTCGTTGACATGGCCGATGACGACGACCTTGGTGCCGGAATCGCAGCTCTCCGACAGGGCCTCGAGATTGGCGATCAGCGTCGCGGGGGCGGAGACGGTCTCCAGCACGATGATGTTGGGGGTGGGGGAGGCGCGGAAGGCCTCGACCGCGGCGACGGGCCCGCCCATCTGGATGCGGGCATGGGCCTTGTCCATGCGCCGGTCGGCCACCACCGCCTGCATCGCGGCGGCGACGGCCGGCGTCTCGCAGAAGGCCTGGAGGGTGACGCGCGGCAGCGGCGCGATGATCTCCTCGCCGCCGGCGGCGGCCGCCTGGAGCTCTCCCGCTTCGGGCAGCGTCATGACCCGCCTCCGACCGTCGAGTTGATCTGGGGCGTCGTCGTCCGGTACTGCGTCGACGGGTCCTTGCCCTCGCGGATCTTGGCGATGGCGCCCATCCGCTTGGCGATGTCCGGCCGGCCCTCGTCGCGGGCGCGCACCAGGTCGATCGGATCGGCGACCTGGGCCGCCAGGGTCGCCTGGGAGGCGCAGCCCAGGTTCCAGTAGGGCTCGTTCGAGGCCGAGAACTTGTAGTTCGAGCTGCCGAGATCGGTCGGCCACTGCCCGCATTCATGCGGCAGCGCGGCCTGCAGCGAGGCGAAGCTCAGCCGGATCGGCGAAGCCAGCCCGGGGTCCTGGACGGGGTAGCCGCGCACCGTCAGCGCGCCGGGCGAGACGCCGCCGCGCGCCAGCGCCGCGCGGATGCCGCCCAGCGTGTCCCGCGTCGCGCGGTCGCGCCTGTCCCCGGTCGGCACCTCGGCGACCAGCCCGCCCCGGCCGGAGCGGCGATAGTCGCGGGCGAAGGCGACGACGTCCTCGCTCTGGCGCAAATCGAGCCCCGCCCCCGCGCGGCCGACGAAGACGTCGAGATGGCGGGGCGCGTCGCGCAGGACGATCGGGTGCCGCTCGCGCACGTCGTCGGGGGCGAGCGAGGCCGTGGTCTCGCCCTTGCCGGCGCAGCCGCCGGCCAGCGCGCCGACGAGGAGGAGAGCCGCTGCCATCTGCGCCGCGGGCGGGCCACTCGACCGGGAAGATGCGATCATCGTCAAGCCATCCGTTCTTGCGTCACCCGGTCAGTCGGCGATGAAGCCGACCCGGCCCCGATAGGCCTGGGGGACCGGGCCGCCGCCGCTGCCGTAGATCTTGTTGAGCCGCCCGAGCAGGATCGCCTGGGAGTCGTGGGATTCGACGAAGCCGTCATCGGGGCGCTGCACCTGCGTCGGCTGCATCGGCTTGGCGATGTAGGGCGTTGCGGTGATCATCAGCTCGGTCTCCTCGCGCTGGTAGTCGCGGGAGCGGAACAGCGTGCCGATGATCGGCAGGTTCATCAGGCCGGGCATGCCGTTCAGCGACTGCTTGGTGACGCGCTGGATCAGGCCGGCTGTGGCGAGGGTGCCGCCCGAGGGCAGCTCGACGGTGGTGTCGGATTTGCGGACGCGGAAGGCCGGCATGTTGAGGCTTTCCTCATTGGCCCCGCTCAGGCGCAACTGGTTCTCGAAATCGAGCTCGGTCACCTCGGTGGCGATCCGCATGCTGATCTTGTTGTCGGACAGCACGATCGGCGTGAAGTTCAGCGCGACGCCGACCGGCTTGTATTCGATCTGGATCTGGCAGGTCCGGCGGTTGAAGGAATCATAGGAGCAGTTCTGGCCCTTGGGGGTGGGGACCTCGCCGCCCGCGGTGAACTTGGCGGTTTCGCCGGAGATCGCGGTCACGGTCGGCTCGGCGAGGACGCGCGCCAGGCCGGCGCGCTCCAGCGCGCGCAGGGTGAAGTTCTGGGAATTGCCGATGCCGGCGCCGATCGCCGTCGCCGAGAGCTGCTGCGGCTGCAGCGGGAAGGGGTTGTCGATCGAGGGCGTGAGCGAGAACTTGCCGAGCTTCCACTCGCCGGTGGAGTTGATGCCGAGCTGCTTGATCGCCTTGCGCGAGACCTCGGAGACGACGACCTTGACCATCACCTGGTCGCGCCCGCGGATCGTCAGCGAATTGATGACGGAGCCCTTGTTGGAGGTGAACAGGCCGCCGGTGACGCCGACGAAGGCGTTGGCGATGTCGACCGCCTGCGTCGCCTCGGAGGCGTTGGGCACCATGCCGACCAGCAGGATCGAGTTGCCGGCGGGCTTGACCTCGATCTGCGAATTCGGCAGCGCGGTGCGCAGCGTCTGGCGCAGGACGTTGAGGTCGCGCCCGACATTGATCTCGAGCGCGGTGATCTGGCGCCCTTCGGCGTCCATCACGAACATCGAGGTCGCGCCGTCGGCGATGCCGATGACGAAGAGCTTGCGCGCCGTGCGGACGACGGCGTTGGCGACCTTCGGATTGGCGACGAAGACCTCCTTGGCGTCGCGCGGCAGCTCGACCACGAGCGAGCGGCCGATCGACAGGTCGAGCTTGCGCGAGAGCGCGTGGTCGCTGCTGCTGACATTGAGGACCGGCGCGGGGCCGGTCGCCTGGGCGAGGGCGCCTTCGCCCGCGAGAGCGAGCAGGAGCGCGGCGGCGGCGCCGGCAAGGGCGGGGCGGGCGGGGCGGCGGGTCATGGCTTCACGCTCTTGGTGGTGACGCCGTAGCGCACCAGTGTCATCGCATTCTCGTTGCGGGCGGAGGCCTCGGCCGCTTCGCCGGCATCCTTCAGGCTGCGCAGCGCCAGGGAGAGCGAGCCGCTCTTCTGCGCCTGCACCAGCGTCTCGACCTGGCCGGGGTCGACCTCGAGCGTGGCGGTCTCTCCGACGACGACCTTCTCGCCGTTGCGCTCCTGGACGTTCTGGCCGATGGCGAGGACGCGGATGTTGCGCAGCAGGGTTTCGCTGACATGGGTCTCGCCGCCCGAGCCGCTGTCCGTTTCGCCGCGCGATGTCGCGATCACGTCGACCCGGTCATTGGGCAGGATGAAGCCGCCGGCCGTGCTGGCGCCGCGGCTGTCGGTCGCGATCGCGACGGCGCGCATGCCGGAGGGCAGCACGGCGGAGAGAAAGCCGGTGCCGTCGGTCTTGATCAGCTTCTCGCGGCGGATCGGCTCGGCGGCGAGCAGGGCGTAGCGCGCCACCTGGCCGGTGATCTCCTTCTCGGCCTCCGGCGCCTCGTCCTTGCGGATCACGCCGGCGGGCACGCTGGCGAGCGGCCAGTCGAGCCAGCGCAGGTCGTTGGCGGAGACGGTGTTGCCGACCGGGATCTCGCCATTCGCGACCAGGACCGGCACCGTCGGCGCCGGCTCGACCCTGGCGGCGGGGGCGGGCGCCTGCGAAGGTTTCTGGACGAGGAACGCCGCCCCCAGCCCTGCGGCCAGCGCGACGAGGAGAATGATGATGCGAGCGGGGCTCATTGACGTTCGATCCTCGGCCAGGCGGGGCTGGCCCTCGGCCGGGATCGTGTGGCGGAAACGTCAATTTATGGTTAATGAGAGGTATACTTGCGGCATTTCCTGCCGTAGCGGCAACCGAGCGCCTCAGACGCCGATCGCGGCCCGCCAGATCGCCGTCTCGGGCAGCACCAGAAGCGCGGCGAAAGCCAGCGCGATTCCGTAGGGGACGCCCTGATTGGCCGCATGCAGGCGCCGGGCCCAGCTCCAGCCTTCGGCGACGGCCGGCAGGGGCCGGGAGCGAAGGCGCAGGATGAACAGGGTCAGGATGCCGCCGAGGACGCCGGCGGTGGCCAGATAGGGCATGAGCTGGTCGAAGCCGAACCAGAGCGCGGTGGCCGCCGCGAGCTTGGCGTCGCCGCCGCCGATCCATCCGGCCGCGAACAGGCCGAAGGCGACGGTGAGCACGAGCAGCCCGGCAGCGAGATGCCAGCCGATGTCGATGGCGCCCAATCCCAGCAGGGCGGCGAGGCCGGCGAAGCCTGCGGCCAGGGAAAGGCACAGCCGGTTGGAGATCGTCATCGAGACGAGATCGCTCGCTGCCGCATAAGCCATGGCGAAGGGAAACAGGCCAAGGACAGCGACGAGGGGGAGCGACATCGGGAAGACCTTTCCGGCGGAGGCCCTGAAGAACAAAAACGCGTCCCCGTCGGAACAGGGACGCGTTCATGTGATTTCAGGAAATCACTTGACGGCGCCGTCGAGCTTGCCGCCGATCTTGCCGAACAGGCCGCTCAGGCTGGTGCCGAGGCTGGTCATCGCGCCGATGGCGGCGACGGCGATCAGGGCCGCGATCAGGCCGTACTCGATGGCGGTGGCGCCGGACTCGTCCTTGGCGAAGCGAGCGAAAAGCTTGGTCATGTTGGGAACTCCTCTTACCACGGTTTGACTGCTGCCTTCGCTCTAGGTGGCTTCGGTCAGCGACAGGACCGACATTAGCGAGCGCCTCTTGCCGAACTCTTAAGCGGATCCAAGAAGTGGCGAAGTTCGATCGGGATTTACTCTGTGGTTAACGGCGGATTTACAAATTAAAATGCGATAAATATTCAAGGGTTTGGGCGTGAAATAAGGTATTTAACGGTAAACAGTGGATTTAAACGGTCGGCGACACCTGGTTGAATCGGCGATTCCCGCTCGGGGAAAGAGCCTCGCCCCATGTGATTCCCCTTGGTCATGCCGCCGTGCGGCAGGTCGGAACGCTAGGTTGCCCCGGTTTAGGGTTTAATTCATCATTTTGCGCTTTGCTGGCGGCGTCGCAAACTTCGAGGCGCCCCATGTTCATTCTCCCGAGCCTGGCAGGACATCGTTCCCGCGCCTGCCGGACCCTTGCGGGCCTGGTGCTCGGATCGCTCCTCGCGGCCGGTTTGGCGCAGGCGGCGCCGCAGGACGGGGCGCTGGAGAGCGTCGTGGTGCTCGTCGACCACGCCAAGGTCGTCCGCCTTCCGGCGAAGGCGCAGACCGTCATCGTCGGCAACCCCGCGATCGCGGACGTCGCCGTCCAGCGCAATGGCGTGATGGTGGTGACCGGCAAGAGCTTCGGGGTCACCAACCTGATCGCGCTCGATGCGGGCGGCACGCTGCTGGCGGAATCGCTCGTGCGCGTGGGCGCGGCTTCCGATTCCGTCCTGACGGTCCAGCGCGGCATGGAGCGCCAGAGCTATTCCTGCACGCCCGACTGCCAGCCCTCGGTCCAGCTCGGCGACGCGCAGAAGTTTTTCGGCGAGGCCGGCGCCCAGATCACCAGCCGGAATGCGCTCGCCACCGGCTCCAAGTGATATCCTCCGCGAAGTGGCACCCGCGCGCCCCGCGCTTGGTAAACGAACCCTTCGCCTTGCCGCAGAGTAAGGCGGACCGCTTCTAACCGATCCGAAATTCTTTCGCGCTAGAAGGACTGCCATCGGGCGCGGGCCCGGCAGCAACAGCGGAACGCGGATCGGATGACGGCCAATCCCCATGCCGGCGGCGCCAGGCCTCCGGATCTCGGCAAGAGGCGGTTGATCGCCCGCTTCCGTCGCTCCCAGGACGGGGCGGCGGCCATCGAGTTCGGCATCGTCGCGCTGCCGTTCCTCGGGCTTCTCCTGGCGATCTTCGAGCTCGCGATGATGTTCTGGACCAACGAGGTCCTGGAGGAATCGCTGTCCAAGGCGTCGCGCCGCCTGCTGACGGGCGAGGCGGCCGGGCGCTACGTCTCCAGCGACCCGGCGGTCAACGCCGCGGCTTTCCGCAACGACATCTGCGCCGAGACGTCGATGCCCATGATCGACTGCTCGAGGCTCCATGTCGACGTGAAGGTGTTTTCCGATTTCGGCAGCGCCCGGAACCTGGGCAGCCCGATGAATGGCGGCGTCCTCGACACGAGCGGCTTCGGCTATGTGACGCCGCAGCCGAAGCAGATCGCGGTCGTCCGCGCCGTGCTCGAATACAAGCTGCTCTTCATGGGCTGGGCGGCGCCGGAGCTCGTGAATATCGGCGCGGATCGCCGCGGCCTGGTCGCGAGCGTGGCGTTCCGGGCCGAGCCCTATGTGGCGCAGCCCGCGGGAGGGAGCGGAACGTGATCGCGAGATTGCGCCTTGCCGGCCGGCGGCCCTGGAAACGGCTGCGCAGCGACGAGCGCGGCGTCGCCGCCATCGAGTTCGCCTTCGTGCTGCCGGTGATGCTGCTGGTGCTGTGCGGCATGGCCAACACCGTCTACGGGGTCATGGCCGCCCGCAAGGTCAGGCTGCTGACCTCGACCCTGGCGGATCTGACCGCGCGGGCCCAGTCGGTTTCGCCCAGCGACGTCACCGACATCTTCGGCGCCGCGGAGGCGGTCCTGATGCCCTATGACGCCACCAAGGCCGCCATGGTGATCACGAGCGTCGTCATCGAGGCGAACGGCGTCGCGCGCGTGTGCTGGAGCGCGGCTTCGTCCAGCGGCGCGGCGCTCAAGCGCGGGGATTCGGTGGTGCTGCCCGACAGCATCAAGGTCCCGGGCACCTCCGTGATCATGGCGCGCGCCAGCTATGATTACCGGCCCTTCGTAGCGTCGCTGCCGATGGTCGACTATGTCGTGCCGGCCGTGATCAAGCTCGGCGACGAGCCGGTCTATACGCGCCCGCGCGGCGGCATCGCCGCCGGCACCGGCAATATCGAGCAGGTGCTCAAGACGGATGTGAATCCCTGCCCCAACTACTGACCGGACGACGTCCGCGGCCGGTGGCGAGTCCGGCCCCGCGCGGGCCGTCAGCCGCGCAGCACCATCCGCCCGGTCTGCACCTCGTAGCCGCGCAGGCGGCCGAGGAAGGAGTTGCCGAGCAGGCTCATGGAGAGGGCGCCCGGCGGCATCACCACGGCGTCGACATTGCGCAGGACGATCTCGCCGAGCCGGATCTCGCGCAGCACGGTGCGGGTGGCGGCGACGCTGCCATTGGCCGTGTTCAGCAGCGTCCGGCGCGCGCCCTCGCCGGCCCGGATCCCGAGGGCGCGGGCGTCTTCGGCGGTGAGCGCGACGAGGCTCGCGCCCGTGTCGACCATCATCCTGACGCGATAGCCGTCGATCGTCGGATGCACGAGGTAATGGCCGCGATAATCGGCCGCCACGGCGAGAACGGCCGGGCCGCGCGATGCCGGGGCCGCGGGCGCCGCGGCCGGACCCTCGGCGTCGGGCGCCGGGGCGATCCAATGGGTGTAGGACAGGGCCGCGCCGATCACGGCCGCGGCGACGCCCAAGGCCCAGCGCGAGGGATTCGCCATGATGTCCGCTCCGGTTGTCGCCGCGGGGGCGGCTGCCGGGAGCTTGCCCGGTTTGAACTGACGAAGGGTGAACGCGCTGCCGGATCGGGCCGGAAACGCGGCGGGGAGGATTGCGCCGCGATCGGTCTCGATCCCGCTTACCGGCCTTGCGGAAAGCTGCGCCCGGCGAGAGCCGCGATCTCGGCCGCGCGCGGGATGCTCGGCTGCGCGCCGCTGCGGGTGCAGGCGAGGGACCCTGCCGCCAGCCCCTGCCGCAGCGCGTCGGCAAGCTCGCCGCCCTTCGCCAGCGCGGCGGCGAAGGCGCCGGTGAAGCTGTCTCCCGCGGCGACGGTGTCGACGACGGCGACCGCCGGCGCCGCGAGGCGCTCGCGCCGGCCGCCCTGCCAGGCGACGACGCCGGCCGCGCCCAGCGTCGCGATGCCGGCGATGCCCCGCTCGGCGTCGAGCCGCCGGACAATGGCGTCCGGCTCGCACTCCGGCCAGCCGAGCGACTGGGCGAGCACGCGCGCCTCGTGTTCGTTGACGACCAGGATGTCGAGCAGGTCGAGCAGGGCGGGTGCCGGCGCTCCGGCCGGGGCGAGGTTGAGGACGACGCGCCCGCCGGCGCTTTTCATCAGGCGCGCGGCCTCCAGGCAGGCCTCTTCCGGCACCTCGCGCTGCAGCAGCAGGATGTCGCCCGGTCCGGGCGCCATTTCCCGCAGGGCGTCGGGTCGCGCCCCGGCATTGGCCCCGGCGGCGACGATGATCTGGTTCGCGCCCTCCGGGTCGATGGCGATGAAGGCGGCCCCGGTGGGGGCCGGCAGGCGGGCGACATGGCGCAGCGCGACTCCGTCAGCCGCGAGCAGGGACAGCGCCGTCGTGGCGAAATCGTCGCGGCCGACCGCCCCGATCAATGTCACGGCGGCGCCGGCGCGGCGCGCGGCGAGCGCCTGGTTCGCGCCCTTGCCGCCGGGATGGACCGCATAGTCCGGCCCCAGCACGGTCTCGCCGGCGCCGGGCAGGCGCTCGACCCGCGTGACGAGGTCGATATTGATCGAGCCGAAGACGACGATCATCGGGCCAGGCCGGCGGCGAGGCGCCGCACGCCGGCGATGAAGGCGGCCTCCGGCGCAGTGACGGCGACTTCGATCCCCGCCGCGGCGAGGGCCGCGCCGTAGCTTTCCGCCAGAATGCCGTCGGCGACGAGATGGATGCGGCCGGTGCGGCCGAACAGGGCCTGGGCGCCGGCGATCTCCTGCGCCGCCAGCAGCGCGGAGAGGAAGGGGCCGACCGCGCCGCCGCTCATCCGGCCGGCGAGGACCTCGGTCCGCGCCGCGAAGGCGGCGTTGAGCAGGCCGGCCGGGCGGGCGGCCGCGGCGAGGCCGCGCGCGGCGCCGTCGCGGGCATCCTCGCCGCTGGGCTCCTCGGCGAGGCGCGCCAGGATCGAGTGGTTGCGCAGCAGCCCGTACACCTCGCCGGTCATGAAGCTGGCGAAGCGCGTGATGCGGCCGCCGCGGATCTCCGCCCATTTCGAATGGGTGCCGGGCAGGCAGGCGAGGCCGTCCGCCAGGCCGAGGCCGACGACCAGCGTCTCCTCGCCGCGCATCACGTCGAAGGCGCCGTCGTCGCAGCTCAGCCCCGGCAGGATCGTCGCCCGGGTCCCGGCGGCGAGGTCGACCGCGATGCCGGCGGCGGCGATCTCCTCCGGCGAGGCCGGGCAGGCGACATAGGGCGCCTCGACCCAGCCATTGCGGCTGCCGACCATGCCGGCCAGCACGATCGCGGCTTCGGGGGCGGCCCGGCGCAGATCGCCCGCCAGCGCCTCGAAGGCGGCCGGATAGCCGCCGGCCGGAACAGACTGGATGCCCTGGTCGGCGAGGCGTTTCTGCACGGCCTCGCCGCTCTCCGAGATCAGATAGGCGCGCGCGCGGGTCGTGCCCCAGTCGAGCGCGATCAGTGGTTCGGGCATGGCAGGCTCCAGAAGGGAGCGCGAATGTCCCTGCCCCGACGGGCGCGGTCAAGGCCCGCTTGCACCGGCTTGTCCGCCGGCCGCGGGAGCGCGAATCTCGGTGCGAATCCTGATTCGGGACACCCCATGCTCGCGCTCTCCGCCGCCGGCCTTACGGCCACGATCCTTCCCGAGGCCGGCGGCATCGTTTCGCGCCTCGACTGGCGGGCGCCCGACGGTCGCGACCATGCGCTGCTGCGCCCGCCCGGCGCGGTGCAGCCCTCGACGGCGGCGCCGAACCATTGCGGGACATGGGCGATGCTGCCTTTCGCCAACCGCGCCTTCGGCGGGGTCATCGATGATGGCGAGCGGCGCTTCCTCGTGCCCTGCAACGATCCCGGCGGCAACATCCACGGCTTCGGCTGGCAGGCGGAATGGGAAGTGCTGCGGTACGACCGCGCCCATGCCGTGCTCGAGCATCGCCGCAGCGCCGGCCCCGATCCCTATCGCTACCGCGCCCGGCAGGAGATCGGGCTCGGGGAGGACGGTATGACCGTCCGGCTCTCGATCGTGAACGAGGCCGACACGGCACTACCCTACGGCATCGGCCATCATCCCTGGTTTCCCTGCGCCGGCGATACGCGCCTCGTCATGCGGGCGCAGGGCGCGCTCGTCTTCGGCGCGGCCTTTCGCGCCACCGGCCGGCGGGATTTCGCGGATGGCGGGCCCTACGCCGTGCCGGAACCCTTCCGCCGCGAGGAGGTCACCGCCTGGAGCTTCCTCGGCTGGGACGGTCGCGCCCGGATCGAGACGCCGTCCTCCGGGCTCGCGATCGCGCTGGCGGCGAGCGGGAACCTGGACTGCCCGGTGGTCTGGGCGCCGGCCGGAGCGGATTTCCTCTGCGTCGAGCCGCAGAGCCACGCCATCGGCGCGCCGAGCGAGCCCGCCGCCCGCGCCGCCGCGCCGCTGAAGCGGCTGCGGCCCGGCGAGACGCTGGAAGGCTGGCTGCGGATCGCCCCGGAAGCGCTCGCGCCTCAGCGCCAGCCGGAACCGTAGCCGTATCCGCTCGGATAATAGGGCTGGTAGCCATAGGCGCTGGCCGGAATCGTCGGCCGCAGCATGATCGTGCCGCGCGCGGCTTCCCAGCCATGGCTGCGGTCCTGCTTCGCCGTGGCGGCGGCGCTGCGATGCGGCCTGCCCTGCGAGACGGAAGCCTTGGCGAGCTTCGCCTTGCCGCCATGCAGCTTGCCGGCAAGCGCCTTGCCGCCGATTGACTTGCCGCCGCCCGGCTTGCCGGCATGGGCCTTGGCGAGATGGGCCTTCTCGGCCTTGTGCGGCCTGGCCTTGGCGAAGCGGGAGAGGTTGTCGGGCGCGGCGCCGGTGAGCGCGATGCGCGTCTGGCCCGCGCCGTATTTCTTCACCAGCGCGAAGAGCTTGGCGGCGTTGGCCGGATGCAGCCTGATGCAGCCATGCGAGGCCGGGCGGCCGAGCGCGCCGACCGAGGTGGTGCCGTGGATGGCGTAGCCGCCGCGGAAGAACACGGAATGGGGCATCGCCCCGCCATATTTGCGGGAATACCAGTTCTTTTCGAGGCGCGTCGGCCGGTAGACGCCGTTCGGCGAGCGGAAGCCCTTGCGGCCGGAGGAGATCTTCCAGTCATGGACCTCGCCGTCGGGGGCGGTGACGGTCATGCGCTGGGCGGCGATGTCGACCCTCACCTCGACGCCGGCCTGGGCTCCGGCGGATGCGAGGACGGACAGCAACAGGGCGGCCAGGAGGCCGAGAACGCGACGCATCGCCGATACTCCGAAAACGCGACTGTTGAACGGGCGTTCGCGGGCTCTGGCGGCCGTCGCCCTTGACTCAAGGAAAGCGCGGGCGGCGCGGGCTGTAAAGCGGGAAGGCCGAACGTGGTTTCCGCCCGGGCGCTTCCGGGGCTCAGATCATCGGCAGCGAGGAGGGCTTGCGCCCGCGCGGGAAGGCGGCGTCGATCCGGGCGATGTCGTCTTCCGACAAGGCGAGGTCCAGCGCGCCGGCATTGTCCTCGACATGGGCGACGCTGCCGGCCTTGGGAATGGCGAAGACCGCCGGCCGGCGCGTCAGGAAGGCGAGCGCGACCTGCCGGGGCGTCGCGCCATGGGCGGCGGCGATCTCCGCCAGCACCCGCCCCTGCGCGCTGCCCGGCGCCGGGAAGTCGCGATGGCCGAACGGGCTGTAGGCGGTGACGGCGACGCCGTGCCGCTCGCACCAGGGCAGCACCGCATGCTCGATCGCGCGCTCGCGCAGATGGTAGAGCACCTGGTTGCAGGCGATCCGGCCCTTGCCGGCCGCCGCCAGCGCCTCGTCGAGATCGTCCTCGTCGAAATTGCTGACGCCCCAGGAGAGGATCTTGCCGTCCTGCTTCAGCGCCTCGAAGGCGGCGAAGGTCTCGGCCAGCGGATGCGGCCCGCGCCAGTGCAGCAGGTAGCAGTCGAGCCGGTCGGTCCCGAGCTGCTTCAGCGAGCGCTCGCAGGCGGCCCGCACGCCCTGGCGCGAGGCATTGTGCGGCAGCACCTTCGAGACCAGGAAGGCGGCGTCGCGCCTGCCGGCGATGGCCTCGCCGATGATCGCCTCGGAGCGGCCGTCGCCATACATCTCGGCGGTGTCGATATGGGTCAGGCCGAGATCGAGCCCGCGCCGGAGCGCCGCGACGGCCTCGCGCCGGTCGCCCTGCTCGATATACCAGCTCCCCTGGCCGATGCTGGAGACCGCCGGCCCGCCGGCTCCGAAGCTGCGCTGCATGGCTTCCTCCCGGCGTTCAGTAGACCTCGACCTTGAACCGCGCCTGGCGGATCTCGCCGTCATGGTAGCGCACCCGCGCGTCGAAGCCGTCCGGGCCGCGATAATCGCCGCGGGAGGTGTATTCGAAAGCGAGCGAGGGGCCGATCCGGCCGTCGCAGTGCCGGTGGTCGCCCGGTCCGTAGGCGGCCCTGGCGCTCCGCGTCGCCATCCTGACCGTGCCGTGGCGCGGCGCCGCGGTCAGGACCGCGGTCGGGCGCTTCACCGGCCGGCAGCGCGTATCCATCGTCATATAGGTCTGTTGCAGGAAGGTCGGCCTGCCGGCCGCGACGCGCTCGCCGCCGTCTTCGCCGGATGCCGCGACGCCCCGGGCGACGCAGCCGCCGAGCAGCCCGCACAGCAGCAGCATGGCCGGCGCCATCCTCATGACGGGGGCGTGCCGTTGGCCGAGAGCACCTCGCCGGCCAGGTAGAGCGAGCCGCAGATCAGGACGCGCGGCGGCGCCGGCCAGGCGCGCGCGGCGATGGTCCGCAGCGCCTGCTCGACCGAGCCTGCGGCCTCCGCCGGCAGCCCGGCGCCGCGGGCCGCTTCCGCGACCTCCTCGGCCGGGCGGGCGGCCAGCGAATTCTGGATCGGGACGGCGTAGAGCATCTGCGCCAGCCCCTTGAAATGGCCGAGCGTGGCGGCCGCGTCCTTGGTCGAGAGCAGGCCGGCGATCATCACCAGCGGCGCCGGGTTGCGGTCGGCGAGATCGGCCAGGGCCTGCGCCAGCACGCGCCCGCCATCCGGGTTGTGGCCGCCGTCGAGCCAGAGCTCGGCGCCCTCCGGCAGCAATTCCGCCAGATGCCCGCGCGAGAGCCTTTGCAGCCGCGCCGGCCAGTCGGCGTCGCGCATGCCGTCCTCGAAGGCCCGGGCCGGCAGCCCGCCATAGCCGGCCGCGCGCAGGGCCGCGATCGCCGTGCCGGCATTGACGTGCTGGTGGCGACCGGCGAGCCGCGGCAGCGGCAGGTCGAGCAGCCCGTCCTGGTCCTCGTAGACCAGCCGGCCGCCGGCCTCGTGGACGTTGAAATCCTGCGCGCCGATCAGGATCTTCGAGGCGCCGGCGCGCTCGGCCGCGGCTTCCAGCACGGCGGTCGGCTCCGGCTCCTGCGGCGCGATCACGGCGGGCGCGCCGCGCTTGAAGATGCCGGCCTTCTCGCCGGCGATCTTGGTGACGGTGTCGCCGAGATATTCGGAATGGTCGAGCGAGACCGGCGTCACCACGGTGCAGGCCGGATGCGCGACGACGTTGGTGGCGTCGTAGCGGCCGCCGAGCCCGACCTCCAGCAGGAGCACGTTGGCCGGGTTCTCGGCGAAGAGCAGCAGCCCCGCCGCCGTCGTCATCTCGAAGAAGGTGATGGGATCGCCGGCATTGGCGGCCTCGCAGCGCTCCAGCGCCGCGACCAGCCTGTCCTCCTCGACGAAGCGGCCGCCGCCGGGCGCGCCGAGGCGGATGCGCTCGTGGAAGCGCACCAGATGCGGCGAGATGTAGACATGCACGGACAGGCCCGCCGCCTCGAGGATCGCCCGCATGAAGGCGATGGTCGAGCCCTTGCCGTTGGTGCCGGCGACATGGATCACCGGCGGCAGGCGCTTATGCGGATCGCCGAGCCGTTCCAGCAGCGTCAGGATGCGGCCGAGCGAGAGGTCGATCAGCTTGGGGTGCAGCGCCATGAAGCGCGCGAGCAGCGTGTCGGACGACCCCATGATGCGGAAACCGCTCAGACCGCTTCGGCCACCGGTTGCGGCGGCAGCGTCGGCGCGGCTTTCCCGGTTTCGCCCGCGGGCTGCTTCGTCAGCAGGCGGCCAAGGCGCGCGAGCGTCTCGGGCAGGTCGCGGCGGTGCACGACCATGTCGACCATGCCGTGATCCTTGAGATATTCCGAGCGCTGGAAGCCGTCCGGCAATTTCTCGCGGATGGTCTGCTCGATGACGCGCGGCCCGGCGAAGCCGATCAGCGCGCCGGGCTCGGCGATATGGACGTCGCCCAGCATGGCGTAGGAGGCGGTGACGCCGCCGGTGGTCGGGTTGGTCAGCACCACGAAATAGGGCAGGCCGGCCGCGCGCAGCCGGCGGACCGCGACGGTGGTGCGCGGGAGCTGCATCAGCGAGAGCGTGCCCTCCTGCATGCGCGCCCCGCCCGAGGCGGCGAAGACGACATAGGGCGTCTTCTTCTCGATCGCGGTCTCGGCGCCCTTGATGAAGGCCTCGCCCGCCGCCATGCCGAGCGAGCCGCCCATGAAATGGAAGTCCTGCACGGCGATGGTCATCGGCAGGCCCTTGACCCGGCCATAGCCGACCTTGAAGGCGTCCTGCGCGCCGGTCTTGGCGCGGGCGTCCTTCAGCCGGTCGACATAGCGCTTCTCGTCGCGGAATTTCAGCGGGTCCACCGCGGCGTCGGGCAGCGCGATGTCGAGCCACTTGCCTTCGTCGAAGGTCAGCCGCAGCCGCTCCGGCGCGGTGACGCGCATATGGTGCTCGGAGCCGGGGATGACGTAGCCATTGGCCTCGACATCCTTGTGGAAGACCATCTGCCCGGAATCGGGGCATTTGATCCAGAGATTCTCCGGCGTCTCGCGCTTGAACAGCGTCTTGATGCGCGGCCGGACGACTTCGGAAATCCAGTTCATTGGATCATCCCTGATGGGCCTGCGGCGCGAGCGCCGTCAGGCGAGAGATGGGGATCGGCTTTTCGCCGGCAAGACGCGCGATGGCAAGCCCGTTCAGGCCGCCTTCGCCACCGAGCGCACGCCCTGCGCGAGTTCGGACACCAGCGAGGTGACAGCCGAAACCGTCTTTTCCGTGGCCCTGCCCTCGCCGTCGAGCGAAAGGCGGACGCGCTCGACCAGGGCCGAGCCGACGACGACGCCATCCGCGCCCTTGGCGATCGCCGCCGCATCGGCCGCCGTCTTGACGCCGAAGCCGACCGCGACGGGCAGGCTGGTATGGCGCTTGATCCGCGCCACCGCCTCGCCCACCGCACCGTAATCGGCGATGGCGCCGCCGGTCACGCCGGTCATCGAGACATAGTAGACGAAGCCCGAGGTGTTCTGCAGCACCTTGGGCAGGCGCTTGTCGTCGGTCGTCGGCGTGGCGAGCCGGATGAAGTTGATGCCGGCCTCCAGCGCCGGCAGGCAGAGCTCGGCATCCTCCTCCGGCGGCAGGTCGACGACGATCAGGCCGTCGACGCCGGCCTTCAGCGCATCCTTCAGGAAGGCCTCGACGCCATAGGCGTAGATCGGGTTGTAGTAGCCCATCAGGATGACCGGCGTGTCGTGGCCGGCCTTGCGGAAGCTCTCGACCATGGCGAGGGTCTTGCGCAGCGTCTGGCCCGCCTTCAGCGCGCGCTGGCCGGCGAGCTGCACCGGCACGCCGTCCGCCATCGGATCGGTGAAGGGGACGCCGAGCTCGATCACGTCGGCGCCGGCGGCGGGCAGCGCGGCGAGGATCGCGCTCGCGGTCGCGAAATCGGGGTCGCCCGCCGTGACGAAGGTCACGAGCGCCGCCCGGCCCTCGCGGGCGCAGGCCTCGAAGCGGAGCGGGATGCGGTTTGGCACGGTGTCGGTCATGATGCCTGCGGTTAGCATGCTGCGCGCAGGCTGGCGAGTGGCTTGCGCGCGGCCCGCGCCTGCGCCACATTGGCCGGACATGCGCGCCTTCGACACCGCCCTGCCCATCGACGCCGTGCTCGGCGATCTCGCCGCCGCCCTGCGCGCGCGGCCGAACGCCGTGCTGGTCGCCCCGCCCGGCGCCGGCAAGACCACGCGCGTGCCGCTCGCCCTGCTCGACGAGCCCTGGACGCAGGGCGGCAAGCTCATCCTGCTCGAGCCGCGCCGGTTGGCGGCGCGCGGCGCGGCCCATCGCATGGCGCAGACCCTCGGCGAGCCGGTCGGCGAGACGGTCGGCCTGCGCGTGCGCCTCGGCTCGAAGATCGGGCCGCGGACGCGCATCGAGGTCGTCACCGAGGGCGTCTTCGCCCGGATGATCCTCGACGATCCGGCGCTGGACGGCGTCGCGGCCGTGCTCTTCGACGAATTCCACGAACGCTCGCTCGATGCCGATTTCGGGCTGGCGCTGGCGCTCGACGCGCAGGGCGGCCTGCGGGAAGAGCTGCGCATCCTCGTCATGTCCGCGACCCTCGACGGCGCGCGTGTCGCGAGGCTGCTCGGCGATGCGCCTGTGATCGAGAGCGCGGGCCGCGCTTATCCCGTCGAGACGCGCTATCGCGGCCGCGATCCGCTGAAGCGCATCGAGGATCAGGTCGCCGAGACGGCGCTGCTGGCGCTGAACGAGCAGCTCGGCTCGCAGCTCGTCTTCCTGCCCGGCCAGGGCGAGATCCGCCGCGTCGAGGAGCGCCTGCGCGAAAAACTGCGCGACCCGGCCGTCGAGATCGCCCCGCTCTACGGCGCGCTCGACCAGCGCGAGCAGGACCGCGCCGTGCTGCCGGCGCCTCCCGGCAAGCGCAAGGTGGTGCTCGCCACGGCCATCGCCGAGACCTCGCTGACCATCGAGGGCGTGCGGGTGGTGATCGATTCCGGCCTCGCCCGCGTGCCGGTCTACGAGCCCGATATCGGCGTGACCCGGCTGGAGACGCGCCGCGTCAGCCGCGCCGCCGCCGATCAGCGCCAGGGCCGCGCCGGCCGCACCGAGCCGGGCGTCTGCTACCGGCTCTGGGAGGAGGCCGCGACCGGCGCGCTCGAACCCTTCGCCCGGCCCGAGATCCTCTCCGCCGATCTGAGCCCGCTTCTGCTCGATTGCGCCGCCTGGGGCGTCGCCGATCCGACCACGCTCTCCTTCCTCGATCCGCCGCCGGCCCCCGCCCTCAAGGAGGCGCGCAGCCTGCTGGCCGCGATCGGCGCGCTCGATGCCGATGGCCGCATCACGCCGGATGGCCGCGCCTTGCAGGCCCTGCCCCTGCCGCCGCGCCTCGCCCGCATGATCGTGGCCGCCGCCCGCCTCGGGCAGGCCGGCGCGGCGGCCGATCTCGCCGCCCTGCTGGTCGAGCGCGGCCTCGGCGGCGATGCCGTCGACCTTGCCGAGCGGCTGGAGCGGCTCAGTCGCGAGCGCGGCGGCCGGGCCGGCGACATGCGTCGCCTCGCCGAGAGCTGGGCCCGCGCCGCCGAGCGCCATGCCCGCAGGGGCGATATCGCCGCCGCCGAGCCGCTGTCGCCCGGGCTTCTGCTCGCCTTCGCCTATCCGGAGCGCGTCGCGAAGGCGCGCGCTGCCGGTTCGGGCCAGTATCTCCTCGCCAATGGCCGGGGCGGTGCGCTCGAAGCCTCGCAGCGCCTCGCCCGCGAGCCCTATCTCGTCGTCGCCGAGATGACCGGCGCGGCCCAGCAGGCGCGCATCATGGCCGCGGCGGCGATCGCGGAAGCCGAGATCGCCAGGCTCGTCGCCCATGGCCTCGCACCCTTTGCCATCGTCGAGCGCGAGGAGGTCGGCTTCGACCGGGCCGCGCGTGCCTTGCGGGCCCGCGCGGTGCGCCGCTACGGCGCGCTCACCCTGGCGGAACGCCCCTTGCCGGTGGCCGGGAGCGCCGAGACTGCCGAGGCGCTGGCGAAAGGCGTCGCCGGGCTCGGCATCGGCCTCCTGCCCTGGACCAGGGCGCAGAATCAGCTCCGCGAGCGCGTCGCCTTCCTGCGCAAGGCCGAGCCCGAGCAGGGCTGGCCCGATCTCTCCGACGAAGGGCTGGCGCAGGAGCCGGAACGCTGGCTCGCGCCGCACCTCCCCGGCCGCGCCTCGCTGGCGGCGATTCAGGCTTCCGATCTCGATTCGGCGCTGGCCGCGCTGCTGCCCTGGGAGCTGAAGCGCCGGCTCGATGCCGAGGCGCCGACGCATTTCACCGCTCCGACCGGCTCCTCGCTCGCGGTCGACTATGCCGCCGAGGCGGGGCCGACGATTTCGGTGCGCGTGCAGGAGCTCTACGGGCTGGCGAGCCACCCGGCGCTGGCCGGCGGGCGGGTGCCGCTGGTGCTGGAGCTGCTCTCGCCGGCGCATCGGCCGATCCAGGTGACGCGCGACCTGCCCGGCTTCTGGCGCGGCTCCTGGGCGGCGGTGAAATCGGAGATGAAGGGCCGCTATCCCCGCCATCCCTGGCCGGACGATCCCGCAGCCGCCGCGCCGACGACGCGGGCGAAGCCGCGGGGGACATAAGCCCTTCGCAGGAAGCAGGTCGTCATCCCGGGTCTGCGCTGCGCTCCGCCCGCGATGACGGCGGCGAGCTGCTTCCGCTCAATTCCCCATCCGCTCGCGCCATTGCCGCTCGCCGGCGAGGCAGGTCGAGGGGGTCGTCGCCTGCGCCTTCCGGATCGTCGCATCCGGCGGCGCGGCCGCGATCTCGCGCAGCAGCTTGGTCCGCGTCGCCTCGACGAACTGGTGCTTTTCCCGGATCGGGATGACGAAGGCGCCGATGCCGGTGACGACGCAGTCGCGGTAATAGGCGTCGAGATTGTCGATGTCGAAATAGCCGGCCTGCTTCAGCATCACCGGCAGGCCGTTGATGGCGACGCCCTTGGCGCCGGCCTCGTCGCGGGCGGCGGTGACGGGGCGTCCGTCATTGTTGGCGCCGTCGCCGGAGATGTCGATGACGCGGCGCATCGCGGTGACGTTCGCCTGTTCGAGCAGTTGCACGCCGAGATCGATCGCGCCCGAGATCGAGGTGCGCCGTCCCCGCCGCGTCGGCGCCTCGCCCAGCTCCTCGGCGAAGGCGTTGGCGGCGGCCGGGCCGTCGATGATCTTCCAGGGCCGCACGACATATTGGAAGTTGCCGCCGGCCCATTCGAAATAGGTCACGGCGATCTTGCCGAGCGCGCCGTTGCCGATGGCGTCCTGCAACTGCTTCGAGCGGAAGGCCTCGATATAGCCGTTGCGCTGCAGGGCGAGCTCGTCGAGATCCATCGAATAGGAGACGTCGACCGCCAGCACGAGCGCGACGTCGACCTCCTCCGGCGGCGGCGTCGCCGTTTGCGCGTTCGGCGCGGCCTGGCTCCACAGCGCCGCCGCCAGAGTCGAGAGACCGTACAGCCAGCGCCGCATCGCCACCTCCGTCATCCTGTCGCGGCGGCAGTGTGCGCCCGCTCGGGCAGGAGACCAAGGCCGAAAGCCCGGAAATCGGCGGGTTTCCGGTCGCGATCCCGCGAGAACCGGGGGATGGGCGGGGCTCAGGCCCCGCGGCGACGCTCGACGATCTCGATGGCGGCCGCGACCACCTCCTCGATGGTCAGCGCCGAGGTGTCGAGGATGACGGCGTCTTCGGCCGCCTTCAGGGGGGCGTCGCTGCGGCCGGAATCGCGGGCGTCGCGGCGGCGGATATCGGCGAGGATGCTGTCGAAGCCGGCCGTCTCGCCCCGGCCGGCGAGTTCCTTGTGGCGGCGCGCCGCGCGCACCTCCGGCGTCGCCGTGACGAAGAGCTTGGCCGGCGCCTCGGGGCAGATCACCGTGCCGATGTCGCGCCCGTCGAGCACGGCGCCGCCCGGCTGGGCCGCGAAGCGCCGCTGGCGCGCGAGCAGCCCCGCCCGCACCGCCGGCATCGCGGCGACGACGGAGGCCGCCTCGCCGATCTCGCGGCCGCGCAGCCGCTCCTCGGGAAATCCGGCCTCGTCGAAGCTGCCGACGATGCGCTCGGCCGCCGCCGCATCGTGGATGTCGTGGCCGGCATCGAGCATGGCGCGGGCGACCATGCGGTAGAGCAGGCCGGTATCGAGGCAGGGCAGGCCGTAATGGGCAGCGAGCCGCTTCGCCAGCGTGCCCTTGCCGGAGGCGGCCGGGCCGTCGACGGCGATGACGAGATCGCCCGTGCCGGGCCTCATTCGATCCGGCCTCCGAGACCGTTCATCAGCGCGGCGAAGCTCGGGAAGCTGGTGGCGATCATCAGCCCGTCATCGACCGTGACCGGCTCGCGCGTCGCCAGCCCCATGACGAGGAAGCTCATCGCGATGCGGTGGTCGAGATGGGTCGCGACCGGCCCGCCGCCGCGCACCGGCGCCCCGCCCGAGCCCTCGACGATCAGGTCGTCGCCCTCGATCGCGCAGCTCACGCCGGCGGCGCGCAGGCCGGCCTCGACGGCGGCCAGGCGGTCCGATTCCTTGACGCGCAGCTCCTGCAGGCCGCGCATCCGCGTCGTGCCGGTGGCGAAGGCGGCCGCGACCGCCAGCACCGGATATTCGTCGATCATCGCCGGCGCCCGCTCCGGCGGCACCGTCACGCCCCTGAGCTGCGAGCCGCGCACGCGCAGATCGGCGACGGTCTCGCCGCCCTCGTTGGCCTCGCGCTCGACGGTGATGTCGGCGCCCATCTCGATCAGGGTGGTCAGCAGCCCCGAGCGCAGCGGGTTGGTCATCACGCTTTCCAGCAGGATGTCGGAGCCCGGCACGATCAGCCCCGCCACCAGCGGGAAGGCGGCGGAGGAGGGGTCGGCCGGCACCACGATCGGCGCCGCCTGCAATTCGGGCTGGCCCTTCAGCACGATGCGCCGCCCGTGCGTGCCCTCCGGCGTCACCGTGACCTCGGCGCCGAAATGGCTCAGCATCTTCTCGGTGTGGTCGCGCGTCGCCTCCGTCTCGATCACGCTGGTCTCGCCCGGCGCCGCCAGACCGGCGAGCAGCACCGCCGACTTGATCTGGGCCGAGGCGACCGGCGTGCGATAGACGATCGGAATCGCCTCCTTCGGCCCGCGCAGGGTCAGCGGCACGCGCCCGCCATCCTCCTGCGAGACGACGACGGTGCCCATCAGCTCGAGCGGGTCGAGGATGCGCCGCATCGGCCGCTTGCGCAGCGAGGCGTCGCCGTCGAAGGTGGTGGTGATCGGATGCGCCCCGCAGACGCCCATCATCAGGCGCGAGCCGGTGCCGGCATTGCCGAAGTCGAGGACGGCCTCCGGCTGGCGCAGGCCGCTGACGCCCACGCCCTGCACGCGCCAGGCGCCCGGCCCGTCATGATGGACGATGGCGCCGAGCGCGCGCGCCGCGGCGGCCGTGCGCAGCACGTCCTCGCCTTCGAGCAGGCCGCTGACCCGGGTCTCGCCGACCGCGAGCAGACCGAAGATCATCGCCCGGTGCGAGATCGACTTGTCGCCGGGCACGCGGACGCGGCCCTTGAGCGGGCCGCCGGCGCGGGCGGTGACGGGGACGGGATCATGATCGTGCGACACGGCGCCTGCCTCTCGGGCTCATGCGAAACGGAACGCGCCGGCCGTAGCATGCCCGCGCCCGCCAAGCCAATGCGGTGCTGCGGAGCCCGCCCCGGCCGCGCGAATCGGGCCCGTGCGCGTCGGCGCCCGGCGGCTCGCGCAAAAGAGCATTTGACAGCGCCGCGCGCCCCGACTAACGGACGCCCCTGCTTTTTCAGAACATGAACGGTTGAAGGGTCCGACGCAGTGGCGAAACCGGAACTCGGAACGAAGCGCGTTTGCCCGGTCACGGGCCGCAAATTCTACGATTTGAACAAGGACCCCATCGTCTCTCCCTATACGGGGCAGGCCTATCCGCGCTCGATGTTCGAGCCGCAGGCGAAGGCGCCGAGCAAGCCGGAGGCCGACGAGGAGGACGAGACCGAGGCCGCCGACGGCGCGGTCGAGCTCGTCTCGCTCGAGGATGCGGATGCGGAGACGTCCGAGAAGGACGCCGTCGTCACCAGCGAGGACGACATCGAGGTCGAGGGCGACATCGGCGGCGACGACGATGACGACACCTTCCTCGAGGAGGATGAGGAAGGTGACGACGACGTCTCCGACCTGATCGACGGCGACATCGAGGGCGACGAGGACAACTGATCCTCGCCCTCGAAAAAAAAGATGACGGCAAAGCGACATTAGGCGCTTGTGTCTTCAGCCCGGGCCGCCTATAGAGCGCTGCGTCGCCGGCAGGCGGCCCGGACCGGAACCGCCGAGGCGGCTTGAAAAGTCCGGTTTGACGGCCGAACCCAACTCGGTCGTGACGCGTGGGGCCATAGCTCAGTTGGGAGAGCGCTTGAATGGCATTCAAGAGGTCGGCGGTTCGATTCCGCCTGGCTCCACCATCTTCCCCTTCCGACATCGCGATCCGGCAGCGGGCCTGACCTGGTCCCGGCGCGCTACGCCGGCACCATCCCGCCCTGCGGCTTCGGGAACGGCCGGAACGTCATCAGGATCAGCATGGCCGCCAGCCCCATGCCCCAGGAGCCGACATAGAGCGGCGCATAGCTGCCGAATCGGTCGTAGATCAGCCCGCCGACCAGCGGACCTGTCGACATGCCGAGGCTGCCGGCCATCGCGGTGCCGCCGATGATCGTCCCCATCATCCGCAGCGGGAAGTTCTCGCGGATGATCACCGCATAGAGCGGCATCGTGCCGGCATAGATGAAGCCGACCACCACGGCGACCGCATAGAAGCCCGCCAGCCGGTCGACGAAGGCATAGGCGAGCACGCCGAAGGCCTGCGCCAGGAGGCCGAGGACGAGCACGCGCTGCGCGCCGAACCGGTCTCCCGCCAGGCCGAAGCCGAGCCGGCCGAACATGCCGGCCATCCCCTCGACGCTGTAGATCGAGACGGCCGCGATCATCGGGATGCCGCAGCTCGCCGCATAGCTCACCGTGTGGAAGATCGGGCCGGAATGGGTGGCGCAGCAGAAGAAGTTCGCCAGCATCAGGATGAGGAATTGCGGCGAGCGCAGCGCCTGCGCGGCCGTCATCTCCGATGACGGGGCGTCCGGCGCCGCCCCGGCGGGTCCGCTTTCGAGCGCCGGCGGGCGGCGCACCAGCAGCGCGGCCGGGATCATCAGCGCGGCGGCGATGCCGGCGACGATCAGCATGGCGCCGCGCCAGTCATGGCGGGTGACGAGCCAGGCCGCGAGCGGCGCCATCGTCATCGGCGCCATCCCCATGCCGGCCGAGACCAGCGAGACGGCGAGCCCGCGCTGCGTGTCGAACCAGCCGGTGACGCAGGCCATCATCGGCGCGAAGACCGCGGCCGTCGCCCCGCCGACGAGAAGGCCGAACAGGAGCTGGAAGGCGATCAGCGAATCGGCCCGGCTGGCGAGCGCCAGGCTCGCGGCCAGCACGACCGAGCCGGCGAGCACAACCGGGCGCGGTCCGAAGCGGTCGGAGAGGCTGCCCCAGACCATGCTGGCCGCCGCCATGGCGAGGAAGCCGATCGTCATCGCGGTGGAGATGCCGGTGACCGACCAGCCGGTGTCCTGCGCCATCGGGCGCAGGAAGACGGGCAGCGAGAACATGGCGCCGATCGCGACGCAGCCGAGAAGGCCGCCCGCCGCGACGATCACCCAGCGATAGGAACGGTTCATCGTCGTCTCCGGAGGATTCGCATGCCGCCGCTGCGGCGCGCCGGGTTCGGGGGCGGATCAGCCGCGTGGCGGCTGCCAGCCCGGCGCCGGCGTGGTGTTGACCATCCAGGGGATGCCGAAGCGGTCGACCAGCGCGCCGAAGCCGGGCGACCAGAAGGTCTCGCCGAACGGCATGACCGCCGTGCCGCCTTCGGAGAGGGCATCGTACCAGCGCCGGGCCTCGGCGACGTCCGGGCTGTGCAGCGTCACGTCGAAGCCGTTCTTGGGCTTCTCGATGTTGCGCGCCCAGCCGACATCCATATCCGCGCCCATCAGGGCCTGGTCGCCGACCTCGAGCCAGCAATGCATCAGCCAGGTTTTGTGTTTCGGGTCGGAGATCGGCATGTCCGGCGGGCCGTCGCCATAGGGGAGGGCCGCGGTGATCCTGCCGCCCAGCACCTTGGCGTAGAATTCAAACGCCTCCCGGCACTGGCCCTGGAAGCTGAGGCTGGTCACGATCTTCATGGTCTTCTCCTGTCGGTCGGGACTCGGCCCGCGGTCCGGCCGGGGGTGGCAGGCCAGCGTTCGACGAGTTCAGTTGATATCAACGTAATAGGGTCGCCGATGTCAACCGGCTGGCTGCAGGCTCCTGACACGCCATGCCGCGGGCCTGCCGGCCGCTCGGGAGCCTGCGGGGAGGCGCCTGGCCGGTCGGGAGCGGCGATGCCGGACGAATGGCGCGGCCGCCGCCGCGTCGCCCGTCCGCCATGCGCCATCCCCGCCCGCTGGCCCGAGGCCGCGAAGCGCGTGGCGGCAGGACGGGAGAAGCGGCGGCGCAGCGCTTGCCGATCAGGCGACCGAGCCTTGCGGCGGCTCGGGGATCTCGTAGCCTTCGGTGGCATAGAGGTTGATCTTGTTGCGCAAGGTGCGGATCGCGATGCCGAGCAATTGGGCGGCATGGGTCCTGTTCCCACCCGTTTCCCGCAAGGTCGCCAGAATCAGGTCCCTTTCGACATCCGCAACCGGCAGGCCGACGAGCTGGTCCATGACGGCCGGCGCGGGTTCGACGTCGTGCATATGATCGTCCTTTTTCGAGCCCCCATAGCCCGCCGGACGGGTCAAGGGGACGGCGTCATGGTTAAGAAAGCGTGAATCCGGTCGGCGGCCCTGCCGCGGCGCCGATATTCTCGGCGTCCGTGGGATCGAAATGCCGGCTTGCGCGTTGTCCGGAACGGCGCCGCTGCCGGCGCGCAAAGCAGGACGAAGACGATGATCAGACAGACAGCAGCAGTTTCCCTGGCCGCTTCCCTGGCCGCCGTGATGATGCTGGCGACGCCGGCGCTGGCCCAGCAGCGCAATCTCGGCCCCGCGACCGGCACGGTCCGGCTCGAGCAGGTGCAGGCTGGCTTCATCGCCGGGGGCGAGGCCGGCGGGGGGACGCTGCGCTATCGCGGCCGCGCCTATCCGATCACGGTCGGCGGCCTCGGCGTCGGCACCATCGGCGCCTCCAAGACGACGGCCTCGGGCACCGTCTACGGCCTGCACCGGGTCTCGGATTTCGCCGGCGCCTATGTGCAGCTCAAGGAGGGCTGGGCCGTCGGCGACGCCGGCCGCGGCACGGTCTGGCTGCGCAACGACAAGGGCGTGACCCTGCGCCTCGCGGCCCGCCGGCAAGGGCTGCAGCTCTCGCTCGGCGCCGATGGCGTCCTGATCGGCTTCAGGAAATGAAGTAAGGATCGCCGGACCGATGCGCGATAGCCTCTAGGTTTTTGGCGCGCCT
Source organism: Allobosea minatitlanensis (assembly GCF_964020775.1). NCBI lineage: Bacteria > Pseudomonadati > Pseudomonadota > Alphaproteobacteria > Hyphomicrobiales > Alloboseaceae > Allobosea > Allobosea minatitlanensis. Next base: position 4,492,268 of record NZ_OZ224509.1, on the reverse strand, counting down.
GGATTATGGTGCGCCGGCCTTGGCTATCGCGCTCGTCCCCTTCGCCGTCCCGATCGTCGCCGCCCTCGCGGCGGCGTTGCTGTGCGTCGCCCTGCGCCCGCTGCTGCAGCGCTATGCGCTGGCGCGGCCGAACGCCCGCTCCAGCCACAAGGTCCCGACCCCGCAGGGCGGCGGCATCGCCGTCCTGGCCGGGGCCTTCCTCGCGGTCGCGCTGGCGCTCCGCCTGAGCCCGCTCGAAGGCGAGGCGGGCCGCAGCCTGCTCGTGGTGGCGGGGGGCGCCTGCGCGCTCGCCCTGGTCGGGGCCTGGGACGACATCCGCCCCCTGCCGGCGGGCCTGCGGCTGGTGCTGCAGGCCGCCTGCGTCGGCTTCGTGCTGATTCGCGCCGCGCCGGAACTGCGGCTGTTTCCCGAGGCGCTGCCGCTCGCGGTCGAGCGGGCGCTGGCGCTGCTCGCCGGCGTCTGGTTCGTTAATCTCGTCAACTTCATGGACGGTCTCGACTGGATCACCGTCGCCGGCATCGTGCCGCTCGCGGCGGCGCTGGCTCTGGCCGGGATGGCGGGCGTCGTCGACCCGGCGACGGGCTGGCTCGCGGCCGGGCTCTGCGGCGGGCTTCTTGGCTTCGCGCCGTTCAACCGGCCCGTGGCGAAGCTCTTCCTCGGCGATGTCGGCTCGCTGCCGATCGGCCTGCTCAGCGCCTATCTGCTCTACCGGCTGGCCGGGACGGGCGCCTTCGCGGCGGCGCTGATCCTGCCGCTCTACCATGTCGCCGATGCGACCATCACCCTGTTCCGGCGCCTGGCGCGCGGCGAGAAGGTCTGGCAGGCGCATCGCTCGCATTTCTACCAGCAGGCGACCGGCAACGGCTTCAGCGTCCGCGCGGTCGTGGGCCGGGTCGCGGCGCTGAATGTCGTCCTGGCGGCGCTGGCCGGGCTCGCGATCGCCTGGACCAGCCTCTGGGCTCAAGCCGGATGCCTCGCGCTCGCGGTCCTGCTGACGGGGCTCTTGCTGCGCGCCTTCGCGACTCCGCGAGCCTCCCATGGCTGAGGCGACGATTCTCGTCACGGGGGCGAGCGGCTTCGTCGGGCCGCATGTCGTGGCGGCGCTCGCCGGTGCGGGCTGGCGGCCGCGGCTGGCGCTGCGCCGGCCGGTTCCGGTGCCGGCCGGCGTCGAGACGGTCCTGACCGGCGACCTCGCTGGGCCGATCGACTGGAGCGCGGCGCTGCAGGGCGTCGACCATGTCGTTCACATGGCCGGCCTCGCCCATGCCGGGCCGGGGCTCGACGAGGCGCTCTACCGGCGCATCAACACCGAGGCGACGCTGGAGCTGGCGCGGGCCGCCGCCGCCGCGGGCATCCGCCGCTTCGTCCACCTCTCCTCGATCAAGGCGCTTTCCGGCGCCTTCGACGGCCCGCCGCTGTCGGAGGAGGCGCCGCCCGCTCCGGCGGACCCCTATGGCCGCTCCAAGCTTGCGGCGGAGCAGGGGCTCGCGGGGCTCGATCTCGACTGGGTGAATCTGCGCCCCGTCCTGGTCTACGGGCCGGGCGTCAAGGCCAATATGGCGGCGCTGCTCAGGCTGGCGCGGCTGCCGCTCCCCCTGCCGTTCGGCGGCCTCCAGGCGCCGCGCTCGCTGCTCGCTGTCGAGAACCTGGCCGACGCCATCCGCTTCGCCCTGTCCCCGGCCTGCCCCGCCCGGCAGAGCTATGTGGTGTCCGACCCCGAGCCGATCAGCGTCGCCGGCCTGCTGACGGCGCTGCGGGCCGGTCTCGGGCGCGGGCCCGGGCTGCTGCCGGTTCCGGAAGGCTGGCTCGGCTTGGCGGCCCGGCTGGCCGGGCGGGAGGAGACCTTCCGCAAGCTCGCCGGCAGCCTCGTCGCGCGGCCGGAACGGCTGCTCAGGGCCGGCTGGCGGCCGCCGGCTGAGACGCGGGCCGCGCTGGCCCGGCTGGCGGCGTCTGCTCGCGCCGGCTGAAATCGGGGATCGCCTCGTCGAGCACGGCGTTCGCGGCGGCGCGGTCATCCGCCTTGACCGCCGCGTCGAGCCGCGCGAGCCAGCTCTGGATCTTGGCCCGGCCGGCGAAGCTGGGCTTGGCGGCCATCACGCCGTCGAGGCCGGTCTCGGCCATGGGCTCGTCATGGGCGAAGAGGATCTCGTTCAGGCGCTCGCCCGGCCTGACCCCGCTGACGACGATCTCGATATCCTCGCCCGGCTCGTAGCCGGCGAGCCGGATCATCCGCTCGGCCAGGTCCATGATCCGCACCGGCTGGCCCATCTTGAGCACATAGACGGCCGCCCGCTCGGAATCCGCATCGTCGGTCCCGGTATGGGACGCCGCGGTCAGCACGAGGTCGCAGGCCTCGCGGATCGTCATGAAATAGCGGATCATGTCCGGGCTGGTGACCGTGACCGGCCCGCCGCGCGCGATCTGCGCCTTGAATTTCGGCACGACCGAGCCGGCCGAGCCGAGCACGTTGCCGAAGCGCACCGCGACGAGGCGCACGCCCGAGGCGGCCGCGACGAATTCGGCGTCGCGCGACTGCGCATAGATCTCGGCGAAGCGCTTGGTCGCGCCGAGCATCGAGACCGGCTCGATCGCCTTGTCGGTCGAGATCAGCACGAAGGTGCCGGCGCCCGCCGCGACCGCCGCGTCGGTGACGTTCACCGAGCCGAAGATGTTGGTCTTGATGCCCTCGCTCCAGTCGGCCTCGAGATAGGGCACATGCTTCAGCGCCGCGGCGTGCACGACGATGTCGGGCCGGAAGCCGGCGAAGAGCGGCATGATGCGCTCGCGGTCGCGCACATTGGCGAGCACGCCGGAGACGACGGTGTCGCGCCCCTGCACGGCGAGGAGTTCGGTGATCTGGAAGAGCGCGGGCTCCGAGCTCTCGACGACCAGGATCTCGGCGGCGCCGAAGGCGGCGCAGCGCAGGCAGATCTCGGAGCCGATCGAGCCGCCGCCGCCGGTCACGATGACGCGCTTGCCTTTCAGGAAGGCGCCGAGGCGCTCGCGGTCGATCGCGACGGTCGAGCGGACCAGCAGGTCCTCGATCTCCAGCGGCGCGATGTCGGTGTCGCGCGCGCCCTCGCCGGAGGTGTCGATCCGCGAGATCGGCAGAGCGAGCCGGCGCGTCTGGGCGAGCCATTGTTCGGGATGCGCCTCGGGCAGCAGGGCCGAGGGCGTCGCGACGATGCGGCGATAGCCCTCGCCGCGTTCGGCCGCGTCCCTGGCGATGCTCCCGATCTCCCCGAGCAGCCCCAGCACCGGCACGCCGCGGATCGACTGGCCGAGATCGTCGGCGCGCGGCGACAGGATGCCCGCGGGCCGGAGGCGGCGCATCGTGCCGCTCTCCATGGCGCGGATCACCATCTCGATCTCGACGCCGCGGCCGAGCAGCAGGGCCGGCAGGGTCGCCTCGCGCTCGGCGCTGATCCGCGTCCGGGAGTATTTGAAGTAGCGATAGGCCAGGCGCGGCCCGCCGAGCAGCGCGATCTGGACCAGCCAGTAGAGCGCGATCGAGATCTTGCCGAAATAGAAGGCGCCGTAGAAATCCGGCGAGACGAGGAGGTAGTCCACCGCCAGCAGCGTCAGCGTCAGGACCGAGACCGCCTTGACGATGTTGGACAGGTCCGGCAGCGAGGCGAAGCGCCATTTCGAGCGGTAGAGCGAGAAGAACCAGTAGACCAGCCCGGCATAGGCGACGAAGAAGGGCAGGAAGCGCGGCAGGTAGCGCAGATGCTCGGTCAGGAGCCGGCCTTCGAAGCGCACGACGAAGACGAGCCAGATCGCCAGCGCCGTCATCACCAGATCGTGCAGGACGATGGCGGATTTCTTCAGATTCTGTTTGGGCAGGGCGGCCATGTCGGGCGGATATCCCGCTCCCCCGCGCGCTTGTCAACGGAGGCGGGCGGAAGCGGGGAAGGGATCGTGCGGGTTCCGGCGGCCGCCGCGTCCCGGTCCTGGCCGCTCCGGGCGGCCGGCGCCTGGGAGCGTTCAGGCGGCGAGGCGGTTCACGCGCCCTGCGGCTGCGCCTCCAGCCCGCGCAGGATGAAGGCGATCATCTCCTCGGCGGAGGGGCCGGGAATGCACTCGCACTGGCTGATCAGGAGCGGGTGCATGAAACGGATCATGGCGGTGCGGATGCAGCCCGTCGCATGGGCCGGCTCGATGGCGCGGAACTCGCCGCTCGCGACCCCGTCCGCCAGGACGCGGCGCAGCACGGCGTCGAAGCGCTCGATATGGGCGATGATGGCGTCCCAGCTCTCCTCCATCGCCGCGCAGACCATTTCCTGCATGCGGGCATGGCCGGCGAAGCGGGCGGCGTTCAGCCGGAAGGAGGCGATCAGAATCTCCCGCAGCCGGTCGGCGGCGGGCCTGTCCTGCTCGGCGATGGCGATGATCGCCTCTTCCTGCTCGCGCTTGTAGCGCTCGAGCACCGCCTCGTTGATCGACTTCTTGGAGTCGAAGAAACGGTAGACATTGGCAGGGCTCATCCGTAGGGACTTGGCGATGTCCGCCACGGTCGTCTTCTGGTATCCGATATCGCGGAAAAAGCGCTCGGCGGTGTCGACGATGATCTGCCTGGTATCGCGTTCGGGGTGACTCACGGCCTGGCCGTTAGGTTCGATTTCGATGAAGGCGGTTGAGAATAGATCGCTATGACGAAATTCGTCAGCCGTCAACATATGGGGATTAAAAGATTTTTTCCAAGCCGGCAATAAACGGCTTGACCCGCGGCGCATAGACGGGCGGCCCGAGGCAGGCCCGGCCCCGCACAGCCGCCGGGCAGAGGCGGCCCCTCGCAGCCGCGGCATTCCGCCGGCCCATGGCGCGGCCGGAGCGCGCCGATCCCACGCGGAACCGCGCAGGGCATCCGGGCTCGCCGGGATCCATGCGGGAGCCCTTCCGGCAGAGCTTCGGGCATCGGCCCCCGGATCTCCGCGAAATTCTGGCGGATTTCAGGGAAGGCGGATTTCAGGGAAGGCCGGCGCCCGCCCGGCCGCGGGCGATCGCGAGCAGCGTTTCGACGTCGAGATGGCGCGCGAGATGGATGGCGAGCGCATCCAGCGTCTGTTCCACGACCGCATCGAAGCGCAGCGCGGTCAGCGGCGCGCCGCCGGCGATTCCGGCGAGCCAGGCCCCGCGCACTGCATCCGAGGCGAAGATGCCGTGCAGATAGGTGCCCACCACCCGCCCGTCCGGGCTGCTCGCGCCTTCGGGCGCGCCGTTCGCGAGGAAGGAGGCCTGCAGGGTATCCGGGCCGTCGGTGCGGCCGAGATGGATCTCATAGGCCTGCCCTTGGGTTGCGCTGGCGACATGGGCGAAGGCGACCTCGCGCACCGTCTTGCGGCCTTCAAGCGTGGTTTCGACGTCGAGCAGGCCGAGGCCGGGCGCCTCGCCGCCGGAGCCTTCGAGCCCGGCCGGGTCGCGCACGATCCGGCCGAGCATCTGGTAGCCGCCGCAGAGCCCGAGCACATGCCCGCCGCGGCGGCGATGGGCGAGGATGTCGATGTCCCAGCCCTCCGCCCGCAAGGCGGCGAGGTCGCGCAGCGTCGTCTTGGAGCCGGGCAGGATGACCACGTCGCAGACCGGCAGCGCCTGTCCGGGCGGCACCAGGAGGAGATCGACGGCCGGTTCCAGCTTGAGCGGGTCGAGATCGTCGAAATTGGCGATGCCGGGCAGGATCGGCACGGCGATGCGGATGCGGGCATCGGGCTTGCGCTCGGATCGCAGGTCGAGCCCGTCCTCCGCCGGCAGGCGATGCGCCGCCGCAAACCACGGCACCACGCCGAGGCAGGGCCAGCCGGTGGCGGCGGCGATGGTCTCGACGCCGGGCCGGAACAATTCGACGGCGCCGCGGAAGCGGTTGACGGCGAAGCCCTGGATCATCGCGCGGTCGGCGGGGTCGAGCACGGCATGGCTGCCGACCAGGCTCGCGATCACCCCGCCCCGATCGATGTCGCCGACCAGGATGGCGGGAACCGCGGCGGCGCGGGCGAAGCCGAGATTGGCGATGTCGCGGGCGCGCAGATTGGTCTCGGCGGGCGAGCCGGCGCCCTCGACGATGACGAGGTCGGCATCGGCGCCGAGCCGCGCGAAGCTCGCCAGGACCTGCGGCAGGAAGTCGCCGCGCCGGGCGAAGTCGCGCGAGGCGAGGCGGCCGGCGACCCGGCCTTGCAGGATGATCTGACTGCCCTGCTCGCCTTCCGGCTTGAGCAGCACCGGGTTCATGTCGGGATGGGGGGCGACGCGGGCGGCGCGGGCCTGCAGCGCCTGCGCCCGGCCGATCTCGCCGCCGGCGGTGGCCGCGGCGTTGTTGGACATGTTCTGGGGCTTGAACGGACGCACCTTGAGGCCGCGATCGGCGAAGAGCCGGCACAGCCCCGCGACGATCAGCGACTTGCCGACATTGGAGCCGGTGCCGAGAATCATGACGGCGGGGGTGCGGGCGCGATCCATGCGCCTGCTTATAGCCTGTCGCGGGAAACGGCGCCCCCCTTGCCGAGAGGCGCGGCCGGCGCGTTCCGAGGCCGGAAACGGGGCGGGGCGATCCCGCCACGCCGATCCTGCCACGTCATGGCCGGACCCCGGACATAGTTCGCCGGCCTACTGCGGCATCCTGCTGCGCCAAAGGGGCGAAGTCGCAACGGGCGTCCGCCGTAGACCGGCTGAAACGCAATAGACACTGACCTGTGACGAATGTCAACATTCATCACTCGGTATTTTTCAAGCGAGCCGAAAGCGCGGCCGACCGGCCTGCTCGGGGCCGATCCGCACCGGCGGCGGAGCGTGATCGAGGATGGGCGTGCCCCTGCGCCCCGGGCAGGGCACGCGGTGCCCGGGCGAGGATGCAAGCGCTCCGGCGTCATGGTAGAGCGGATCGCCGCGTCACTGCCTGCCGGATGCCGAAGCCACGATGAATCCGATCTTTTCCGCTCTTGAGACCAGCGTCTTCGAGGTCATGTCCCAGCTCGCGCGCGAGACCGGGGCGGTCAATCTGGGCCAGGGCTTCCCCGACGATCCCGGCCCGCTCGACGTCCGCCGGAAGGCGGCCGAGGCGGTCGTCGACGGCTGGAACCAGTATCCGCCGATGATGGGCCTGCCCGAGCTGCGCCAGGCGGTCGCGACCCATTACAGGCGCTGGCAGGGGCTCGATCTCGACCCGGAGCGCGAGATCATGGTGACCTCCGGCGCCACCGAGGCGATCGCGGGCGCCCTGATGGCGCTGGTGACGCCGGGCGACGAGGTCGTGCTGTTCGAGCCGATGTACGACGCCTATGTGCCGCTGGTGCGCCGCGCCGGCGGCATCCCGAAATTCGTGACGCTGACGCCGCCGCATTTCGGCCTGACCGAGGAGGCGCTGGCGAAGGCCTTCTCGCCGAAGACCCGCGTGGTGCTGTTCAACAACCCGCTCAACCCGACGGCGACAATCTTCAGCGCCGCCGATCTCGATCTGCTCGCCGCCTTCTGCAACCGCTACGACGCGATCGCGGTCTGCGACGAGGTCTGGGAGCATGTCGTCTTCGACGGCCATCGCCACGTCCCGGTGCTCGGGCGGCCGGACATGCGCGAGCGCTGCGTCAAGATCTCGTCGGCCGGCAAGATCTTCTCGCTCACCGGCTGGAAGGTCGGGCTGGTCATGGCGGCGCCGGCGATCATGCGCGTCCTCGCCAAGGCGCATCAATACATCACCTTCACCACCCCGCCGAACCTCCAGGCGGCCGTCGCCTACGGGCTGGGCAAGGAGGACGGCTATTTCGAGGGGATGCGGGCGGATTTCCAGCGCTCGCGCGACCGCTTCGCCACGGGCCTGGGCGATCTCGGCTTCCAGGTCCTGCCGAGCGCCGGCACCTATTTCCTCAATCTCGACATCGCGCCGCTCGGCGAGGCCGACGATGTCGATTTCTGCCGCCGGCTCGTCACGGAGAGCGGCGTCGCCGCGATCCCCGTCAGCGCCTTCTATGCGCAGGGAGCGGTGAAGACGGTCGTGCGCTTCTGCTTCGCCAAGCGCGACGCCACCCTCGACGCGGCGCTGGAGCGGCTCGCGGCCCGGCGTCCGCGCGGCTGACGCCGCTCAGCCGGAGATGATCCGGGTCGCCAGCGCGCCGGCGGCGGCCAGCCGCTTCTGCAGGGCTGCGGCGGCCGCGCCGCGGTCGGCCTGGCGGGCCGTCTCCACCGCCTCGACCATCTGGGCGAGCGCCCGCTGGGCGAGCTCCCTGTCCTTGCCGCGGCGCGCGAGCTGGAGCATGGCCTCGGCCTGCGCGGCGCGCGTCTCGGCCCAGAGCATCGGCACGCTCTCGCGCCGGCGCTCCTCCAGTGCCGTGTCGAAGGTGGCGATCGCCTCTTCCATCACCACCGGCTCGCTGTAGCGCTCGCCCATGGCGGCGAGGACGCGGCCCATCTCGTCCTGGAGCCCGGCCCAGCGCAGCGGCTCGGCGTCCCGCGCGACGGACTGGGCGACCCGGTTGAGGCCGTTGAAGGCGCGCTCGAGCAAAGCGAGGTCGTTGCGCCGGCTGCCGAGCAGCGTCCGGGCGCGGGAGATCATGTGCTCGGCCTCGAGCCAGCGCGCCTCGTCGCGGCTGCGGTCCCAGACGGCGAGCAGGGTGGCGAAGGCGGAGATCGCCTCCTCGAGCAGGGCCTCGTCCTGCCGCTCCTCGCCGAGCGCCAGGGCGAGCCGGCCGTGGCGCAGCTTCAGCGCGTGCCAGAGCGGCGGCGCCTCGTGGCGGTCGAGCGTGTCGAGCCCGCGCCGGCAGCGGGCCAGGGCCTCGTCGCGCGGCGCCGCCTCGCCGGTCAGCCGGGCGAGGCCTTCGAGCGCCTCGGCCCAGGCCTCCTCGGCCGCGGCGGCGGCGACCGAATCCGCGAGCGCGTCGAGCCCTTCGCGCAGGCGCCGCAGCGCGGCGATGGCGGCGTCGTAGCCGTCCCTCTCGTCGAAATCGGCGCCGATCCGCGTCAGCGCCCTGGCCTGGTCGAGCGCGGTTTCGCGGCTGCGCTCGATCGCGGCGAGGCCGATCAGCGTCGAAGCCTCGCCATAGCGGGCCGCGGCCTCGCGATAGGCCTCCGGCACGGCCCGCAGGAAGCTCAGCGCGGCCCGGTCGGCCCGGTTCTCGCCGATCAGCAGGCGGCGCTCGACCGGCAGGGCCGAGAGGTCGGAGGCGCCCGCGATGGCGTTGAGCTCGGCTTTCGCCAGGATCCTGTCGGCCTCGCCGAGGCGCCCGGCGGTGAGCGCGGCCGCGGCTTCGGCCCGCAGGCGGCGGATCTCGCTGTCTTCGATCGGCGCCGCGAGGCGCCGGATCAGGGCGAGCAGGTCCAGGGCCTTGCGCTCCAGCAGCGCCTCGTCCGGAGCGCTGACGCCGGAGCCGGAGAGCCAATCGCCGATCATCGCCGCCAGCGCGACCGGCGGCAGCGCATGGCGACCGGCCACCCGGGCCAGAAGCGGTGCGATCTCGTTCGACCGGCCGATGGCCGCCTCCTGCCCAGGGCTTCACCGGGTCGCCGTGTTTCGCGCGGGGCGGGGCGACCCGGCCCTTCATCGGGTGCACCGGCTGCCGGAAGGCGCAGGGCGCTTCCGCTCCGGTGCCCCGGCTCTATTTCGCCGCGATGACGGCGATCTCGACCGTGAACTGCGGCGCGGCGAGCTTGGCCTCGACCGTGGCGCGGCCCGGCGTCGCGCCGGCGACGACCCACTTGTCCCAGACGGCGTTCATCTCGGCGAAGGTCGAGATGTCGGACAGCCAGATATTGACCATCAGCAGCTTCGACTTGTCGGTGCCGGCCTCGGCCAGGAGCCCGTCGATGATGCTCAGGATCTCCTCGGTCTGCTCGCCGACGCTCTTGCCCGCGGCCTTGTCGCAGACCTGGCCGGCCAGATAGACGGTGTTGCCGTGAACCACGGCCTTGGACATGCGCGGGCCGACGCCGATACGCTGAATGCTCATCATCAATTCTCCTTGAACGGACCTCTCGCTGGTAGCCCGGCGCGGCCGGTTTCGCAATCGCCAACCGCCTTCAGGCGAGGCTCGCCCAGCCGGCCCAGAGCGCGGCGTAGCGCCCGGCCTTGCCGAGCAGCACCAGCAGGGCGAAACGCGGGAGCGGATAATGCAGCGTGCCGGCGACGAAGGTCAGCGGATCGCCGACGACCGGCAGCCAGGCCAGCAGCAGCGAAGGCCAGCCGAAGCGGGCGAACCAGCCCTGCGCCCGGCCGAGCCGGGCCGGGTCCGGCCGCAGCCGCGCCGGCAGGGCTTCGACGCCGCGCCGAGCCACCAGCCGGCCGAGCCACCAGTTGAGGACGGAGCCGGCCGCGTTGGCGAGGCTCGCCGTCAGGAACAGGGCGAGCGGGTCGACGCTCTTCGCCGCGAGCAGCCCGACGAAGACCGCCTCCGACTGCGCCGGCAGCAGCGTCGCGGCGACGAAGGCCGCGCCCGCCATGCCGGCGAGCGATGCGAGCGCTTCCATCGGCTCAGCCCCTGGCGGGGGAAGCCAGCTCGAAAGGGCCGGCCGGCCTTGCGAGCCCGATCGCTGCGGGCATCAAAGCCGCCTGAGCGCGACCTGCTGGATGCGGTGGCTCGCGCCCTTGGTCAGGATCAGGCTGGCGCGCTGGCGGGTCGGCAGGATGTTCTCCTGCAGGTTCGGCAGGTTGATGCCGTTCCACAGCTTCTCGGCGATGGAGAGCGCCTCCTCCTCGGCGATCTCGGCATATTTGCGGAAGAAGGAGCGCGGGTCGCGGAAGGCGGTCTGGCGCAGCGTCATGAAGCGGTTGACGTACCAGCGGTGCAGGTCGTTCTCGTCGGCGTCGAGATAGACCGAGAAGTCGAAATAGTCGGAGACGAAGGGGATCACCGTGCCGTCCTTCGGCATCCGGCTCGGCTGCAGCACGTTGAGCCCTTCGAGGATCAGGATGTCCGGCCGCTCGACCGTCACCGTCTCGCCCGGCACCACGTCGTAGACGAGGTGGGAATAGACCGGGGCCGTCACCTGCGGCTTGCCGGCCTTCACGTTGGAGAGGAAGCGCAGGATCGCCGCGCCGTCATAGCTCTCCGGGAAGCCCTTGCGCTGCATCAGCCCGCGCCGCTCCAGCTCGGCGTTGGGCAGGAGGAAGCCGTCGGTGGTGACGAGCTCGACCTTCGGCGTGTTCGGCCAGCGCGAGAGCAGCGCTTTCAGCACGCGCGCCGTGGTCGACTTGCCGACCGCGACCGAGCCGGCGACCCCGATGATATAGGGCACCTTGACCTTGGCCTCGGCCATCAGGAAGCGCTGCGTCGCCTTGAACAGCCCCTGCGTCGCCGCGACGTAGAGCGAGAGCAGCCGCGACAGCGGCAGGTAGATCGCCACGATCTCGTCGAGCGAGATCGGGTCGTTGAGCGATTGCAGCTTGGCGAGGTCGTCGACCGACAGCGTCAGCGGGGCATCGGCGCGCAGATGCGCCCATTCGTCGCGCGAGAAGACGCGGTAGGGCGAGATCAGGTCCCGTTCCGGCGGGGTGGCGATGAGACGCTGATCCATGACGCGGCCCGCGATCCAGGCTTCGAGATTCAACGCGAGATCATCCTTGGCGGAGTCCTTGGCAGGGTCATCCTCGGCGGGTCCTCGCGCTGCTCAACGCGGCCGGGCGGCCTTTTCCGCCAGGCCGGAACGGGCCGTCCGGGCCTCAAGCTGGCTCAAGACGTCTTGCAATGCAACATCGCGGGCCTTGAGCACGACCAAAAGATGATAGAGCACATCGGCGCTTTCGGCGATCAGCTCTGCGCGATCGCCCTTCACGGCGGCGATCACGGCCTCGACCGCCTCCTCGCCGAACTTCTTGGCGGCGCGCTCGGGCCCGGCGGCCAGGAGCTTCGCCGTCCAGGAGTCCTCGGGCGAGGCGGAGGCGCGCGCGGCGATGCGGGCTTCGAGATCGGCGAGGCTGAAGGTCATGCCGGCTGCTCCATCGTCATTCCGGGGCATTGCGCAGCAATGAGCCCGGAACCCATGAACACAGGTCGCGACCATTTCGCGCCGATGTGCGGAGCTGCGCCGGCCGCCTCGGTGTTCATGGGTTCCGGGCTCGGACCTGCGGTCCGCCCCGGAATGATGGAGCATTCCCGCATCATCAGTCGAGCCTCATCCGTAAGCCCGCCTGCGCCATATGCGCCTTGGCCTGCCCGATCGTGTAGGTGCCGAAATGGAAGATCGAGGCGGCGAGCACGGCCGAGGCGTGGCCCTCGCTGACGCCGGCGACGAGATCGTCGAGATCGCCGACGCCCCCCGAGGCGATGACCGGGACCGGGACCGCATCGGCGATGGCGCGCGTCAGGCCGAGATCGTAGCCGGATTTCGTGCCGTCGCGGTCCATCGAGGTGACGAGCAGCTCGCCCGCGCCCAGCGCGACGACCTCGCGGGCGAAGGCGACGGCCTCGATGCCGGTGGCGTTGCGCCCGCCATGGGTGAAGATCTCCCAGCGCCCGGGCGAGACCTGCTTGGCGTCGATGGCGACGACGACGCACTGGCCGCCGAATTTCTCCGCCGCTTCCTTGACGAAGAGCCGGTTGGTGACGGCGGCGGTGTTGATCGAGACCTTGTCGGCTCCGGCGAGCAGCAGGGCGCGGATGTCCTCGACCTTGCGCACGCCGCCGCCGACGGTGAGCGGCGTGAAGCAGGCCTCGGCCGTGCGCGTCACCACGTCGAGCAGGATGCCGCGGTCCTCGTGGCTCGCGGTGATGTCGAGGAAGCAGAGCTCGTCGGCCCCGGCGGCGTCATAGGCCTTGGCGGCCTCGACCGGATCGCCGGCATCGACGAGGTCGACGAACCGCACGCCCTTGACGACGCGGCCGTCCTTGACGTCGAGGCAGGGGATGATGCGTATCTTCAGCATGCTAGCTCACGAATGGCTGTTCCGCGCCCATGCCAGCTTTCTCTGACTATGTCATCTATGTTGACGAGAGCGGCGACCATGATCTGACATCGGTAGCCCAGAGCTATCCGATTTTCGTTCTGGCATTCTGTATCTTCAGGAAAGCGGACTACATTCGCAACGTGGTGCCGCAGATTCAGGAGTTCAAATTCCGCTGGTTCGGACATGACAACGTGATCTTGCACGAACACGAGATCCGCAAGCAGAAACCTCCGTTTAAATTCTTGCAGAACGAAGAGCGCCGAAAGCTGTTCATGCAGGAACTGACGCAGATACTCGAGAGGTGCCAGACGACCGTGATCGCATCGGTCATCGACAAGTCTCGCCTCGCGCGGCGTTATGCAGAGCCGGACAATCCATATCATATCGCCATGCAGTTTTGCATGGAGCGGACTCATCGGTTTCTGACCGAACAGGGGCAGGCTGGTCGCGCGACGACGATCATGTTCGAAAAGCGGGGCGAAAAGGAGGATGCCAAGCTGGAGCTGGAATTCCGCCGCATCAAGGATGGTGCGAACTTTGGCGGGACCGCTATGGCCGATCTGGATATCCGCTTGGTTGACAAGAGGGCGAATTCGTCCGGGCTTCAGATCGCGGATCTTTTCGCGCGGCCGATTGGAATCAAGACGCTTCGACCCGAGCAACCGAACCGTGCTTACGATATTATCGCAATGAAATTTCGACGGAGCGCTACTGGGGAAATACGAGGCTACGGCCTCAAGCTGTTCCCATAAGCGAAAGGCCCCGGTCGAAACCGAGGCCCAGCGCCGACCGGGAACAACCCCCAGTCCATTTAAGCAAACAGATAGTGAACGGATTCAACGTTGTCAAGAACCTCTTGACTCAAGAGTCGATTCGAGTCCGCGCGTTGAGTCGCTTCAGCGCCGCGGCGGGGTCGATGCGCCCGTCATAGAGCGCCCGGCCGGTGATGGCGCCTTCGAGGATCGCCGCGTCGGCTGCGCAGAGGCGCTCGATATCGGCCATCGAGGCGAGCCCGCCCGAGGCGATCACCGGGATCGAGACGGCCTTCGCCAAGGCGATCGTGCCGTCCCAGTTGATGCCCTGGAGCATGCCGTCGCGGGCGATGTCGGTGTAGATGATGGCGGCGACGCCGGCATCCTCGAAGCGCTTGCCGAGATCGGCGGCCGACAGCGTCGAAGTCTCGGCCCAGCCTTCGACCGCGACATAGCCGTCGCGCGCGTCGATGCCGACCGCGACCCGGCCCGGAAAGGCCTTCGCCGCCTCGCGCACGAAGCCGGGATCGCGCACCGCCGCCGTGCCGATGATGACGCGGCGGACGCCCTTCTCGAGCCAGCCGGCCACGGTCTTCATGTCGCGGATGCCGCCGCCGAGCTGCACCGGGAAGGCGACGCGGGCGAGGATGCCCTCGACCGCCGCCGCGTTCATCGGCTTGCCGGCGAAGGCGCCGTCGAGGTCGACGACATGCAGCCACCGGAAGCCTTGCGCCTCGAAGGCGACGGCCTGCGCGGCCGGGTCGTCGTTGAAGACCGTGGCCTGCGCCATGTCGCCCTGCTTCAGGCGGACGCAGCGGCCTTCCTTGAGATCGATCGCGGGAAAGAGGATCACGGCTTCCAGCCCAGGAAATTGGCGATGAGCCTGAGGCCGAGCGCCTGGCTCTTCTCCGGATGGAACTGCGTGCCGGCGATGTTGTCGCGCCCGACCATCGCCGTCACCGGCCCGCCATGGTCGGTCAGCGCGACGATCTCCTCGGCATGCGCCGGGGTCAGGGCATAGGAGTGCACGAAATAGGCGTGCAGCCCCTGCGGGCCGGTCTCGATGCCGGCGAGCAGCGGGTGCTCCTTCTGCTTGTGCAGCGTGTTCCAGCCCATATGCGGGATCTTCAGGCTCTCGTCCTGCGGTTCGATCAGCGCGACATCGCCCGCGATCCAGCCGAGGCCCTCCGTCACGCTGTGCTCGAGCCCGCGCGAGGCGAGGAGCTGCATGCCGACGCAGATGCCGAGGAAGGGCCGGCCTCCGCTCCGCACGACCTCCTCCAGCGCCTCGACCATGCCGGGCACGGCGTCGAGCCCGCGCCGGCAGTCGGCGAAGGCGCCGACGCCGGGCAGCACGATGCGGTCGGCCGCACGCACGACGCGCGTGTCGCTGGTGACATGGATGGCCGAGGCGATGCCGGTCTCGGCCGCCGCACGCTCGAAGGCCTTCGCGGCCGAGTGCAGGTTGCCCGAGCCGTAGTCGATGATCGCGACGGACTGGCTCATCGCCCCTGCGCCTCCGGGAAGAGGCCGATGATCGGCAGCGGTCCGCTCGGCCGGGCGGCTCCTGCCGGCTGCGCCGCCGGGGACGGCAGCGCCGGCCCGTCGGCGAGCGCGCGCTCGAAATAGCGGCGCTCGGCCTCGGCCAATGTCCGCGCCTCGACCACGTCGGCGAGCTGCCAGCCCTTCCGGGCGAGCTTGCGGACGACGAGATTGCGGCCCTCGATGCCGAGGAACAGCGCGATCGCCCAGTAGATCAGCGAGAGCGCGCTCAGATGGAAGCCGAAGCGGCTGTGGACGACGATCACCGCCCCCCAGATCAATGCGAGGAGCAGCGTCGCCAGCCAGAGG
Source organism: Allobosea minatitlanensis (assembly GCF_964020775.1). Classification (NCBI taxonomy): domain Bacteria; kingdom Pseudomonadati; phylum Pseudomonadota; class Alphaproteobacteria; order Hyphomicrobiales; family Alloboseaceae; genus Allobosea; species Allobosea minatitlanensis. The sequence goes on along the minus strand of NZ_OZ224509.1, from coordinate 4,476,803 downwards.
CGCTGGCCGAGCAGCCAGAGCCCGTGGAACAGGAACGCGCCCCAACTGAAGCCGTCCGGGATCACCCGCGCCCGCTCGATCGCCTCGCGCCCGCCCCCCTCGGCGGAGGGCGGCGTCATCACCGTGTAGAACGCCATGGCCTTCTCCTAGAGCGCGCCCTTGGTCGAGGGAACGCGGCCGCCTTCGCGCGGATCCACCTCCAGCGCCTGCCTGAGTGCCCGCGCCAGCCCCTTGAAGCAGCTCTCGGCGATATGGTGGGCGTTGTCGCCATAGAGCGTCTCGACATGGAGCGTGAGCCCCGCATTGATGGCGAAGGCCTGGAAGAACTCGCGCACCAGCTCGGTGTCGAAGGTGCCGATCTTCTGCGCCTCGAATGCGGTGCGGAAGACGAGGAAGGGCCGGCCCGAGACGTCGACCGCGACGCGGGTCAGGGCCTCGTCCATCGGCAGATGCACATCGGCATAGCGGCGGATGCCCTTCTTGTCGCCGAGCGCCTGCTTCAGGGCTTCGCCGAGCGCGATGCCGGCATCCTCGACCGAGTGGTGGTCGTCGATATGGGTATCGCCCTTCACCACGACCTTGAGGTCGATCAGCGCATGGCGGGCGAACAGGTCGAGCATATGGTCGAAGAAGCCGACGCCGGTGGCGATCTCGGCCTTGCCGGTGCCGTCGATCGTGAGCGAGACCGCGATGTCGGTCTCGTTGGTGCGGCGCTTCACTTCGCCCGAACGCATGCTGGCCTCTCAAGCCCTGGCTGAAGACGGCCCCGCTTTAGCAGGGGCGGGCGATGATGACTACAGGCGCGCGTTTCGTGCCGTCAGGCCAGCCCCTTCAGCCGGTAGAGCGCTTCCAGCGCCTCGCGCGGCGTCATCTCGTCGGGCTCGACCCCGGCCAGCGCCTCGCGCAGCGCGTCGGGCTGGCCTTCCGGGTCGGCCGGCGCCGGCCGGCGCTGCGGCGCGGCGAAGAGCGGCAGGTCGTCGACCAGCGAGGCGACCGGCTTCTCGCGCTCGGTCTTCTCCAGCTCGCCGAGGATGGCGCGGGCCCGCTCGACCACGGCCGGCGGCAGCCCGGCGAGCTTGGCGACCTGGATGCCGTAGGAGCGGTCGGCCGCGCCCGGCACGACCTCGTGCAGGAAAACGACCTCGCCCTTCCATTCGGTGACGCGCACCGTGGCGTTGGCGACGCGGTCGAGCCTGTCCCCGAGCGCCGTGAGTTCGTGATAATGCGTCGCGAACAGGCTGCGGCAGCGATTGACCGCGTGCAGATGCTCGATCGCCGCCCAGGCGATGGACAGCCCGTCGAAGGTCGCGGTGCCGCGGCCGATCTCGTCGAGGATGACCAGCGCGCGCGGCCCGGCCTGGTTCAGGATCGCCGCGGTCTCGACCATCTCGACCATGAAGGTCGAGCGGCCGCGCGCGAGATCGTCGGCGGCGCCGACGCGCGAGAACAGCCGGTCGACGATGCCGATATGGGCCTTCGCCGCCGGGACGAAGGAGCCCATCTGCGCCAGCACCGCGATCAGCGCGTTCTGGCGCAGGAAGGTCGACTTGCCGGCCATGTTCGGGCCGGTGATCAGGCAGATGCGCCCGCCCTGCGCCTCGGCGCCGGGCGGCGACAATTCGGTGTCGTTGGCGACGAAAGGCTTGCCGTCGCGCTTCAGCGCCGCCTCGACGACCGGGTGGCGGCCGCGCTCGATGGCGAAGGCCGCGCCCGAATCGATGACGGGCCGGCTCCAGCCCTCGCGGGCGGCGAGGTCGGCCAGCGCCGCGACGACGTCGAGCCCGGCCAGCGCCAGCGCCGCCGCCTTGATCGGCTCGGCCTGCGCCAGCACCATCTCGGTCAATTGCGCGAAGATGGCGAGTTCGAGCTTCAGCGCCCGGTCGGCGGCGGAGGCGATCTTGGCTTCGAGCTCGGACAATTCGACCGAGGAGAAGCGCATCGCGTCGGACATGGTCTGGCGGTGCACGAAGGTGGCGCGCCAGGGCTCCTTCAGGAACTCCTCGCCCATCGCCTGCGGCACCTCGACGAAATAGCCGAGCATGGCGTTGTGCTTGATGCGCAGCGTCCGGCAGCCGGTCTCGGCCGCATAACGGGCCTGGAGCTGGGCGATGACCTTGCGCGAATCGACCTGGAGCAGGCGCAATTCGTCGAGCGTGGCGTCGTGGCCCTCGCGCACGAAGCGGCCGTCGCGGCGGTTGAGCGGCAGCTCTTCCGCCAGCGCCGCCTCGAGACGGATCGGCAGGTCGGGATCGGTCTCGCCGAGCGCGCGGGTGGCGCGCGCCAGCTCCGTCGGCAGGTCGCCCCGGCGCACGAGCAGGCCCGCGACCTTGCGGGCGGCGGTGAGCCCGGCCCCGAGCGCGGCGAGGTCGCGCGGGCCGCCGCGGTCGAGCGACAGCCGGGCCAGTGCGCGCGCCACGTCCGGCACCTTCTCCAGCGCGCGGCGCAGATCCTCGCGCAGGCCCCCGTCCGCGACCAGAAGCGCGACGGCGTCGTGGCGCGCGGCGATCGCGGCCGGCTCGGTCAGCGGACCGGCGAGCCATTCGGCCAGCAGGCGGGCACCGCCCGGGGTGACCGTGCGGTCGATGGTGGCGAGCAGGCTGCCCTGGCGCTCGCCGCCGAGGGTGCGGGTCAGTTCCAGATTGGCGCGGGTCGCGGCGTCGATCAGCATCGTGGCCGAGCCGGAATCGCGCACCGGCGCCGAGAGCGGCGGCCGGGCGCCGAGCTGGGTGCGCTCGACATAGGCGAGCGCGGCGCCGGCCGCGGCGATCTCGGCGCGGCTGAAGCTGCCGAAGGCGTCGAGCGTGGCGACGCCGAAGAACTCCTTCAGGCGCCGTTCGGCCGAGGCCGCATCGAGCCCGTCGCGGGCGAGCGGCGTCACCGGCACCGCGATCTCGCGCCAGAACTCCTTCAGCTCGGGATCGTCATGGATCGCGTCGGGGCAGACGATCTCGCGCGGCTCCAGCCGCGAGAACTCGATGGCGAGCCGCTCCTGCGGCGTCTCCATCACGGTGAAGCGGCCGGTCGAGATGTCGATCGCGGCGAGGCCGTAGAGCGAGGCCGCCTCGCCGGTCTTCCGCCGGGCGACGGCGACCAGCAGGCTGGCGCGGCCGGGCTCGAGCAGCCGCTCCTCGGTGATGGTGCCGGGGGTCACGAGGCGCACGACGTCGCGCTTCACCACCGATTTGTTGCCGCGCTTCCTGGCCTCGGCCGGGTCCTCGGTCTGCTCGCAGACGGCGACGCGGTGGCCGGCGGCGATCAGGCGCTGGAGGTAGTCGTCGGCGCGCTCGACCGGCACCCCGCACATCGGGATGTCGTCGCCCTGATGCTTGCCGCGCTTGGTCAGCACGATGCCGAGCGTGCGCGAGGCGATCTCGGCGTCCGTGAAGAACAATTCGTAGAAATCGCCCATCCGGTAGAACAGCAGGCAGTCCGGATTGGCGGCCTTGATCTCGATATATTGCGCCATCATCGGCGTGACGCGCTCGGGCGCGGCCGGGGCGGCGGCCGAGGCGGCGGCAAGGGGCGTTTCGGAGGGAGGGCTGTGGCGCATCGCGCGGCACGCTAGCAAAATGCGCGACCGAGGCCATCCGTTAGGAGGGCTTTCAACAATTGAAAGCAGAATGGCGCCACCGAATTCCGGCGGAAGGCCGCCCGTTTGCTGATCAACCTCGTCCAGAGCCTGTTCTTTCTGCTGTTCGCCGGGCTGGTGCTGACGGTGATCGCGCCCTGGCTCGACGGCCGCGGCTGGCTGCGCTCCGGCGTGGTCGGCCTGCTCTTCGCCGGCGGCGCGCTGGTCAGCATGGCGAACCCCGTCGCGATCCATCCGGGCCTGTTCATCGATTCGCGCAACACCTTCGTCATCCTGGCGGGACCGATCGGCGGGCCGTGGGCGGCCGTGCTGACCGCGCTGCCGCTGGCCGTGGCGCGCTACGCCATGGGCGGGGTCGGCATGGCGACCGGCCTCGGCGGCATCGGGCTGCGCATGCTGATCGGCATGGCTTTCGCGGTCTGGCTGGCGCGGCGCCGGCGCCCGCTGGCGCTGCGCGACCTGCTCCTGCTCTGCGGGCTCGACGCGGTCTGCCTGCTGGCCTCCGCCCCTTTCATCCCGGGCGATGCCGGCGAGCGCTTCCTGCGCGAGGCGGTGCCGGCGATGACCCTGGTCAGCGCGGTCGGCATCCTCCTCACCGGCATCGTCGTGATCCATGACGACGACCGCCGCGAGACCGCCTACCGGCTGCGGACGCTGATCCAGCGCGCGCCCGGCACGCTCTACCAGTGCCTGCTCCGGCCGGACGGCACCTTGTCCTACCGCTTCGCCTCCTTCGCCATCGACAAGGCTCTCGGACTGGCGCGCGCGGATGTCGAGCGCGATCCGGAGGTCTGGCTCGGCAAGATGTTCGCGGAGGATCGCGCCCGCTTCGAGCGCCAGCGCGGGGAGGATATGGCCGCCAGCCAGGTCTGGCGCTTCGAGGGCCGCTACCATGCGCCCGATGGCGGGACGGTCTGGCTGCGCAGCGAATCGACGCGGCGCCGGCTCGCCGATGGCTGCTTCGTCTGGGACGGGATCCTGCTCGACGTCACGGCCGAGAAATCGCTGGAGGCGCGCCGCGACGAGATCGAGGCGCTGCGCCGGACGGCGCTCGACGAGCTCGCCGGCGATCTCGAGCGCACCGTCGGCATGGCGCTGGGCGATGTCGGCGAGGCGATCCGCGACATGCACGAGGCAGCCGGGCAGATGGTCGACAGCGCCACCCAGACGACGCAGCGCGCCGACGGCGTCACCCAGGAGGCGGGCAGCGCCTCGCGGCGCGTCGGCAGCGTGGCCGTGGCGGCGGAGGAGATCGAGGCCTCGATCCGCGAGCTGACCCGCCAGGTCGGCCATGCCGACGAGACGGTCCGCGCCGCGGCGCTCTATGTGCGCAGCACGCGGCAGGACATGGCGGGCCTCGCCGAGGCCGCCGACAAGGTCCGCGCCGTGCTCGACTTCATCGAGGAGATCGCCGCCCGCACCAATCTGCTCGCGCTCAACGCGACCATCGAGGCCGCCCGCGCCGGCGCGGCCGGCCGCGGCTTCGCGGTCGTCGCGGGCGAGGTGAAGACGCTGGCCGAGCAGACGCAGACCGCGACCCGGGACATCGCCGCGACCCTGAGCGACATCCGGCAGGCGGCCGCGGCCACCTTCGACGCGGTGAGCCGGATCCAGGATACGATGACCACGATCGAGGAGACCTCCGGCGCCATCGCCGCGGTGGTCAACCGCCAGGCCGACATCGCGACCGGCATCGCGGCGGACGCCCAGGCCGTCGCCGCCAGCGCCGACGGCGTCAGCACCAATATCGGCGCGGTGGGGGCCGAGGCGCGCGTCACCGGCGACGCCGCCCTGCGGGTCGCCGACGCCGCCCGCAAGGTCGACGAGCAGGCCGAGGCCCTCGACCGCTATGTCGGGGACTTCGTGAAGCGGGTCCGCGGGCGGCTCTGAGCCGGCTGGCGATTTTATCGATTCCGGCAGGGGTCCTGGCGAACGGCGCTGCTTGTGGAGCGGCGCCGCGGTGCCCTATGGTCGGTTCCCCCGAGGAAACGCTCAAGAAAAAAGACGCCTTCCATGACCGATCGCCCGACGACGCGAAAACGCCCGACCTTCACCGACCAGGAGGCGTTGCTCTTCCACGCGCAAGGACGGCCCGGCAAGCTCGAGATCGTGCCGACCAAGCCGATGGCGACCCAGCGCGACCTGTCGCTCGCCTATTCGCCGGGCGTGGCCGTGCCGGTGCTGGCGATCGCCGAGGACCCGTCGCGCGCCTATGACTACACCACCCGCTCCAACCTCGTCGCCGTGATCACCAACGGCACCGCCATCCTGGGCCTCGGCAATCTCGGCGCGCTCGCCGCCAAGCCGGTGATGGAAGGCAAGTCGGTGCTGTTCAAGCGCTTCGCCGACGTCGATTCGATCGATCTCGAGATCGACACCGAGGACCCGGACAAGTTCATCGAGGCCGTGCGCTATCTCGGCCCCTCCTTCGGCGGCATCAATCTCGAGGACATCAAGGCCCCGGAATGCTTCATCATCGAGCAGCGCCTGCGCGAGCTGATGGACATCCCCGTCTTCCATGACGACCAGCACGGCACCGCCATCATCGCCGCCGCCGGCCTGATCAACGCGCTCGACCTCACCGGCCGCGACATCACCTCGACCAGGCTCGTCATCAACGGCGCCGGCTCCGCCGCCATCGCCTGTATCGAGCTGCTCAAGGCGATGGGCTTCAAGCCCGACAACGTCATCCTCTGCGACACCAAGGGCGTGATCTACCAGGGCCGCACCGAGGGCATGAACCAGTGGAAATCGGCCCATGCCGCCGTCACCGACCGGCGCACGCTGGCGCAGGCGATGGAGGGGGCCGACGCCTTCTTCGGCCTGTCGCAGAAGGGCTCGGTGACCAAGGAGATGGTCGCCGCGATGGCGCCGAACCCGATCATCTTCGCCATGGCCAATCCCGACCCGGAGATCACGCCGGAGGAGGTCGCGGAGGTGCGCGACGACGTCATCATGGCGACCGGCCGCTCCGACTACCCGAACCAGGTCAACAACGTCCTCGGCTTCCCCTTCATCTTCCGCGGGGCGCTCGACGTGCGGGCGACGACGATCAACATGGAGATGAAGATCGCCGCGGCCGAGGCGCTGGCGAGGCTCGCCCGCGAGGACGTGCCCGACGAGGTCGCGGCCGCCTATCAGGGCGCCCGCCCGCGCTACGGCAAGGACTACATCATCCCCGTGCCGTTCGATCCGCGCCTGATCCAGGTCGTGCCGATGGCGGTGGCCAAGGCGGCGATGGAGACCGGCGTCGCCGGCAAGCCGATCGTCGACACCAAGGCCTACAAGGCGCATCTCTCCGCCCGGCGCGACCCGATCGCCGGCACGCTGAACGGCATCTTCGAGCGGGTGCGGCGCTATCCCAAGCGCGTCGTCTTCGCCGAGGGCGAGGAGGAGCAGGTCATCCGCGCCGCCGCCTCCTTCGTCAGCCAGGGGCTCGGCCAGGCCATCCTCGTCGGCCGCGACGAGCGCATCTACGAGACGGCGGCCTTCCTCGGCGTCGATCTCGAGGCCAAGGGCATCGAGGTGCAGAACGCCCGGCTCTCGCGCCGCAACGCGGCCTATGCCCAGTATCTCTACGAGCGGCTGCAGCGCGAGGGCTATCTGATCCGCGACTGCCAGCGCCTGATCAACCAGGACCGCAACCATTTCGCCGCCGCCATGGTGGCGCTCGGCGACGCCGATGCGATGGTGACGGGCGTCACCCGCAACTACTCGATCGCGTTGGAGGAGGTCCGGCGCGTCATCGACGAGAAGCCGGGGCACAGGCTGATCGGCGTCTCGATCGTGATCTCGCGCGAGCGCACCGTCCTGGTCGCCGACACCGCGATCACCGAGATGCCGACGGCGCGGGAACTGGCCGACATCGCGATCGAGGCGGCCGGGGTCGGCCGGCGCCTCGGCTACGAGCCGCGGGTCGGCATGCTCGCCTTCTCGACCTTCGGCCATCCGGCGGGCGAGCGCTCCGAGAAGGTGCGCGAGGCGGTGAAGCTGCTCGACGGCCAGCGCGTCGACTTCGAATATGACGGCGAGATGGCGGCCGATGTCGCGCTCAACCGCGAGCTCATGAGCCAGTATCCGTTCTGCCGCCTGTCGGGGCCGGCCAATGTGCTGGTGATGCCGGCCTTCCACTCCGCCTCGATCTCGACCAAGCTCCTGCAGGAGCTCGGCGGCTCGACGGTGATCGGGCCGCTGATCGTCGGCCTCGACAAGCCGGTGCAGATCGTGCCGCTCGGCGCCAAGGATTCCGACATCGTCAACATGGCGGCGCTGGCGGCCTTCAACATCGGCGGCTGAGGACGGAACGCGCCGGGCCGGACGTCCGTCCGGCTCAGGAAGCGTGCTTGCGGCGGGTCTCGGCCGCCTTCTTCGCGGAGGCCGACCGCGCGGCGGCGGGGCGCGCGGCGGAGGCCTTCCCGCCCAGCTCGCCGCCGCGTTTCGCCGCGGCGTTGCCGTCGGGCTTGCCGCGGCCGGAACCGGATTTGTTGCCGCCGCCGCTGTCCTTGTTCACCGTCGCCCAGGCGCGCCGCTCGGCCTCCTCATGCGAGACGCCGCGGTTCTCATAGCCTTCCTCGATATGCTCGGCCTTGCGCTTCTGCTTGTCGGTATAGGCGGATTTGTCGCCGCGTGGCATGGCATCGCTCCCTGCTGAAACCCCAGCCGCAGCTCCTGGAGGCTCAACGTGTCGGGGCGGGCACGGTTCCACGCCGCGCGGCCATGCCTTCGGGGGCGCCGCTTGACAGGAGAAAGACGGCGCCCGGTCTTTCGCTCATGGGGCTCATTCGCCGCTTCGGCTTGTGCATCGCCTCCGACGCGTTATCTCTCGGGCCGGGGCGCGGCCGCGCCCTCCCGCCCGTCCCCGCGCCGTCCCGATCCGTCACGGCGCGCAACCCAGAGAGCGCATGCCCTTCGGCCCGCACGAGCCAGGAACGCACCTGCCGGGAACGCCGCTGCGCCGGCGCAGCCGCTGGTGGTGGCTCGGCCCGCTGGCGAGCATCCTGATCTTCGCCGCCTCGCTGGCGGTGCTCTGGCACATCATCAGCCAGATGAATCCCGGCGATCTCGCCGCGGCCTTCTCCAATGCCAGCCTGCGCCAGCTCGGGCTGGCGGCCGGCTTCACCGCGCTGAGCTATCTGCTGCTCACCGGCTATGACGCGCTGGCGCTGCGCCGGCTCGGGCTCTCGATCCCCTACCGCACCACGGCGCTCGCCTCCTTCACCAGCTATTCGGTTTCCTTCACGCTCGGCTTTCCGATCGTCACCGGCGGCACGGTGCGCTACTGGATCTATTCGCCCAAGGGGGTGCGCGCCTCGGAGGTCGCCAGCCTGACCGTGATCGCGGGGCTGACCTTCTGGCTCGGGCTCGGCGCCATCCTCTGCGCCAGCCTGTTCTACTCGGCCGAATCGGTGGCGATGCTGGCGCGGACCTCGCCCGTCGTCGTCCAGCTCGTCGGCGGGGCGGTCTCGCTCGCCATCCTCGGCTATCTCGTCTGGGTCGCGACCGACGAGCGAACGCTGCGCGTCAAGGGCTGGAACCTGCACCTGCCCGGCCTCGGCACGACGCTCGGCCAGATGACGCTCGGCGCCTGCGAGGTCTGCGCCGCCGCCGCCGTGCTCTTCGTGCTGCTGCCGGGCGGCTACGGCCTCGACTACCCGACCTTCCTCGCCGCCTATATCTTCGGCTGCCTGATCGGCATCGCCAGCCACTCGCCGGGGGGGCTCGGGGTCTTCGAGGCGACGATGCTGGTCGCGCTCAACCGGCTGCCCTTCGAATATGTGCTGGGCGCGCTGCTGCTCTTCCGGGTGATCTACTACCTGCTGCCCTTCATCCTCGCGCTCGTGCTGCTGGCGCTGAACGAGTTCATCCGCCGCATCCGGCGGCGCGAGCGCTGAACGGAACCCGCCTCCCCGTCATCGTGCTCGCAATGACGGGGATGGACAGGGAGGTCGCCGCTATCGGATCTTCGCGCGTTGATCGTGCCGGGCGATGCGGGCGAGCAGGTAGTCCACCTCTCCCCTCGCCGCGGCGGAGAGCGCCGGACCGGGCTTGCGCTGGGCGTCATGGGCGAGGATGCCGCGCTTCATCAGCGTGTATTTGCGCACCGCCAGGCCGACGCCCTGCTGCTGCTCGTAGCGCATCAGCGGCAGATGGAGGTCGAAAATGTCGTGCGCCGCGTCGCGCTGCCCGGCCTTCTGCAGCCGGACCACGTCGATCAGCAGCTCCGGGAAGGCGTAGCCGGTATTGGCGCCGTCGGCGCCGCGCTCCATCTCGAAATCGAGGAAGAGCCCGCCATTGCCGGTCAGGATCGAGAGCGGCCTGAGCGAGCCTTCCTTCTGGAACTTGCGCAGGGTGGAGATCTTCTCCAGCCCCGGCCAGTCCTCGTGCTTCAGCATCACGCAGGAGGGGTTGTCCATGACGATCCTGCGGATCACCGCCGGCGTCATCACCACCGAGAGCGTCAGCGGATAGTCCTGGATGACGAAGGGGATGTCGGCGCCGATCGCCTCGACGGCCTGGGCGTAGTAGCCGGTGATCTGGTCGTCGGTGCGCAGGGAGGGGGGCGGGGCGATCATCACGCCGCCGGCGCCGAGATCCATCACCTGCCGCGCCAGCGAGCGCATCGCGGCGAAGCCCGGGGCCGAGACGCCGACGATGATCGGCTTTCCGCCCATCTTCGCCACGGCGCGCCTGACCAGCGCGATCGATTCCTCCGGCTCCAGCTTGGGCGCCTCGCCCATGATGCCGAGCACGGTGACGCCGTCGGCGCCGATGCCGTGGTAGAATTCGAACAGCCGGTCGGCCGAGGCCCAGTCGATGCCGCCATCCGGGTCGAACGGCGTCGGCGCGATCGGGAAGACGCCGGAGGCGTCGGAGGTCAGGGGCATGATGCGGTCCTTGTCCTGTCCGGCGCTCAGACGATGCGGGTGCGGACGGTGCCGACGCCGGCGATCTCGCCTTCGAGCACGTCGCCCCTGTTCACCGCGGCGACGCCTTCCGGCGTGCCGGTGAAGATCAGGTCGCCGGGCTTCAGCTCGACGAGGCCGGAGAGATAGGAGATCGTCTCCTCGACGTTCCAGATCTGCTTGGCGAGGTCGGAGCTCTGGCGCACCGTGCCGTTGACGGTGAGTTCGATCTTGCCGGCGCTGGGATGGCCGGCCTGGCTCGCCGGCACGATCTCGCCGACCGGCCCGGAGAGGTCGAAGCCCTTGGACATGTCCCAGGGGCGCCCGGCCTTCTTGGCCGCGTTCTGCAGGTCGCGCCGCGTCATGTCGAGGCCGGCCGCATAGCCGTAGACATGGGCGAGCGCCTCGGATTCGGGGATGTCCTTGCCGCCGGTGCCGATCGCCACGACCAGCTCCATCTCGTGGTGCAGTTCCTGGGTCTTGGGCGGATAGGGCATGTCGGCGCCGTTGATCAGCAGCGCGTCCGCCGGCTTGGTGAAGAAGAACGGCTCCTCGCGGTCGGGATCGCCGCCCATCTCGCGGGTGTGCTCGGCATAGTTGCGCCCGACGCAGAAGACCCGGCGGACCGGGAAGGAGCCGCCGCCGGCAACCGGTACGGCGGCGATGGCCGGCGGGTCGATCACATAGTTGCTCATGGCTGTTCTCCCGGTCGATGGTCCGGTGACGTTCATGCGGGAGCGGGGGCGCCGCCGCAAGGGTCCCCGCTCCGGGAGCGGGGCTGCGCCCGCGGCATTGCGCCCGCGGCGCCTTCGCATTCGCGGAAAGGTTTTGTGCGCTGCGTCGTTGCAACCGCGGCGAAATGCCACCTACAGTACCGCGCCGGATGGGTTCCGGCGCCTGAGACTGGAAGGGGAGCGCAAGTGAGTACGGGAACCGTCAAGTGGTTCAACGAGACGAAGGGCTACGGCTTCATCACGCCCGATCAGGGCGGTAACGACGTATTCGTCCACATCAGCGCCGTCGAGCGCTCCGGGCTGCGCAGCCTGAGCGAAGGGCAGAAGATCAGCTACGATCTCGAGCCGGACCGGAAGACCGGCAAGAACGCGGCGGTCAATCTCAAGGTCGCCTGAGGTATCGGGCCGGAAGGCGGCATTCGCCTTTCGGATGATCCCGATGCCCTGACGCGCAGACCGATCGCCCCGCCCTCCTCCCGGAGGGGGCGGACGATCCGGCGGCCCGCGACCGCGGGAAGGCGGGCGGCGCCCTTCCCGAGCCAAGACGAATCGCGATCGCCTGGTTCCGATCGCATGCGGATTCGAAGGCCTGTCCGTCGCCGGAGGCGGCGGAACCAAGGGTGCGGTCAGGAGCGCCCCGGCGCCGGATGGAAGAGCCGGCCCTTCTCGACGATCAGCACGACGACCAGCGCCATCAGCCCGCAGAGCGCGAAGCCGAGCGTGATCGGCACGACCGTGCCGTCGAAATGCTGGCCGATATAGAAGCCGAGCAGCGCGCCGACCACGGTGGTGACGAAGCCCTGGACCGAGGAGGCGGTGCCGGCGACATGGCCGAGCGGGTCCATGGCGAGCGCGCCGAAATTCGGGCCGATCAGCCCGAAGCAGAACATCGCGCCGCCCTGGAAGAGGGCGAAGAGCAGCAGGGTCTCGTGGCCGGACAGCGCGATCAGCGCATGGATGCCGGTGAAGAGGATGTAGCCGACCAGCGCGCCATGCGAGACGCGGCGCATGCCCAGCCGGCCGACGATGTGCGAATTCAGTAGCGAGGCCGCCGCCATGAACATCGCGATCCCGGCGAAGACGATCGTGAAGAGATGCGGCACGGCGAAGACGTCGACGAAGACCTGCTGCGCCGAGTTGATGAAGCCGAACAGCCCGCCGAGCACGAAGGCCATGGCCAGCATGTAGCCGACGCCGATGCGGCTCGTCAGCGTCGCCCGGAAGGCGGCGGAGACATTGGCGACGTCGATCGGCTTGCGGTCCTCCGGGTGCTGCGTCTCGGGCAGCTTCGCCACGACCCACAGCATCACCAGCGCGCCGAAGGCGGTCAGCACGCCGAAGATCCAGCGCCACGGCGCCACCAGCAGGATCGCCTGCCCGATCGAGGGGGCGAGGATCGGCACCGCGAGGAAGACGATCATCGCCAGCGACATCACCCGCGCCATGTCGCGGCCGGAATAGCAGTCGCGCACGATCGAGATGACGAGGACGCGGGTCGCCGCGGCGCCGATGCCCTGGATCACGCGCGCGGCCATCATCGTCTCGAAGGAACCCGAGAGCGCGGCCGCGATGCTCGCCAGCACATAGACGGCGAGGCCGAACAGCAGCACCGGCCGGCGCCCGTAGCGGTCGGAGATCGTGCCGTAGAAGATCTGCGAGACGCCGAAGCCCAGCAGATAGGCGGTGATGATCCATTGCCGCTGGTTGGCGGCGGCGATGCCGAGCGCCTGCGCCATCTCGGGCAGGGCCGGCAGCATCGAATCGATCGCGAGCGCGTTCGTCGCCATCAGCGCGGCGGTGAGTCCCACGAAGGGATAGAAGCCCATGCCGTGGCGCGGCCGGGCGACGGCGGTCATCTCGTTCATCGCGAATCTGTCAAATGGGGCACGCGGACGGGCGCGGCGGGCAGGAGGGCCAGCGTGCGACGCACCGTTTAGAACGGCTGGCGCGAAGGGGCAACCCGCGATGCCGGCCGCGCGCCATGCATGGGGCGCGTGCCGCCCTCAGCCCGCCTTCTGCATCTGCGCCATCAGCGCATCGTCGATTTCCCGGGCGCGCCGCGCCGCCGGCCGGGCCGCGAGCCGCCCGCCATAGGCCTCGAAGGCGGGGCGCTTCTCGATGGTGCCGAACTGCAGGCCCCAGAGGATCTGCGAGCCGACATAGACATCGGCCGCGCTGAAGCGGTCGCCGGCGAGGTACTCGCCCTGCGAGACCGCCTGCTCCAGCGTGTCGATCGTGTCGGCATAGCTGCCATAGCCGAGGGAGCGGGCTGCCTCGGGCGGCGCCGCGAGGCCGAACGCCTTGCTGGATACGGCCGCCTCGACCGGCCCGGCGGCGAAGAACAGCCAGCGATAATAGGGGCCGCGCCGCCTGTCGCCCGGCGCCGGCGCGAGCCCGGCCTGCGGGAAGGCGTCGGCGAGATAGGCGCAGATCGCGGCGCATTCGGTGACGACCGTCCCGCCATGCACCAGCGCCGGCACCTTGCCCATCGGGTTGATCGCCCTGTAGGCGGCCCCCTTCATCGGCTCTCCGTAGCCGACGATCTCGGCGCGGTAGGGCTGGCCGAGCTCCTCCATCATCCAGCGGGCGATGCGGCCGCGCGACATCGGGTGGGTATAGAGCACGAGTTCGTCGGACATCGGCTTTCCTTCGCGGTTCCGTCGCGGCTTTCCTATCCTGCGGCATCGGCACGCTTTTGTCAGGAGCGTCGCGCCTGACGCATCCGGGGCGAGCTGCTATCCTGCGGGCCCGAGCAGGATGAGGTGCATGGACGAATCACAGCCGCCAGCCAGCATGTCCGTCAGCGGCGGGCGCATGACGATCGACGGGTCGCCGCAGCGCTACCTGCAGGACACGGCCCGCCGCTTCCGGCTCGAAGCCTCGGCGCCGCGCTTCGTCGGCGGCTATGCCGGCCGCGACGGGCGGATCGAGGACAGCCGGCGCATCGAGGCGCAGGCGCGGATCGTCGCGGGCAGCTTGCGCCGGGCCGGGCTGGAGGGCTCCGTCCGGCAGCTTTCCCTGACGCTGCGGCCGCTTCCGGCCGCCGGCGAATCGGTGCGGCTGCTGCTGCTGCTCGGCTATCGCGAAGAGGATGGCCACGAGGAGAGCGGCATGGCCGAGCCCTTCGCCGAGGCCTATCTCGCGCCCGCCGTCTTCGAGGCCCTGAAGGCCGACATGCTAGCGGGGCTGGCCGAGGCGCTGTCGCTGGAGGCGACGACCAGCCTCTGGATCCGCGAGGAGGATCGCGGCCGCCCGGGCGCGGAGCCGGTCGACTGGTATCTCGGGCCGGCCGAGGACGGCCGGGGCAGCGCGCCCGCCCGCGGCTTCGTCGAAAGCATCGAATGGCGTCCGCCAGCCGTCCGGGCGGCGGAACCCGCGCGGGCGCAGCCGGAGCATGCGGCCGCTCCGGCAGAGGCGGAGGAGCATGGCGAGGACGGCGCCGCCGACCAGCTCCGCCGGATCAACTGGAGCCTGAAGCAGCTCCTGCTGCTCATCGCTTTCCTGCTGATCATCGTCGCCGTGAAATAGCGGCCGCTTAGCCGATGCCCGGAGCGCTCCGGGCATCGGCGGCGATGCGGTCAGTGACCCTGATGCGCGTCGGCGCCGCCCTTGGCGGCGATCGAGTCGACCTTGAACTCGACATCGACGCTGCCGGCCTTCTCGAAGGTCAGCGTGCCCTTCACGGTCTCGCCCTGCTTCAGCGGCTGCTTCAGCTCCATGAACATGATGTGGTAGCCGCCGGGCTTGAACTCGACCTTGCCGCCGGCCGGCACCTCGACGCCGTTCTCGAGCGGGCGCATCGTCATGATGCCGTCCTTGGTCGCCATTTCGTGGATCTCCGAGCGGGCGGCGAAGGGCGCGGCCACCGAGACGAGCCGGTCCGGGGCCGTTCCGGTGTTCTCGATGGTGAGATAGCCGCCGCCGACCTTGGCCCCGGCCGGGGTGGCGCGCGACCAGGGATGGCCGATCTTGAGCGGCCCCGCCTTGAAGTCCTGGGCGGCGGCGAGCGAGGCCGACAGCGCGAGCGCGGCGGCGAGCGAGAGCGAAAGCTTCATGGCGATGATCCTGTGGAACGCCTGACGGCGCGGCGACGCTCGCGGCGGCATTCAGGCATGGAATGTCAAAGCGGGATGGGCGCGGCTCAGGCGGCCGGCGGCGCGCGCGAGGGCGGCAGGCCGGTGGCGAAGAGGCGGGGCCTGTCCTCGCGCAGCCGCGGCGAGGGCGCGACAGGGCGCTCCGTCCGCGCGAGAGCGAGCGAGGCGAGGGCGGGCGGGCCGGCGAGAACGGGGTTGTGCGGGCAGCCCTTGCAATGGGCGAGGTCGCCGAAGGGCTGGGCCGGAGCGCCCGGGCCGCCCTCGTCGGGAAGAGGGACGCCGGAGCAGAGCAGGAGCCCGCCCGGCGCGGCCAAGGCCGCCGCCGGCGCCGGGGCGAGAGCGAGCGCCAGCACGCCCAGCGCATAGGCCATGGCGAACCACGCCCCGAGGACGGAGCGGCGCAGCCATGGGAGAAGGCGGGCGCGAACCGGCATGGCTCCTCCATGGCGTTCGTGCCGGCCCGCGGTCAAGTCAGCGCGATGCCGCAGCCGGAGCGGGCGGGGCTGTGCGGAGAAAATTATTCTCCGCAGGGTCGTTTCTTTAAAAGAACGATCCGGTTGACAGACAGGACGATCCGGGTAGATTGGGCCTGCTTCCGCTTCGCCGGGAGCCGCGGAGATTTGAGCGAGCAGCTTGCGCCGCGTCACCAAACGCTAAAGCGCCACGACTGGGTCGTGGGCTCCATTATCGAGGAGACTGACATGGCCGCCGCGATCATCTTTCGGAACCAGCCGCGCTTCCGTTCCCCGCTCTGCCGCTGTCGACGCTGAGACCGCCGGGTTTCCCGGACCTTTCGTTTCACCGTCATTCCAGGCGCCGCGACGCGGCACGGAGAGCAGAACCATGTCCCTTTCAGTTCTTTCGGACGGCCGGCACGGCCCGGCCCGGCAGGCCTATGTCATCGAGGTCGGCGAGACGCAGGCCGGACTCGTCAACCGCCGCCCCGACGAGCGCTTCTTCACCTTCATCGCGGCGAGCGCCGCCTTCCGCGCCCTGGACGGCCAGCGCTTCGCCACGCCCGGCGCGGCCGAGCAGGCCGCCCGCCTGCTGGCGCGGCCCCGGCGGGACGCGCAGCCCCTCCGTCTGGCCTCCTAGGTCGCGATGCGGATCCTCTTCACCCTGTGGCGGGCGCTCAAGGTCCGGCTGCTGCCTCCCGCCCCGGGAGCGGAGCCGGGGCGCGACGAGGACCGGCGCCGGTCGGTCCGCGACGTGACCTGCGAGCAGATCGGCATCACCCACTGGTCCTGCCATTCGCTTTTCTGAGGACATGATGAACGCCCCCGTCAGACCCGGCGCGCTGAATCTCGGCGCGCAGCCGGTTCCCGCTCCCGATCCGATCATCCGCTTCGAGCAGGTCGGCAAGACCTATCCCGGCCGCGCCGGGCAGCAGGCGGTACCGGCCCTCTCCGGCATCGACCTCGCCGTGCCCGCCGGCGCCATCGTCGGCGTCATCGGCCGCTCGGGCGCCGGCAAGTCGACGCTGATCCGCCTCGTCAACGGGCTGGAGCGGGCCACCGCCGGCCGCATCCTGATCGAGGGCGAGGACGTGACGGCGCTGAACGAGGCCGGCTGGCGCCGCCGGCGGCGCGAGATCGGCATGATCTTCCAGCATTTCAACCTGCTCTCCTCGCGCACGGTGTTCGACAATGTCGCCCTGCCGCTGGAGATCGCCGGAACGCCGAAGGCGGCGATCGCCGCCAAGGTCGAGAAGCTCCTGGCGCTGGTCGGGCTCGCCGACAAGCGCGAGCGCTATCCGGCCGAGCTCTCCGGCGGCCAGAAGCAGCGCGTCGGCATCGCCCGCGCGCTTGCGACCGACCCGAAGCTGCTGCTCTGCGACGAGGCGACCTCGGCGCTCGATCCCGAGACGACGCAGTCGATCCTGGCGCTGCTGCGCCAGGTCAATCGCGATCTCGGCATCACCATCCTGCTGATCACCCACGAGATCCCGGTGATCAAGGAGATCTGCGACCGTGTCGCGGTGATCGAGGGCGGGCGGATCGTCGAGGAGGGCGAGACCTTCGCCGTCTTCACCGACCCGCGGCATCCGACCACGGCGCGCTTCGTCGAGGCGGTGACTGGCGTCGAGCTGCCCGCCCATCTCAAGGACCGCATCCGGGCGGAAGCGCGCCCCGGCGACGAGCTCGTGCTGCGCGTCACCTTCACCGGCGCGAACGCCACCGCTCCGGTGATCAGCCGGCTGAGCGCGGTGGTCGGCGTCGACGTCAACATCCTGGCCGGGCGCATCGACGCCATCGCCGGCCAGCCCTTCGGCAGCCTGCTGGTCTCGGTTCCGGCGCGCGCGCCGGAAAGCGAGGCCGTGCTCGGCGCGCTGAGGAATCTCGGTCTCAAGGCGGAGGTGGTCGGCCATGTCTCCTGAAATCCTCAAGCTGATCTGGCAGGCGACGCTCGACACGCTGAGCATGGTCGCCGCCGCGGCGGGGATCGGCACGCTGCTCGGCCTGCCGCTCGGCGTCTTCCTCGCCACCAGCAAGCGCGGCGAATTGTTCGCGGCGCCGGCGCTCAACGCCGTGCTGGGCGTGCTGGTCAACGCCACGCGCTCGACGCCCTTCATCATCCTCGTCGTTGCGATCATCCCCTTCACGCGGCTGATCGCCGGCACCTCGATCGGCACCGCGGCCGCGATCGTGCCGCTGACGGTCGCCTGCATCCCCTTCATCGCCCGGCTGATCGAGGGCGCCGTCCGCGAGGTCGACCAGGGGCTGGTCGAGGCCGCCCGCGCCATGGGGGCGACGCCCGTCCAGATCGTGCGCAAGGTGCTGGTGCCGGAGGCGCTGCCGGCGATCGTGCTGGGCCTCACCCTGGCCGTGGTCAGCCTGATCGGCTTCTCGGCCATGGTCGGGGCGGTCGGCGGCGGCGGGCTCGGCGATCTCGGCATCCGCTACGGCTACCAGCGCTTCATGCCCGACGTGATGGCGACCGTCGTCGCCGTCCTGATCGTCCTCGTCCAGCTCGTGCAGAGCTTCGGCGACCGTCTCGCCCGGCGCCTCAACAAGCGCCTACGCCACGCCTGATCGCAGCCATTCCCGTTTCCCTACCCAGAGGATCATCGACCATGACGACCCCCTTCACCCGCCGCGCCGCGCTCGCCGCCGGCTTCGCCCTCGCGCTCGGCGCGGCAGCTCCCGCTGTCGCCCAGCAGGGCCAGCTCATCCGCATCGGCGTCTCGCCCGGCCCGCATGCCGAGATCCTCGAGAAGGTGAAGCCGCTGCTCGCCAAGCAGGGCGTCGACCTCAAGATCATCGAGTTCTCCGACTATGTCGTGCCGAATCAGGCGCTCGACGCCGGCGAGCTGGAGGCCAATTCCTTCCAGAACCAGCCCTATCTCGACAACCAGGTGAAGGATCGCGGCTTCAAGATCGAGAGCGTCGGCCTGACCGTGAACTTCCCGCTCGGCATCTATTCGTCGAAATACAAGAGCTGGGCCGAGGTGCCGGACGGCGCCACCGTCGCCATCCAGAACGACCCGACCAATGGCGGCCGCTCGCTCCTGCTGCTGCAGGACAAGGGCGTGATCAAGCTGAAGGACGGCGTCGGATTCAAGCCGACCGTGGCCGACATCACCGCCAATCCGAAGAAGCTCAAGATCATCGAGATCGAGGCCGCCCAGACGCCGCGCTCGCTCGCCGACGTCGCCGCCGCCGCGATCAACACCAACTATGCCGTCGACGCCAAGATCGACCCCTCCTCCGCCATCCTGCGCGAGGACGCGAAGGGCCCCTATGTCAACCTGATCGCGGTCCGCAGCGCCGACAAGGACAAGCCCTGGGTCAAGACCCTGCTCGAGGCCTATCATTCTCCGGAGATCAAGGCCTTCGTCGCCGAGCGCTTCAAGGGCGCGGTCCTCGCGAGCTGGTGACCCTCTCCTCCCACCTGGCTTCCGATCATCGGCCAGGCACCTGCCCGGATGCGCGAGCATCCGGGCTTTTTGCTTTCGGGCCGGTCGAGCCCGCTCAGTCCGCGACCGGGCCGAAGGCGAAGAACTGGGTCTCGCCGGAGGAATCGTCGACGCCGTCATTGTCGGTGACGACGAAGAGATGGCCGGCCGGCTGCTTGACGTTGTCGCCGGAGGTGACGACCGCGACGAAGGCCTTGTCGCCGAGGATGGCGACCGAGGTGGACTCGCCTTCGAGCTGCACGAAGCCGGCGGGCCTGGGCGTCTCGGGGGTCGTGATGTCGATGAGGCCCAGCGCCTTCTGCCCGGCGTCGGTATAGGCCAGCAGCTTGCCGTCCTCGCTGGCGGCGATGATCTCGGAGACGGTCTTCCTGCTGCGGTCGCGCCCCTGGGGAAGAATGTCCGGCACCGAGAAGGTCGCGACGCGGTTGCACAGCGGCTCCGCGCCGGCCGTGCCCGCGAGGAGCAACGAAGCGAGAGCCGCGAGGGCGAGAGGCTGGCGCATGGGTCGGATCCGCTGGCTGACGAGGGAACCCGTCGGCTAGTGAGCCCATGCGTCAGCCGCGTGACGGTCTCAGGCCGGCTGGGCGGCGGCGCCTTCGGCGGAACGCTTCAGTCCGACGATCTCGAGCTCCGTCACCGCCGCGACGGCGAGGGCCTGCCCGAGCACGAAGGCGATGCCGAGAGAGGACGGCGCGAACCAGCCGGCGAGCAGGATCGCGACGCTGTCGGCGATCCAGAGCAGGTTGACGGCGACGACGAGATGCACCGCCCGGCGCGGCAGCGTCTCGCGGCTGGCGAACCAGGCCAGCAGGGCGGCGCAGGGCAGCAGGACGAGGCCCGCGCCGCGCAGGAAGCCGGCCGGGAAGCCGAGCGGCTCCGCCAGCGCGCCGGCGGCGCCGGCGAGCAGCAGGCCCGTCCCGGCGCAGGCGGCGGCATCGAGGGAAAGCGCGTTGCGCAGGAAGCGCGAGGAACAGATCGTCGACATGGCAGTCTCCTTTTCATCGGGCCGGAAAGGCCGTTGCGATGACGGGATGCTGGCGCCTTCCCGGCGGCGGGTCGATTAAGCGGGAGGTAATTGGAACCGGCCGCTTTCGCGGCTAGCGTGCGGGCATGACGACACATCCGGTTCCGCCCGTCGGCGCGCTGATCCGCGACTGGCGGCAGCTCCGCCGCTTCAGCCAGCTCGACCTCGCCCTGGAGGCCGAGATCTCGCAGAAGCATCTCAGCTTCATCGAAAGCGGCCGCTCGCGGCCGAGCCGCGAGATGGTGCTGCTCCTCGCCGAGCACCTGTCCGTGCCGCTGCGCGAGCGCAACGCCCTCCTGCTCGCCGCGGGCTATGCCCCGGTCTATCGCGAGCATTCGCTGGAGGACCCGTCCTTGCAGCCGGCGCGGCAGGCGATCGACCTGATCCTGAAGGGCCACGAGCCCTATCCGGCGCTCGCGGTCGACCGGCACTGGAACCTGCTGGCCGCGAACGGCGCCGTGACGAATTTGCTCGGCCTCGTCGCGGAGGCCGAATTGCTGAGGCCGCCGGTCAATGTCCTGCGGCTCTCGCTGCATCCGGGCGGGCTCGCCCCCGCCATCGCCAATCTTCCGGAATGGAAGGAGCACCTGCTCGCCAGGCTGCGCCAGCAGGTCCGGGCGACGGCGGACATGAAGCTCGGCGCCCTCCTGAGCGAGCTTGCAGCCTATCCCGACCCGAAGGGGGAGGCGGGCGCGCGCCATGAGGCGGCGGCGGAACCCGCCATCGTCGTGCCGCTCCGGCTCCGGCTCGGCGATGCGACGCTGTCTCTGATCTCCACCACCACGGTGTTCGGCACGCCGGTCGACGTGACTCTGTCGGAGCTGGCGCTGGAAACCTTCTTCCCGGCCGACCCGGCGACGGCGGAGAGGCTGCGCATGCTGGCCGCGGCCGGTGCTGGACGCGCCTGAGCGCGGCGGAACCTTTCGCGTTCGCGCCGGTTGCCTCCCCGAAGCCGCGACGGCGGCGTCGGAACCGAAAGGAGCAGCGCGATGGGCAGCACGACCGACAAGATCAAGGGCATGGCCAACGAGGCCGCCGGCAACGTCAAGCAGGCCGCCGGCAAGGCGTTCAACAAGCCGGAATGGGAAGCCGAGGGCAAGGCCCAGGAGCTCAAGGGCGAGGCCCAGCAGGCGCTCGGCAAGGGCAAGGACGCCGTCAAGAAGGTCGTCGACAAGGCCTGAGGGACGCTCCCCTCGACAGACGGGAAGGGCCGCCTCGCCGGCGGCCCTTCGACACGTCGATCCCTTGCAGGGGTCAGGCGGTGCCGCCGAGCCCGCCGAGGAAGTCCTTGACCCGGCCGAAGAAGCCCGCCGTCTCGGGATGGGTGTTCTGCGAGCTCTCGCGCTCGAACTCCTCCAGCAATTCGCGCTGGCGGGCGGTCAGCTTCTGCGGCGTCTCGACCACCACCTGGATGTAGAGGTCGCCGACCTCGCGCGAGCGCAGCACGCTCATGCCCTTGCCCTTGAGGCGGAACTGCTTGCCGGTCTGGGTGCCTTCCGGGATCTTCACCCGCGCCTGCTCGCCCGACAGCGTCGGCACCTCGATCTCGCCGCCGAGCGCGGCCGAGACCAGGCCGATCGGCACGCGGCAGAACAGGTCGGCGCCGTCGCGCTGGAAGATCGGGTGGGGTTTCAGCGACAGGAAGATGTAGAGGTCGCCCGCCGGCCCGCCGCGCAGGCCCGCTTCCCCCTCTCCGGCGAGGCGGATGCGGGTGCCGTCCTCGACGCCGGCCGGGATGTTGACCGAGAGCGTGCGCTCGCGCGTGACGCGGCCGGTGCCCTGGCAGTTCTTGCACGGGTCGTCGATGACCTCGCCGCGGCCGTTGCAGGTCGGGCAGGTCCGCTCGACCGAGAAGAAGCCCTGATTGGCCCGCACCCGGCCATGGCCCCCGCAGGTCGGGCATTGCCGCGACTTCGAGCCGGGCTTGGCGCCGGTGCCCGAGCAGGCCTCGCAGGAGACCGAGGTCGGCACGCGGATCGAGGCGTTCTTGCCGGTGAAGGCCTCTTCCAGCCCGATTTCGAGATTGTAGCGCAGATCGGCGCCGCGCTCGCGGCCATTGGCGTTGCGCGGCCCGCCGCGGCGGGCGTCGCCGAAGAAGGAATCGAAGATGTCCGACATGAAGTCGGAGAAATCGGCCTGGCCCCCGCCGCCGCCGCCATTCTCGAAGGCCTGATGGCCGAAGCGGTCATAAGCCGCGCGCTTCTGCCCGTCGGAGAGGACCTGGTAGGCCTCGTTGATTTCCTTGAACTTGATCTCGGCCTGCTTGTCGCCGGGATTTCTGTCCGGGTGATGCTGCATCGCGAGCTTGCGGAAGGAGCTCTTGAGCTCGACATCCGTCACGGTCCGGCTGACGCCGAGAATCTCGTAGTAATCGCGCTTCGACATCGAAACGATCTGTCCCTCTGCCTTTGACGCAAGACGGCCGGACCTTGGGGCCCGGCCATGGCGCGTCCGGCGTCTGCATCCTGCCTCACGCCATCCCCGAACGAGATGGCCGGGTCAAGCCCGGCCAAAATCATCCCGCCGGGATGGAGAGCGCGGTTACGCGCTCTTCTTCTTGTCGTCCGAGACGTCCTTGAAGTCGGCGTCGATGACGTCGTCCTTCGCGGCTGCCTCGGTCGCAGCCTCGCCTTCGGCAGTGGCGCCTTCGGCCTGGCTGGCGGCATACATCGCCTCGCCGAGCTTCATCGAGGCCTGCATCAGCTCGTTGGTACGGGCCTTGATCGCCTCGGCATCCTCGCCGGTGAGCGCGGTCTTCAGCGCCTCGACCGCCGTCTCGATCGCCGACTTGTCGGCCTCGGAGACCTTGTCGCCGAAATCCTTCAGCGACTTCTCGGTCGAGTGCACCAGGCTCTCGCCCTGGTTCTTGGCCTCGACCAGCTCGCGGCGCTTCTTGTCCTCGGCGGCGTTGGCCTCGGCGTCCTTCACCATCTTCTGGATGTCGGCCTCGCTGAGGCCGCCCGAAGCCTGGATCTTGATCTGCTGCTCCTTGTTGGTGGCCTTGTCCTTCGCCGTCACCGAGACGATGCCGTTGGCGTCGATGTCGAAGGTCACCTCGATCTGCGGCATGCCGCGCGGGGCCGGCGGAATGCCCATCAGGTCGAACTGGCCGAGCAGCTTGTTGTCGGCCGCCATCTCGCGCTCGCCCTGGAAGACCCGGATCGTCACCGCGTTCTGATTGTCCTCGGCGGTGGAGAAGACCTGGCTCTTCTTGGTCGGGATCGTGGTGTTGCGGTCGATGAGACGGGTAAAGACACCACCCAGCGTCTCGATGCCGAGCGAGAGCGGGGTCACGTCGAGCAGCAGCACGTCCTTGACGTCGCCCTGGAGGACGCCGGCCTGGATCGCGGCGCCGATGGCGACGACCTCGTCCGGGTTGACGCCCTTATGCGGCTCCTTGCCGAAGAACTGCTTCACGACTTCCTGGACCTTCGGCATGCGGGTCATGCCGCCGACGAGGACGACCTCGTCGATCTGGCCCGCCGAGATGCCGGCGTCCTTGAGCGCCTTCTTGCAGGGCTCGATGGTGCGCTGGATCAGATCGTCGACCAGGCTCTCGAACTTGGCGCGCGAGAGCTTGATGGCGAGGTGCTTCGGACCGGAGGCATCCGCCGTGATATAGGGCAGGTTGATCTCGGTCTGGGCGGCGCTCGACAGCTCGATCTTGGCCTTCTCGGCCGCTTCCTTCAGGCGCTGCAGGGCGAGCTTGTCCTTCTTCAGGTCGATGCCCTGCTCCTTCTTGAACTCCTCCGCCAGGTACTCGACCAGGCGCATGTCGAAGTCCTCGCCGCCGAGGAAGGTGTCGCCATTGGTCGACTTCACCTCGAAGACGCCGTCGCCGATCTCCAGGATCGAGACGTCGAAGGTGCCGCCGCCGAGGTCGTAGACCGCGATGGTGCCGGTCGACTTCTTGTCGAGGCCGTAGGCGAGCGCGGCCGCGGTCGGCTCGTTGATGATGCGCAGCACCTCGAGGCCGGCGATCTTGCCGGCGTCCTTGGTCGCCTGGCGCTGGGCGTCGTTGAAATAGGCCGGAACGGTGATGACGGCCTGGGTGACGGGCTGGCCGAGATAGGATTCCGCCGTCTCCTTCATCTTGGTCAGGATGAAGGCCGAGATCTGCGAGGGCGAATAATCCTTGCCGTCGGCCGAGACCCAGGCGTCGCCGTTGGACGCCTTGGTGATCTTGTAGGGGACGAGCTTGAGGTCCTTCTGCGTCATCGGATCGTCGTAGGTGCGGCCGATGAGGCGCTTGATCGCGAAGAAGGTGCGCTCGGGGTTGGTGACGGCCTGGCGCTTGGCCGGCTGGCCGACGAGGCGCTCGCCATCGTCCGTGATCGCGACGATCGACGGCGTGGTGCGGGCACCTTCGGCGTTCTCGATGACCTTCGGCGTGGTGCCTTCCATCACTGCGACGCAGCTATTGGTCGTGCCGAGGTCGATACCGATGACTTTACCCATGGATGGGATCCCTTTCGACTGAGCAGATCGCCGACCTGCGACGCTTGCGCGCCGCCTGCCGGCCCATGGACCGGATCGCCCCCGCTTCGGCGGCGAACGAAACCGGCATTCCACGTTTGACGGTGGTGAAACCGCCCCTTGGCGGCGTATATAGTGAGGGTGTTCCCGCCCTTGCAAGACAGGCGAGCCGATTAAGAATCAGGGGCGGCATGTTCGCGCCGCCGGGCCGGTCCCGGGCGGCTGCGCGGCGGCCGGCGCTTTCGCGGCGACTGTGGCGTTTGCGCCCTTGCGCCGGCCGGCCGGGCGGGTCATGCAGGAAGGCCGTTCGGCTTGGTATGGACCCGATGAGAGCAGGCAAGCGCATCGCCCCCGGCCTCGCCGCGCTTCTGGCGGTCGCTGCCGGCGTGCCCGCGAAGGCGCAGCCGCTGCAACTGCCGGGCGCCCAGCCCTTCAACGCGCCGGGGACCCATCAGGCCGCCCCGCCGGCCGCCGGCGGAACGGCGCCCCACCGCCAGCCGAGCCTGCCCGCGCTGAAGATCGCGGGCGAGGAGACGATCCTCGGCAAGGCCCTGCATCGCAACGGCAATCAGGGTGCCGCGACCTTCGAGAAGCTCGGCGAGGGCTATGGGCTCAGGCTCAGCCTCGACGGCTATCAAACCGCCAATCTGGTCGAGCCCTGTGCGGTCTCGCTCGGCGATGCGCCTGTGCCGGTCACCGCGCTCGGCAAGCCGGCCGGCGTGCCGCGCTACCGGCTGGAGGCGCCGGTCTGCCCGCTGCTGTTCGACGTGCTCGACGGGGCCTTCCTGGTCATCGAGCCGGCCGAGCCCTGCGTCGTCGCGGCGGCGCAGTGCCGGGTCGATCCGCGCGGCCTCTGGGGGCCGGACCAGGGCGTCGTCGCGGCCCAGGCCAAGGCGATCGAGCGCGCCCGCGGCGCGGCCGAGCGCGCCTTGCGCGACGGCTACCGGACGCTGACGGCGAAGGCCAACGCCGTCGACCAGCGCACGCTGGCGCGCGAGCAGGCCGGCTTCTCCGGCGAGCGCGAGATGATCTGCCGGGATTTCCAGCGCGAGGGCCAGTACGGATTCTGCGCCGCCCGGATCACCGAGGCGCGCGCGGCGGAATTGCGGGCGCGGCTCGGGCTGCACACCGAGCCGCGGCAGGCGGCCAAGCCCCGGCCGCGCCCGGCGCCTCCGAAGCCCGCGCCGCTCTCGCTGACGCCGACGCAATAGAGCGCGGCGCCGAGGCGCGTCTCAGCCCATCCGCGCCGCCAGCGCCGCCTCGTCCAGCCCGGCGAGGGCGTCGATCAGGTGCATGGCGAAGCTGCCGGGGCCGGCGGCGCGTCCGGCCGCGATCTCGCCGGCGATGCCGTAGGCCGTCAGAGCCGCAGCCGCGGCCAGCGCCGGGTCGGGCTCGACCGTCCGGCAGGCCGCGACCAGCGCGCTGGACGCGCAGCCGAGGCCCGTCACCCTGGTCATCAGCGCATGGCCGTGCGCGACCAGGTAGGCGCTGCCCGCCCCCTCGATCCGGTCGATCCTGCCGGTGGTGACGCGCAGCACCCCCTGCGCTCGGGCCAGGGCGGGATCGAGCGCCGCCATCTCGGCGGCATTGCCGCGCACGCTCACGCCGGGGAGCCGCAAAACCGCCTGCGCCAGCCGCATCCTGAGCGGCGAAAGCTCGACGAAGACCGGATCGAGCACCAGCGGAAGGCCGCGCTCGCGGGCGACGTCGAGCAGCTTCGGGATGGCGCGCTCGCCTTCCGAACTGATCGTGCCGAGATTGATCAGGATCGCGCCGGCGCCGGCCGCGACCGCCGCGACCTCCTCGGGATGGCTCGCCATCGAGGGGATGGCCCCGACGGCGAGCAGCATGTTGGCGGTGACGTTCTGCGCCACCGTGTTGGTCAGGCAGTGCACGCGCGGGCGGCGCTCGGCCACCCGCGCCAGGATCGACGCGACCTGCGCCGCGTCGAGGCTGGCGCTCGCCGCGCTCATGGGGCCGCGGGCAGGTAGAGGCTGCCGCCCTTGTCGAGGAATTCCTGCGATTTCGCCGCCATCCCCTCCGTCGCCATGGCTTCGAGCGCCTTACGCTCGTTCTCGCCCATCGCCTGCACTTCGGCGCGCAAATCCTGCGTGATCTTCATCGAGCAGAATTTCGGCCCGCACATCGAGCAGAAATGCGCGACCTTGTGGGCGTCCTTCGGCAGGGTCTCGTCGTGGAATTCCCGTGCCGTATCCGGATCGAGCGCGAGGTTGAACTGGTCCTCCCAGCGGAAGTCGAAGCGGGCGCGCGACAGCGCGTCGTCCCTGACCTTCGCGGCAGGGTGGCCCTTGGCGAGATCGGCGGCATGGGCGGCGATGCGGTAGGTGATGACGCCGGTCTTGACGTCGTCGCGGTTGGGCAGGCCGAGATGTTCCTTCGGCGTGACGTAGCAGAGCATGGCGCAGCCATACCAGCCGATCATCGCCGCTCCGATGCCCGAGGTGATGTGGTCGTAGCCCGGCGCGATGTCGGTGGTCAGCGGCCCGAGCGTGTAGAACGGCGCCTCGCCGCATTCGCGGAGCTGCTTCTCCATGTTCTCCTTGATCTTGTGCATCGGCACATGGCCGGGGCCCTCGATCATCACCTGGCAGCCCTTCTGCCAGGCGATCTGCGTCAGCTCGCCCAAGGTCTCCAGCTCGGCGAACTGGGCGCGGTCGTTGGCGTCGGCGATCGAGCCCGGCCGCAGGCCGTCGCCGAGCGAGAAGGAGACGTCGTAGCGGCGCATGATCTCGCAGATCTCGTCGAAGCGCTCGTAGAGGAAGCTCTCACGGTGATGCGCGAGGCACCAGCGCGCCATGATCGAGCCGCCGCGCGAGACGATGCCGGTGACGCGGTTCGCCGTCAGCGGGACGTAAGGCAGCCTGACGCCGGCATGGATGGTGAAATAGTCGACGCCTTGCTCGGCCTGCTCGATCAGCGTGTCCTTGAACACCTCCCAGTCGAGCTTGACCGGATCGCCGCCGACCTTCTCCAGCGCCTGGTAGATCGGCACCGTGCCGATCGGCACCGGCGAATTGCGCAGGATCCAGGAGCGGATGTTGTGGATGTTGCGGCCGGTGGAGAGGTCCATCACCGTGTCGGCGCCCCAGCGGATCGCCCAGACCAGCTTCTCGACCTCCTCGGCCGCGCCGGAGGTCACGGCGGAATTGCCGATATTGGCGTTGATCTTGACCAGGAAGTTGCGGCCGATCGCCATCGGCTCCAGCTCGGGGTGGTTGATGTTGGCCGGGATGATGGCGCGGCCGCGCGCGATCTCCTCGCGGACGAATTCCGGCGTGACGAATTCCGGCACGCTGGCGCCGAAGCTCTCGCCGTCGGTATGGCGCTCCCTCGCGCCTTCCAGCATGGCGGCGCGGCCGAGATTCTCGCGATGCGCGACATAGATCATCTCGGGCGTGACGATGCCGGCCCTGGCGAATTCGTATTGCGTCGCCATCTGGCCGGGCTTCGCCTCGAGGATCGGGCGATCGGCCGGGCAGGCGGGCACGAGCTGCTCGGCCGGGATGTTGCCGTTGTCGGCGGCGGTGACGGCGCGGCCGGGAACCCGCTGGAAGCCGCGGGCGTCGAGCCAGGCGCGGCGCGGCTGAACGAGGCCGGCATTGAGGTCGATCCTGGCGTCGGCCTCGGTATAGGGGCCCGAGGGATCGTAGATGCGCACTGGCGGCTCGGCGTCGGTGCTCAGCGCGACCTCGCGGAAAGGCACGCGCATCTCGGGATGCTCGGGCACCGCGACATAGATCTTGCGCGAGCCGATGATCGGCCCGGTCGTCACGCCGGTCGGGGCCGAGACTTTGGGCGCGGTCTTGACGCTGTTTTTCTGGGGTCTGGCGTGGGCATTCATGGGGGATCTCCTCCTTGGGGCAGGTCAGGAGATCCGGCGTCGAAGCGGTTCAAGCGCTGTGATGCGGGTGCAGGCCGAGGCCGCACCGCGTTCCAGTCCCTCCGCCGGTATGACCCGGATCAGGTTCGACGGGTTCGGCTCATCGCCGTCTCAGCCCTCGCGGGCACCCCTCGGAACGATTCCAAGGTTAGGACGTCGCCCGGACAGACGCAACCGGGAAAGCAGCCGGCGCTGCGGGGCCGGCATGCGCGGTCCGTCAGGCGATCCGGTCGACCTGCTGGCCCTGTCCGGCGGGAAGGACGGCCTTGGCCTGCTCGGCTCCTTGCTCGAGCAGCGCGACCACGCCGCGGTCGGCCGCCGCGCTCTGCCGCAGCATCGCGAGGCTCAGCGCCTGCTGCGTCGAGGCGGCCTGCATCGCGGCGAGGCTTTGGGCGAGGGCGGCGGCGTCACTCATGGCGGCGAGCCTAGGCCGCAAATCTTGCGCAAAGCTGAATGCCGGCTCAGGGCGCGATGATCGAGGGCACGCCGCGCGGCATCGGCGGGTCGCGGTCGGGCTGCGGGGCGGCCCGCTCGTCGCGCGCCACCCGTCCGTCCCGGTTCCATAGCCCCCTCTCCTCGGGCCGCAGGCGCGAGACCGCGTTGGGTTGAGGGGCGATCGGCACACCGGGCGCGCGCTGCTTCACTCCGGGGCCGGGCAGGGGCGTGGTCTGGGGCGCGACCTGGGCGAGGGCGGGCGGCGCCGGAAGCGATCCGGCGACGAACGGCGCGGTCAGCGCCAGGGCGAGCCTCAGGGTGAGCTTTTTCATGGCCTCATCTCCCATCGGACGATTCCTCCGGAAGATGGAACCGGGCGGGCGCGGCGCTGTTCCGTGCTCCAGGCGAAGAACGGGGCTGCACGCCGTGCAGCCCCGTTCCGGATCGGGCGGCCGCGCGGCCGTCCGGTCAGCGGTTCTCGCCGGTCAGCAGCGGCGTGATGCGGCGCAGCGTCACCCGCCGGTTCTCGCGGGACGGACCTTGCGTCTGGACCTTCGGATATTGCTCGCCATAGCCCTGCGTCGTCAGATTCTCGGGCGGGATCTGGAAGTCGCGGGTCAGGATCTCCGCCACCGACTGCGCCCGCCGGTCGGAGAGCGACAGGTTGTCGACGTCGGAGCCGACTGCGTCGGTATGCCCCTCGACCAGGAAGACCTCGTTCGGCGAGCCCTGGAGCACGCGCCGGAGCGAGTCCGCGATCACCGCGAGCCGCTGCGCCTGGTCCGGCGTGACCTGCCAGGAGCCTGTCTCGAAATTGATCGTGTCGATATCGACGCTGCGCATGCGGGCGCGCAGGTCGGGGGAGTAGCGCACCTCGTCCAGCGTGTAGCGGCGCGGGATCGCGGCGATCGGCGGGGCCATGATCGTCTCGTAGATCAGGTTCTCGTCGGCCCGATCGGCGTCGACGATATAGCGCTCGCGCGGGATCGGCAGCGGCGGCGGCGGCAGCACCACGACATCGTCGGCGAAGCGCCCGGGGCGGTCCCGCAGCGTGTTGTCGATGATGACGATCTCGCGGTCGTCGCGGCCGATGCGGCTGCGGCGGATCAGCCGGCCCTGGTCGTCGGTGACGGTCACGATGCGCGTGCCGTCGGGGCGCTCGAAGACGGTGCGGGTCTCGCCGTCGCGGCGCTCGGCGCGGCCCTGCCAGCCGAGATCGCGGAAGCGCTGGTCCTCGTCGCGGCGGATGATGGCGCGGCCGTCATCGTCGCGGATGATGGTGCGGCCGGGCTCGCGGATGATCGTGACGTCGCCTTCGCGGCGCTCCTCGCGGCGCTGGCGGATGTCGTCGAAGCGCTCGGCGCCCTGCGTCGCCATGATGCCGCCGATCACGCCGGCGCCGAGGCCGATCGCGCCGGCGACGCCCGGCGAGATGCCGCCGCGGCGGCCCTCGCGCTGGGGCGGCTGGCCGGGCGCCGTGCCGGGGGCCGGCGGCGCGATGCCGGGCCGGCCGGGCATGGCCGAGCCGGGCGCGGGCGGCTGGGTGCCGGGGGGCACGGGGCGGTTCGGCTGTCCGGGAATCGGGGCCGCGGCGCCCGGAGGAGCGGCGCCCGGCTCAGCCGGAGCCGCGCCGGGGCCTCCCGGCCGCTGGCCGGGCGCCGGGGGCGGAACGGGCCGCTGGTCGGGCCTGTTTCCGGGTTGCGGCGCGCCGGGCTGGCCGGGCTGCGCGGCGCCGGGCTGGGCCGGGGCTCCGGGCGGCGGCAGCGGCCGCTGTGCCGGCTGCGCGCCGGGCTGGGGGGCCGCCGGGACGGCGCTCGGAGCAGCCGGGCGCTGGCCCGGAACGGTCGGCGCGGCGGGGCGCTGGTCGGGTCGGGCGCCGGGCTGGCCGGGCTGCGCCGCATTGGGCTGGGCCGGCGCCGTGGGCGGCGGCAGCGGCCGCTGCGTGGGCTGCGCGCCGGGTTGCGGAGCGGACGGAGCGTTTCCGGGAGCGGCGGGGCGGAGAGCCGGAGGCGTTCCCGGCTGGGCCGGCGCCGGTATGGGCGCGGGGCGCGCCGGCGCTGGCGCGGAAGCCGGCGGGACAGGGCGCGTGCCGCCCGGCTGGCCGGGGGCGGGCGCGGCGCTCGGCGGCGCGGGGCGTGGCTGCGCGGCCGGCGGCGCGGCTTGCGGCCGGGTCTGGGGCGGGGCGACCCGTTCGGCGGGCGCTGCGGGCATGGACGGGCGCGGCGCGCTCGGGGCCTGCTGCATCTGCGGTGGGCGGGGAGCCTGCGGCGCGCCCGGCGCTGCCGGGGCCGCCGGGCGCTGCGGCGCATGCTGGCCGGGCTGGCCGCCGCCCGGGGCGTGGGGGCGCTCGCGCGGCCCGCGGCCGCGCTCGTCGTCGCTGCCGCCGGGCGCCTGGGCGAGCTGAACCCCCAATGGCGCGAGGGCCTGGCTTGCCTGGGAGAGGACGAGGGCCGGCAGGACGGTTCCGACCAGCAACCAGCGTTTCGAGCGCATCGCAATTCCCGTGTTTGGTTTCGACATGCCGCGATCAGGCGGTTTCCGGCCTGAACCCGCGATGAAGCGAAAACGGCGGGAATCGGGCAGTGTTCCGCCGGCGCGGCCGATCGGCCGCCGCTTCGGCGCTCACGGCTGCGGCGGCAGCGGCCCCTGCGGGGCGCCTGTGGCTTCGGGCAGGACCGGCACGGCGGCGAGCAGGCGCCTGGTATAGTCGTGCCGCGGATGGTCGTAGACCTCGCGGGCGGGACCGCTCTCGACGATCCGGCCGCGATACATGATCGCGACCCGATCGCAGAGATGGCGCACCACCGAGAGGTCGTGCGAGATGAAGATCAGTGTCAGGTCGAGCTCCTGGCGCAGGCGGATCAGCAGGTTGATGATCTGCGCCTGGATCGAGACGTCGAGCGAGGCGACCGGCTCGTCGCAGACGACGACGTCCGGCTGCATCGCCAGCGCCCGCGCAATGGCGACGCGCTGGCGCTGGCCGCCCGAGAACTGGTGCGGATAGCGGCCGGCGAAATCGGGATCGAGTCCGACCGCCGCCAGCCATTGCCGGACGTAAGCCTTCGCCTCGCCCCGCGTGACCAGCCCATGCGCCAGCGGCCCCTCGGCGATGCTGTCGCCCACCGTCATGCGCGGGTTGAGCGAGGCGAAGGGGTCCTGGAAGATCGTCTGGACGCGCGTCGTGAGCTTGTGCGGATGCTCGCCCGCGCTCATTACCGGCGCATCGTCGATGCGCACGAGGCCGCTATCCGGCGCATAGATGCCGGCGGCCACGCGCCCGAGCGTCGATTTGCCGGAGCCGGATTCGCCGACGAGGCCGAGCGCCTCGCCGCGCCTCAATTCCAGCGTGACGTCGTCGACGGCCTGAACCGCGGCCGGCGCCTTGGAGAGGCCCGCCTTCTGCGCCAGCTTGCGGAACAGGCCGGGGGTCTGCGCGAAGCGCTTGGCGACATGCTCGATGCGGACATAGTGCACGGCATCCGAGACGGCGGGCGGGGCCTGTTTGGCCGCGCGCGGCGGCGGCGCCACATCGGCGCCGGCACCGCCGGCCAGCAGCGTGCCCGGCTCGGAGCGGGAGGGCAGCGCATCGAGCAGAGCCTGGGTGTAGGGGTGCTGCGGATGGGTCAGCACCGCGAGCGTCGGCCCGGCCTCGACGATCCTGCCATGGCGCATGACGCAGACATGGTCGGCGAGCTCCGCGACGACGGCGAGGTCGTGGCTGATCCAGATCAGCGCCGTGCCGAGTTCGGCCACCGGCTCCTTCATCTCGGCGAGGATCTCGGCCTGGACCGAGACGTCGAGCGCGGTCGTGGGTTCGTCGCAGATGATCAGCTTCGGCCGGTGCAGCAGGGCGATCGCGATGGCGACGCGCTGGCGCATCCCGCCCGAGAGCTGGTGCGGGTAGAAATCGACCTTGGCCTCGGGATCGGGAATGCGGACCTGCGCCAGCGCCGCGACGGCGCGCCGCCGTGCCTCGGCGCCCGAGACCGTCTCATGTGCTTCCAGTGCGAGGCGGATCTGCGTGCCGATGGTCAGCATCGGGTTCAGCGTCATCATCGGGTCCTGGAAGACCATCGAGATCTGCTTGCCGCGGATCTTGCGCAATTCGGACGAAGACAGGCCGACGAGCTCGCGCCCCTCCAGCTTGACCGAGGAGCCGGGCTCGACGCGGCCGGGCGGGTCGATCAGCCCGATGATCGAGAAGCCGGTGATGCTCTTGCCGGAGCCGGATTCGCCGACAAGCCCCATCACCTCGCCGCGCTTCAGCGCGAAGGAGACGCCGTCGACCGCCTTCACCACGCCGTTGCGGGTATGGAAATGGGTGGCGAGGCCGGTGACCGCGAGGAGAGGCGCGTCGCTCATCGCTTCAGCCTCGGATTGACCTGATCGCGGATGCGGTCGCCGACGAGGTTGATCGCGACGATCAGGATGATCAGCGCGATGCCCGGATAGATCGAGATCCAGTAGCGGCCCGAGAGCATGTACTGGAAGCCGTTCGCGATCAGCATGCCGAGCGAGGGCTCCGTCACCGGCAGGCCGACGCCGAGAAAGGACAGCGTCGCCTCCAGCGCGATGGCATTCGCCACCTGCACGGTCGCGACCACGATCAGCGGCGGCAGGCAGTTCGGAAAGATATGGCGCCAGACCACGCGCCAGCCCGGCAGCGGCGTCGAGAGCACCGCCTCGACATAGTCCTTGCCGCGCTCGGCCGAGGCGGCGCCATGGGCGGTGCGGGCGAAATAGGCGTATTGCGCGCAGGCGAGGGCGGCGATGAGCTGCATCTTGCCCTGTCCCAGCAGCGCCGAGAGCACGAGCGCCAGCAGGATCGCCGGGAAGGCGAGCTGCAGGTCGATGACCCGCATGATGAAGGCCTCGCGGCGCCCGCCGGCATAGGCCGCGCCGATGCCGAGCGCCACGCCGAGCGCGAAGGCGAGCGCGCCGGCCACCAGCCCCATCTCCAGCGAGATGCGCAGGCCGTAGAGGATCGCCGAGAACAGGTCGCGCCCCTGCGCGTCGGTGCCGAGCCAGTGGGTGTAGCCGCCTTCGCCGACGAAGCCCGGCGGGCGGCGCGCATCGGAGAGCGAGAGATTGGCGAGGTCGTAGGGATCCTGCGGCGCGACCAGCGGCGCCAGCAGGGCGATGCCGATCATCAGCACGACCACGGCGAGCGCCGCGACGGCCGTCTTGCTCTCGCGGAACTCGGCCCAGAAGCGGGCGGCGGGCGAAGCGTCCTTCATCGTGCCCCACCTTTGCGCAGCCGCGGATCGAGCCCGACATAGGCGAGGTCGACGAGGAAATTGATGGTGATGAAGACGAAGGCGACCAGCATCAGATAGGCGACCATCACCGGCCGGTCGAGCGACTGGATCGAGTCGATGATCAGCTTGCCGATGCCGGGCCAGGAGAAGATCGTCTCGGTGACCACGGCGAAGGCGAGCGTCGAGCCGAATTCCAATCCGAAGACGGTGACGAGCGGGATGGCGATCAGGCGCAGCACATGCCGGCGCAGCACCGTCCATTCCGAAAGGCCGGCGGCCCGGGCGAATTTTACCGTGTCGGTGAGCATCGTCTCGCGCGTGCCGGCCCGGGCGAGACGGGTCATCAGGGCAAGCTTGAAGAAGGCGAGGTTGAGCGCAGGCAGCAAGAGATGCTGCAAGCCGTCGAGCGTCGGGAAGCTCCATTCGACCCCGAGGATCGAGACCGTCTCGCCGCGCCCGCCGGCCGGCAGCCATTGCAATTCGACGGCGAAGGCCATGATCAGCACCAGGCCGATCCAGAAGGTCGGCACCGAGAAGCCGAGGATCGAGACCGTCATGATCAGCTTCGAGGCGATGCCGTCCGGCCGGTAGCCTGCATAGATGCCGGCCGGGATGCCGATCAGCGCCGCGCCGCAGACGGCGGCGAGCGTCAGTTCGAGCGTTGCCGGCAGCCGCGACAGGATGAGCTCCATCACCGGCATGCCGAAGACGAAGGAGCGGCCGAAATCGCCGTGCAGCACGCGCCCGAGGAAGGTCAGGTACTGCTCCCAGAGCGGCCGGTCGAGCCCGTAATGGGCGATGGTCTGGAGGCGCAATTCCTGGCTGACATCCGGGCCGATCAGCACGTCGATCGGGTTGCCGATCGCGTAGACGCCGACGAACACCAGCGCCGACATGACGAGCATGACGACGAGCGCCTGCAGCAGCCGGACCGCGACATGGCCTAGCATCGCTGGAGCTTCCGGCGCGGCTTCACGGCCAGTTCTCCGCCATCGCCGCGCGCGTCTCCGCGACGCCGACCTGCCAGAGCCTGAGCATCTCCGCGTCGGGCCGCTGGTAGAGGCCGTGAAAATTGCCGTCGCCCAGGATCTCGCGGCGCTTCGCCGGGCTCGCGGCCTGGTATGCGGCCGCGTTGAAAGGCGGCTTCGGCGTCTCGGGCATGGCGACGCCGGCGAGCCGGGTCCAGGGGAAGTTCTCCATCCAGGAGGCGTGCGAGGCGGCCGGATCGACGGCCTTCACCGCCGCCTGGAATTGCGGCGCGGCCCACCAGTTATGCAGTCGGATGCTCGCATCGGGGTGGCGGTCCAGCCATTCGGTGGCGAAGTTCAGCGCCGGCGAATTGCCGCCATGGCCGTTGACCAGGACGATGCGGCGGAAGCCGGAGCGGTAGAAGCCGTCGAAGAGGTCGCCGAGCAGCGCGGCATAGGTGCTCAGGCGCAGCGAGATGCTGCCGGGAAAATCGAGGAAGCCCGGCGTCATGCCATAGGCGAGCACGGGAAAGACCGGAATGCCGAGCGGCTCGGCCGCCTCCCGCGCCACCCGCTCCGACAGGATCACGTCGGTCGCGAGGCTGAGATAGGCGTGCTGCTCGACGCTGCCGAGCGGCAGCACGCAGCGGTCGTCACGCTTCGCCTGCGCCTCGATCTGCATCCAGTTCATCTCGGCGACCAGCACGGCGTGTTCCTTGCTTCGCGGCTTCAGGCGGTAGAGACTTCGCGAAACGGGTTCGCGACCAGGCCGGTCAGGCGAGAAAACCGCCGGACGAAGCCATCCTTGACTCCGGCCTCACAGAGCGTCAAGTTCCATTTGGAACTAAATCGGCCGGGAAACCCTCCCATGCGGCGCTCGCCGACTTCACTCTCCCGCCTCGATCCGGAGCGCGAGACGGCGCTGGCCGGGCTCGATCCGCTGACCGTGACCAAGCTCTGGGACAATCCCTGCTGGCTGTCCTTCCGGCTGAATTTCGTCGCGTTCCGCTTCAACGATCCGGTCTATCGCTGGATCGAGACGCGCTACGGCCTGGTCCGGCCCGAATTCGTCGCGCTCTATGCGGTGGGCTTGAGGGAAGGCGTCGCCGCCAAGAACATCGTGGCCTCCTCGGGCCTGCCGAAGAACACGCTCTCGCGCGCCGTGCAGAAGCTGTTGCAGCGGCGGCTCCTGCGGCGCGAGACCGATCCGGCCGATCTGCGCAGCTATGTGCTGCATCTGACGGAGACCGGCCGCGCGATCTTCGACGAAACCATGCCGCTGATGGTGAAGCACCAGAGGGCGATGCTCGCCTGCCTCGACGAGGGCGAGCAGCAGCAGCTCTGCGCGCTGATGGACAAGCTCGTCATCGCCTCGCCCGACTGGCCTCAGGAACTCTAGCCGAAAACAGCCGACAACAGGGGAACCGTCATGACACTCGCGAAAAGCTTCCGCCTCGCCGCCTTCGCCGCCTTGCTCGGCGCCGCCGTCTCGACCGGCGCGCTCGCCCAGACGCTGACGATCGGGGTGCGCGCCGGCCCGGAATCGATCGACCCGCATTTCACCGCGACCGGCACCCATGCCGAGGCGCTGAAGCAGGTCTTCGATACGCTGACCTGGTCCGGCGACAAGCTGCAGATCGAGCCGCGGCTGGCGCTGAGCTGGAAGGCGATCGAGCCGACCGTCTGGGAGTTCAAATTGCGCCCCGGCGTCAAGTTCCATGACGGCTCGGACTTCACCGCCGAGGACGTCAAGTTCTCGATCGAGCGCATTCCGGTCGTCTCCGGCCCGAACCCGACGACGATCTATGTCCGGCGCGTCAAGGAGGTGAAGATCGTCGATCCGCTGACGGTCCATGTCGTCACCGACGGGCCGGCGCCGAACCTGCCGAACGATTTCATCCGGCTGTTCATCGTTTCGCACAAGGCGGCCGCGGGCCTGACCAAGGACAACGCCAACGAGGCCTTCAATTCAGGCAAGGCCGCGATCGGCACCGGCCCCTACAAATTCGTCTCCTGGACGCCGAAGGACCAGCTCGTGCTCGAGCGCTTCGACGGCTATTGGGGGCCGAAGGAGCCCTGGGCCAAGGTGGTGCGCAAGGAACTGCCGAACGACGCCGCCCGCGTCGCGCAGCTCAAGGCCGGCCAGGTCGACATCATCGTGCGCGCCCCGGCCTCCGACGTGCCGACGCTGAAGCGCGATCCCAAGCTCGCGGTGGCCACGGTCGAGAGCGTCTATCTCTTCAACATCGAGCTCGACCTGCGGGACAAGCCCCCGCAGATCACCGCCAGGGACGGCTCGGCCCTGCCGAAGAACCCGCTGCAGGATGTGAAGGTGCGCGAGGCGATCGACCTCGCCATCGACCGGCCGGCCCTGGCCGAGATCGCCATGGAAGGGCTCGGCTCGCCGGCCAACCAGTTGGTGACGCCGACCATCGCCGGCTTCAACAAGGAGCTGCCGGCCATCAAGCCCGACATCGCCAGGGCGAAGAAGCTGATGGAGGAGGCGGGCTATCCCAACGGCTTCAAGGTCGGCTTCGCCTTCACCAATGACCGCCTGCCCGGCGACCGCCAGGTCGGCACCTCGATCGCGCAGATGCTGGCGCGCATCGGCATCGAGGTGAACGCCAACGCCCAGCCCGGCGCCGTCTTCTTCCCGGCGAGGCTGCGCGGCGATTTCTCGATGGCGATGTCGGGCTGGGGCACGCTGACGGGCGAGGCCAACTACACGCTCTCCTCGCTGGTGCATTCCAACGATCCGGCCAAGAAGCTCGGCGCCTTCAACGTCCAGAACTATGCCAATCCGCAGGTCGACAAGCTGATCGAGGATGCGGCGGTCGAGATGGACGAGGCCAGGCGCAACGCGATGCTCTCCGACGTCGCCGCCATCGTCGCCAAGGACCGGCCGCGCCTGCCGATCACGGCCGTCGGCTCGGCCTGGGCGATGCAGAAGGACAAGGTCACCATCGCGCCGCGCGTCGACGAGGACACGCTGGCCATGGACATCAGGCCCGTTAAGAAGTAACGCGACCGCCTTCGCCTCATGGCCGGGCCCGCCCCGGCCATCCGCGCCTTCGCTTGATGGCCAAGCCCGGGGGGCGGGGCGCGGGTGCCTGCCGTGAGGGCGGGCATGGCCCGCGGCCTGTCCCGCAAACGACGATTGATCGGAAGACGAACATGACCCTCGCCCTCGCCATCCACGGCGGCTGCGGCACCTTGCCGAAGGCCGAGATGACCGAATCCGAATGGGCGCAGGCCCGCTCCGACCTCGCCGGCGCGCTGCGCGCCGGCTGGACGATCCTGAGCAAGGGCGGTCCGGCGGTCGATGCGGTCGAGGCGGCCGTGCGGGTGATGGAGGATTCGCCGCATTTCAACGCCGGCCACGGCGCCGCCTTCAACACCGATGGCGAGCACGAGCTCGACGCCTCGATCATGGACGGTTCGACGCTCGCCGCCGGCGCGATCTGCGCCGCCAAGCGGATCAAGAACCCGATCGTCGCCGCCAAGGCGCTGATGCTGCGCGGCGACCCGCTGCTGCTCGCCGGCCCGGCCGCCGACATCTTCGCCGAGCACGAAGGCATCGACACGGTGGAGAACGACTATTTCTCGACCGAGAGGCGGCGCAAGAACCTCTCCTCGATGAAGATCCGCGAGCTGGTCGGCACCGCCGCCGAGGCGAGCGAGGCCGAGAAGCACGGCACGGTCGGCGCCGTCGCCTGCGACGCGCAGGGCCATCTCGCCGCCGCGACCTCGACCGGCGGCTACACCAACAAGCCGACCGGCCGCGTCGGCGATTCGCCGATCATCGGCGCCGGCACCTATGCCCGCGACGGGCGCTGCGCCGTCTCCGGCACCGGCAAGGGCGAGTATTTCATCCGCTACTGCGTCGGCCACGAGATCGCATCGCTGATCGCCTATAAAGGGCTCTCGCTCGAGCAGGCGACGCAGCAGGTGCTGGGCGAGCTCTCCGGCAGCAAGGTCGGCGCCGGGCTGGTCGCGGTCGATGCCGAGGGCAACATCGTGGCGCCCTACAACACCGAGGGCATGTATCGCGGCTGGGTGACGGAGGACGGGCTCCTGCACGTCGCCACCCATGGCGATGTCGAGATGGCCGGGCAGGCCTGAACCCGCGCCGGTCGGTACGGGATTCACGCCCGTTCCGGGGGCGCGGTTCTCCATCCGGCGCGCGACGGCTCGCCATCCTTCCCCGTCGGGTTGCGCGGGAACCGGGGCGGGCGTTCGCCGGCCGCTGTCAGGCACGGGGCCTTGCATCACGGCCGAATCGGGCGGCGCCGATCGGGAACGCATCTCGGTCGGCTCGAGGTCGCGCGGCTTCCCACAGTGCCGGGGCCGCGCCGGCCGCCGCGGTCCGCGCCTGCGCGCGGCCGGTTGTTGTCAGCCTCCTCCGGGCGCGGCTAGAACCGGACGAGGAAAGGATGCCGCCGCCATGCGTTTCGAAACCGCAGCGACACCCGAGGCCGCGATCGACCGGCTCGAACGTCTCTATGAGGATGCCCGGGCCGCGTTGCGCGCCGATCTGCACCGCTTCTTCGAGAGCGGGGAGGCGCCCACGGCCGAGGCGCGCGAGCGCTATCGCTACCCCATGCTGCGTGTGACCTATGAGCCGTCGCGGCTGCCGCAGGCGACGCGCCGCGGCTACGCCAAATTCGCGGCGCCGGGCGTCTATTCGACCACGGTGACCCAGCCGGCCGAGTTCAGGGGCTATCTGCTCGACCAGCTCCGGCCGCTGGTCGCGGATTACGGCGCCACGATCGAGACCGGCGTCAGCCAGCAGGAGATCCCCTATCCCTATGCGCTCGAGGGCGGCGACGAGCTGGGCCGGGGCAAGATCACCGCGGCCGAGCTCGCCCGCCATTTCCCCACGCCGCTGCTGGCCCTGGTCGGCGACGAGGTCGCGGACGGCACCTATGACATCGTCGAGGGCGAGCCGCGCCCGCTCTCGCTCTTCGACGCCGTGCGCGTCGACTATTCGCTGCGCCGGCTGGTGCATTACACCGGCACCGACTGGCGCGCCGTGCAGCCCTGGGTGCTGCTGACCAATTATCATCGCTATGTCGACCAGTTCGTGCGGCTGGGCATCGCCGAGATCGAGGCCGGCACGGCCGAGGCGCTGGTCGCGCCGGGCGGCATCCGCATCGACCGCGACGGCGTCGACGTCTCGGCGGCGGAGCGGGTGATGTCGGCGCCCTGGCACCGCTTCCAGATGCCGGCCTATCACCTGATTCGGAAAAGCGGCGACGGTGTCACCCTGGTCAATATCGGCGTCGGCCCCTCCAACGCCAAGAACATCACCGACCATCTCGCGGTGCTCAGGCCGAATTGCTGGCTGATGGTCGGCCATTGCGGCGGCCTGCGCCAGACGCAGATCATCGGCGATTACGTCCTCGCCCATGCCTATCTCAGGCAGGACCACATCCTCGACGAGCTGGTGCCGCCGGAAATCCCGATCCCGGCGCTGGCCGAGGTCCAGGTCGCGCTGCAGCAGGCCGCTGCCGAGATCACCGGGGAGAAGGGCGACCGGCTGAAGCAGCGCCTGCGCACCGGCACCGTCGTCACCCAGGACGATCGCAACTGGGAACTGCAATGGACCAAGGAGCGGCGGCGCATCAACCTGTCGCGCGCCATCGCGGTCGACATGGAATCCGGCACCATCGCGGCGCAGGGGTACCGGCTGCGCGTGCCCTACGGCACGCTGCTCTGCGTCTCCGACAAGCCGCTGCATGGCGAGATCAAGCTGCCGGGCGCCGCCAACGCCTTCTACGAGCGCGCGGTCGGCGAGCATCTGCGGATCGGGCTGGCGGCGCTGGAGAAGCTCAAGGAAGCCGGCTCCGCCATCCATTCGCGCAAGCTCAGGAGCTTCGACGAGCCGCCTTTCCGGTAGGGCCTGTTGATCTTCTGCGGAGCCGAGCAGTCATCCCGGGCTTGACCCGGGATCCATGCCGGAGCGTGTCCGGATAAGGTTCAGGCATGGATCCCGGATCTTCGCTGCGCTTCGTCCGGGATGACCGGGTTCTTTCCTAAACCTTCGCCAGCGCCTGCTCGAGATCGGCGATCAGGTCGTCCGCGTGCTCCAGCCCGATCGAGAGGCGGATCAGCCCGTCGCTGACGCCCATTGCCGCGCGCACCGCGGGGGTGAAGCGCTGATGCGTCGTCGTCGCGGGATGGACGACCAGGCTCTTGGCGTCGCCGAGATTGTTGGAGATGCGGATCAGCCTGCAGGCGTCGAGCAGGCGATAGGCGCCGTCCTTGCCGCCGGGCACCTCGAAGGCGATCATGGTCGAGGGGCCGCTCATCTGGCGCGCGACGATCGCGGCCTGCGGATGATCGGCGCGGCCGGGGAAGATCACCCGCGTCGGCTTCGCCTGCCCGGCCAGCCAGTCGGCGACCTTGCTGGCGTTCTCCGCCTGCCTGGCGACGCGCAGCGGCAGCGTCTCGAGCGCCTTCAGCATCACCCAGGCGTTGAAGGGCGAGAGGCTCGGCCCGGTCTGGCGCAGGAAGTTCTGGATATCGGCCTCGATCACCGCCTTCGAGCCGAGGATCAGCCCACCGAGGCAGCGCCCCTGGCCGTCGATATGCTTCGTCGCGGAATAGACGACGATGTCGGCGCCGAGCGCGAGCGGCCGCTGGAAGAGCGGCGTGGCGAAGACGTTGTCGACCACGAGCAGGGCGCCGGCCGCCTTCGCCACCGCCGCGACGGCGGCGATGTCGATCACCTCCAGCGTCGGATTGGCCGGGGATTCGAGGAAGAACAGCCTGGTGTTGGGCCGCACGGCCCGGCACCAGGATTCGACATCGGTGCCCTCGACCAGGGTCGAAGCGATGCCGTAGCGCGGCAAATGGTCCTCGATGATGTAGCGACAGGAGCCGAACAGCGCGCTCGCGGCCACGACATGGTCGCCGGCGCGCAGCGGGGCCATCACCGCCGCCGTCACCGCCGCCATGCCGGTCGCGGTGGCGCGGCAGGTCTCGGCGCCCTCGAAGGCCGCCATGCGGCTTTCCAGCATCGCCGTCGTCGGATTGCCGAGCCGGCCGTACTGGAAGCCGGGATCGGTGTTCAGGAAGCGCCCTTCGGCCTGGGCGGCATCGTCATAGACGTGGCCCTGGGTCAGGAACAGGGCTTCCGAGGTCTCGCCGAACTGCGAGCGCATCGTGCCGGCGTGGATCAGGCGCGTTTCGGGATGCAGCTCCGCTGCGGCGTTGTCCGATATCGGCATGGCACGGCCTCGATCCGTTCGTTATAACGGACAAGGCAACTAGCAGCTTCTCTTTCGTTCGTAAAGAAGAACGGAATTTCCTTTTCAGGGAACGCCCGGCGCAGCGATCGTTCCGCCGGCTCCGCCCTGCCGTTCGTCGGGGCGGCCGAGCGGCCTGAGGAAGCCGGTCAGGTCGGCGGTGACATGGTGGACATGGCCGGCCTCGACGGCCGCCTGCTCCCAGCTCTCGCGGAACGGGTCGGGCGTCTTGGGCACGATCAGCACGGTCTGCATGCCGAGCGCGCTCGGCACCAGCAGGTTCTTCTCGATGTCCTCGAACATCGCGGCGCGGGCCGGGTCGACGGCGTGCCTGGCCAGGAAATGCTCGTAGGTCGCGCGTTCGGGCTTGGGCAGGAAGCCGGCCTCCACGATGTCGAAGATGTCCTCGAAATGGTGCAGGATGCCGAGCTTGCCGGCGACGTTCTCGGCATGGCCGCGCGAGCCGTTGGTCAGGATCAGCTTGCGCCCCGGCAGCGCCGCGATGGCCTCGCCCAGCTCCGGGTTGGGGTCGAGCAGCGACAGGTCGATCTGGTGGGCGAAGTCGAGGAAGTCGGCGGGGTCGATGCCGTGCTCCTCCATCAGCCCCTTCAGCGTCGTGCCGTAGCGCTGGTAGTAGTATTTCTGCAGCGCCCGCGAGGAGAGCCCGTCGAGGCCGAACAGCTCGGCGAGGAACAGGGTGATGCGCTCGTCGACCTGCGGCCAGACCCTCGCCTCGTGGGAATAGAGCGTGTTGTCGAGGTCGAAGATCCAGTGTTCGACATGCGCGAAACTCCCGGCGGCCAGGGGCGGGATCGCGGCGGATGTGTCGGCGATGTTTCTCATGGGACTCCGTGATGTGGCGAGCCGGAGTCTGCGCTGCAAGTCCTTCGCCGGGCTTAATCGCCCTGGCTGTCGGCTTTGCCATGCCGGACGCCGTCATCCCGGATCGGCCCCGCTTCGCGGCTAGCCCGGGATGACCATGCGGTCGCGGGAGCGCTCAGCGCCGGATGATGGTGCCGGCGCCGGTGTCGGTGAAGAGCTCGATCAGCGCCGCATGCGGCACCTTGCCGTCGAGGATGACGACGGCCTCGACGCCCTTCTCCAGCGCGTAGATGCAGGTCTCGATCTTCGGGATCATGCCGCCCGAGATCGTGCCGTCGGCGATCAGCCGGCGGCATTCCTCGACCGTCAGCTCCGGGATGAGCTGCCTGTCCTTGTCGAGCACGCCCGGCACGTCGGTCAGCAGCAGCAGGCGCTTGGCGTTGAGCGCGCCGGCGATGGCGCCGGCGAAGGTGTCGGCGTTGACGTTGTAGGTCTGGCCGTCGGCGGCGGCGCAGACCGGCGCCAGCACCGGGATCAGCTCGGCCTTCAGCACGGCGTCGAGCACGGCGGTGTTGACCTGCGCGGGCTCGCCGACGAAGCCGAGGTCGAGCACCTCCTCGATCTTGGAATCGGGGTCGACGACGGTGCGGGTCACCTTGCGCGCGGTGACCATGTTGCCGTCCTTGCCGCAGAGCCCGATGGCGCGCCCGCCCTCGCGGGTGATGTAGCCGACGATCTCCTTGTTGACCGAGCCGGCCAGCACCATCTCGACGACCTCGACGGTCGCCTCGTCGGTGACGCGCAGGCCCTGCTTGAACTCGGACTGGATGCCGAGCTTCTTCAGCATCGCCGCGATCTGCGGCCCGCCGCCATGGCAGACCACCGGCTTCAGCCCGGACTGCTCGAGCAGCACGATATCCTCGGCGAAATCCTCGGCGGTGGCGGCGTCGCCCATGGCGTTGCCGCCATATTTGATCACGATCACCTCCTGGTCGTAGCGCTGCATATGCGGCAGCGCCTGGACGAGCAGGTCGGCGGATTGCGACGGCGTCAGTTGGGGCAGGTCGGTCATGCGGGGCAGGCTCCACGCGGTCGCAGGAACAATGTGCGGCCGCGCTTCTAGCCGAAGATCGGGCGGGACGGAAGGACGCTGGCGCCGCTCAGCCGCGCTTGCCCGGCACGGCGGCGGCGAGCGCGAGCCCGAGCCAGCCGGCCAGCATCAGCCAGCCGCCCGTCGGCGCGGCGCGCGGGAACAGCGCCTCGCCGGCGAAGCCGCGCCG
The DNA here is from genome assembly GCF_964020775.1 of Allobosea minatitlanensis. Taxonomy (NCBI): domain Bacteria; kingdom Pseudomonadati; phylum Pseudomonadota; class Alphaproteobacteria; order Hyphomicrobiales; family Alloboseaceae; genus Allobosea; species Allobosea minatitlanensis. The sequence continues at coordinate 4,432,154 of NZ_OZ224509.1, read as the reverse complement.
CGACAGGTCCGCCGCGAACAGGGCGGCGCCGAGGATGATCGCCGAGAGCGCGATCCGGGTCAGGAGGTCGTGCAGATGGCCGCCCTTGCGCGCCGCGGTGGCCGCGATGACGAGCGGGGCGTGGAACAGCAGGATCTGCCCGGCCGTCTGGACATTGGCGGTGCCGGTGACATGGGCCGCCGCCGCCAGCAGGGCGACGCCGGCGCAGCCCATCAGCGCGGCGAGGACGAGATGGACGCGGGCGGCGGTCATCGGCGCTTCAGCTCCTCTCGGCCAGGACGCGGGCGATGGCCGCCCGGAGCTCGGGGATGCCGAGGCCCTTCTCGCTCGAGGTCAGCAGCACCTCGGGAAAGGCCGCCGGCCGGCGGCGGATCGCGGCGAGCGTCTTCTCGATCATCGCCGGGCGCTCGGCCTGCTTCAGCGCGTCGCCCTTGGTCAGCACGACCTGATAGGAGACGGCGGCCTTGTCGAGCGTCGCCAGCACGGTCTCGTCGACCTCCTTGATGCCGTGGCGGGCGTCGATCAGCACATAGACGCGCATCAGGTTGGAGCGGCCGCGCAGATAGTCGTGGATCAGCCGGGTCCAGGCCGCGACCTTCTCCTTGCCGACGGCGGCGTAGCCGTAGCCGGGCATGTCGACGACGGTCAGCCGCTCGTCATGGCCGGCCTGCCGGAAGAAGTTGAGCTGCTGGGTGCGCCCCGGCGTATGCGAGGTGCGCGCCAGCGCGTTGCGCCGGGTCAGCGCGTTGATCAGGCTCGACTTGCCGACATTGGAGCGGCCGGCGAAGGCGATCTCCTGCCCGATCATCGGCGGCAGGTCGTCGATCCGGGTCGAGGCCCAGACGAAGTCCCACGGCCCCTCGAAGAGCTTGCGGGCGGTTTCGATCTCGTCGTCGGTGAAGGGGGTGGCGGTCGCGGCGGTCATGGTTTCCTGCCTACACTGCCCGGCGCAGCGCGTCGATGTCGGCGCCCTGGATCGCGGCGACGTGACGCGCGATTCTGCCGGCCTCCCAGTCCCACCAGCGGATCGCCAGCAATTCCGCGACGATCTCGGGGGAAAAGCGCATCTTCACCACCCGCCCCGGATTGCCCGCGACCACGGCATAGGGCGGCACGTCCTTCGTCACCTGCGCCCGCGTGGCGATGATCGCGCCGTCGCCGATCGTCACGCCGGGCATGATCACCGCCTCGCGCCCGATCCAGACATCGTTGCCGATCACCATGTCGCCGCGGCTGTTCGGGCCGGGCCGCTTCAGGCTCTCCGGATCGCCGAGGCCGAACATCTGGAAGGGGAAGGTCGAGAAGCCGCCGAGCGGATGGTTGGCGCCGTTCATGACGAACTGCGCCGCCTGCGCGATCGCGACGAATTTGCCGATGATCAGGCGGTCGCCGATGAAGTCGAAATGATAGCGCACGCAGCGCGCGACGAAATGCTCCGGCCCGCGCGAATCGTCATAGTAGCTGTAGTCGCCGACCGCGATCAGCGGGTGGTCGACGATCGCCTTCAGGAAGGCGGTGCCCTTCCAGCCGGGGATGGGGTGGCGGGTCGTCGGGTCGGGCAGGGGCATCGCAGGCGGTCCGGCTCGGAAAAGCGAAGGGGCGGGAAACCCGCCCCTTGCCGTCACTTCTTGTTGCTGTTGGCGGGCTTCGCCGGGGCGGCGGCCGCCGGGGCCGGCGGCGGGCCCTTGCCGAACATCCGCTTGATGTTGTCGAACAGCTCGATCTTCACCCCGTTCTTCTTCATGATGAAGCCCTGCTGGGTGACCGAGAGCAGGTTGTTCCAGCTCCAGTAGATCACCAGGCCGGCCGGGAACGAGCCGAGCAGGAAGGTGAAGAACACCGGCATCCAAGTGAACATCATCTTCTGCACCGGGTCCGGCGGCTCCGGGTTCATCTTCATCTGGATGAACATCGTGATGCCCATGATGATCGGCCACAGGCCGAGATGCAGCATGGCGGGCGGGGTGAAGGGCAAAAGCCCGAACAGGTTGAACAGATTGGTCGGGTCCGGCGCCGCGAGGTCGTGGATCCAGCCGAAGAACGGCGCGTGCCGCATCTCGATGGTGATGAACAGGATCTTGTAGAGCGCGAAGAACACCGGGATCTGCAGCAGCACCGGCCAGCAGCCGGCGACCGGGTTGATCTTCTGGGTCTTGTACAGCTCCATCAGCGCCTGCTGCTGCTTCATCTTGTCGTCCGCGTAGCGCTCGCGGATCGCCGTCATCTCCGGCTGCAGCGCCTTCATCTTCGCCATCGAGGCGTAGGACTTGTTGGCGAGCGGGAAGAACAGGCCCTTGAGCAGCACCGTGACGATCAGGATCGCGACGCCGAAATTGCCGACATGCTTGTAGATCCAGTCGAGCAGGACGAAGAGCGGCTTGGTGAAGAAATAGAACCAGCCCCAGTCGATCAGCAGGTCGAAGCGGGTGATCTTCTGGCTTTCCTCATAGCCGTTGATCGCCGTGACCTCCTTGGCGCCGGCGAAGAGCCGGGCCTGCGAGGCGGTGCTGGCGCCGGGCGCGACCGTGATGCCCTCGCCGAGGAAATCGGCCTGATAGGTCCGCTCGGAGCCGGTCTGGACCGAGGAGAGGCGGCCTTCATATTTGCGCTGCTGGTCCGGGATGACGGTCGCGGCCCAGTATTTATCGGTGATGCCGACCCAGCCGCCGACCGCATCCTTCCACGACCGGCCGACGGTGCCGGGCGCCAGCGCCGGCTCCTTGTCGAGCTTGTCGTAGGTCCATTCCTGCAGGCCCTGCTCGCCGAGATAGCCGACGAGGCCCTCATGCAGCACGTAGTAGCCGAGCGTGTGCGGCTTGCCCTGGCGGACGACCTGTCCGTAGGGGAACAGGGTCACGGCGGCGGCGCCCTTGTTCTCGACCTCGTCGCGGATCGTGAACAGCGCGTTGTCGTCGACGCCGATGACGCGCTTGAAGGTCAGGCCCTGGCCGTTGTCCCAGGAAAGCGTCACGGGCTTGGCCGGCGTCAGCGTCTGGCTGTCGGCGGTCCAGACCGTGGCGGCGTTGGGGAGCGCGACGGCGCTGCCGGGCGCCGCGACCCAGCCGAAATCCGAATAATAGGCGTTGGGGCCGCCGGCGGGCGAGAGCAGCACGATGATCGGGCTCTTCGGGTCCACCGTCTCGTGATAGGCCTTGAGCGAGACGTCGTCGATGCGGCCGCCGGCGAGCGAGATCGAGCCGGCGATCTTGGGCGTGTCGATCTTGATGCGGGGGCTCGCCGCCAGCGCCTGCTCGCGGGTCGCGGCGGCCGGCGCGGCGGCGGCGCCGGGCACCGTGCCGGGAGCGGCCGAGCCGGCCGGCTGCCCGGGCGGGGAGGCGGCGGGGGCGCCGCCCGTGCCGGCCGGAGCGGGCTGGCCCTGCGTCTGCTGGCTCTGCCGGGCGACCTCCTGCTGCTTGTCCATCTGCGGCTTGGCATAGAAGAACTGCCAGCCGAGCAGGATGACCACGGACAGGACGATCGCCAGAAGCAGATTGCGGTTGTCTTCTTTCATCATGGTCGGAAACGGATCTCGCTCGGGTCCGGCTGGTTCAGGCGGATGAAACAGAAGGAGAAGGCGGCGCGCCGCGCTTCGGGGCCGTCCGGCGTCGGTCGGCCTGCGGCTTGTGAGGCTTTGCCCGCGCGATGGCAACCGAAAGATCGGCGACGAGCCGGTCGAAGGCGGCGACGAGCACCTCGGTCCGCGCGATCACCACGACGTCGCAGGGGCGATCGGCCTGGTCCGCGAGCGCTTTTGCCGCAGCGGCGCGCAGGCGGCGGCGGATGCGGTTGCGCTTCACGGCGTTGCCGGTCTTGCGCGAGGCGGTGAGGCCGAGGCGCAGGCCCCTTGTCTCCTCGCCCTCGCGTTCCTCTTCCGGCGCGGCGTCGCGGACCTGGACGGTGAAGCTGGACGAACGAAAGCGGCGGCCGTGCTCGGCCGCCGCCAGGAATTGCTTGCGTTGCGTCAGACGGGCAAGGCGCATGGCGATTGGCCAGTCTTCCGGAACGGGCGCGCGAGGATCACGCGCCGCTGTCGTCAGGCCGACAGGCGCTTGCGGCCATGCGCGCGACGGGCGGCGATGACCTTGCGGCCACCCTTGGTCGCCATGCGGGCGCGATAGCCGTGGCGGCGCTTGCGAACCAGCTTGCTGGGTTGATAGGTTCTCTTCACGGTCCGTCTCCGGGGCCTTGGCCGGCGCGGCGGCCCCGGCTTTCCTCGGGAAAGCGTGGCCGGTCGAGCCTGTCATGCAATAAGGGTCGGCGCCGCCTCACGGCTGCGCAGGTCGCGGGCTTATGACGGATGGGCGATGCCAAGTCAATGCCGAAGCGGGAGCTGCGGCGGCGCCCCGCGGATTTTTCGAGCCGGCTTGCGCTTCGCCGCGACATCCCCGATATAGCGGGCGGGAGGTTGGCGAGGGACGTCTCACTCGCCAACCGGGTCAGGTCCGGAAGGAAGCAGCCCTAACGAGACCGAACGGGTCTTCGTCCAGCCTCCCACCTGATGCCAGCCGCGTAAATGGCCTGATCGGCCGGCGGCGGCATTGACCCTCGCCTCCCGATTGGCGAAACCAGCTTCATGACCGACACGATCGACGCCGCCACCGCAGACGAGCCGGGCTTCGCCGGCTTCGCGCCCGCGCCGGCTCCCGCCGCCGCGGCGCCGACGCCCTATCGCGTGCTGGCGCGCAAATACCGCCCGGCCCATTTCGGCGACCTGATCGGCCAGGACGCGATGGTCCGCACGCTGACCAACGCCTTCGCGGCCGGCCGCATCCCGCAGGCCTGGATGCTGACCGGCGTCCGCGGCGTCGGCAAGACCACGACCGCCCGCATCCTCGCCCGCGCCCTCAACTACCAGACGGCGGATGGCGGCGGCGCCCCGACCACCGACCTGCGCGAATTCGGCCTTCATTGCCGCGACATCATCGAGGGCCGCCACATCGACGTGATGGAGCTCGACGCCGCCTCGAACAACGGCGTCGAGAACGTCCGCCAGCTCATCGAGGGCATCCAGTACGCGCCGGTCTCCGGCCGCTATAAGGTCTACATCGTCGACGAGGTCCACATGATGTCGACGGCCGCCTTCAACGCGCTGCTGAAGACGCTGGAGGAGCCGCCGGCCCACGCCAAGTTCATCTTCGCGACCACCGAGATCCGCAAGGTGCCGATCACGGTGCTGTCGCGCTGCCAGCGCTTCGACCTGCGCCGCGTCGAATCCGACGTGCTGGTGAACCATCTTTCCGGCATCTGCCGCACCGAGAGCGTCGAGGCCGAGGCCGAGGCGCTCGCGGCGATCGCCCGCGCCGCCGAGGGCTCCGTGCGCGATTCGCTGTCGATCCTCGACCAGGCCATCGCCCATGCTGCGGGCCGGATCACGCTCGACGACATCCGCTCCATGCTCGGCCTCGCCGACCGGGCCCGGGTCATCGACCTGTTCGAGGCGGTGATGAAGGGCGACATCGCTTCGGCGCTGGGCGAGTTGCGCGCGCAATACGATGCCGGCGCCGACCCGGTCGTGGTGCTGAACGACCTCGCCGAGTTCACCCATCTCGTCACCCGCCTCAAGCTCGTGCCCGAGGCTGTGAAGGACGCGACGCTGGCCCAGGCCGAGCGCGTGCGCGGCGGCGATTTCGCCCAGCGCCTGTCGATCCGCGTGCTCGCCCGCACCTGGCAGATGCTGCTCAAGGGCATCAGTGAGGTGAAGCAGGCCGACCGGCCGGTGATGGCGGCCGAGATGGTGCTGGTGCGCCTCGCCCATGCCGCCGACCTGCCGACGCCGGACGAGGCCCTGAAGATGCTCCGCGACGGCGCGGGCGCCGTTCCCGGCGCGAACGGCCAAGGAAACGGTCATGCCGGCGGTGCGCCGCGCCCGCCTTCCGGCGGCGGCAACACCGCGCTCGCCGCCCGCCCGGTCCTCGCCAGCGCCAATCCGGCGCCCCTCGCCGCGCCGCGCGCCGCGGCAGCGCCGCAGGCGATCGTCGCCTCGATCGAGGATGTGGTGGCGCTCGCCTCGCAGCATCGCGAGATCACCCTGAAGATCGCGTTGGAGCGCGATGTCCGTCCGGTGCGCTTCGAGCCCGGCCGCATCGAGTTCTCGCTGGTCGAGGGCGCCTCGCGCACCCTGGCGCAGGACCTGTCGCGCAAGCTCAAGGAATGGACCGGCCAGACCTGGATGGTCGCGGTCGTCAATGCCGAGGGCGGCGCGACGATGCGCGAGCAGGCCGCCGCCGCCAAGGACCGGCGCGAGAGCGATGCCGCCGCCCATCCGGCCGTCAAGGCGGTGCTGGAACGCTTCCCGGGGGCGCGCATCGTCGATGTCCGCGATCCGCGTGCCGTGGAGGCGGCCGAGAATGCTGCCATGTCGGGGGCCGAAGGCGACTATCTGCCGGATGGCGAGGAACCGCTTTTCGACGATGCCGAGCCGGATTTCGACGGCATCGACTTCTGATACTACACGCTTCTCCGAGGAGGATTTCCCATGCGCGACATGATGGGTCTGATGAAGCAGGCTCAGCAGATGCAGCAGAAGATGGCCGACATGCAGGCCGAGCTCGAGACCGTCGAGGTCGAGGGCAATGCCGGCGGCGGCATGGTCACGGTGACGATGACCGCCAAGGGCGCGCTGAAGGGCGTGAGGATCGACCCCAGCCTGATGGTGCCGGACGAGCGCGAGATCCTCGAGGACCTGATCGTCGCGGCCGCCGCCGATGCCCGCGGCCGCGCCGAGCGCGTCATGCAGGAGCGCATGGCCGAGGTCACCAAGGGCCTGCCGATCCCGCCCGGCATGAAGCTGTTCTGAAAGCATATCCGCACAGGTCATCCCGGGTCTCCCTGCGGTCGCCCGGGATGACACCTTACTTCTTCCGAGAAGCATCATGTCCCGCGCCGTCGCCGGCCCCGAGATCGAACGCCTCATCCAGCTCCTGGCCAAATTGCCCGGGCTCGGGCCGCGCTCGGCCCGGCGCGCCGCGCTGCATCTGGTCAAGAAGCGCGAGCAGCTCCTCGGCCCGCTCGCGGAGGCGATGGCCGTGGCGCGCGAGCGCATCGTCGTCTGCTCGGTCTGTGGCAATGTCGATACCAGCGACCCTTGCGGGCTCTGCACCGATCCGCGCCGCGACGACGGGCTGATCGTCGTCGTCGCCGATATCTCCGATCTCTGGGCGCTGGAACGCTCGGGGGCGGTCTCCGGCCGCTATCACGTGCTCGGCGGCGTGCTCTCGGCGCTGGACGGCATCCGGCCGGAGCATCTTTCGCTCGACGCCCTGGTGGCGCGCGCCTCCGACCCGCAGGTGAAGGAGGTCATCCTGGCGCTCAACGCCACGGTCGACGGCCAGACCACGGCGCATTTCATCACCGATCTCCTGGCGCATCTGCCGGTCAAGGTGACCAGGCTCGCCCATGGCGTGCCGGTCGGCGGCGAGCTCGACTATCTCGACGACGGCACGCTGGCCGCCGCCATCCGCCAGCGCACCGGCTTCTGAGGAAGCGGGCGACGCTTCCCGTCATTGCTTCGCTGCGCTCCTCGCCATGACGGCGCGCGTCGGCTTTCAGAACTTGTAGGCGATGCTGGCGCGGGCGCTGTGCGTGGTCAGTTCCTGCTCGCCGGCCAGGCCCGGGACGATGCCGGAGCCGGTGAAGCGGGCCTTGCCGAAATCGGTGTAGCGGTATTCGACGCCGAGGATCAGATGATCGGTGAAGGCGAAGTCGAGGCCCGCGCCGACATTCCAACCGGTCCGCGCGCTCGTCAGCCTTTCGCCGAGGCCGCTGCCGGGCACGAAGACACGGCGCTCGAACTCGGTGAAGGAGGCGCCGCCGGTCGCGTAGATCATCAGCCGGTCGAAGGCGAGGCCGATGCGCGCGCGCGCCGAACCCTGCCAGTCCTGATCGAGGCGGGCAGCGAGGCCGACGCCGTCGAGGCGGCGGCGGCCGTCGATCGCCTCGATATCGCCCTCGAGCCCGAGCACGACGCCGCCGAACTGGTAGTTGAAGCCGGCATGGGCGCCGCCGAAAGCGGCATCGGCGTCGCCGCGCAGGTCCTGCGGCGCGAGCGGACCGCCGGGCGCGCCGAGGCTGAGGCGGCCGCTGCCCCAGCCATAGCCGCCCTGCACGCCGGCATAGATTCCGGTCCAGGAATAGAGCGCCGGCAGCTCCGGCGCCGGCGGCAGCGCGACGCCGTGCGGATCGGCCGCCGCGGCCAGGCCCGGCAGCAGGATCGCGAGGCTCGTCAGGCCGGCTTTGAGCAGATTCGTCATCGGATGTCCGTCGGATCGCCGCGCCGGCCGTCGCGGCGGCGCGGCCCGATAACGAAGCATTAAGGTTAACAATCGGCTAAGCCGGGGATGCGGCGGGGCGGTTCGGGAACCATTGCGGTCCGGGCCTGTTGCCCGCAAGCTGGGCCCGGAGCGGGGTCACGCCGGCCGGCCCGCGGAATGGAGATCGAATCCCGAGATGGCGTTCTTGAAGCGGATGACCGGCGCGGCAGGCCTAGGCGTTGCGCTCGGCTATCTCTCGGGGGTGGTGTCGGGCCGGCTCGGCCGGCGCGAGCGGGAGGCCGCGCGCGGCCGGATGGCGCGGACGCCGCTGCAGATGACCTGGCTCGGCTGGAAGGACGTGCTGCTGCGCTTCGCCGGCAATGTCGTCGACAACCGCCTGACCTCGCTGGCCGGCGCCGTCGCCTTCTTCACCTTGCTCTCGCTGGTGCCGGCGCTTTCCCTGCTGGTCACGATCTACCGCTATTTCACCGACCCGGCGACGATCGCGGGCCAGCTCGACGCGGTGACCACGGTGTTCCCCGAGGCGGCGCGCGAGCTCATCCACGAGCAGGCGCTGCGCCTGTCGGGCAATTCCGGCGTCACGCTCTCGCTGACCTTCGTGATCAGCTTCCTCGTCGCCACCTGGTCGGCCAACGCCGCGGTGAAGGCGATCTTCGACGCGCTCAACATCATCTACCGCGAGCAGGAGAAGCGCAGCTTCCTCAGGCTCAACGCGATCTCGCTCTTCACCACGGTGAGCGGCATCGTCCTGCTCGCGCTGGTGCTGGTCATCATCGCGAGCCTGCCGGTGGTGACCGCGCTCTTCCCGTTCCATTCCGAGCTGGAGCGGTTGATCCGGCTGGTGCGCTGGCCGATCTTCCTCGTCGTCGCGACGCTGTCCATCGCCTGCCTCTACTGGATCGGCCCGAGCCGCGAGCGCATGCGCTTCGTCTGGGTGATGCCCGGCGCCGTCGCCGCCGCGCTGCTCTGGGCGGCGGCATCCTATGCCTTCTCCTGGTATGTCAGCACGCTCGGCAATTACACGGCCGCCTATGGCTCGCTCGCGACCGTCGTGGTCTTCATGACCTGGCTCTGGCTCTCGGCGACGATCGTGCTGGCGGGCGCCGAGCTCAACGCCGAGCTGGAGCACCAGACGGCGCACGACACCACCACCGGCCGGCCGAAGCCGCTCGGCGCGCGCGGCGCTGCGCTGGCGGATCGGGTCGGGCCGCCGCGGGCCGGCTGAACGATGCTCGATCCCGAGACCACACGCCATGACGATTTGCGCAGCGGCGCCGGCCCGTGGCGCCCGGGCCTGCAGCGTCCGCGGGGCCGCGCGCTCGAACGCGACACGCGTTGCGACGTCGCCATCGTCGGTGCCGGCATCACCGGCGCTTTCCTCGCCGAGCATCTGACGGCGCTCGGCCTCGAGGTGGTGGTGATCGACCGCGAGCGCGAAGGCTTCGGCAGCACGGCGGCCTCGACGGCGATGCTGCAATGGGAGATCGACCTGTCCCTGCGCGAGCTCGCGGCGCTCTATGGCTTCGAGCGGGCGGCCGAGATCTACCGGCTGAGCTTCCGGGCCGTCGAGGGGCTGAGCGCCCTGGTCGGGGACCTGGCCGTGCCCTGCAGCTTCGTCAGGCGGGACACGGTCTATCTGGCGGCAGGCGAGGTCGGCCCTCGCGAACTGCTCGACGAAGCCGGTCTGCGCGCGAAGGCGGGGCTGCCAGGACAGTGGGTCGAGCATGCCGCGCTCATGGCCGCCTTCGGCTTCGATCGGGCCGCCGCGATCGTCTCGCCCGGCTCGGCCGAGGCCGACCCGCTCTGCCTCTGCCATGGTTTGCTCGCGGCGGCGGCCCGGCGCGGCGCCCGGCTGATCCGGGACGAGGCCGTCGCTTTCGACGATGCCGGGAGGTCGGCGGCCGTCTCGCTGTCCGGCGGTGCCACCGTCGAGGCCGCCCATATCGTGCTCGCGACCGGGTACGTCATGCCGGACTGCATCGACGACGATCTGCACAGCACCTCGTCGAGCTGGGCGATCGCGACGGTGCCGCAGCCGCCGCAGGCGCTCTGGCCGGGCGCAGCGCTGGTTTGGGAGGCTTCCCGGGATTATTGCTACTGCCGCACGACGCCGGAGGGGCGGATCGTCTTCGGCGGGGAGGACGAGAATTTCGCCGATCCCGATCGGCGCGAGAGGCTCGATCCGGCCAAGACCGAGGCGCTGCGCGCCCGGCTTCGCGCGCTGCGCCCCGGAGCCCGGCTCGAACTCGACCGTGCCTGGTCCGGCGCTTTCGGACAGACCGCGGACGGCTTGCCCCTGATCGGCCGCGTGCCCGGCCGGCCGCGCCTGCTCGCCGCCTATGGCTATGGCGGCAACGGCATCACCTTCAGCTTCCTGGCCTCCCGGCTGCTCGGCGGATTGCTGCGTGGCGGCGAGGAGCGCTGGTTTCGCCATTTCGCCATCGACCGTCCGCGTCCGGCCTGACGGTGCTGGCGAGAGGTCGTTGGAATTGCAGCGCTGCAATCTCGCCCTTGCCGCGCGCGGAGGCGACAAGCCGCCGCCGAAACGCCATCTTCCTGTCCGGACGCCGCGGCGTCCTGAAAGGACATCATGATGACCCTGGTTCGGGACGAGGCGAAGAGCGTGCGGCTGGAAGCCCATGACGCGCCCTATCACATCGGCGCGGTGACCTTGCGGGCGCGCGACCTGCCGAGGCTCACGGCCTATTATCGCGACGCCATCGGGCTGAAGCTCCTGCGGGAAGCGCCGGGCCTGGCGGAGCTGGGTGCCGGCGGGGCCGTGCTGGTGCGCCTCGTCGCCGGCGCGGCGGCTCCGCCATCGGCGGCGGGCCTGTTCCATCTCGCCCTGCTGCTGCCGTCGCGGCGCGATCTCGCCGATTGGCTGCGCCATGCGGCCGAAGCCGGCCTCCGGCTCGAGGGCGCTTCCGACCACCTCGTCAGCGAGGCGCTCTATCTCTCGGACCCCGAGGGCAACGGCATCGAGATCTATCGCGACCGCCCGCGCGCCGAATGGCCGCACCGCCCGGACGGCGGCATCGCCATGGCGACGGAACGTCTCGATCTCGATCGGCTGCTCGCCGATTCCGCGCCCGGCGCCTATGCCGGCATGCCGGAGGGCACCGGCATGGGCCATATCCATCTGCGCGTCGGCGACACGGCCGCGGCCGAGGCCTTCTATCGCGACCTCCTCGGCTTCGACCTGATGGTGCGCTATCCGGGCGCGAGCTTCCTCGCCAGCGGCGGCTACCATCACCATATCGCCGGCAATGTCTGGGGCAGCCGCGGCGCCGGCCCGCGCGCCGCGGGCGAGGCCGGGCTCGACAGCTTCGAGGTCGTCGCGCGCGACGCCTCCGATTTCGCGGCGATGCGTGCACGCATCCTGGCGGCCGGCGGCGAAGAGATCGACGGCGCGCCGACCATCATCGATCCCTGGAGAAACCGGCTGGTTCTGGTCGGCTGAGCCGCTCAGCGCGTCAACAGATGCGAGCGGCGCGTGCCGCCCTCGTCGGGCGCAAAGCCGTTCGCCTCCCAGAACGCGGCGGCGCGGGGGTCGGCGGCCCGCAGGGACAGCCTCGGCGCCAGCGCCAGCCCCTGCTGGATCAGGGCGGCGGCGAGACCCCGCCCGACGCCGGTGCGGCGATGCGGCGGCCGGACATAGACATGCCGGATACGCAGCAGATCGGGTTCGGGGTCGTAAGGGTCGGGCGTCAGTGCGCCGATGCCGGCGAGCGCGCCCTGATGAAAGGCGGCGAAGGTGGTGAAGCGCTCGTCCGCGCCGTCATAGCGGCCCGCCAGCCATTCCTCGCGCAGCCCCTCGATGAAGCGGTAGCTTTCCGCGCCGGCCTCCCGGCGCAGGGCCTCGAAGTCGTCCGGCAGGCTCTCGGCCAGCCGGACGATCTGGATCGCGGCTTCGCTCACAGACCCTCGAACAGAGCGCTGGAGATGTAGCGCTCGGCGAAGGAGGGGATGATGACCACGATGGTCTTGCCGGTATTCTCCGGCCGGGCCCCGACTTCCAGCGCCGCGGCGACCGCCGCGCCCGAGGAGATGCCGGCCGGGATGCCTTCGCTTTTGGCCAGCGCGCGCGCCGTCTCGAAGGCGGTCTGGTTGCCGACGGTGACGACCTCGTCGATCACCGAGCGGTCGAGCACGCCGGGCACGAAGCCGGCGCCGATGCCCTGGATCTTGTGCGGGCCGGGCTGGCCGCCGGAGAGGACCGGGGAATCCTCCGGCTCGACCGCGACCATCTTCACGCCCGGCTTGCGCGCCTTCAGCACCTGGCCGATGCCGGTGATGGTGCCGCCGGTGCCGACGCCGGAGATGACGATGTCGACCTGGCCGGCCGTGTCGTTCCAGATCTCCTCGGCCGTCGTCTTGCGATGGATCTCGGGATTGTGCGGGTTCTCGAACTGCTGCGGGATGATCGCGCCCGGGATCTCGTTCTTGAGCTCCTCGGCCCGGGTGACGGCGCCGCGCATGCCGCCGGGGCCGGGGGTCAGCACCAGCTCGGCGCCGAGCAAGGCGAGCATCTTGCGCCGCTCCAGCGACATCGTCTCGGGCATGACCAGGATCAGGCGATAGCCGCGCGCGGCCGCGACGAAGGCGAGCGCGATGCCGGTGTTGCCCGAGGTCGGTTCGATCAGCGTGCCGCCCGGCTTGAGCGCGCCGGACGCCTCCAGCGCGTCGATCATGTTGACGCCGATGCGGTCCTTCACGCTCGAGATCGGGTTGAAGAATTCGAGCTTGGCCAGGATCGTCGCATTGACGCCGCGATCGGCCGGCAGCCGGTTGAGCTTGACCAGCGGGGTGTCGCCGATGGTGTCGGTGATGGAATTATAGATCCGGCCGCGCCCCGGGGCCTTGGCGGGGGTCGTTGCGGATTTCTGCGCTGCTTCAGCCATGGGGAACTCCTTGGAACGGGCCTGTTTCCGGTGAAGCTAGCGTAATTCACGCCAGTTGTCGAAGAAAGAGATAAATTACATCTTTATATTGTGAAATCTGGATTGGAACCCGCGCCGCCCGCCGCGGCCCGGGCGATGGCGCGCCGGCAGAGCTCCTCCACGGTGATCCCGTCGAGCGAGGCCAGGAAGGCGGTCGAGGCGGTTTCGACCTCGGGCGCGATCACATGGTCGATCAGCGGCGAATGCGGCATCGGCCCGAGCGCGTCCTCGCCGCCGTCCTGCATCGCGGCGCGGACGATGTCGGCGGCGGTGATGCGGCGGCGCTCGCGCGCCAGCTCGTAGCCGCCGCGCGGGCCGCGCACCCCCTTGAGGATGCCGGCGCGCACCAGCGCCTGCAGCAGCGTCTCGAGATGGCGCGGCGGCAGGGCGTGGCGCGCGGCGAGGAGCTTGGCCGCCACCGGCTGCGGCCGGGCGTGCAGCGCGATGTCGACCACGGCCGCGATGGCGAGCAGGCTGCGCCTTGAGAGCAGCATCATGGCTTGCCTCCGCCGCCGGCAATGCCGGTCGAGCCGAAGCCGCCCGTTCCGCGCGCGGTTTCGTCGAGGGCGGCCGTCTCGACGAGCACCGCATGCGTCACCGGCGCGATCACGAGCTGGGCGATGCGGTCGCCATGGCGGATCGGGAAGGGCTCGCGGCCATGGTTGATCAGCGGCACCTTGACCTCGCCGCGATAGTCGCTGTCGACCGTACCCGGCGCGTTGAGCACGGTGACGCCGTGCTTCACCGCCAGTCCCGAGCGGGGCCGGACCTGCCCCTCGAAGCCTTCCGGCAACTGCATGGCAAGTCCGGTGGGGACGAGCACGCGCTCGCCCGGTCCAAGCGTGAGCGGCGTTTCGATCGCCGCGCGCAGGTCGAGCCCCGCCGCCCCGGCGGTCTCATAGGCGGGCAGCGGCAGATCGGCGCCATGGGGCAGGCGCTTGAGCGCGACGGTCACCATCGCTCACTCCGCCTTGCCGGCGATCTGCCGCGCCAGATGCGCGACGAGGCGGCTCGCGACCTCCTCCTTCGGCAGGGTCGGCCAGGTCTCGACCCCATCCGGCGTGACGAGATGCACGGTATTGGCGTCGCCGCCCATCACGCCGGTGCCGCCGACATCGTTGGCGACGATCAGGTCGCAGCCCTTCCGGGCGAGCTTGGCCCTGGCGTAGTCGATCACGTTCTGCGTCTCGGCCGCGAAGCCGACGACGAAGCCCGGCCGCCCGCCGGTGCGCTGCGCCACCGTGGCGAGGATGTCGGGGTTCTCCACCAGGGAGAGCGGCCGCAACGCGCCGCCATCCTTCTTCATCTTCTCCGGCGCCGCATCGGCGACGCGCCAGTCGGCGACGGCCGCCGCGAAGATGGCGAGGTCGGCGGGCAGGGCGGCCTCCACCGCCGCCAGCATCTCGCGGGCCGATTCGACATGGACCGTCTCGACGCCGGCCGGGTCGGGCAGGCTCACCGGCCCGCTGACCAGCGTCACCCGGGCGCCGGCCGCTGCGGCCGCCGCGGCGATGGCGTGGCCCTGCTTGCCCGAGGAGCGGTTGGCGATGTAGCGCACCGGGTCGATCGGCTCATGCGTCGGCCCCGAGGTGATCAGGACATGCCTGCCGGCCAGCGCCCCCCCGGCTGCGGCATGGTTGCCGCCCGGCAGCCGGCCGAGGAAGCCGATGGCGCGCTGCCCCCCGGGCTTGTCTCCGGCGAGCGCGAGTTCGATCGCGGCGAGGATTTCCGGGGGCTCGGCCATGCGGCCCGGCCCGTTCTCGCCGCGTTCGGCCATGGCGCCGCTGTTGGGGCCGACGACGAGGATGCCGTCCCTTTCGAGCTGCGCCATGTTCCGGCGCGTCGCGGGATGCTGCCACATGCGCGGATTCATCGCCGGCGCGATCAGCACGCGCTTGTCGGTGGCGAGCAGCGCCGTCGAGGCGAGGTCGTCGGCATGGCCGTTCGCCATCTTGGCGATGAGATCGGCGGTCGCCGGCGCCACCACGACGAGGTCGGTCGAGCGCGAGAGCTGGATATGGCCAATATCGGCCTCGTCCGTCAGCGAGAACAGATCGGTGAAGCAGCGCTCCCCGGCCAGCGAGGAGACGGCGAGCGGCGTCACGAACTGCTCGCCGGCCCTGGTCAGGATGCAGCGCGCGGCGATGCCGCGATCCTTCAGCCGGCGGATGACTTCGAGCACCTTGTAGGCGGCGATGCCGCCGCCGATGATCAGGAGGACGGAGCGGGAAGCGGACAAGGCGGCTCCTTGGGCGAGGCGTCGTGTTGCCGTTTCCTAGCATCCGCGGCGGCGGCCTGTCATGCGCCGTTGGCAGCCTCGCAGCCGTCGGGCCGAAGGTCGGGCCCGGTGGGTCGCCCGGGATGACACGCGCCCCTTTTCTCATTCGAGAATCGCGTGGAATTCCGGGCCGCGTCCTGTCCCTCTTCCATTCAGTTCCGCGGCAGCTCCGGCACCTTGTAGGCCGTCGTCGCCTTGATCCGCTCCATGGCGAAGCGGGAGGTCACGTTCTTGAGCGGGATCGTCTCGATCAGCTTCTTGTAGAAGCCGTCATAGGCGGCCATGTCGGCGACCACGACGCGCAGCATGTAGTCGACGTCGCCGGCCATCCGGTAGAACTCCATCACCTCCGGCATGGCCGCCACCGTCTGCGCGAACTTGTCGAGCCAGGGGCCGGAATGGTCGGCCGTCTCGATCTGCACGAAGACGGTGAGGCCGAGCCCGATCTTCTCCGGCGAGACCAGCGCGACGCGCTTCAGGATCACGCCCGCCTGCTCGAGCTTCTGGATACGCTTCCAGCACGGGGTCTGCGACAGCCCGACGCGATCGGCCAGATCCGCGATCGAGATGTTGGAGTCGGCCTGCAGCACCGTGAGAATCTTGCGGTCGATGGCGTCCATTCTCTGAAATCCGTCGGAGAGAGAAATTTGCTTCAAGAAATCGCGCAAAAAGAGAAAATATATCTTTTTAGCAGCGATCTATTGCATCCATGTAGAAAATCCTTTTCTCCATCTGTCAATGGCTGCCTGTTCGGCGCCGTTTCGAGAGAGGATTTGAGCGATGGACCGCCGCCAGTTTCTGATTGCGGGTGCGACCCTTGCGGCGGCGACCCCGTTCGCCGGCGCGGCCCGCGCCCAGTCCGCCGTCACGGCGCGGGTGGGCTACATCCCGATCGTCGGCACCGCGCCGTTCTTCGTCGCCAATGGCGAGGGCTGGCTGAAGCAGGGCGGCATCGAGACGGCGATCACCGTCTTCGAGTCGGGTCCGAACATGATCCAGGCGCTGGCCTCGGGCACGATCGACATCTATGTCGCCGGCGTCGCTCCGCTCGCCGTCGCCCGCTCGCGCGGCGTCGACATCCGCGTCGTCGCCTCGACGGCGGTGGGCGAGAACGTGGTCGTCACCGCGCCGGCCCTGACCAGGTTCTTCACCGAGGGCGTCGCCCCCGCCGCGGCCTTCAAGGCCTTCCGCGCCGCGACCGGCAAGCCGGCTCGGCTCGCCACCCAGCCGCCGGGCTCCGTGCCCGACACCGTGCTGGAATACTGGCTCTGGGAGGTCGCCAAGGTCGACAAGGCCGATGTCGCGATCGTGCCGATGGGCATCGACGCGACGCAGCAGGCGATCCTGGCCGGCGCGGTCGATGGCGGCACCGTGCGCGAGCCGGCTTTGACCATCCTCCAGAGCCGCAATCCACAGATCAAGCTGGTCGCCGGCGGCGAGGAGGTGTTTCCGGGCCAGCCCGGCACGGTGGTCGCGGTCTCCGGCACCTTCGCCAGCAAGAATCCCGAGGCCGTGCAGACGGTCGTCAGCGGCCTGGTTAAGGCTGCGGCGCTGATCAAGGCCGACCCCGACAAGGCCGCGCCCCATGTCGCCGCCGCGCTCGGCAAGGGCATCGTCGACCCCGAACTGATCCGCAAGGCGCTGGTCTCCCCGGCCAGCCGCTTCGAGATCGACCCGCGCAAGATCATCGAGCCGGCCCGCGCCATGCAGGCCTATCAGGTCAAGCTCGGCTCGCTCGACAAGGAGGCGCCTTTCGACGGGCTGTTCGAGACGCAGTATTACGAGCGGGCGATCAAGGCGGGCGGCTGATCTAACCCTCTTGGAACTACCGGGAGAGAAACGCGCGTCATCCCGAACGGAGCGAAGCGGAGACCCGGGATCCATGCCGGAGCGTGTCCGGTAAGGGCTCCGGCATGGATTCCGGGTCTCCCTTCGGTCGCCCGGGATGACCGTGTTCTTGCGAGCCGAGGACTGAGCGATTTGACGTTGTCTTCATTGCGGGCGCCGGCCCTTGCCTTGCTCGGCCTCGCCGCCTTCCTGCTGATCTGGGAGGCGGTGCCCTCTTTCGGCTGGGTCAACCCCGCCTTCCTGCCGCCGCCGAGCGCCCTGCCGAAGGCCTTCATGCGCGAGCTTTCCTCGGGCGCATGGTTCGCCGCGATCCTGGGATCGCTCTGGCATTATTTCGTCGGCCTCTTCGTCGGCGCGGGCCTCGGCGTCGCGCTCGGCGTCCTGATCGGCATGTCGCGGATCGCCGAGGAGGCGACGGCCTGGGTCGTGCGCGTGCTCAGGCCGGTGCCGGGCCTCGCCTGGGTGCCCTTCGCCATCATCTGGTTCGGCGTCACGCCCGGCGCGGCGGTCTTCATCATCGCGGTCGGCGTGTTCTGGATCAGCTTCTTCGCGGCGCAGGGCGCGATCCGCGGCGTCGACCGCGACCTCGTCGAGGTGGCGGACGCCTTCGGCTTCCGCTCGCCCTGGCAGCGGCTGTTCAAGATCCTGCTGCCGGCGGCGATGCCGGGCATCCTCGTCGGCTTCCGCACGGCGCTGGGACAGGCCTGGATGGCGGTGGTCGCGGCCGAGATCTTCGGCGTCGCCGGCGTGGGCCAGCGCATGATGCAGGCGTCGAGCCTGCTCGCGACCGACATCGTCGTGGTCTACATGCTGACCATGGCGGCGCTCTACGGCCTGCTCGACACCGGTTTCGTCGCCTTCCAGAGATGGGTGCTGCGTTGGAAAGCGTGATCGACATCAAGGGCCTGTCGCTGACCTTCACCCGCGATGGCGAGGAGACGCAGGTGCTGCGCAAGCTCGACCTCGAGGTCGGGCGCGGCGAATTCCTCGCCATCGTCGGCCCCTCCGGCGTCGGCAAATCGACCTTGCTGCGCGTCATCGCGGGACTGGCCAGGCCGAGCGGCGGCGAGGTCGTCATCCATGCAAAGGACACCACGCGCCGCCCCGTCGCGCTGGTCTTCCAGGATTCGCGGCTCCTGCCCTGGCGCAAGGTGATCGCCAATGTCGGCTTCGGCCTCGAAGGCCGTGCCTCGCGTAGCGAGCGGTTGAAGAAGGCGCAGGCGATGCTCGACCTCGTCGGCCTGGGCGGGCTGGCGCAGCGCTGGCCGCATCAGCTTTCCGGCGGCCAGCGCCAGCGCGTCTCGCTGGCGCGGGCGCTCGCGGTCGATCCCGAGATCCTGCTGATGGACGAGCCCTTCTCGGCGCTCGACGCGCTCACCCGCGAAAACCTGCAGGATGAATTGATCCGCGTCTGGCAGCGCACCGGCAAGACCGTGATCTTCGTCACCCACGACATCGACGAGGCCGCCTATCTCGCCGACCGGGTCGTGATCCTCTCGGGCGCGCCGGGCCAGATCATCGCCGAGCACCGCATCGACGCGGCCCGTCCGCGCCAGCGCGGCGCGGCTGCCGAGGCCGCGATCGTCCGCGCCGTCCGGCAGGGTCTTGGCGCCGACATCGTCTCGGACGGCGCGGCGATCTGAGGCCGCGCGGTTCCGCCTCACCGGCTTGTCATTGGCATCCGGCCGCCGTTTGAGGCATCTGGCAGCCATGATCAGGCATGCGAGCGAAACGATGATGCGTCAACGCGACCGGCGCGAGGGCCGAAAGACCGGCGCTGCAAGGCGGCTTCTGGGCGGTGCGCTGCTGGCCCTGGGGCTGGCGCTGCCCGGCGTCGCCCTCGCCGCCGAATCGGCGCCCGTCACCTCGCCGCGGGTCACCGCGACCCTGCTCTCCGGCCGCGACACGGTCGCTCCCGGCGAGCGCTTCCATGTCGCCCTCGTCCAGAAGCTCGCGCCGCACTGGCACACCTACTGGCTGAACCCCGGCGATTCGGGCGAGCCGACCCAGATCCACTGGACGCTGCCGGAAGGCGCGAAGGCCGGCGAGATCGCCTGGCCCGCGCCGCGCGCGATCCGCGTCGATCCGCTGGTGAATTTCGGCTTCGAGGGGCAGGTCCTGCTGCCGGTCGAGATCGCCGTGCCGGCCGATGCGAAGCCGGGCGAGACCTTCTCGCTCAAGGCCGAGGCGACCTGGCTGGTCTGCGAGAAGATCTGCATCCCCGAGGACGGCACCTTCACGCTCGACCTGCCCGTCGGTCCGGCCGGCGTGACCGACGAAGCGGCGCAGCAGCGCATCGACGCGGCGCTCGCCGCCCTGCCGAAGCCGGCGGGTTTCCGCGGCAGGCTCGCGGCCGATGGCGACAGGCTCGCGCTCGCGCTGCCCGGGCTGCCGGCGGGTTCGACAGATTTGCGCTTCTTCCCCGTCTCCGACACCTTGATCGAGCACGCCGCCGATCAGCCCGCAAAGCCTGGCGATGGGCCAGGTGTGATTCTGACCCGCTCCAGCGCCTTCAAGCTCGATCAGCCCGAAATCTCCGGCGTCCTGACCTTCCGGGAGGGCGGCGAGATGCGCGCGCTGACATTGGTCGCGGATGCCGATCCGGCGCTGGTCGGCAAGGCCGCGGAGGCGGGCGCGCCTGCCGCCTCTCCGCCGGCTGCGCGGATCCCGGTTCCGGCGGAAGGCGCCGATCTCACCTTGCTCGCCGCGCTGGCCTTCGCCTTCGCCGGCGGGCTGATCCTCAACCTGATGCCCTGCGTGCTGCCGGTGCTGTTCATCAAGGCGCTCGGCTTCGCGCAGACGGCGCATCGCAGCCGGGCCGAGACGCGCGAGCAGGGCTTGCTCTTCCTCTGCGGCGTGCTGCTGACCTTCCTCGTGCTGGCCGGCGCGGTGATCGCGCTCGGAGCCCTCGGCAGCAGCGTCGGCTGGGGCTTCCAGTTGCAGTCGCCGCCGCTCGTCATCGCGCTCGCCGTGGTGATGGTGCTGATCGGGCTCAACCTGATCGGCGCCTTCGAGATTGGCGGCGCGGTGGTCGGCGTCGGCGACGGGCTCGCCAGCCGGGGCGGGCGCCTCGGCGCCTTCATGACCGGCGTGCTCGCCGTCATCGTCGCCACCCCCTGCACCGCGCCCTTCATGGGCGCGGCGATGGGCTATGCGGTGACGCAACCGCCGGCGGTCGCGCTCTCCGTCTTCATGGCGCTGGCGCTCGGCTTCGCCTTGCCGGTGGTGGCGCTCTCCTTCGCGCCGGGCCTGCTGCGGCTGCTGCCGAAGCCGGGGCGCTGGATGCTGGTGCTCAAGCAGGCCTTCGCCTTCCCGATGTTCGCGACCGCGATCTGGCTGATCTGGGTCGCCTCGGTGCAGACCGGGCCGCAGGGCGTGCTGGCGGCGCTGGTCGCGGTGCTCGCGGCGGGCTTCGTGGTCTGGCTCGTCGGCGTCACGCGGGGCGGCCTCGCACGCCGGGCCTTCGGCACGGTGCTGGCGGCGCTGGTCGCGCTCGGCGCCGGCTGGTTCACGGTCGAGAACGCCGTGCCGGGCGCCGATACGCAGGCGCGCGCCGGCGACGTCCAGCCCTGGAGCCCTGAGCGCGTCGCGGCCCTGCAGGCCGAGGGCAAGCCGGTCTTCGTCAACTTCACCGCCGCCTGGTGCATCACCTGCCTCGCCAATGAGCGCGTCGCGCTCTCGCGGCAGGAGGTGAAGGAGGCCTTCGCGGAGCTCGGCGTCGGCTACCTCAAGGCCGACTGGACCAATCGCGATCAGCGCATCGCACAGGCATTGGCCGAGCAGGGCCGCGCCGGCGTGCCGCTCTATCTGTTCTATCCGGGCCGCAGGGACGGGCAGGCCGAGATCCTGCCGCAGCTCCTGACCCCGGACATGGTGATCGCGGCCGCCCGGCGCGCGGCGGGCCGGGATGCGAAGACAGCGGCCAACGCGCCGTAACGCTCACCAGGGAGACAGACATGGAAAGCCTGACCAGACAGACTTTCATCGCCGGCCTCGCATGGGCCGGCCTCTCGCTCACCACCGTCGCGGCATTCGCCGAAAGCGCGGCCCATGTCGGCCAGCCGGCGCCGGCCTTCCAGGCGGTCGATGCCGACGGCAGGACCCGCAGCCTCTCGGAGTTCGCGGGCAAGACGGTTATCCTCGAATGGACCAATCACGAATGCCCCTATGTGCGGAAGCACTACAACAGCGCCACCATGCAGACCTTGCAGAAGGACATGGCGAAGGACGGCATCGTCTGGCTCTCGGTGATCTCCTCGCCGCCGGGCGAGCAGGGCTATGTCGAAGGCCTGAAGGCCAAGGAACTGACGGTGCAGCGCGACGCCGCGCCGGCCGGCATCCTGCTCGATCCCAACAGCAAGGTGGCGCGCGCCTATGGCGCCCAGACCACGCCGCACATGTACATCATCGATCCCAAGGGCACGCTCGCCTATATGGGCGCGATCGACGACAAGCCCTCCGCCAGCCCCTCCAGCCTCAATGGCGCCAAGAGCTATATCCGCCAGGCCGTCGCCGAGATGAAGGCAGGCAAGCCGGTCTCGGAGGCCAGCACGAAATCCTATGGCTGCGCCGTGAAATACGCCCCGCAGAGCTGAGTGTCGCTGCCTCTCGAACGCAAAAGGCCGGGCAAATGCCCGGCCTCTTTCATGTGAGGCGGACCCAGCTTACTGCGAACGCGGCCCGAGATCGCGCGGCGCTGCATTGACCGTGACGATCTGCCCGTTGCGCAGCTCGAGCACCGCGAGCCCGCGCTCGACCTGCCCGTCGGGCCGGAAGCGGAAGACGCCGTCGGCCCCGGCGAAGCCCGAGGCATTGGTCAGCACCGCTTCCGAGAAGCGCTGCGAGCCCTGCGTGCGCGCCAGCGCGGCGGCGAGCGAGACGGCGTCGTAGGCGAGCGTGGCGGTGCGGGTCGGGGCGCTGTTGAAGCGTTGCTGATAGCGGCCGGCGAAGGCGTTGAAGCCGGCGGTGTCGGGGGAGGCGAACCAGCCGCCCTGGATCGCCTGCACCTGCGCGATGCCGCTGTCGTTCCAGACGCCGGTGCCGAGCGGCTTGACCTTGCGCGGGTCGAAGCCGGCCTGCTGCAAGGCCTGGCCGAGCGCCGGCATGGCGTCCGCCGCGGCGGGAACGAACAGCGCATCCGCCTGCTGCAGCGAGGGCATCAGGCGCTGGACGGCGCTGCGCATCCCGGCCGGATCGGAGCCGAAGCGCTCGATCGCCGCGACGCGGGCGCCGCGCGCCGCCACCGCCTGCTGGAAGGCGGCCTCGACGACCTTGCCATAGGCGGTGTCCGGCACCAGCGCGGCGAAGGATCTGCGGCCCTGCTGCGAGGCATAGGCGATGACGCGGTTGACGTCGTTCTCCGGCGGGAAGGAGAGCAGGTAGACGCCGCGCGAGGCGACGTTGGAATCGCTGGAGAAGGCGATCACGGGCCGGTTGGCGGCGCGCGCCACCTGCCCGGCCGCCTGCACCGAGGGCGCGAAGAGCGGCCCGATGATCAGCTCGGCGCCTTCCGACAGAGCCTGCTGCGTCGCGGCCCGCGCGCCTTCCGCCGTGCCGCGGTCGTCCTTGACCAGCAGCGTCAGGTCCGCATTGGGGAATTCGGCCAGCGCCATGGCGGCGGCGTTCTTCAGCGAGTTGCCGACCACGCCGCCCTGGCCCTCGGCGCTGAGGGGCAGGACGAGGCCGACCTTGACCTTGCCGGTGCCGATGGTTTCCCCGCTGGGCGCGGCCGGCTCCGCCGGGGTCGCGCCCTCGAAGCCGGGCAGGCCCGAGGTGCCGCCGCCGCAGCTCGCGAGCAGCAGGCCGAGCGAGACGGCGAGTGCGCCCGCCTTGAACCGCAGAACCGGTGCGAAGTGCCGATGGTGCAACACGGGCGATCTCCAGTCGTGACCGGGCCGGCGACGCCTTGCCCGGCGATACAGTCCCCCCGCGGGACTCTCGTGCCAGTGCGCCATGCTATTTTCAAGTTGTTAACTCTAGGTTGCACAACGCGGCGCGAGAGCCGGCATGGCGCCGGCCCCGCGGCTGTGGCAGCTTGCGGCGATGTCGAGCGCTTCCGATCCCCGTCCCGCCAGCTATACCGCCTTCGGGCTCAGGGCCGAGGCCGAGCCGCTCGCGCCGGGGCTGCACATCGTCGCGACGCCGATCGGAAACCTGCGCGACATCTCCTTCCGCGCGCTGGCGACGCTCGCCGCCGCCGATGCGATCCTGGCCGAGGACACCCGCACCTCGAAGACGCTGCTGGCGCATTACGGCATCGCGACGCCGCTCCTGCCCTATCACGAGCACAACGCCGCGCAGATGCGGCCGAAGGTGCTGGCGCGGCTGCGCGAGGGCGGCAAGCTCGCCCTGATCTCGGACGCCGGCACGCCGCTGGTCTCCGATCCCGGCTACAAGCTCGTCGCGGAGCTGGTGGCGGAAGGTTTGCCCGTCACGGGCATCCCCGGCCCTTCGGCGGTGCTGGCCGCGCTGGTGCTGGCCGGGCTGCCGACGGACCGCTTCTTCTTCGAAGGCTTCCTGCCGCCGAAATCGGCGGCGCGGCGCACGCGATTGACGGAGCTCGCCGCCATCCCCGGCACGCTGGTCTTCTTCGAATCGCCGCGCCGCCTCGCCGAGATGCTGGCCGACGCCGCGGCCGTCTTCGGCACCCGTGCCGGCGCGGTCGCGCGCGAGCTGACCAAGTTCCACGAAACCGTGCGCCGCGGCCCGCTGCCCGATCTCGCCGCCCATTACGAGACAGACGAGGAGCCGCGCGGCGAGATCGTCGTCATCATCGGCCCGCCTGGCGCGGAGGAATTGCGGCCGGCCGGCGACGTCGTCGACGCGCGCCTGCGCGCCGCTCTGGCCAGGCTCTCGCTCAAGGAGGCGGTGGCGCAGGTCGCGGCCGAGACCGGCCAGCCCCGCCGCAAGGTCTATGCGCGGGCCCTCGAACTGACCCGCGGCGATCCGTGACGGAGCGGGCGGCGCGCGCGGAACGGCGCAGCCGCCGGGCGCGGCGATCCGGCCTCTCCGGCCGGCGGGCGGAATGGCTCGCCATCCTCTGGCTCAGCGCGAAGGGCTACCGGCTGCTGGAGCGGCGCTTCGGCGGCAAGGGCGGCGAGATCGACATCGTGATGAAGCGCGGGCGCACCGTCGCCTTCGTCGAGGTCAAGGCGCGCGGCCGGCTGGAGGATGCGATGGCGGCCGTGACGCAGGAAAAGCGGCGCCTCGTCGCGCGCCGCGTCCGGCAATGGCTCGCCCGCAATCCCTGGGCCATGGCCTATGATCTCAGGGCCGATGCGGTTTTCCTGGCGCCCTGGCGCCGGCCGCGCCATGTCCCGGCCGCCTTCGCGCTTGTCCTGTGATGCAGGGCGCCCCACTTGCGGGAACCCGCTCCGCGGCCCGATAAGAATCGCCTGCAACAGGAAGCCTGCCATGACTCTCAGCGTCGCCATCCAGATGGACCCGATCGAGCGCATCCGGATCGCCGGCGATACCGGCTTCGCGCTGATGCTGGAGGCGCAGGCGCGCGGCCACACCCTCTACACCTACACCCCCGACCGGCTCTCGCTGCGCGACGGCAAGGTCACGGCGCCGATGCGCCCGGTCACGGTGCGCGACGTCGAGGGCGACCATTTCACCGCCGGAGCCGAGGAGAAGATCGACCTCTC
Source organism: Allobosea minatitlanensis (assembly GCF_964020775.1). NCBI lineage: Bacteria > Pseudomonadati > Pseudomonadota > Alphaproteobacteria > Hyphomicrobiales > Alloboseaceae > Allobosea > Allobosea minatitlanensis. The sequence continues at coordinate 4,407,169 of NZ_OZ224509.1, read as the reverse complement.
GACGCTCGACGTCGTGCTGCTGCGGCAGGACCCGCCCTTCGACATGGCCTATGTCACCACCACCCATATGCTGGAGCGCATCCATCCGAAGACGCTGGTGGTCAACAACCCGGCCGAGGTCCGCAATGCGCCCGAGAAGATCTTCGTCACCCATTTCCCGGAGCTGATGCCGCCGACGCTGATCACCCGCGATCGGGCCGAGATCGAGGCTTTCCGCGACGAATACGGCGAGATCGTCATGAAGCCGCTCTACGGCCATGGCGGCGCGACCGTGTTCAAGACCAGCCGGACCGACCCGAATTTCGGCTCGCTCTTCGACCTGTTCAGCAACCTCTTCCGCGAGCCCTGGGTGGTTCAGGGCTTCATCAAGGAGGTCAGCGAGGGCGACAAGCGCATCATCCTGATCGACGGCAAGGCGGCGGGCGCGGTCAATCGCGTGCCGGCGGTGGGCGACCTGCGCGCCAACATGGTGCGCGGCGGCGCGGCCCGGCCGACCGACCTGTCGAAGAAGGAGCTGGAGATCTGCGAGGCGATCGGCCCCGAGCTCAGCCGGCGCGGCCTGCTGCTGGTCGGCATCGACGTGATCCATGGCAAGCTCACCGAGATCAACGTCACCGCGCCGACCGGCGTGCGCGCCATCAAGAAGCTCGGCGGCCCGGACCTCGCGGCGCAGCTCTTCGACGTGATCGAGGCGAAGCGCTGAGATTTCCACCTCCGCGTGTCATCCCGGACAAGCCGCTTCAGCGGCGCCGATCCGGGATCCATGCCTGAACCGTTCCGGCATGGATCCCGGGTCTCCCTTCGGTCGCCCGGGATGACACCGTTTGAACTATCTCGAAATCAGGCCGCGGCGCCGGTGCCGTTCAGCGGGTTCGCCTCGTCCCAGCCATAGCGCAGCGTCTCGAAGCGCATCGTCAGCGCATCGACCAGCAGCAGCTTGCCGACCAGCGGCTCGCCGAAGCCGGTGACGGCGCGCACCACCTCCAGCGCCATCAGCGAGCCGACGACGCCGGGCAGCGCGCCCAGCACGCCGGCCTCCGCGCAGGTCGGGATCGCGCCGGGCGGCGGCGCTTCCGGGAACAGGCAGCGCCAGGTCGGGTTCGGCCGCCCGTCCGGCCCGGTCTCATGGGCGCGGATCGTGGTCAGCGAGCCGTCGAAACGCCCGAGCGCGCCCATCACCGCCGGCCGATGCTCGTGGAAGCAGGCGTCGGAGACGGCGTAGCGCGTGGCGAAATTGTCGGAGCCCTCGGCGACCACGTCGTAGAAGGCGATCAGCGCCCGGGCGTTGTGCGGGTCGATCCGCGTGACGTGCTCCTCCACCACGACGTTGGGGTTGAGCCGGCGGATGAAGTCCGCCGCCGCCACGGCCTTGCGCCTGCCGATATCCGCGGTGGCGAAGATGGTCTGCCGCTGCAGATTCGAGAGCGAGACGATGTCGTCGTCGACGATGCCGATCTTGCCGACGCCCGCCGCCGCCAGATACTGGATCAGCGGCGCGCCGAGCCCGCCCGCACCGACAATCAGCACCCGGGCGTTCTTCAGCTTCTGCTGCCCCGGCCCGCCGATCTCCGGCAGGACGATATGGCGCGCATAGCGCTCGATCTCGTCGTCGTTCAGCATGGTGCCCCAGGATAAGGCCGCAGGCCCCGCCTCGGCAATCGCGTCGCGGCGGCGACCCGGTTTTTCGCCGGCTTGGCCGGGCCGCCGCATCATGCCATCGTGGCGCGCTCGAGGGCCGGTCAACGGCCCCGGCTTCAACAGGGGACGATGCGATGCGTCTGGGTTCTCTCGCGGCGGCGCTGGCGGGCGTCGCGCTGTCCGCCATGGCGGCTTTCGCGCAGCAGCCGATCAAGCCGGCGGTCGTCTACGACAAGGGCGGCAAGTTCGACAAATCCTTCAACGAGGGCGTCTTCGCCGGCGCCGAGCGGTTCAGGACGGAGACCGGCGTCGCCTTCCGCGATTTCGAGCCGAACAACGACGCCCAGATCGAGCAGGCGCTGCGCCGCTTCGCCCGCGACGGCAACTCGCCGATCATCGCCGTCGGCTTCAGCCAGGCGACGGCGCTGCAGAAGGTGGCCGCCGAGTTCCCGGACCTGAAATTCACCATCATCGACATGGTCGTCGACCTGCCGAACGTGCAGTCGATCGTGTTCAAGGAGCATGAGGGCTCGTATCTCGTCGGCCTGCTCGGGGCGATGGCCTCGAAGACCGGCAAGCTCGGCTTCGTCGGCGGCATGGACATCCCGCTCATCCGCAAATTCGCCTGCGGCTACGTCCAGGGCATCAAGGCGGCGAGGCCCGATGCCGAGATCTTCCAGAACATGACCGGCTCGACCCCGGCCGCCTGGGCCGATCCGGTCAAGGGCGGCGAGCTCGCCAAGTCGCAGATCGACCGCGGCGCCGACGTGATCTACCACGCCGCCGGGGGCACCGGCATCGGCGTGCTCAGGGCCGCGGCCGATGCCGGCAGGCTCGGCATCGGCGTCGATTCCAACCAGAACGCGCTGCATCCCGGCAAGATCCTGACCTCGATGCTGAAGCGCGTCGACATCGCCGCCTACAACTCCTTCAAGGCGGCGCAGGACGGGAGCTGGAAGCCGGGCCTCTCGGTGCTCGGCCTCAAGGAAGGCGGCGTCGACTGGGCGCTGGACGACGACAACAAGGCGCTGATCACGCCGGAGATGAAGGCCGCCGCCGACAAGGCCAAGGCCGACATCATCGCGGGCAGGATCCAGGTTCACGACTACATGTCCGACCAGAAATGCACGATGTGAGGCGCAGGCCGCGCTCTTGAGCACCGCTCCTTCCCCTCCCGCGATCGCGCTCGCCGGCATCTCGAAGCGCTTCGGCGCGGTCGCGGCCAACCGGGACGTCACGCTTGCGGTCGCCGCCGGCTCGATCCACGGCATCGTCGGCGAGAACGGCGCCGGCAAATCGACGCTGATGTCGATCCTCTACGGCTTCTACGAGGCCGATGCCGGCGAGATCCGGATCAAGGGGCAGCCGCGCCGCATCCGCTCCCCCGCCGACGCGATCGCGAACGGCATCGGCATGGTCCATCAGCATTTCATGCTGGTCGAGACGCTGAGCGTCGCCGAGACCGTCATGCTCGGCGCCGAGGGCGGGGCCTTGCTGAAGGGCGGGCTGGCGAAGGCGCGGGCGGAACTGACCCGCCTCTCGCGCGAATACGGCCTCGCCATCGACCCCGACGCCCTTGTCGGCGACCTCTCGGTCGGCCTGCAGCAGCGCGTCGAGATCCTGAAGGCGCTCTATCGCGGGGCGGAGATCCTGATCCTCGACGAGCCGACCGCGGTGCTGACGCCCGCCGAGGCGGACCAGCTCTTCGCCCTGCTCCGGGCGCTCAAGGCGCAGGGCCGGACCGTGATCCTGATCACCCACAAGCTGCGCGAGATCATGGCCGTGACCGACACCGTCTCGGTGATGCGCCGGGGGGAGATGGTCGGCCATTTCGTCACGGCGACGACATCGCCGCCGGCCCTGGCCGAGGCGATGGTCGGCCGGCACGTGCTGCTGCGGGTCGAGAAGCCGCCGCGCGAGCGCGGCGCGCCCGTGCTCGAGGCGGTCGGCCTGTCCTGCCGCGACGCGCGCGGCAGCGAGACCCTGCGGGAGGTCAGCCTGACGCTCCATGCCGGCGAGATCGTCGGCATCGCCGGGGTCGCGGGCAACGGGCAGAGCGAATTGCTGGAGGTGCTCGCCGGGCTGCTCCAGCCGACGCGCGGCGTCATCCGCCTTGATGGCAAGATACTCGCGACGGCGGACCGCCATCCGGCGAGGCTGCGCGCGCGCGGCCTGATGCACATCCCGGAGGACCGCCAGCGCAGCGGGCTCGTCACCGCCTTCAGCGCCGCCGAGAACGCGATCCTCGGCTATCAGCGCGATCCGGCCTTCGGCACCGGCCCGCTCATGTCGCCACAGCGGATCGCGGCGCATGCGCGGGCGGCCTTCGCCGCCTATGACGTGCGCCCGCCCGACCCGGCGCTCAGCACCGCGGCGTTTTCCGGCGGCAACCAGCAGAAGATCGTGCTCGCCCGCGAGATCGAGCGGCATCCCAGGGTGCTGCTGGTCGGCCAGCCGACGCGCGGCGTCGATATCGGCGCGATCGAGTTCATCCATCGCCGGCTGCTGGCCTTGCGCGATGCCGGCGTCGCCATCCTGCTCGTTTCGGTCGAGCTGGAGGAGGTGATGGCGCTGTCCGACCGCATCCTGGCGATGTGCGGCGGCCGCATCACCGGCGAGCGCCGGGCGGATGCGGCGGACGAGCGCGATCTCGGCCTGCTGATGGCCGGCGTCGCGGAGGAGGCGGCATGAGCGCCGCGCCCGTCGCGCTGCCGCGCTGGGCCGACAACGCGCTGGTTCCGCTCGTCTCGGCCGCGGCGGCCCTGCTCGTCGCCGGCCTCGTCGTCGTCGGCATCGGCGAGAACCCCCTGGAGGCGACGGCGCTGCTGCTGCGCGGCGCGCTCGGCAGCGCCGAGGGCATCGGATTCACCCTCTACTACGCCACGAACTTCATCTTCACCGGGCTCGCCGTCGCGGTCGCCTTCCATGCCGGGCTGTTCAATATCGGCGGGGAAGGGCAGGCGACCATTGCCGGCATTGGCGCGGCGCTCGCCTGCGCGGCGCTCTCGGCCATGCCGGGCTTCCTGTCGGCCGCGGGCTTCCTCGCCGCGCCCGTCGCCATCCTCGCGGCCGCGGCCGGCGGCGCGGCCTATGCCTTCATCCCCGGCTGGCTCCAGGCGAAGCGCGGCAGCCATGTCGTCATCACCACCATCATGCTGAACTTCGTCGCGGCGGCGCTCGCCGTCTATCTGCTGCGCGAGATCATCGGCCGGACCGGCTCGATGCAGCCCGAGACGCCGGATTTCCCCGCGCAGGTGCTTCTGACCCCGATGCACCGGCTCCTCGCCCCGCTCGGCGTCAGGTTGCCGGCGACGCCGCTCAACACCGCCTTCCTGCTGGCGCTGCTGGCGCTCGTCGCGGTCTGGCTGCTGATCTGGCGCACGCGGCTGGGCTATGCCATCCGCACCGTCGGCGCCAATCCGCGCGCCGCCGCCTATGCCGGCATCTCGCCGGCGGCGGTGACCATGATCGCCATGGCGATCTCGGGCGCGCTCGCCGGCGGGCTCGCTGTCAACGAGGCGCTCGGCGTGCAGCACCGGCTGGTGCTCGATTTCACCGCCGGCTACGGCTTCGTCGGCATCGCGGTGGCGCTGATGGGGCGCGGCCATCCGGTCGGCGTCGGCTTGGCAGCGCTGCTCTTCGGGGTGCTCTATCAGGGCGGCGCCGAGCTCTCCTTCGACAAGCCGACCATCACCCGCGACATGGTGGTGGTGATCGGCGGCGTGCTGATCCTCTTCGCCGGGGCGCTCGACGGATTGTTCCGCAAGCTGGTGGCGGGTGTGCTGGGTCGCGGAGGAATGGGGTGAGGACGAAGCTCGGACACACCCTGTCATTCCGGGGCTTCGCGCAGCGAAGAGCCCGGAACCCCTATCCGCCGGGGCTTGCCGGAAGAGGCGCTGCGGGGGCCACCCTGCTTCGACGATCAGTTCCCGTGTTCATGGGTTCCGGGCTCAGGCCTTCGGCCTGCCCCGGAATGACGGCTGGGGTGTCCCGCACCGGACCTGGAGCCGGCTGATGAACCTCCTCCAGACGATCGCCGTCGTGCTCGATTCCACGGTCCGGCTGTCGATCCCGCTGATCTGCGCCGCGATGGCGGGGCTCTGGTCGGAGAAGGCCGGCGTCGTCGATATCGGCCTCGAGGGCAAGATGCTGATCGCCGCCTTCGCCGCCGCGGTCGCCGCCCATGTCTCCGGCTCGGCCTGGGCGGGGCTGGGCGCCGGCATCCTCGCCTCGGTCGCGCTGGCGCTGCTGCACGGTTTCGCCGCCATCACCTGGCGCGGCAACCAGATCGTCTCGGGCGTCGCGGTCAACATGCTGGCGGCGGGGCTCGCCGTCGTGCTCGGCAATGCCTGGTACGGGCAGGGCGGGCGCACGCCGCCGCTCGACGGCGCCGCCCGCTTCGGCGAGCTGGCGCTGCCCTTCGCGCAGGGGGCCCGCACGCATGTCCCGGGGCTGGGCCTCATCTATGACGAGGTGATCTCCGGCCACGCCGCGCCGGCCTATCTCGCCTTCGCCTGCGTGCTGGCGACGGCGTTCCTGTTGAAGCGCACCCGCTTCGGCCTGCGCATCCGGGCCGTGGGCGAGAACCCTGCCGCGGTCGACGCGGCCGGTATTTCGGTGGCGGGGCTGCGCTATGCGGCGGTCGCGATCTGCGGCCTGCTCTGCGGCCTCGGCGGCACCTATCTCGCCGTGGCGCAATCGGCCGGCTTCCTGCCGCAGATGACGGCGGGGCGCGGCTTCATCGCGCTCGCCGCCGTGATCTTCGCCAATTGGCGGCCCTGGCGGGCGCTGGGCGCCTGCCTGCTCTTCGGCCTGCTCGATGCCGTCGCCATCCGGCTCCAGGGCGTCAGCCTGCCGGGAATCGGCCTCGTGCCGGTGGAAGCGATCCAGGCCCTGCCCTATCTGATGACGATCGTGCTGCTCGCCGGCTTCATCGGCAAGGCGACGCCGCCGAAGGCCTCCGGAACCCCCTATGTCAAGGAACGCTGACGTGAAGAACGCCGACCCGGCCGAACCCGATTTCGACGCGCTCTTTGCCGCCGCCGCCCGCATCCAGCGCCAGGCCTATGCGCCCTATTCGCGCTTCAAGGTCGGCGCTGCGCTGCTGGCCGATGACGGCGCGATCTATGTCGGCTGCAATGTCGAGAACGCCGCCTATCCGGTCGGCTCCTGCGCCGAGGCCGGCGCCGTCTCCGCGATGGTCGCGGGCGGAGCCAGGGTGATTCGCGCGATTCTCGTCTTCGGCGAGGGCGCGGAACGCGTCACGCCCTGCGGCGCCTGCCGCCAGCGCATCCGCGAATTCGCCGCGCCCGAGACGCCGGTCGCGATCGCCGGCCCGGAAGGCATCCGCGCCCGTTTCACGCTGGAAGAGCTGTTGCCAGCGTCCTTCGGACCGGCCAACCTGCCGCGGTGATTTGCGGCGGCCGCGAGGATGGCCGGAAGGAGTGGGCATGGCGGCCGATCCGGCCTTCGACGCGGCGGCGTCAGCGCTGATCGACCAGGGCGTCGACGGTCCGATCGAATGCGCGCTGGTGCTCGGCACCGGGCTCGGCGCGGTGGTCGACGACATGCAGGATCCGGTGCGGATCGCCTACGCCGACATTCCCGGCTTTCCGCAGGGCGAGGTCTCCGGCCATGCCCGGCAGCTCTGCTACGGCACGCTCTTCGGCCGCAAGGTGCTGATCTATCAGGGCCGCGCCCATTACTACGAAGGCGGCGATCCGGCGGTGATGCGCGTCCCGCTCGGCCTGCTCACCGCCTTCGGCTCGCCGCCGCTGATCCTGACCAATGCGGCGGGCTCCCTCCGGCCGGAAATGGGGCCGGGCAGCCTCGCGCTGATCTGCGACCACATCAACCTCAACGGCCCCAACCCGCTGGTCGGCGACCGCGGCGACGGCCGCTTCGTGCCGATGGTCGACGCCTATGATCCGCTGCTGCGCGGGCGCCTGAAGCGGGCGGCCGCGAATGCCGGGGTGCCGCTCGGCGAGGGCGTCTATATGTGGTTCTCCGGCCCGAGCTTCGAGACGCCGGCCGAGATCCGCATGGCGAAGACGCTCGGCGCCGATCTCGTCGGCATGTCGACCGTGCCGGAGGTCATCCTGGCGCGTCGCCGCGACATCCGCGTCGCCGCCCTCTCCATCGTCACCAATATGGGCGCCGGCCTCCATGGCGGCGCCCCGCATCACAGCGAGACGCGCGACGTCGCCGCCATGGCCGCGCGTTCGCTGCGGCGCCTGCTGCGCGCCTTCCTTTCGGAGCTCTGAGATGGCGATGTCGGACGAAGCCCGTGCCAATGGCATCCTGGCCCGGCGGGCGCTGGCGCTGCTCGACCTGACCGACCTCGCCGAGGACGCCACGGCGGAGGGCGCCCGCGCGCTCTGCCGCCGCGCCGTTTGCGGCCCCGTGCCGGTGGCGGCGGTCTGCCTCTGGCCGCGCTTCGTCGCGGTGGCACGGGAGGCTTTGGGCGACGGCCCGGTCAGGATCGCGACGGTCGTCAATTTCCCGGATGGCGACAGCCCGGTCGCCGCGGTCATCGGCGAGACCGGGGCGGCGCTGGCGGCCGGCGCCGACGAGATCGACCTCGTCCTGCCCTGGCGGGCGGTGCTCGCCGGCGACACGGCGGCGGGGAGCGCGATGGTGCGGGACGTCAAGGCGCGTTGCGGCGACAGGTTGCTCAAGGTCATTCTCGAGACCGGCGAATATCCCGATCCCGACAGCGTGACGGTCGCCGCCGGTCTCGCCATCGCCGCGGGCGCCGATTTCATCAAGACCTCGACCGGCAAGACCGCTCATTCGGCCAGCCTGCCGGCGGCGCGGGCGATGCTCGGCGTCATCGCCGGGGCCGGCCGGCCGGTCGGGCTGAAGCCCTCGGGCGGCATCCGCACGCTGGCCGATGCGAAGGCCTATCTCGACCTCGCCGACGCGATCATGGGGCCGGACTGGGCGACGCCGCGAAGCTTCCGCTTCGGCGCGAGCGGACTCTACGGCGCCCTGATCGGCGCGATGGACGGCGGGCCGGCCGGCCAGGCGACGACGGGATCCTATTGATGCGGCTGACGCAGGAGATCATCGCGTCGAAGCGCGACGGGCGGGAGCTGCCGGAGGCCGATATCCGCCAGCTCATCGCCGGTTTGACCGACGGTTCTGTCAGCGAGGGACAGGCGGCGGCCTTCGCCATGGCGGTCTATTTCAACGACATGACCGCGAAGGAGCGCGTGGCGCTGACGCTGGCCATGCGCGATTCCGGCACGGTGCTGAACTGGGACGATCTGCCCGGCCCCGCCCTCGACAAGCACTCGACCGGCGGCGTCGGCGATACGGTGAGCCTGCCGCTCGCCGCGGCGGTCGCGGCCTGCGGCGGCTATGTCCCGATGATCTCGGGCCGCGGCCTCGGCCATACCGGCGGCACGCTCGACAAGCTCGACGCGGTGCCGGGCTATGTCAGCCAGCCGGATACGGCGCTGTTCCGCAAGGCGGTGCGCGAGGCCGGCTGCGCCATCATCGGCCAGACCGCCGATCTGGCGCCCGCCGACAAGCGCCTCTACGCCATCCGCGACGTCACGGCGACGGTGGAATCGCTGCCGCTGATCACCGCCTCGATCCTGTCGAAGAAGCTCGCCGCCGGGCTGCACGGCCTCGCCATGGATGTGAAGTTCGGCTCCGGCGCCTTCCTGCCCGCGCCGGCCGAGGCGCGCGCCCTGGCGCAGGCGCTTGTCGGCGTCGCCAACGGCGCCGGCCTGCCGACCACGGCACTGCTTACCGACATGGACGAGCCCTTGGCGAGCGCGGCCGGCAATGCGCTCGAAGTCGCCTATGCGCTCGACCATCTGACCGGCCGCCGGCGCGAGCCGCGCTTCCATGAGGTCACCGTCGCGCTCGGGGTCGAGATGCTGCTGCTCGGCGGTCTGGCCGCCGGCCCCGACGAGGCGCGCGGCCGGATCGAGCGGGCCTTCGCCTCCGGCGCCGCGGCGGAGCGTTTCGCCAGGATGGTGGTTGCGCTCGGCGGCCCCGCCGACCTGCTCGAGGCGCCGGCGCGGCACCTCGCCGCGGCGCCCGTCGCGCGGCCGGTCTTCGCCGCGGCGGCGGGCCGGGTCGCGGGCATCGACACGCGCGCCGTCGGGCTCGCGGTGGTCGCGCTCGGCGGCGGAAGGGTGCGGCCGCAGGACGGCATCGATCCGGCCGTCGGCCTGACGGAGCTCGCCGGCATCGGCGAGGAGGTCGGGCCGGAGCGGCCGCTCGCCATCGTCCATGCCCGCAGCGAGGAGGCCGCCGGCGCGGCGGCCGAGCGCTTGCGCAAGGCCTATCGGATCGGAGAGGGTGCGGCACGAGGCGAACTGATCGCCGCAAGGATCACGGAGAGAGCACGGGCATGAGTTTGCTTCTGGCCATGACGGGCTGGCATGCCGAGGATTGGCGGGCGCGCTTCCAGGCACTGCTGCCGGAGATGCCGGTCGTGGTGCTGGGCGAGCCCTTCGACCGCCGTGCCGTGCATTATGTCGCGAGCTGGAAGCATCCGGCCGGGAGCCTCACCGGCCTGCCCAATCTGGCGGCGATCTTCTCGCTCGGCGCCGGGGTCGATTTCCTCTTCGCCGACGACAAGCTGCCGGAGGTGCCGATCGCGCGCGTCGTCGACCCGGACCTGACGGCGCGGATGAGCGAATATGTCGTGCTCCACTGCCTGATGTATCTGCGCCAGCAGCACCGCTACATGCGCCAGCAGCAGGCGAGGCTGTGGCAGGACGACCGCAGCCAGCCGGCGGCGCGCGCCGTGCGCGTCGGCATCATGGGGCTGGGCGAGCTCGGCCTCGACGCCGCCGCCAAGCTTAGGGTGATCGGCTTCGACGTCGCCGGCTGGAGCCGCTCGCCGAAGACCGTCGAGGGGCTGCAGACCTTCGCCGGCGAGGCGGGGCTGAAGGCGTTCCTGGCGCGCACCGACATCCTGGTCAGCCTGGTCCCGCTGACGCCGGAGACGCGCGGCATCCTCGATGCCGAATTGCTGGCCGGGCTCGCGCAGGACGGCCGGCTCGGCGGGCCCTTCCTGATCAATCCCGGCCGCGGCGGGCTTCAGGTCGCGGACGACATCGTCGCCGCGCTCGATGCGGGCACGCTCAAGGGCGCGACGCTCGACGTCTTCGAGACCGAGCCGCTGCCGGCGGAATCGCCGCTCTGGAGCCATCCGGGCATCACCATCACCCCGCACAACGCGGCGATGTCCGAGCCGGAGGCGATCGCCGCCGTGGTCGCGGCCCAGATCAGGCGGCTGGAGGCCGGCGAGCCGCTGCTGCACGCCGTCGACCCGGCGCGCGGATACTGAGCGATCGGCCTGCCTTCGCCTGCTGAGGGCGTTCCTCGTCTGTTCTTGCGTTCATGCCGGCCTAACTCTATAATCGCGACGACCAAGCGCCTCGTGCGCGAGGCGCGGTGGTTGGATGATCGTCACCGATGGAGGTGATCATGTTGACCGCGCATGCGAATGCCAGACGCTCCCAGGACTGGGTGAACCTGATCCTTGCCGCGCTGCTGTTCTTCTCGCCCTGGTACATGGGCTATGCCGCCGACATCATGCCGACGCGCAATGCCTGGGTCGTCGGCGTGGTTCTCGCCCTGATCGCGATCGCCGCGCTTTCGGCCTTCGCCGAATGGGAGGAATGGCTGAACCTCGCGCTCGGGCTCTGGCTGGTGGCCTCGCCCTGGGTGCTCGGCTTCACCGGCAATCCCTCCGCTTTCTGGGCCCATCTCGTCCTCGGCCTGCTGACCGCGGCGACCTCGGCCTGGGCGGTTTGGGATTATCGCCACGAGCCGCACGCGACCGCCTGAGGCATCGCGGCGTCTCCCCGGTCCGGCGCGGCCTGGCTCCAAGGCGCGCGCCGGGCGCGGCTTGCCCGCCCTCAGGCGACGCGCTTGTCGGGCGAGTCGCAGAGATCGTTCTGGATGCAGCGGGCGCATTCCGGCCTCAGCGCCTTGCAGGTGTAGCGCCCGTGCAGGATCAGCCAATGATGGGCGTGGCGGCCGAATTCCGGCGGCACCGCCTTCTCCAGCCCGAGCTCGACCTGCATCACGTTCCTGCCCGGCGCGATCCGTAGCCGGTTGGCGACCCGGAAGACATGGGTGTCGACGGCGTGGGTGATCCCGCCGAAGGCGATGTTGAGCACGACATTCGCGGTCTTGCGGCCGACGCCGGGCAGGCTCTCCAGCGCCTCGCGCGTGGCCGGAACCTCGCCGCCGAATTCCGTAATCAGCTTTTGGCTCAGCGCGACGACGTTCTTCGCCTTGTTGCGGTAGAGGCCGATCGTCTTGATGTAGTCGCGCACGGCGTCCTCGCCCAGCGCCACCATCTTCTCCGGCGTGTCGGCGATGGCGAAGAGCGGGCGCGTCGCCTTGTTGACCCCGGCATCGGTCGCCTGGGCCGAGAGCACGACCGCGACCAGGAGGGTGAAGGCGTTGACCGACTCGAGCTCGCCCTTGGGCTCGGGATTGGCGGCCCGGAAGCGCTCGAAGATCTCGCGGATCTCGGCCGGCTTGCGGGCGCGCGCCAATGTGATGCGCTTTGCGGGCGCGGCCTTGCGCGGGGGCCTGTTCTGCTGGTCCATGACGGCGTTATAATCCACGTATGGACCTCGACAAGAGCCCCGCAGACGACAGGAGCGACGCCGCCCGGCGCCCGGTCTTCGACGCGACCATCACGCCGCATCGTTCGCTCGGCCAGCACGGCTTCCGCATCGTGATGACGCTGGTCTGCCTGTCGAGCGTGGTCTCCTCGGTTCCCTTCGTCGTGCTCGGCGCCTGGCCGGTCGCCGGCTTCTTCGGCCTCGACGTGCTGGCGCTATTCATTGCCTTCCACGTCAATTTCCGCCACGCCCGCGCCTTCGAGCGCATCGTGGTGACGCCGCTGGAGGTCCTGCTGCGCAAGGTCTCGCATCACGGCCGCGAGGCGGTCTGGCGCTTCAATCCGGTCTGGACCCGTCTCGAACGGCAGACCGACGAGGATTACGGCCTGCTCGGCCTCGCCCTGGTCTCGCGCGGGCAGAGCGTCGCGGTCGCGGCGGCGCTCTCGCCGCAGGAGCGGGCGGGCTTCGCCGACGCGCTCGGCGCGGCGCTGGCGAGCGCGCGCCGCGGACCGGATTACGGCGCGCCCTGACCGGCTTCAGCGCTTCTGCGCCAGCCCGATCGTATGCCCGCCGCCTGCAGGCCGCCTGCAGGATTCGTCATGGCAGGTCCGGCGCGCTTGCTCTTCAAGTCGCGCAATGGGGCATGGGAAACCCTGTCCTTGCCAGCTTTCGGGTGGGAACGGCAAGCTGCGGGCCCTAGATTCGCATCATGACGGCAGATGCGAGATTGGCCATGAACGCTCAGGCTCCGATGAAAACGGCGATGACCCCGACGCGCTTCTCGAATGCGGTGCTGGCGCGCGCCGCCGAAGCCATGCCGCCGGCGGCGGATTTCCCCGCGCCGGCGCCGGGCTCGGATTACGATACGGTGCGGCGCATCCTCGCCTTCATCACCCATAACTGGCGCGAGCAGCCGACGATCGAGGCGATCGCCGAGGCGGCCGGCGCGACGCCGACCGATGTCCACCACCTCTTCCGGCGCTGGTGCGGCCTGACTCCGAAAGCCTTCCTGCAGGCGATCACGCTCGACCATGCCAAGGGGCTCCTGGCCTCGTCGGCCAGCGTTCTCGATACCGCGCTCGAGGTCGGGCTCTCGGGCCCCGGCCGGCTGCACGATCTCTTCGTCACTCATGAGGCGATGTCGCCGGGCGAATGGAAGCTCGGCGGCGAGGGGCTGAAGCTGTCCTACGGCTTCCACCCCTCGCCCTTCGGGGAGGCGCTGATCGTGATGACCGACCGCGGCCTCGCCGGGCTCGGCTGGGTCTCGAACAGCGTCGACGGCGGCAAGGTCGTCGGCGGCCGGGCCGAGGCGCTCGCCGACATGATGCGGCGCTGGCCCCATGCCGACTACCATTACGACCCGGCGCTGACGGCGCCCTATGCCGCTCGCATCTTCGAGCCGAAGGCGTGGACGCCGGAGACGCCCTTGCGCGTCGTGCTGATCGGCACCGATTTCGAGGTCCGGGTCTGGGAGACGCTGCTGCGGATCCCCGTCGGCTGCGCCACCACCTATGGCGACGTCGCCAGCCATATCGGCAAGCCCAGCGCGGCGCGGGCCGTCGGCGCGGCGGTCGGCAAGAATCCGATCTCCTTCGTGGTGCCCTGCCACCGCGTCATCGGCAAGTCCGGCGCGCTCACCGGCTATCATTGGGGGCTGACGCGCAAGCGCGCCATCCTCGGATGGGAGGCGGGGCAGGCCGCCGCCGGCTGAGCCCGCGGGCTGCTCCAAAACGCCGGACTGACTATCGTATGCGCTTCGCCCGGGCTGTCGGTATCGGCGCATGATCCGCTACCGGAAGAGGGGCCGGGCCGCTGCTCTATGGCCGCAGATACATGTCCCAGCAGGGCGCCAGCGCGATGCGGTCGCGCCCTGCGAGCGCGCCGGCGAAATGCTGGCGGATGGCCTCGCGCGGGCCGGTCGCCGGGCATTTCGGCGCCAGGATCGCGTCGACCTCGCGCAGGCGCGACAAGGTGTCGGGCTCGAGATCGGGCGTGCTGCGGCCGGGATCGACGCCGACCGGTACGGCGGTCGGCGGGCTGCGCTCGAGCAGCAGGTTCATCGGGTCGACGAAATCGAGCGTGAAGACCTCGTTGAGCTGGCGCTTGTTCGCCGTTTCCCAGGCGCGGAGCGCCGCAATGCCCTGCTGGATCTCGAGCAGCCAGCTCGCCTGGTAGTCGATCTCCGAATAGAAGATGTAGGACGGCAGCAGGTCGCGCCGGGCGAGGTCGCGATAGCCTTCGGGGAAGGCGGCATAGTGCTCCAGCATCGCGGCGGCGCGCGCGGCGATCTCCGGCTTCACGCTGACGCGGCCGAGCGGCCCGAGATCGGGCAGGTCGAGCGCCGCATAGCCCGGCGCGCTCATCACGGCGCGCATGCCGCGCTCCAGGCAGATCACGGCCGAGGGCAGGGCCGTCGCCAGCACCAGCACGAGGATCGCCGGGCGCAGCCGGCCGTCCTGCTGCTGCCAGGCGCCGAGCAGGAGCGGCAGCAGGATCGGCCACAGGCCGATGAATTCGAGCGAGCCCGTGTTCTGCGTCTCGAAGAAGGCGAGCGCGGCGAAGCCCGCCGCCATCCAGCCGAGCGGGGCATCGGCGAGCGCGCGCCAGCCCGCGGGCGTGCGCGGCGGGCCGTCGCGCCAGGCGGCATAGGCGAGCAGCCCCATCAGGGCGAGCGCCGGGCCGACGACGTTGAACTTGACCGAGGCGACGGTCAGGAAGCGCGGCAGCAGCGTGCCGGTGTTGAGCTCGAGCAGCGTCAGGATATCGGCGAGATAGGCCGAGGTCAGCCCGGTCGCGGCTTCGAGCAGGCCGAGCGTCGCGAGCACGGCCGCGGCCGCCGCGACGCCGTCGCGCAGGCGCATCCGCCCGCTGAGCATGGCGTAGCCGACCAGCAGCGTGCCGGAGACGGCGCCGGTGACCTTGGTCAGGAACAGCGCCAGCATCAGCACGGCGACGAGGCCGGTCTGCAGGCCGCGATGCCGCGCGAAGAGCAGCGCCGCGATCAGCAGATAGAGCAGCAGCGCGCCGTGGCGGTTGTAGAAGCCGTAGCCGTCGAAGCCCGGCGCGGGGAAGAGCGCGTACAGGTTGATCGGCAGCGCCGCGAACAGCAGGAAGGGCAGGACGAGCGCCAGCGCCTGCCCGCGCGACCGCCGCGCGACATGGCCGGCCAGCAGCGCCAGCACCGGCAGCATGATCGGCAGCAGCGCCCAGTTGACCAGCAGCATCGGCTGGGCGTGCGGAAAGAGATCGCGCAAGCCCGCGGTCAGGTAGAAGCCGAGCGGCCCGACGGGGGCGAAGAAATCGATGCTCGGCACCTGGCCGAGCACGATGCGCCAGGCGGCGTCGAGATAGACGACGGTGTCCCAGGCGTTGGGGCCGAGCGGCAGGCGCAGCGGCAGGAGCAAGGCGAGGACCGCCAGGGCGGCGAAGGCGGCGATCCATGCGCCGGGCGACAGCAGCAGCCCCGCGATTCTCCGGCCGCTCCGTGTCGGAGAATGTCTCCCGATGTCGCTCATCGCCACGCCGAACCCTCCTGGTCCGGCCTGGCTTATGACAGGAAAACCTTACCAGCAGCCTGACGCGGTCGCAGAAACCGGCCGGTCCCCTCAGAGCAGCCCGCGCTTCGCCAGATGGCGCATCAGATGCGAGGCGCCATAGGTCCAGGGCTCGCATTCGTCGGTGCGCTTCATCCGGTTGACCAGGCTGCCGAGCTCGGGCGCGGCGATGGTGACGATGTCCCCGTATTTGTGGGTGAAGCCGCCGCCGGCCGAGTCGCGGTCCTCGATCGGCGCGAACATGGTGCCGAGATAGAGCGCCGCCCCGTCCGGGTACTGGTGGTGCGGGCCGATCATCTGCGCGGCGAGGTCGGCCGGGTCGCGGCTGATCCTGGCGATCGAGGAGGAACCTTCGAGCCGGAAGCCGTCCTCGCCCTCCACCGTCAGCGTCACCGTCGTCCGGCGGATATGGTCGAGCGTGAAGCCGTCGTCGAAGAAGCGGATGAAGGGGCCGACCGCGGCCGCGGCGTTGTTGTCCTTGGCCTTGCCGAGCAAGAGGGCCGAGCGGCCCTCGACGTCGCGCAGGTTGACGTCGTTGCCGAGCGTCGCGCCGACGATGCGCCCGTCCGAGGCGACGATCAGCACGATCTCGGGCTCCGGGTTGTTCCAGCTCGAGGCCGGGTGCAGCCCGGCATCGGCGCCGCTGCCCACCGTCGACATCGGCGGGGCCTTGGTGAAGATCTCGGCGTCGGGGCCGATGCCGACCTCGAGATACTGGCTCCAGGCGCCCTGCTTGATCAGCACCTCCTTGAGATGCATCGCCTCGGGCGATCCGGGCTTGAGCTTCGAGAGGTCGTCGCCGATCAGCTTGCCGATCTCCGCGCGGATCGTCGCGGCGGCGGCGGGGTTGCCGCGCGCCTTCTCCTCGATCACGCGCTCCAGCATCGAGACGGCGAAGGTGACGCCGGCCGCCTTCACCGCCTGCAGGTCGAGCGGCGAGAGCAGCCAGGGCCTGCTGCGGTCGCGCCTGTCGACCGGCGTGTTGGCCAGCACCTCGGCGAGGGGCGCGACGGCTTCGCCCTCGACGGCGCGCAGCGCCTTGGCCGGGTCGGTCGATTCGCACAGGTCGCGGCTCGTCGGGAAATGCGCCGTGACGTCGATCGCCTGCCCGTCGCGGATGGTGACCACCGCCGGCCCGCCCCGGTCGGGGCGCCAGACGCGGCCGGCCAGCACGGCGGCGCCGGCATCCTGCGGGAGGGCGTTGGCGACGGAGAGGGAGAAATCGGGCATGTCGTTCGTCCGCGAGAGAATTCGTCGAAGCCGGAGAACAGCCGCTTATGCGCAAATGCGCAAGCCGGTTCGCGACCATAGGCGGATTGCTTCGGGCGTCATCGATTTGTCATTGAACTGTCGCCCGCGCTTCATGCTAGCTTGCGCACCAACGACAAGAACCGCGGCGGGGAGCCGCCCGCGGAAGGGAGACACTCCATGACCATCAAATCGCGTATCCTGATGTCGGTCGCGGCCTTCGCGCTCGCCGGTGCTTCGCCGGCTTTCGCCCAGACCGAGATCCAGTGGTGGCATGCGATGACCGGCGCCAACAACGACGTCATCGTCAAGCTCGCCAACGACTTCAACGCCGCCCAGAAGGACTACAAGGTCGTCCCGGTCTACAAGGGTTCCTATCCCGACACGCTGAATGCCGGCATCGCCGCCTTCCGGGCCGGCCAGGCTCCGCACATCCTCCAGGTCTTCGAGGTCGGCACCGGCACGATGATGTCGGCCAAGGGCGCGATCAAGCCGGTCTATGAGCTGATGAAGGACGCCGGCGAGGCGTTCGATCCGAAGGCCTATCTGCCGGCGATCACCGGCTACTACTCGACGGCGAAGGGCGAGATGCTCTCCTTCCCCTTCAACTCGTCGTCGATGGTGATGTGGTACAACAAGGACGCCTTCAAGAAGGCCGGCCTCGACCCCGCCAAGCCGCCCAAGACCTGGCCTGAGGTGTTCGAGGACGCCAAGAAGCTGAAGGCCGCCGGCTACGACAAATGCGGCTTCTCGAACGCCTGGGCGACCTGGGCCAATATCGAGCAGTTCGGCGCCTGGCACAACGTTCCGCTCTCGACCAAGGTCAACGGCATGGCCGGCACCGACGCGGTGATGACCTTCAACCAGAGCCCGCTCTTCCTGAAGCACTGGACCAATCTGGTCGAGCTGCAGAAGGACAAGACCTACGACTATTCCGGCCGCACCAACAATGGCGAAGGCCGCTTCACCTCGGGCGAATGCCCGATCTTCCTGACCTCCTCCGGCTTCTTCGGCAATGTCCAGGCGAACGCCAAGTTCGACTGGGGCAACGCCCCGATGCCCTATTACCCGGAGGTGCAGGGCGCGCCGCAGAACTCGATCATCGGCGGCGCCTCGCTCTGGGTGATGGGCGGAAAGCCGGCTAACGAGTACAAGGGCGTGGCCAAGTTCTTCACCTTCCTCTCCGACGTCGACCGGCAGGTGAAGCTGCACACCGACTCCGGCTATCTGCCGATCACCAAGGCGGCCTACGAGAAGGTCAAGGCCTCCGGCTTCTACAAGGACAAGCCCTTCCTCGAGACCCCGCTGCTCGAATTGACCAACAAGGAGCCGACCGACAACTCCAAGGGCCTGCGCTACGGCAGCCTCGTCCAGATCCGCGACGTCTGGTCGGAGGAGCTGGAGGCGGCGCTGAACGGCCAGAAGAGCCCGAAGGCGGCCCTCGACGCGGCCGTCGAGCGCGGCAACCAGATGCTGCGCCAGTTCGAGCGGACCGCGTCGAAGTGAGCGTGGTTTCCGCCAGTGCTGCGTCATCCCGGGCGTAGCGAAGCGTAGATCCGGGATCCATGCCGGAACGGTTGCGGCATGGATCCCGGGTCTCCCGGAGCCTGCCCTTGGGCCGATCGAGGATCGGACCGAGCGGGCGCCCGGAATGACCTCGTCGGACAAGGCCGCGCATGCAGAAGAACGCCTATTTCAAGGGGCTGACGATTCCCTTCCTGCTGCTCCTGCCGCAGCTTGCGATCACCGTCGTGTTCTTCTACTGGCCGGCGACCCAGGCCGTCTGGCAGAGCTTCCTGCTCGAGGACGCCTTCGGCACCTCGACGCAGTTCGTCTGGTTCGAGAACTACCAGGCGCTCTTCGCCGATCCCGGCTACCTCAAGGCCTTCATCAACACCGCGGTGTTCTCGACCTTCGTCTGCGTGCTGTCGCTCTCGATCGCGCTGCTCTTCGCGGTGATGGCCGACCGCCAGATCCGCGGCGCCGAGATCTACAAGACCCTGCTGATCTGGCCCTATGCGGTGGCGCCCGCCATCGCCGGCGTGCTCTGGCTGTTCATGTTCGACCCCTCGCTGGGCATGCTCGGGCGCGGATTGCAGTCGCTCGGCGTGCCGTGGAACCCGCGCCTCGACGGCAACCACGCCATGCTGCTGGTCATCCTGGCCGCGACCTGGAAGCAGATCAGCTACAATTTCCTGTTCTTCCTCGCCGGCCTGCAGGCGATCCCGAAGAGCGTGATCGAGGCGGCGGTGATCGACGGCGCCCGGCCGATGCGACGCTTCTGGACCATCGTCTTCCCGCTGCTCTCGCCGACGACCTTCTTTCTGCTCGTCGTCAACATCGTCTATGTCTTCTTCGACACCTTCGGCATCATCGACGCGGTGACCGGCGGCGGCCCCTCGGGCGCGACCGAGACGCTGGTCTACAAGGTCTTCTCGGACGGCAAGGGCGGCTCGGACCTCGGCGGCTCGGCGGCGCAGTCGGTGGTGCTGCTGGTCATGGTGATCGCGCTGACCGCGATCCAGTTCCGCTTCATCGAGCGCAAGGTGAGCTATTGATGACCTCCGTGCTCTGGCAGGATCTCACCGCCGAGGAACTGCGCGCCCGGGCGGCCCGGGACGCCGTCGTGGTGCTGCCGGTCGCCTCGATCGAGCAGCACGGGCCGCATCTGCCGGTCGGGGTCGACACGGTGCTGTGCGGCGGCGTCTGCAAGGCGGCGGCCGAGCGCGCCGCCGATGTCGACGTCGTCGTCGCGCCGACCTTGTGGTGCGGCATGGCCGAGCATCACATGGCCTTCGGCGGCACCTTCACCTTCGACATCCCGACCTATCGCGCCGTGCTGCTCGCGCTGCTGAAGAGCATCGAGCGCCATGGCTTCCACCGGGTGCTGATCGTCAACGGCCATGGCGGCAACATCGCCGCGCTCACCGCCTTCCTGCCCGATTTCGCCCGCGAGACCCGGCTGCATGTCGAGGCCACCACCTATTTCCTGCTGGCCGAGGCGGCGCTCGGGCCGCTGCTGGAGGACCAGGCCGGCGTCCAGCATGCCTGCGAGGTCGAGACCTCGATGATGATGGCGCTGGCGCCGGGCGCGCTGCGCGAACCCCGTCTCGGCGAGGCCTTCGGCGCGCGCGGGGGCCTGCCCGGCCGGGCGAACGTCTCCCGCCACCGCTCCTTCCGCGAGATGACGGAGACCGGCGTGGTCGGCGATGCGCGCCGCGCCAGCGTCGAAAAGGGGCGCGCCTGCCTCGATGCCTGCGCCGCGGCGCTGGCCGGGCTGCTGCGCGAGATGGGGAGGGCCTGATGGTCGAGGACCGGCGCCTGGGCGATGCGATCGCCTATGTCATCCTGACGATCGGCGTGCTGATCGTCGCCTTCCCGGTCTGGCTGACCTTCGTCGCCTCGACCTGGGACGCCGCCACCGTGATCAACGGCCAGATGCCGCTCTGGCCCGGCCCGTATTTCCTCGAGAACTACAACCGCATCCTGTTCGTCGGCACCTCGAGCACCACGCGCGAGCCGGTGATCAACATGATGCTGAACTCCTTCATCATGGCGATGGCGATCGCGCTGGGGAAGATCTTCATCTCGGTGCTTTCGGCCTATGCCGTGGTCTATTACCGCTTCCCCTTCCGGATGACGGCGTTCTGGATCATCTTCGTGACGCTGATGCTGCCGGTCGAGGTCCGCATCTTCCCGACCTTCAAGATCGTCTCGGATCTGCGGATGCTCGACACCTATCAGGGCCTCGCCGTCCCGCTGATCGCCTCGGCGACGGGCACGCTGCTGTTCCGGCAGTTCTTCATGACGATCCCCGACGAACTGCTCGAAGCGTCCAAGATCGACGGCGCCGGCCCGTTCAAGTTCTTCAAGGACACGCTGATCCCGCTCTCGATCACCACGATCGCGGCGCTGTTCGTCATCCAGTTCATCTATGGCTGGAACCAGTATCTCTGGCCGCTCCTGGTGACGACGAAGGACTCGATGCAGACCATCGTCATCGCCATCAAGAAGATGATCGTCACCGCCGACGCCCTGACCGAATGGCAGCTCGCCATGGCCACCGCCATGCTGGCGATGCTGCCGCCGGTCCTCGTCGTCATCGCCATGCAGAGGCTCTTCGTGAAGGGCCTGGTGGAGACGGAAAAATAGGGCGGTCGGCAATGCGCAGTCGGCAGGCGTAGCATGCGCCTCGACTGCCGACCGCCGACCGCCCGCTGCCGACCAAGCATCACCGATTGCCGACTGCCCAAGGACAACCATGGCCCAGGTCACTCTCAGCAACGTCAAGAAGGTCTATGCCGGCGGCGTCGAGGCCGTGAAGGGCGTCTCCTTCGACATTCCCGATGGCGGCTTCTGCGTGCTCGTCGGCCCTTCCGGCTGCGGCAAGTCCACGCTGCTGCGCATGGTCGCCGGGCTGGAGACGATCACCTCCGGCGAGGTCGCGATCGGGAGCCGCGTCGTCAACCAGGTCGAGCCGGCCGACCGCGACATCGCCATGGTGTTCCAGAACTATGCGCTCTACCCGCATATGAACATCTACGACAACATGGCCTATGGCCTGCGCAACCGCGGCACGCCGAAGGACGAGATCGACCGGCGCGTGAAGGAGGCGGCCCGCATCCTGGCCATCGAGCCCTATCTGGAGCGCCGGCCGCGCCAGCTCTCCGGCGGCCAGCGCCAGCGCGTCGCCATGGGCCGCGCCATCGTGCGCAACCCGCAGGTCTTCCTCTTCGACGAGCCGCTGTCCAACCTCGACGCCAAGCTGCGCGTCCAGATGCGCGTCGAGATCAAGAAATTGCAGCGTTCGCTCGGCGTCACCGCGATCTACGTCACCCACGACCAGGTCGAGGCGATGACGCTCTCCGACAAGCTCGTGGTGATGAATGCCGGGCAGGTCGAGCAGATCGGCCTGCCGGCCGAGGTCTACCGCAAGCCGGCGAGCAAATTCGTCGCGACCTTCATCGGCTCGCCGCCGATGAACATCCTGCCCGGCGTGGTCGACGGCCATGGCATCGTCGCGCTCGGCGACACGGTGCTGCAGGCGCATGACCTGCGCGACGACCTGCCGGCGCAGACGCCGGTGGAGGTCGGCCTGCGGCCGGAGGATGTCGAGATCGTCTCCGACGACGACGCCGGCTCGCTGCCCTTCGATGTCGAGTTCGTCGAGGAATTGGGCGCGACGCAGCTCTTCCACGGCAAGCTCGCCGGCCAGCCTTTCGTCATGCAGGCTGCGACCGGCGACGTCGCCGCGCAGGAGGGCCGGCTCTGGATCACGGTCGATCCCGACAAGGTCCATGTCTTCGACCCGAAGACGGGGGCGAGGCTGGGCAAGGACTGAGGCCCGGACCCTTTTCCACCGTCGGTCCGGGCTCATCGCTGCGCGATGCCCTGGAATGAGGGTGGAGCAGACGGCGCCTCAGGCCGCGAGATCCGCCACCAGCGCGTCGAGCAGCAGCGCGCCCTCCGGCGTCGCCGCGAGCCGGCCGCCCTGCCGGCGCATCAGCAGCTTCTCCTCGATCAGGCCGGCGACGCGCCTGGCGTCGAGCGCGCGGCCGGACAGCGCCTTGAACACGACCGGGTCGATGCCCTCGACCAGGCGAAGCCCCATCAGCAGGTATTCGTCGCCCTGCGCCTCCTCGCTCAGCCGGTCGTCCTCGACGAGGGCATGGCCTTCAGCCTCGACCCGGTCCAGCCAGATCTCCGGCCGCTTCTCGGTCGAATGCGCCATGCGGCCTTGCGCCGTCACCAGCCGGCCATGGGCGCCGGGGCCGATCCCGGCATATTCGCCATAATGCCAGTAGACGAGGTTGTGCCGGCACTCCGCGCCAGGCCGGGCATGGTTCGAGATCTCGTAGACCGGCAGGCCATGCTTCGCCGTGATCTCCTGCGTCGTCTCGTAGAGCGCCGCGCCGGTGTCGTGGTCGGGAATGGCGAGCTTGCCGGCGCGGAACAGCCGGTCGAAGGCGGTGCCGGGCTCGATGGTGAGCTGGTAGAGCGAGAGATGCTCGGCGGCATGACTGATCGCCAGCTCCAGCTCGGCGCGCCACAGCGCCGGCGTCTGCGCCGGCGAGCGGGCATAGATCAGGTCGAAGGAATAGCGCTCGAAATAGCGGCGCGCGATCGCGACCGCGGCCAGCGCCTCCTGCGCCGAATGCATCCGGCCGAGCGCCTTGAGATCGGCGTCGTTGAGCGCCTGCACGCCGAGCGAGACGCGGTTGACCCCGGCCGCCCGGAAATCGCTGAAGCGCCCGGCCTCGACGCTGGTCGGATTGGCCTCCAGGGAGATTTCGCAGTTCGGATCGACCGCCCAATGCGCGCCGATGGCGTCGAGGATCGCGCCGACGGTGCGGCCTTCCATCAGCGAGGGCGTGCCGCCGCCGAAGAAGATCGAGGAGACGGTGCGTCCCGGCACCAGCGCGGCGCGATGCGCGATCTCGCGGCGGAAGGCGGCGATGTAGCGCTGCTGGTCGGGCGGCTGCAGCCGCACATGCGAGTTGAAGTCGCAATAGGGGCATTTGGCCAGGCAGAACGGCCAGTGTACATAGACGGCGAAGCCCGCATCCGCGGTCGGATGCGGGGTAAAAGGCCGCTCCGACAGGGCGGCCGCGAGGCTCACGCGGGTTTCCTCAGGCAAGCGGCCGCCAGCGCATGAAAGGCGCGTGCCCGATGCGACAGGCCCGGCGAGCCGTCCGCCGGAATGCCGTGCTTCTCTTCCGAACTCATCTCGCCGAAGGTCTTGTCGTGGCCGTCGGGCAGGAAGATCGGATCGTAGCCGAAGCCGCTGGTGCCGCGCGCCTGCTCGGTCACCGTGCCGAAGACGCGGCCCTCGAACAGTTCCTGATGGCCGTCCGGCCAGGCGATCACCAGCGCCGAGACGAAATGCGCCTTGCGCTGCGCCGGCGACAGCGCGCCGCGCTTGGCGAGCTCGATCTGGACGCGCGCGATCGCCGCGGCGTAATCCTTAGCCTGCCCGGCCCAGTTGGCCGAGAACAGGCCGGGCGCGCCGTCGAGCGCGTCGATGCAGATGCCGGAATCGTCGGAAAGCGCCGGCAGTCCGCTTGCCCGCGTCGCGGCGACCGCCTTGATCGCCGCGTTCTCGGAGAACATGAAGCCGTCCTCGACCGGCTCGGGCAGGCCGAGCTCCCCGGCCGAGACCAGCTCGATGCCGTAAGGCGCCAGCAGGTCGCGCATCTCGCGCAATTTGCCTGGGTTGTGGGTCGCGATCACGACCTTGCCGGCGAGGAGGCGGTGATTGGTCATTTCAATTCCAGCCCTCTCGAATGTCCACGGTCATCCCGGGCGACCGAAGGGAGACCCGGGATCCATGCCGGAACGGTTCGGGCATGGATCCCGGCTCTGCGCGGCTGACGCCGCTCCGGCCGGGATGACCCGTCGAGATGAACCGCTCCAGCATCGAATCAGGCCACCGCCGCCTTCTGCAAGGCGACGAGCTTGCCGACCCCGCCCTTGGCGAGCTTGAGCAGGCTGAGCAGCTCCTCCTCCGAGAAGGGCGCGCCCTCGGCCGTGCCCTGCACCTCGACGAGGCCGCCCGCGCCGGTGATGACGAAATTCGCGTCGGTCTGCGCGCCGGAATCCTCGACATAGTCGAGATCGATCACCGGCTGGCCGGCGACGATGCCGCAGGAGACGGCCGCGACATGGTCCTTCAACGGGTTGGTGCCCTTGAGCAGGTTGCGGCCTTCCATCCATTTCAGCGCGTCGTGCAGCGCCACCCAGGCGCCGGTGATCGAGGCCGTGCGGGTGCCGCCATCGGCCTGGAGCACGTCGCAGTCGACGACGATCTGACGCTCGCCGAGCGCGGTCAGGTCGACCACGGCGCGCAAGGAGCGGCCGACCAGGCGCTGGATCTCCTGGGTGCGGCCGGAGGGCTTGCCCGAGGTGACCTCGCGGCGCGTGCGCTCATGGGTCGCGCGCGGCAGCATGGAATATTCGGCCGTGACCCAGCCCTTGCCGGTGCCGCGCAGCCAGGGCGGCCCCTTCTCCTCGACGGTCGCCGCGCAGAGCACCTTGGTCTCGCCGAAGGTCACCAGGCAGGAGCCTTCGGCATAACGCACGACGCCGCGTTCGAGCGTGACCTTGCGCATCTCGTCGGCGGCGCGTTTGGAGGGTCGCATGAAACTGTCCTGTCTGGCGGGGAGAGGCGGCTTTTAGGCCCTCGCAGGCCGCACGGCAAGGCGCCGCGCGCGCGGGCCTCTTGATCCATGCCCGCGGCATGACGACAATAAGGGATCAGTGCGCGGTTTTCGCAGCCGAGGTTCATGAGCGCCCACACCTCCCGCCCCGAGACGACGAGCGGCCTGGTCGAGACCGACCAGCGCTCGCGCGAGATCTTCCGCCAGATCGTCGACGGCTACCTCGCGACCGGCGAGCCGGTCGGCTCGCGCAACATCGCCCGCCTGCTGCCGATGGCGCTCTCGCCGGCGACGGTGCGCAACGTCATGACCGATCTGGAGCTGGCGGGGCTGATCTACGCGCCGCACACCTCCGCGGGGCGCCTGCCCACGGAGCGGGGCCTGCGCTTCTTCGTCGATGCGATGATGGAGGTCGGCAACCTCACCTCCGAGGAGCGCGCCCGCATCGAGGCGCAGATCCGCGCCGGCGCCGGCCACCGCAACCTCGACCAGACGCTGACCGAGGCCTCGGCGCTGCTCTCCGGCCTGTCGCGCGGCGCCGGCGTCGTCGTCACCACCAAGGCCGACCCGCGGCTGAAGCACATCGAATTCGTCCGGCTCGACCCCGTCCGCGCCCTCGTCGTGCTGGTGGCGGAGGACGGCACGGTGGAGAACCGCCTGCTGGCGCTGCCGCCGGGCCTGCCGGCCTCGGCCCTGACCGAAGCCGCCAACTTCCTCAACGCCCGCATCCTCGGCAAGACGCTCGGCGAATTGCGCGGCGAGATCGCGGCGCAGCGGGCGCGGATGGAGAGCGAGCTCGACGCCCTGACCGCCCGGCTGGTCGAAAGCGGCATCGCCACCGCCTCCGGCCCGAGCGGCGACCGCCACCTGATCGTGCGCGGCCAGGCCAATCTGCTCGACGATCTTCGGGCGCAGGAGGATCTGGAGCGCATCCGCATGCTCTTCGGCGATCTCGAGACGCAGACCGACGTGATCGACCTCCTGTCCCGAGCCGAGGAGGGCGACGGCGTGCGCATCTTCATCGGCTCGGAGAACAAGCTGTTCTCGATGTCGGGGTCCTCGATGGTGGCGGCGCCGTTCCGCGACGCCGAGCAGCGCATCGTCGGCGTCGTCGGCATCATCGGCCCGACCCGGCTGAACTATGCCCGCATCGTCCCGATGGTCGACTACACCGCCAAGGTCGTCGGCCGCCTGCTGGATGGCGCTCGGTGAGGCGCTGCCTGCGGCTCTTGCCCTTGGAGCCGACCGCGACGGCGTGACGCCGCTTGCCCATGCCCGCGCGAGGGGGCAGGCCGCCGTGGCGAGGCTGATCGAGCAGGCGGGCGGGCGCGTGAAGCCCTGAGTTGGCTTTGAGCCCGGAAGCGGCTATCGAGCGCATAAAGCAACCGTTTCCGCAGGTTCCCGCCATGTCCGCGCAGCTTCCCGACCGCCTGTCCGTCAATCCGGACAGCCCGTTTTACGACGCCGACGTGCTCGCCCGCGACATCGGCATCCGCTTCAAGGGCGTCGAGAAGACCAATGTCGAGGAATACTGCGTCTCGGAAGGCTGGGTGAAGGTCGCGGCCGGCAACGCCAAGGACCGCTTCGGCCGCCCCATGACGATCACGCTCAAGGGCCCGGTCGAGCCCTATGTGCGCGGCGAAGCCGGGGAAGGTTGAGGCGCGGCTGTCATTCCGGGTTCTTCGCTGCGCGAAGCCCCGGAACGACAATGCGCGCTAAGCTACCGCAATCAAACGTCGACACGCCTCAGGCGAGGCTCTTGTAGAAGAAGGTCGAGCCGCAATCGGTGCCGTCCGGCATCAGCGCGAAGCGCGGGATGGTGCCGAGCTCCGTCCAGCCCAGCCGGTTGTAGAGCCGCCGGGCCGCGCCGTTCTCGTCGGTGTCGAGCACCAGGAGGTCGCGCCCCTTTTCGCGCGCGACCGTCTCGGCCCGGCGCATCAGCGCCTCGCCGACGCCCTGCCGGCGCGCGCGCGAATGCACCAGCACCTTGGCGATCTCGGCCCGGTGCGGCTGGTTCGGCTTGGCCGCCAGGTGAAGCTGCGCCGTGCCGACGATCCCCTCCGCGTTCCGCGCGGCGAACAGGACGATCTGCCCGCTCGCGACGCCGGCCGCGACATCGCGCCAGAAGCGCTCGTAATCCGCCGCCCCGTTCCAGCTCATGAAGCCCACGGAGGCGCCGTTGGCGACGCAGTCGCGCAGGATCTCCGCCAGGGCCGGTATCGCGGCTGCGGCGGCGGGGGCATCGAGAGTGCCGATGGCGATGGCGGTGCTCGCGGCGGGGGCGTTCATGCGGCATGTCCCGGAAAGGCGCCGCTGCCCGCGGCGAGGATGACGGCGTAGCGGACGGGCGCGCTGCCCGGATTGCGGTAGATGATCGGCCCGCGCAGGTGCATCTGCAGGCAGTCGCCCGCAGCGAGGTCGTGCCGGGCGCCTTCCACGGTGAGGTCGAGCCGGCCGTCGAGCACCCATATCTGCTGGTCGAGTGCCGGCGCGCCGGACGCGCTGGTGAGATGCACCTCGGCGCCGGCCGGCAGCGCGACCTCGACGATCTCGAAGCCCGAGCCGGTGCCGCGCGGCGAGACGTTGCGACGCAGATAGCCGCTCGCCGGATCGCGCCAGACCGGCTGGGCATCGCGCCGCGCCAGCGGCCCGGCTCCCGGGCCGTCTTCCAGCAGCGCCGAGAGCGAGAGGCCGAGCCCGGAGCCGAGCCGGACCAGCAGGGGCGCGGTCGGACTCGATTCGCCGCGCTCGATCCGCGAGATCATGGCGCGACTGACGCCGCTGCGTTCGGCGAGGGCTTCGAGCGTCAGGCCGTGGCGCCGGCGGGCCGCCTTCAGCCGCTGGCCGAGCAGCCGGTCGATCTCGGTGTCGTGGTCGATCTCCATGGATGGAGAATAATTCCTGTATATTGGAATTTTCAAGATGCTTTCGGAAATCGGGAGAACCTCGCCTCATCCCGGACAAGCGGCGAAGCCGCGCCCAGCCGGAGCCCGCCGCCGGCCCGCCGAAGGCCGGACCCGCTGGGCTGCCGCGAGGACCGTGCGGTTCTTGGGCCCGCAAAGGGCTTTGATGCGGCTCGAACCGCGCCAGCCGCTTGGCGCCACGCGGCTTCGCTGCTATGGCGCGCGCATGAGCACCCGCACCATCGACAATATCCGCAACTTCTCGATCGTGGCCCATATCGACCACGGCAAGTCGACGCTGGCCGACCGTCTGATCCAGCAGACCGGCACCGTCGCGGCCCGCGACATGAGCGACCAGATCCTCGACTCGATGGATATCGAGAAGGAGCGCGGCATCACCATCAAGGCCCAGACGGTGCGGCTGGATTACAAGGCCAAGGACGGCAAGGACTACGTCCTCAACCTGATGGACACGCCCGGCCATGTCGACTTCGCCTATGAGGTCTCGCGCTCGCTGGCGGCCTGCGAGGGCTCGCTCCTCGTCGTCGACGCCTCGCAGGGCGTCGAGGCGCAGACGCTGGCGAACGTCTACCAGGCGCTCGACGCCAATCACGAGATCGTCACCGTCCTCAACAAGATCGACCTGCCGGCGGCCGAGCCGGAGCGGATCAAGGAGCAGATCGAGGATGTGATCGGCCTCGACGCCTCCGACGCGGTGCCGATCTCGGCCAAGACCGGCCTCAATATCGAGGGCGTGCTGGAGGCGATCGTCGAGAAGCTTCCGCCGCCGAAGGGCGATCCCGAGGCGCCGCTGAAGGCGATGCTGGTCGATAGCTGGTACGACACCTATCTCGGCGTCGTCGTCCTGGTGCGCGTCATCGACGGCTATCTGCGCAAGGGCATGACCATCCGCATGATGCGGGCCAAGGCCTCCTACGGCGTCGACCGCGTCGGCGTGTTCAAGCCGAAGATGCTGGAGGTCAAGGAGCTCGGCCCCGGCGAGGTCGGCTTCTTCACCGCCTCGATCAAGGAGGTGGCGGACACCGCCGTCGGCGACACCATCACCGACGAGAAGAAGCCGGTCGCCGAGCCGCTGCCGGGCTTCAAGCCGGTGGTGCCGGTGGTGTTCTGCGGCATCTTCCCGGTCGACGCCGCCGATTTCGAGGATCTGCGCGGCGCCATGGCCAAGCTGCGGCTCAACGACGCCAGCTTCTCCTACGAGATGGAGACATCCGCCGCGCTCGGCTTCGGCTTCCGCTGCGGCTTCCTCGGCCTGCTGCATCTGGAGATCATCCAGGAGCGGCTGGAGCGCGAGTTCAACCTCAACCTGATCTCGACGGCGCCCTCGGTCGTCTACCGCATGCGCCTGCGCGACGGCACGGTGCAGGAGCTGCACAACCCGGCCGACATGCCGGATGTGATGAAGATCGAGGCGATCGAGGAGCCCTGGATCCGCGCCACCATCTTCACGCCCGACGACTATCTCGGCTCGGTGCTGAAGCTCTGCCAGGACCGCCGCGGCCTGCAGATCGACCTCGGCTATGTCGGCTCGCGCGCCAAGGTGGTCTACGACCTGCCGCTCAACGAGGTGGTCTTCGACTTCTACGACCGGCTGAAGTCGATCTCGAAGGGCTACGCCTCCTTCGACTACCAGATCACCGATTATCGCGAGGGCGACTTGGTGCGGATGTCGATCCTGGTCAATGCCGAGCCGGTCGACGCGCTCTCCATGCTGGTCCACCGGACGCGGGCCGAGACGCGCGGCCGCGCCATGTGCGAGAAGCTCAAGGAGCTGATCCCGCCGCACATGTTCCAGATCCCGGTGCAGGCCGCGATCGGCGGCAAGATCGTCGCCCGCGAGACCATCCGGGCACTGCGCAAGGACGTCACCGCCAAATGCTATGGCGGTGACGCCACCCGCAAGCGCAAGCTTCTGGAGAAGCAGAAGGAAGGCAAGAAGAAGATGCGGCAGTTCGGCAAGGTCGAAATCCCGCAGGAAGCCTTCATCGCCGCCCTCAAGATGGACGATTGACGGCAGCGGCCGGCCGCTTCCGGTCCCGGACCTCCCCGAGCCTGTCCCGGGGCCGATCGAAGATCGGAATCGGCGGGCCGCCGGGGAGGGCCCGTCGGCTTCGCATGGCGCGAGGCGTGGGCTTCAGATCGCCTCGACGCCGAGCTTTGCGCGCCAGTGATCGAGCCGCTGCTTGAGGATGCGGTCGCGCAGATAGGCGAGGCTTTCCTCCTCCAGCCGTTCCATCTCCTCCAGCCTGAACGCTTCCGGCCCATGCGCGTCCCAGGCGGCCTGCAATCCGCGATGACTGTGGCTGCGGTGGCGCAGGGTGAAGCGCAGGCGGTTCTCGATGCTGGCGAGATCCGTCGCCCGGCCGACCCAGCGCTGGCCGCTCGGCACGCAATGCAGCAGGTAGATGCCGGCTGCGGTCTTGCGCTCCCTGTAGGCGGCGAGCGCCGCCTTCCTGTCTTCCTGTCGCATCGCTTCCAACGGCTATGGCTGTGTCGGTCAGGCTTATTATAACCCGGGTAAAAAGAGCGCAAGGGATTTTACCCGGGTCATTTTCTGCGGACAGCGCCGCTGCCGCCCCGCGCTTCGGCCTGAGGCGCGGCTCTTGATCCCTTCGTCCGGCTGGCCGAATGTTCCGGGATGAGCGAGCGCGATCCGATCCTTCTCTTCGGCGACCTGTCCGGCAAGACCGCGCTGGTCACCGGCGCTTCCGGCGGCCTCGGCCTGCATTTCGCGCGGCTGCTCGCCCGCTACGGCGTCGCGGTGACGCTGGCGGCGCGGCGCAAGGCCGCCCTCGACGGCGCCTGCGCCGAGATCGCCGATGCCGGTGGCGAGGCGCAGGGCGTGGCGCTCGACGTGACCGATGCGCGCTCGGTCCGCGAGGCGCTGGAGGGGCGCTCCTTCGACATCCTCGTCAACAATGCCGGGGTCAGCGGCGCGGCCCGCGCGGCCGACCTCTCCGGGAACGAATGGGACCAGGTGCTCGACACCAATCTCAAGGGCGTCTTCCTGGTGGCGCAGGCGGCGGCGCGGCGCATGCGCGCTTCCGGCCGGGGCGGCGCGATCGTCAACATCGCCTCGATCCTGGGGCATCGCGTCGCCGGCGGCGTCAGCGCCTATGCCGCCTCGAAGGCGGGCGTGATCCAGTTGACCAAGGCGCTGGCGCTGGAATGGGCGCGCGACGGCATCCGGGTCAACGCGCTCTGTCCCGGTTATATCGAGACCGATATCAACCGCGATTTCTTCGCGTCGGAGCCCGGCCAGCAACTGATCCGCCGCATTCCGCAGCGCCGGCTCGGCCGGCCCGAGGAGCTCGACGGGGCCTTGCTCCTGCTCGCCTCGCAGGCCGGCAGCTACATCACCGGCTCGACCATCGAGGTCGATGGCGGCCACCTCGTCTCGTCGCTCTGAGGCGTCTCAGTACCTGATCACGCCGAAGCGCCGGAAGGCGTCGTGGATGCGGTCGGCATAATGGTTGAAGCTCGGATAGTCGCCGAGATGGGCCGGGCGCGGGCGCGGCAGTTCGATCGCGATCTCGTCGACGATCCGGCCCGGCGTCGGCGACATCACCAGCACGCGGTCGGAGAGGCCGATCGCCTCCTCGATCGAATGGGTGATGAACACCACCGTCTTGGCCTGCTCCATCCAGAGCAGCTCGAGATCGTGGCGGATCTGGGTGCGGGTGATGGCGTCGAGCGCGCCGAAGGGCTCGTCCATCATCAGCACGGCCGGATTGTGGATCAGCGCCCGCGCGATCGAGACGCGCTGGCGCATGCCGCCGGAGAGCTGCTTGGGATAGCGGTCGGCCGCATGCGCGATGCCGAGCTTGTCGAAGAGCTCCAGCGCCCGCTCGCGCGCCGGCTCCAGCGGCAGGCCGCGGATCTCCGCCTGCAGCAGCACGTTCTCCATCGCCGTGCGGAATTCCAGCAGCAGGTGGTCCTGGAAGACGATGCCGATATCGGTGAGCGGCGCGGTCAGGGCCTTGCCGTCGACCAGCAGCTCCCCCCGGCTGACCGGGATCAGCCCCGCCGCCATCAGCATGAAGGTGCTCTTGCCGCAGCCGGAGGGGCCGATCAGGCTGACGAACTCGCCGCTGCGGATGTTCAGATTCAGCCCGTCGACGGCGGTGAAGCCGCCGAAGGTCTTGATGATGCCGCGCCCCTCGATCGAGGCGGCGGCGCGGGCGGCTGTGGCTGTCATGTTGGCGTCTCGATCAATCCAAGTTGATCCCGGATCTGCGCTTCGCTCCGTCCGGGATGACAGCGGCCGGGTTGTCAGGGGCAGGCCGGGGCCGAGGCCGGCAGCAGCTCGGTCGTGTAGTAGTCGCCGATCGGCTTGTCCTTGGGCAGGCCGAGATACTGGGTCAGCAGCTCGAAGCTCTTGCTCCAGTTCGCCTCCGGCACGCTGCCGAGCGCGGTCGCGCCGGGCGCGCAGAGCAGCTTGTCGACCACGTCGAACTGGGCGAGCACCTGCGCCTTCTTCACCGAGGGGAACTGCGTGACGACGGCGTCGGCGGCGGCGTCCGGGTTCTTGCGGGCGGCGTCCCAGCCGAGCAGGCTCGCCTCGACGAACTTCTTGTAGAGCGCGGCATCGGCCTTGATCCTGTCGTCGCGGGCGATGATCGAGAGGCCGACGGTGGGCACGCCGACATCGCGGTAGAAGATGTCGCGCACCTTGAAGCCGCGCTCGCGGATCTGCACCGAGTGGAAATCGGCGCCGCCCAGGATGGCGTCGACCTTCTTCTCCAGCAGCGCCCCGACGAAGGCGCCGGGGTCGATATTGATGATGTCGAGCTTGCTCTTGTCGATCTGGTTGCTGGCGAGGATGGCGTCGAGCAGCGTGGTCTGCGCCGTGCCGGGCTGGACCGCGACCTTCTTGCCGACGAGGTCCTTCGGCGCGGCGATGCCGCTGTCCTCCAGCGCGATGATGGCGAAGCCGTTGGTCTGCAGCATCGGCGCGATGATCTTCACCGGCGCGCCCTTGGTGCGCAGTTGCATCGCGGCGGGCGCGTCGGCGAAGCCGAGATCGCTCTGGCCGGTCGCGACCATCTGCGCCGTGGTGCCGGAGCCCTTGCCCTCCTCGATGGTCAGGTCGATGCCGGCCTTCTGGTAGAGCCCCATCTGCTTGGCCATCATGAAGCCGGCATTGGGCGCGGCGGCGAGGAAGTTGAGCGTGATCTTCATCGGCTTGCCGGCGCCTTGCGCCAGCGCGCCCGAGGCGCTGAGCGCCAGGGCCGCGACGGCGCCGATCAGCATGCGTCTGTTCATGATTATCCTCCCTTGAGCCGGTTCGTCCGGCTTATTGCGGTGTGGTGGTCAGCCCTTGCGCTGCCAGGGCATCAGCAGGACCTCGAGGCCGTCGACGATGTAGCTGAACAGGATGCCGACGACGCTGAGCGCCACGAGGCAGGCGAAGATCAGCGGCATGTCGAGGAAGCTCGTGCCGCGCAGCAGCAGATAGCCCAGCCCGGCATTGGCGCCGACGAACTCGCCGACAATCGCGCCGGTCGCGGCGAAGACGGCCGAGACCTTGAGGCCGGAGAAGATATAGGTCAGCGCCGCCGGCACACGCACATAGCGGAAGGTCTGCCAGGCCGAGGCGCCCATCGAGCGGGTCAGGTAGAGCACGCGCTCGTCCAGCGCGCGGAAGCCGGTCATGCTCGCCACCAGCGTCGGGAAGAAGCAGAGCAGGAAGGTCAGCAGCACCTTCGGGAACAGGCCGAAGCCGAACCAGACGACGAAGAGCGGCGCGATCGCGATCTTCGGCACGAGCTGGAAGAAGACGATGACCGGGTAGATCGCCTTTTCCAGCAGGCGCACCGAGACGATGACGTAGCCGAGCGGGATCGAGACCGCTGCCGCCATCAGGAAGCCGAGCACGACCTCGTTCGCCGTCACCAGCGTATGCTGGAAGATCTCGGCCCGGTCGGTCCAGAGCCGCTCGAAGAAGGCGCTCGGAACGGGCAGGATGTATTCCGGGATGCGCGCGAGCGGCACCAGCCACTCCCAGGCGGCGAGCAGCACGGCGAAGCTCGCCAGCGGCCAGGCGAGGGCCGAACCCCAGTCGCGCAGCCGGCTCCGTCCGGTCGCGGCCGCCGGGAGAGCCGGGGTGGCGGCTGCGTCGCTCATGCCGATGCTCCTGTCTGCTGGGTCTCGCCGGCGGGCGCGGCCTTGGCCGGCTGGATCTGGCGCCGCCGCAGCGGCCAGATCCCGGTCATGTCCTCGGCCGCGCGCAGGAGCGCTTCGGCTATGGCCGGGCGCCGCTCCTCGGGCATGCGCGGCAGCGGGCCGGCGACGCTGAGCGTGCCGGCGGCCGGCGCGGCCGGGTCCCGGCCGGCGCGGAAAACCCTCGCCATCGCGACGATGCCGATCTCGCCCTCCTCGACCGCCACGGCGAAGCCGCGCCGGCGCGTCTCGTCGAGATGGGCGCGCAGCGCATCGACGTCCCTGAGCGCGTTCGGCCCGGTGCGCCCGGCCCCGTCGAAGCCATGGGCGAAGACGATGCGCAGCGCCTCCGCCTCCGGCAGCGAGGCGAGCCAGGCCTTTCCGGTCGCGGTCGCGTGCAGCACCGGCCCCGCGCCCATCGGCGGCTCGTAGCGCAGCCCCGCCGTCGCGCCCTGCGCCCGGGCGATCCAGATCAGCTCGCCGCCCTCGACCACGGCGAGCCGGCAATATTCCCGCGTCGCCGAAGCCAGCCGGTCGAGCACGATCTGCCCGGCATCGGGCAGGCCGCGGCTGTCGAGGTCGCGGAAGGCGAGCTGCGCCAGCTTCAGCGTCAGCCCATAGGCGCCGGAATGCGGGTCCTGCCGGACGAAGCCGCGCTCGGCGAGCGTGCCCAGCAGCCGGTGCGTGGCGCTGAAGGGCAGGCCGAGCCGGTCGGCGAGCAGGCTGAGATCGACGCCGTCCGGCTCGCCGGCCAGCGCCTCCATCAGCTTCAGAGCCCGGTCAACCGCCGCGATCGTCACCCGCTGTCCGCCCTCGGATTATTTTGGAAATGATTTCCAATTCAGAATTCGTTTCCGTATAAGAGCCGGACGAAGCCGAGTCAACGCGGCTGCGGATCGGCAAGCGGGAGGGCGCATGAGTCTGGCGGGCGAGGGGGCGGTCGCGATCTGGCACGACATCGCGCCGGAGGGGCGCGACGAGTTTTACGCCTGGCACGGCCGGGAGCACATGCCGGAGCGGGTCGGCATTCCCGGCTTCCTGCGCGGGCGCCGCTATGTCGCGCTCGATGCCGAGCTGGAGTTCTTCAACCTTTACGAGGCGCTGAGCGTCGAGACCCTGAAGAGCCAGGACTACACCGCCCGCGTCAACGCGCCGACGCCCTGGACGCTGAGCGCCGTCAGGCATTTCCGCTCGGTCGCCCGCTCGATCTGCCGCGTCGCGCTCAGCAGCGGCCCGGCCCAGGGCGGGCTGATCGCGACCTTGCGCTACGACGTGCCCGAGGGGCGGGACAGGGAGCATCGCGAGGCGCTGACGCGCCGCTTCGTCCCGGATCTGCTCGACAGGCCCGGCGTCGCCGGCGTGCATTGGCTCGTCGCCGATGCCGAGGCGAGCGGCGTCGCCACCGCCGAGCAGGAGGCCCGCGGCGTTGCCAACGCCGTGCCGCGCCGGGTGCTGCTGCTCGAGGGCTGGGGCGACGAGGCCGATTTCGCCGCGCTGGCCAAAGAAGCGCTGTCCCCCGCCGCGCTCGACGCGATCGGCGGGGAAGGCCCCTCTTCGCTCGGCCTCTACCGTCACCAGATCACCCGCACCAAGACCGCCTGGAGCGCCGGCTGATGGATGCCCGCTACGATCTCGCCGGCCGCAGGGCCATCGTCACCGGCGGCGCGGGCGGTCTCGGCCGCGGCATCGCCGCGGCGCTGCGCGACGCCGGCGCCACGGTGGAACTCTGGGATGCCAACCCCCGCGCGCTCGACGCGGCCGCATCCGGGCTGGGCGTCGGCCGGCGGCCGGTCGACATCACCGATCCCGCGGCGGTCGACGAGGCTGCCGCCGCAGCCTTCGCCGCGCATGGCCGCATCGACATCCTGGTCAACAATGCCGGCATCCTCGGCGAGGTGAAGCCGGTCTGGGAGACCGACCCCCGGAATTTCGAGGCGGTGCTGCGGGTCAATCTCTTCGGCACCTATCTCGTCAGCCGGGCCCTGCTCGGCCGCATGCGTTTGCAGGAGCCGCGCCCGGGCATCGGTGGCCATGCGCTGCGTGGGCATGTCGTCAACATCGCCTCGATCCAGGGCAAGGAGGGCATGGCGCTCGCCGCCGCCTATTCCGCCTCCAAGGCCGGGGTGATCGCGCTGACCAAGAGCACGGCCAAGGAGACGGCGCGCGACGGCATCGTCGTCACGGCGGTCACGCCCGCCGCCGCCGAGACCGCGATGGCGAAGGAGATCTCCGCCGCGCGCCGCGCCGACATCCTCTCGCGCATTCCGATGGGCCGCTTCGTCGAGGTCGAGGAAGTGGCGCGGATGGTGCTCTGGCTGTCTTCGGACGAGTGCTCCTTCTCGACCGGCGGCATCTTCGACCTGTCGGGCGCTCGCGCTACCTACTGAGCGGGAGCGGGCCGGTCACTTGATCCGGCCCGCGCGGCGCGCATCGGCGAGCAGCAGCGCCAGGGCGCAGGAGAGCAGGCGCGCCCGCAGATTGTCGGCGCGGCTCGTCAGGATAATCGGCACGCGCGCGCCGAGCACGATGCCGGCCGCGTCGGCGCCGCTCAGGAAGGTGAGCTGCTTCGCCAGCATGTTGCCCGCCTCGATCCCGGGCACGAGCAGGATGTCGGCATGGCCGGCCACCGGCGAGACGATGCCCTTCTCCTGTGCCGCCGCGGCGCTGATCGCATTGTCGAAGGCGAGCGGCCCATCGACGATCGCCCCGGTGATCTGGCCGCGCTCGGCCATCTTCGACAGGGCGGCGGCGTCGAGCGTCGCCATCATATGCGGGTTGACCGTCTCGACGGCCGCCAGCACGGCGACCTTCGGCAGCTCCTCGGCGCCGTTCAGGGCGACATGCCAGAGATTGATCGCGTTCTGGACGATGTCGGCCTTGGCGGCGAGGTCGGGGGCGATGTTGACCGCCGCGTCGGTGATGATGAAGGGCTTGGGGTAGCTTTCGATATGCATGACGAAGGCGTGCGAGATTCGCCTTTCGGTCCGCAGGCCGGAATCGGCCCGCACGACGGCGCCGAGCAGTTCGTCGCTGTGCAGCGAGCCCTTCATCAAAGCGCCGAGCTCGCCGGCTGCAGCCAGCGCGACGGCCTTCGCCGCCGCCGCATGGCTGTGCTCGGTGTCGACGAGCTTCCAGGCTGCGATATCGACGCCGGCCTCTTGCGCGGCGGCGCGGATGCGTGCGGCCGGGCCGATCAGGACCGGCTCGATCAGATGCTCTCTCGCGGCGTCGGCCACCGCCTCGACGACATTCGCCTTGACGGGGTGGACCACGCCGGTCCGCACGGCCGGGCGGTCGCGGCAGCGGCCGAGAACGAGCTGGAAATATTCGGCGGAGGTCAGCGCGGTCATGGCGCGGCCCCGTCCTGTGCGGCGATCCAGCGGACGATGCCGGGCCAGGTCTCGCTCAGCGTCTTGCGGCCCATGAACAAGCCGATATGCCCGCCGGGCACCAGCGCCTTCTCGATCCGCTTCCGCGGCGTCCCGACCAGCCCTTCGGCCGCGAAGACCTGCTCGCTGGTGGTGATGTCGTCCTCGGCCCCGGCCAGCAGATAGAGCGGGCAGGTCACGTCCTTGAGCGCCAGCCGCCGGCCGAGCCCGACGAACTCGCCCTTCGCGAAGCGGTTCTCCTTGAAGATCTGCTCGATCGCCTGGAGGTAATAGACGCCGGGCAGGTTGAGCGGATTCTCGTACCAGGCGGCGAAGGCCTCGGTGCGGTCGAGATAGTTGCGGTCGGCGAGGTTCTGGTAGAGCCGCACGTATTTCTCGACGTAGTGCTCGGCCGGATGCATGTTCTTCCAGCCGGCGAGCATGAAGCGGCCGGGCATCAGGCCGCGGCCGAGCCGGACCATGTCGCGATAGCTCTTCAGCGGCATGTCGTGCGCCATCTGCTTGATCGGCCCGTCCCCGGCATCGGTGTCGATCGGGGCGCCCGCCAGCACCAGGGACCTGACCTTGCGCGGGAAGCGCGAGGCCAGCATCGCGCTCAGCCAGCCGCCCTGGCACAGGCCGACCAGATGCACGACGCCGCCGAGATCGTCGATCGCGGCATTCAGCTCGGCGAGATAGGTGTCGATGCTGAAATAGCGCATCTCCTGCTCCGCCGTCTTCCAGTCGGTGACGAGGACATGCGGGATGCCGTTGGCGAGCATCGTCTCGACCAGGCTCTGGCCCTTGCCGTAATCGGCGATGGTCGCGCTGTGCCCGGCATAGGGCGCGTCGATCAGCACCGGCACGCGCCCGGCCGCGGCGGTGCCGAATTCGCGCAGGAACATGGTCGGCAGGTCGAGCCGGACCGTGTTGGGCGTCGCCCAGCCCGGCGGCGGCGGCCGGGTGATCTTCGCCGCCTGGGAGAGGAAGTCGAGATTGCGCTGGGTCAGGCGCAGCGCCGCGTCGACCGGCCAGAACCAGGGCAGGCTGAGTTCGGCGGGGCGGCTGGCGCCGGGCGATGCGGCTGCGGCCGTCGTCTTGCGGGCGGTCATGGTCGGGTCGCAACCTCCTGCCAAAGCACCGGCACGCCCCTGCGTGCCGTGTCTGCGTCGAATTGTGGGCGGGCTCCGGCCGCGCCCGGCATCGGGCCACCGGACGCCGCGATCCCGACAGGAGCATGACGGTCGGGCGCGGCGCTCATGTGAAGATCACCTTGCGGAAGCGGGCGAGCGCGAAGGCGAAATAGGCCGCGCAGATCGCGGCGATCTTGGCGATCTCCGGCCAGACCACGTCGAGCCCGGCGCCGCGATAGAGCACGCCTTGCGAGAAGGCGACGAAATGCGGCGTCGGGCTGAGGGTGCGCATCGTCCATTGCAGCCAGACCGGCATGCTCTCCATCGGCGTCGTCGCGCCGGAGAGAAGCTGCGTGACCACGAAGACCGGGATCGCGAGCAGGCCGAACTGGCCCATCGTCGTGGCCAGCGTGCCGAGCAGGATGCCGAGCGCCGCGACCGTGAAGGCGTAGATCGCGGTGCCCAGCACGAAGAGCGGCAGCGAGCCGGCGATCGGCACGCCGAGCGCGCCCTCGACGACGAGGACGAGCGAGGCGACCGCCGCGACCAGGATGACCAGCGTGTTGGCCAGCATCTTGGCGAGCATGATCTCGACCGGCGTCACCGGCATCACCAGCAGGTGCTCGACCGTGCCCTGCTCGCGCTCGCGGATCAGCGCCGCGCCGGTCAGGATGATGGTCAGCAGGGTGACGTTGTTGAGCACCTGCATGACCGAGCTGAACCAGCCGGAATCGAGATTGGGGTTGAAGCGCGCCCGCACCACCAGGTTGATCGGCAGGGCCGTGGTGGTCTCGCGCCCGGCCTGCAGATTCGCGATCTCCTGCGCGACGATCTGCTGGATGTAGACCGCGCCGTTGCCGGCCTGGGTCATCGCGGTCGCGTCGATATTGAGCTGCAGCGAGGTCTGCCGCCCGGCCTGCAGGTCCGCCTGGAAGTTCGGCGGCACCTCCAGCACGAAGACGAGGCGGCCGGAATCCATTTCGGAATCGATCTCGCCGGGGGCGATGCGCTTCGAGATCTTGAACAGCGGCGGGCCGAAGGCGCCGAGCAGGGTGCGCGAGAATTCCGACCGGTCCTCGTCGACGATGCCGATGGTGAGGTCGCGCGCCTCCAGCTTCACGCCGGTGGCGACCGTGTAGACCGCGAAGCTGAAGGCATAGACCACCAGCAGCAGCATGACCGGGTCGGCCCGGATGCTGCGCAGCTCCTTGACCACCAGCCGCAGGATGTTCTGGAGATGGATGACGAGCCCGGCCATCTCAGGCCTCCTGCTTGCGCAGGGCGAATTGCGCGACGACGAGGAAGAGCAGGAAGAAGAAGGTGAGCATGGCGAGGTTCGGCCAGAGCTCGGCCGCGCCGAGCCCCTTGGTGAAGACGCCGACGCTGACCGGCTGGTACCAGGCCGGCGGCAGGCTCATGCCGATGATCCGGCCGCCGCCCGAGAGCGAGGCGACCGGCACCATCAGCCCGGAGAAGTTGATCGCCGGGATGATCGACAGGATCGCCGTGGCGAAGACGGCCGAGACCTGCGTGCGGGTGAAGCTGGAGACGAGCTGGCCGAAGCCGGTGGTCGCGGAGACGTAGAGCAGGGTCGCCAGCGCCAGCACCCAGGCCGAGCCCTTGATCGGCACGCCGAAGACGAACAGCGCGATCAGCACCAGCATCACGAAGCTGCCCATCGCCACGGCGATATAGGGCAGTTGCTTGCCGAACAGGAATTCGAAGCGGCTGATCGGCGTCGAGCGGAAATTGGCGATCGAGCCGGTCTCCTTCTCGCGGACGACGCCGATCGCCGACATGATCGCCGGGATGACGATCAGCATCAGCATGATCACGCTCGGCACCATCGCATTGGCGCTCTTGAAGTCCTGGTTGTAGCGGAAGCGGGTTTCCACCGTGACGGCGGCGGGCGCGTGGCTCGAGGCGGCATGGTCGGCGGCGAAGCCCTGCGCGTATTGGGTCGCCAGCCCGGTGACGTAGCCGCGCGTCGTCTCGGCCCGGAACGGCATGGCGCCGTCGAGCCAGACCGACATCTCGGGCAGGCGCCCGCTCATCAGGTCGCGGCCGAAGGAGGGCGGGATCTCGAGCGCGAGCTGGAGCTCGCCGCTGCGCATCCGGCGGTCCAGCTCCCCGGCCGAGCGGATCGGCGCCTGCTCGTCGAAATAGCGCGAGCTGGAGAAGGCCTCGATCAACTGGCGGCTCTCCATCGAGTTGTCCTGGTCGAAGGCGGCGAATTTCAGCTTCTCGACGTCGAAGGAGATGCCGAAGCCGAAGGCCAGCATCAGCAGCAGCGGGCCGAGGAAGGCGAAGCTCAGCCGGATCGGGTCGCGCAGCAGCTC
This sequence comes from Allobosea minatitlanensis, assembly GCF_964020775.1. Classification (NCBI taxonomy): domain Bacteria; kingdom Pseudomonadati; phylum Pseudomonadota; class Alphaproteobacteria; order Hyphomicrobiales; family Alloboseaceae; genus Allobosea; species Allobosea minatitlanensis. Next base: position 4,366,040 of record NZ_OZ224509.1, on the reverse strand, counting down.
CATGGTCTCGCGGCGGGCGCAGGCCCAGAGCCGGCGCGGGTCGAAGCGGCGGGCCGGCGCGGCCGGCTGGGTCGTCTCGGCGGCCGCCGGGACCGGCTCCTCCGGCGCGTCCTCGATCCCGGAGGCCTCCTTGAGATAGGCGACGAAGGCGTCCTCCAGCGTGCCGCCGCCACGCTGCGCCGCCAGCTCCTGCGGCGTGCCGACGGCCAGCACCTTGCCGGCATGCATGAAGGAGATGCGGTCGCAGCGCTCCGCCTCGTTCATGAAATGGGTCGAGAGGAAGATGGTGACGCCGTCGTCGCGCGAGAGGTCGATCAGCGTGCGCCAGAAGGCGTCGCGGGCGATCGGGTCGACGCCGGAGGTCGGCTCGTCGAGGATCAGCATCGCCGGCCGGTGCAGCACGGCGACGGCGAGCTGCAGGCGCTGGCGGATGCCGAGCGGCAGGCTCTCCGGCCGCTCGTCGGCGACGTCCGCGAGGTCGAAGCGGCTCAGGAGCTCGGCGATCCGCCCGGGGATCTCGGCCGGCTTCAGATGGTAGAGTTCGGCATGCAGCAGGAGATTCTGCCGCACCGTCAGCTCGCTGTAGAGCGAGAAGGCCTGCGACATGTAGCCGACGTTCCGCCGCGTCTCCATGTCGTCGGCGGCGAGCGGCTGGCCGAAGAGCTTGGCCGTGCCCTCGCTCGCCGGCAGCAGGCCGGTCAGCATCTTCATCGTGGTCGACTTGCCGCAGCCATTCGAGCCGAGGAAGCCGAAGATCTCGCCGCGCCCGATGCGGAAGCTGACATGGTCGACCGCGACGAAATCGCCGAAGCGCCGGGTCAGCCCCTCGGCCTCGATCGCCGGCGTGGCGTCGTCGCTGGCCGTCCGCGGCCGCAGCACGACCTCGCGGTGCTGGGCCCGCTTGGCTTCGGGCAGCAGCGCCACGAAGGCGGCCTCGAGCGTCGCCTGCCCGGCCTTCTCGCGCAATTCCGCCGGCGTGCCGGTGGCGATCGCCTTGCCTTCGTCCATCGCCACCAGCCAGTCGAAGCGCTCGGCCTCCTCCATATAGGCGGTGGCGACGATGACGCTCATGCCCGGCCGGCGGGCGCGGATCGTGTCGATCAGGTCCCAGAACTGGCCGCGCGACAGCGGGTCGACGCCGGTGGTCGGCTCGTCGAGGACGAGCAGGTCGGGGTCGTGGATCAGCGCGCAGCAGAGCGAGAGCTTCTGCTTCATGCCGCCGGAGAGCTTGGCGGCCGGGCGGCCCTCGAACGGGTCGAGTCCGGTCGCCCTCAGCAACTCGTCGATCCGGCCGCGCCGCTCGGCCGCGTCCTGGCCGAAGAGGCGGGCATGGAAGTCGATGTTCTCGAACACCGAGAGGGTGGGGTAGAGATTGCGCCCCAGCCCCTGCGGCATATAGGCGATGCGGCCGCGCCGCGCCTCGCGCTGCGCCTTGACGCCGAGATCGCCGCCGAGCGCATGGACGCTGCCCTGCTGGATCCTCCGCACGCCGGCGATCAGCGCCAGCAAGGTCGATTTGCCGACGCCGTCCGGTCCGATCACGCCGATCATCCGGCCGGCCGGGATGGCGAGCGTCAGCGCGTCGAGGGCGGTCACCCTGCCGTAGCGATGCGTGACGGCGTCGAGGCGCGCGGCAGGCTCGGCCTGCATCATGGCAGCTTCACGGCCAGCGAATCGGGCCATTTCGCATTGGGCGCGGTGCGCACGAAGCCGAGGCCGCGCACGCCGGTCTTCACCTGCCGGTGATATTTGGCGAGCAGCTCCCGGTCGAGCTGGAGCTTGATGCGGAAGACCAGCTTCTCGCGCTCCTCGGCGGTCTCGACCGCCTTGGGCGTGAACTGGGCATCGGCGGCGACGAAGCTGACCGTCGCGGGGATCACATATTGCGGCACGGGGTCGAGGATGATCCGCGCCTCGTCGCCGAGCGCGAGCTGCCCGGCCTGCGCCGCCGGCAGGTAGATCGTCATGTAGACGTCCGACAGGTCGAGGATGGTGATGACGCGCGTGCCGGCGGCGACGACCTCGCCCGAGCGGGCGAGCTGATACTGGACGCGGCCGCTGCGCGGCGCCACCAGCACGAGGTCGACCAGGATCGCCTTGATCTGCTCGGCATCGGCTTCCGAGGCCCGGATGGCGAAGCGCGCCTGGTCGCGCTGCGCCTCGGCGGCGCGCAGGGCGGCGTCGGCGGCGTCGGCCTTGGCCGAGCGCTGGTCGTCGACCTGCTTGCTGAGATAGCCCTTGGCGACCAGTTCCTTGCCGCGCTGGGCGTCGGTGCGGGCGAGGATCTGGTCGCTCTTGCGCTGGGCGATCAGGGCCTCGGCCTCGGCCAGCGCCTGCCTGGCGCGCAGCACCTGCGCCTCGGCGGCGCGCAGTTGCGCCTCGTATTCGGGCGAGACGATGCGCCCGATCACCTGGCCGGCGGTGACCTCGTCGCCTTCCTTGACCTTCACCTCGGCCAGCCGGCCGGCATATTTCGAGGAGACGTCGATCTGGGTCGCCTCGATCCGGCCATTGGTCTTGACGATGCCCTCCGGCATCGTGTCGCCGCGCAGCCTCTCGATCAGCGCCTTGATGCGCGATTGCGCCTGCGCGCCGGGCGCCTGCAGGACGAGCGCAGCGAGAAATGCTGCCGTAACGGCTCGAGAGCGGCGCATCTTAGATCTCCGAAGGAAGCGTGACGGAAACGGGGTGGGCGGGCATCGTTCTTAGCATGCGGGAAGCGCGAGGCCAGGCCAAGCCGCTTGCGGCGCGGGCGCGCATGCGTCCATGTCCGGCGCAATCCCGCCTGTCGCGCCTGCCCCCGGCCGTGTCCTTGCCGCCATCCATCGCCGCCCTCGCCGCATCGCCCGCCCGCGGGCAGGGTGCCCCGCTTAGCCGGTCGGGCGGGGCGCGGCTTTGCGCTCGCTCAATCCGCGCCGGAGGCGATGGCCTATGGTGGCCGGCTGCTTCGGCTACGGCGCCCGCCCAGGCCGGCGCCGCGCGCGGGACCTGTCCGGAAGCGCTTGACTCGCGGGCCCGGAACGGTTGAGCCACATCGCATCGAACCGCCCGAGACCGGAATCCCCTGATGCCCGAGACCATCGTCCTGCTCGACATGACGACGCCGCAGCGCGCCGAGCGCCTGCGAGCGCTGCTGCCGCCCGGCTTCGTGCTGACCCATGGGACGGAGCGCGGCGAGGAGCATCTGAAGGCGATCATCGCCGAGGCCGACTATGCCATTTCCGGCCAGGTCGCCGTCCCGGGCGAGGTGCTGCGCGCCGCGAAGAAGCTGAAGCTGCTGCACAAATGGGGCGTCGGCTACGACAATATCGACATCGCCACGGCGAAGGCGCTCGGCATCCAGGTCGCGCGCACCACCGGCTCCAACGCGCTTCCCGTCGCCGAATTCGCGCTCGGGCTGATGCTGTCGGCGCTGCGCTTCATCGCCTATGGCCATGCGGAGCTGAAGACGGGGCGCTGGGCCACCGGCAGGCTGCCGGGAGACACCTTCACCCTCTCCGGCAAGACGGTGGGCATCGTCGGCTTCGGCGCCATCGGCCAGAATCTCGCCAGGCTGCTCGCGGGCTTCGGCTGCCGCATCCTCTACAGCAAGCGCACGCCGCTTGCCGCGGCGCAGGAGCAGGCGCTCGGCGCCCGGCACGCGCCGCTGGCGCGGATCCTGGCGGAGGCCGATATCGTCTCGCTCCACTGCCCGCTGACCCCGGAGACGGAGAACCTGATCGACGCCGATGCTCTCGCGGCGATGAAGAGGACGGCGGTGCTGGTCAATGTCGCGCGCGGCGGCGTCGTCAACGAGGCCGATCTGGTCGCGGCGCTCAGGGCGCGCACCATCGCCGGCGCGGCGATGGACGTCTATGCGGTCGAGCCGTTGCCGCCCGACAGCGAATTGCTGACCCTCGACAATCTCGTGGTGACGCCGCATCTCGCCGCGATGGCCGCCGACACCTTCGAGCCGACCGTGAAGCGCATGTTCGCCAACATCGCGCATGTCTCGCGCGGCGAGCCGGTGCCGGAGCGCGACCGCGTCGTATAAGGTTACGCCGCCCGGTCGAAGCTGTCGGCGCGGGCGAGGTCCCAGTTGCGGCGGTAGAAGCTGTGCTCGCAGCGGCCTTCGGCGAGCTCGCCCGCCTCGAGGAAGACGTGGAGGTCCGAGAACAGCCGGATCTCGGTGGTGCTGACGCGGCGCACCAGATGGTGCGGGCCGAGATCGGAGGGATGGCTCAGCCCCGCCGCGGCCAGCATGTCGGCCAGCGCCTGCACCGTATTGGCGTGGAAGCGATGCACGCGCTGCGCCTTGTCGGGCACGACCAGCGCGCGCTGGCGCACGGCGTCCTGCGTGGCGACGCCGGTCGGGCAGCGATTGGTGTTGCAGGACAGCGACTGCACGCAGCCCAGCGCGAACATGAAGCCGCGCGCCGCATTGGCCCAGTCGGCGCCGATGGCGAGCACGCTGGCGATGTCGAAGGCGCTGACGATGCGCCCGGCGGCGCCGATCCTGACCTTGTCGCGCAGGCCGGCGCCGGTCAGCACGTTGTGGACGAAGAGCAGGCCTTCGCGCATCGGCAGGCCGATATGGTCGCTGAATTCGACCGGGGCGGCGCCGGTGCCGCCTTCGGCGCCGTCGACGACGATGAAGTCGGGCACCACGCCGCTCTCCAGCATCGCCTTGACGATGCCCATGAACTCCCAGGGATGGCCGAGGCAGAGCTTGAAGCCGACCGGCTTGCCGCCGGAGAGCTCGCGCAGCCGGGCGATGAAGCCCATCATCTCCAGCGGCGTCGAGAAGGCGCTGTGGCTCGGCGGCGAGATGCAGTCCTGCCCGACCGGAACGCCGCGCGTCTGCGCGATCTCCGGCGTCACCTTCGGCGCCGGCAGGATGCCGCCATGGCCGGGCTTGGCGCCCTGGCTCAGCTTGATCTCGATCATCTTGACCTGGGGCTCCCGCGCCTGCCGGGCGAAGCGCTCCGGGTCGAAGCGGCCCTCATCGTCGCGGCAGCCGAAATAGCCGCTCGCCACCTCCCAGACGATGTCGCCGCCGCCCTCGCGGTGATAGGGGCTGATGCTGCCCTCGCCGGTGTCGTGGCTGAATCCGCCCATGCGCGCGCCGGTGTTGAGCGCCCGGATGGCGTTGGCCGAGAGCGAGCCGAAGCTCATCGCCGAGATGTTGAAGATCGAGGCGGAATAGGGCTGGGCGCACTGCTCGTTGCCGATGGTGATGCGGAAGCTCGCGGGGTCGGAGGCCGGCACCGGCCGGCTCGAATGGCCGATGAACTCGTAGCCGTCGCGATAGACGTCGAGCAGCGTGCCGAAGGGATGGTCGCCGGCGAGGCCCTTGGCCCGGCGATAGACCAGCGAGCGCTGCGAGCGCGAGAACGGTGCCGCCTCCTCGTCCGCCTCGAACAGGTACTGGCGCAATTCCGGCCGGACGAGCTCGGCGAACCAGCGGATATGCCCGATGACGGGATAGTTGCGGCGGATCGCATGCTCGGGCTGGGCGAGGTCCCACAGGCCGAGCAGCGAGAGCAGCACGGCGAGGACGGCCGGAAACCAGACCCAGCCATGGCGGAAGGCGAGGGGGACGAGGATGAGAGCCGCGAGAACGCACAGGGCGAGGGTGGTGAAGCGGCTCAGACGCAAAGTCATCGGGAAGGCCTCGAGGCAAATCGAATTCTTCCAGTTTTAGAGCATGGGAGGCGACGCCGTGCCAAATCGCCGGCTCCCCGGCCGGGCCGGCCGCAGGCCGGGCCCGGGGATGCATCCGGAATGCTCCGTTGCCCTCAAGCGGCAGCAGGCCTCAGGTCTTGAGGAACCCGATCGAGAACCACGGCACGGCGGCGACGACGAGGAGGCCGAGGAGCAGGGCGAGCATGTAGCCCCAGATATATTTCAGCCCCTCGTCGGGGTTGATCTTGGAGATGGCGCAGGCGCCGTAATAGCCGACGCCGAAGGGCGGGGCGAAGAGGCCGATGCCCATGGCGAAGATCACGACCATGGCATAGTGCACCTCGTGGATGCCGACGGCCTTGGCGATCGGGAAGACCAGCGGGCCGAACAGCACCATGGCCGGGATGCCTTCCAGCACCGAGCCGAGCACCACGAAGGCGACGATCGAGATGCCGAGGAAGCCCCAGTGCCCGCCGGGCACCGAGGCCATCGCCTGGGCGAGGTCGCGCGAGAAGCCGGACTGGGTCAGGCCCCAGGCCATGGCCGTGGCGGCGCCGATGATGAAGATGATCGCCCCGGTGAGCGAGGCGGTCTCGACCAGCATTTTCGGCAGCCGGCGCCAGTCGAACTGGCGGTAGATCAGGAGCCCGGCCAGCACCGCATAGGCGATGCCGATGGTCGAGACCTCGGTGGCGGTGGCCACGCCCTCGACCACGGCGGCGCGGATGACGAAGGGCAGCGCGATGGCCGGCGCCGCAATCAGCGCGAGCTTGGTCATCACGCGCTTCGGCTGGCGCGCGACGTGGCTGAGATCCTCTCCGCGATAGCGCCACCAGACGACGAAGCACAGCGCGACGCCCAGCACCACCGCCGGCAGCATGCCGCCGGTGAACAGCGCCGCGATCGAGACGCCGGTGACCGAGCCGATGGTGATCAGCACGATCGAGGGCGGGATCGTCTCGGTCTGCGCGCCGGTGGCGGAAAGCAGCGCGACCAGATCCCCGGGCTTGGCGCCGCGCTGGCGCATCTCGGGGAAGAGCACCGGCGCGATCGCCGCCATGTCGGCGACCTTCGAGCCGGAGATGCCGGAGACCAGGTACATCGCCCCGATCAGCACATAGGAGAGCCCGCCGCGGACATGGCCGAGCAGCGAGGCGAGGAACTGGATCATCGCCCTGGCCATGCCGGTCATCTCGATCAGCGCCCCGAGGAAGATGAACAGCGGCACCGCGAGCAGGATGAGATGGCTCATGCCCTCGTCGAGCCGGCCGACCATGACGAGCAGCGGCGTCGAGGTGGTGAGCGCGAGATAGCCGAAGGTGGCGAGCGCGAAGGAGAAGGCGATCGGCACCCCGGAAAAGACGTTGAGCGCGACGACGCCGACGAAGAAGACCAGGAGGTTGAGCTTGCCGAGCGGCTTCAGCGCCGGCCCCGCCAGCCAGAACAGGGCGATCACCAGCGCGGTCAGCGCCGCGGCGGCGAAGACCGGCTTCCAGGAGCCGAAGCGCACCAGCCGTAGGAGCGCGACGGCGAGCATCAGGCCGATGCCGACCGGCAGCGCCGCGGCGCGCCAGGCGTTGGAGATCTCCAGCGCCGGGGTGACGATGAAGTTCTCCTCCTGCGCATATTCCAGCGCATGCGGCAGGATCATCAGCAGGAAGGCGATGGAGGCGGTGATCGCGACAGCCTCGAGCAGCGCCTGCGCCCGCGGCGGCACCCGCGTCACCAGCCCGGTCATGCGCATGTGCTCGCCGCGCTGCAGCGCGATCACCGCCCCCAGCATCGACAGCCACAGGAACAGGATCGAGGCCAGCTCGTCCGACCAGATCAGGGGCGTATGCAGGACGTAGCGCGCCGTCACGCCCGCTCCCAGGATGACGACCTCCGAGACGACGAGGACGGCGGCGAAGAACGAGACGACGGTGCCGAGCGCGCGTTCGAGCGGGCGCGCCAGCCGGCCGAGCGCGGTCGGGGAGAGATCGGCCGAGCCCGGCAGGCTGGCTCCGTGAGCATCCATGGAGACGTTTCCGATTATCGTATTTTGAGTCCTTATAGGCTGGGCTGCGTCCCCGAGACTAGCCGTAACGTCGGGTTCTCCAGTTGTGCATGGACGCACCTTGCCGCACCCGGCTGCCTTGCTGGCTGACCGGCCCGGCGGTCCTCGCGGCTTGCATTGTCGGAAACAAAGAGAGAACATGAGGCCATGCCGCTCGCCGACAGCATCCTCAATCCGCCGCCCGCCCGGCCGGACATCACCCGCGCCGTCTGCCGCGGCGCCAGCCGGCACCTGCGCGAGCGCGGCTATGCCATCGTCAGGGAGATGACCTTCGCCAACGGCCGGCGCGGCGACATCGTCGCGCTGTCGCCCGCGGGCGAGCTCTGGGTGGTCGAGGTCAAGTCCGGCCTCGCCGATTACCGCGTCGACGGCAAATGGCCGGATTATCGCGATTATTGCGACGGCTTCCTCTTCGCGGTCGCGCCGGAGTTCCCGCGCGAGATCCTGCCGGAGGATGTCGGGCTGATCGTCGCCGACGCCTATGGCGGCGAAGTGCTGCGCGAGCCGCCGCGCCATCCGCTCGCGCCGGCCCGGCGCAAGATGCTGACCATCGCCTTCGCCAGGCTGGCGGCGGGGCGGCTGGCGCAGAGCGAGGATCCGCCGGGCCCGTGACCGCGCCGCGGCTGCGCGGCGTCGATCTCCGCCGCGGGAGCCGGAGCGCGGGCGAAAAGGCGGCTTGCCGGCGCCCTTCGGGGCCTCAGCGCGGAGCGCGCTTGGCCAGGATGCGCTGCAGGGTGCGCCGGTGCATGCCGAGGCGGCGCGCCGTCTCGGAGACGTTGCGGTTGCACAGCTCGTAGACCCGCTGGATATGCTCCCAGCGCACCCGGTCGGCCGACATCGGGTTTTCCGGCGGCGAGGGGCGGGCGTCGCGGGCGGCGGCGAGCGCGGCATGGATCTCGTCGGCATCGGCCGGCTTGGCCAGGAAGTCGAAGGCGCCGAGCTTCACGGCGCTGACGGCGGTGGCGATGTTGCCGTAGCCGGTCAGCACGACGCCGCGCGCATCCGGCCGGCGCTCTTTCAGCCTTGCGATGACGTCGAGCCCGTTGCCGTCTCCGAGGCGCAGGTCGATGACGGCGAAGGCGGGGGCGGCCTCCTCCAGCGCCGCGAGCCCGGCCGCGACGCTGTCGGCGGTGCGCACGCTGTAGCCGCGGCCTTCCATGGCGCGGGCGAGGCGGGTCAGGAACGGCTTGTCGTCGTCGACCAGCAGCAGGGACATGTCGTCTCCCGGTCCGGGTCCTTCGCTTGCGTTCTCGACGCCCTGCATCGTCATCTCCTTGCCGCTTGTCCATGCGCGCTGCGGTTGCGCGGTTTCCGGGGTGGTTCGGGTCGAGGCCGGCCTGGCGGCAGGCGCTCAACTCCTCTCATGTAGCGCGGATGGCGCGCCGTCGGTACCCCCGAGGGCGGGAGGCTGGGCTTCGAAGACCGCGCGGGGCCAGACGATCCGGATCGAGGCGCCGCTCTCCGGCGCCGGCCGGTTCGAGAATTCGAGCGTGGCGCCGCCGCGCTCGAGCAGCGTCTTGGCGATGAACAGCCCGAGGCCGAGCCCCCCGCCGGCGCGGTTCTCGCCGGCGCCGCGCGAGAGATAGGGCTCGCCGGCGCGCATCAGCACGTCGGGCGGGAAGCCCGGCCCGTCATCGGCGATGGTCAGGGTGACATGGCTGGTGCTCCATCCGGCCTGGATCGACACCGTCGAGCGGGCGAAGTCGACGGCATTGTCGACGATGTTGCCGAGGCCGTAGATCATGCCGGGATTGCGCCGGCAGACAGGCTCCGGCTTCTCGCCCTGCAGGGTGATCTCGAAGGGCACGCCGAAGGGGCGCTGCGGGCCGGCCGCCTCCTCGATCAGCAGGCGCAAGGTGAGCTGGTCGAGCGGGCCGGCATCCTCGTCCTGCAGGCTGGAGAGCTTGGCCAGGATGCCGCGGCAGCGCTCGACCTGCTCGCGCAGCAGGGCGATGTCCTCCGCCATCTCGCCGTCCGGCGGGGCGAGACGGGTCAGCTCCCGCGCCACCAGCGCGATCGTGCCGAGCGGCGTGCCGAGCTCGTGCGCCGCCGCCGCGGCGAGCCCGTCGAGCTGCGAGAGATGCTGCTCGCGCGCCAGCACGAGCTCGGTGGCCGCCAGCGCGTCGGAGAGGTCGCGCGCCTCCTTGGCGACGCGCCAGGCATAGATGCCGGTGAAGGCGAGCCCCAGCACCAGCGCCACCCAGGTTCCGCCCTGGTAGTAGGCGGGCAGGATCGGCCGGTCCGGCCCCGACCAGGGCAAGGGCATGTGGAAGCGGCTGAGCAGCGTCGCCAGCCCGACGGCGAGCACGCCGAGGACGAGCGTGCGCTGCGTCGGCAGCGCCGTCGCCGAGATCAGCACCGGCGCCAGGAACAGGATGGCGAAGGGATTCTGCAGCCCGCCGGTCATGTAGAGCAGGGCCGCGAGCTGGACGATGTCGAAGGCGAGCAGTGCCGTCGCCGGCCCGTCCGCGAGGCGATGGCTCAGCGGAAAGCGCACCCTGAGCCCGATATTGAGCCAGGCCGAGATCGCGATGACGCCGAAGCACCAGCCGAAGGGCAGCGGAAAGCCGAGGCCGAAATGCACCCCCGCCACCGCGACGCTCTGCCCGACGATGGCGAGCCAGCGCAGGCGCACGAGGGTGTCGAGCCGCAAATGCCGGTTGGAGCGCATCAGCGCCGGCGCCGAGAAATCTGCTGCCATCACCGCTTCCAGGCCCCCGTGACCGCCGCTCGTCGCGTGCCGGTGCCGGCGTCTGATGCGAGGTTTTTGCCGTCGGGCATCCACATGTCAGAGATTCTTTAGCCTTTAGCCGGGTTGAATGAGAACAAAATCAACGTAAGGTGCGTTGCTCGCTGCGACGCATCATCGCATGTTGCGCCGCCAGAGGACCTCGAAATCGCATGTATGGGGCCGCCATGTCGTTTGCCTACCATGCCTATGAAGCGGTTCACATGATGGTGAGCCCGATGCGCGGCGTCTCGGACGCCGTCCAGTTGGCATTCAAGAATCCCGGCAATCCGCTGACCTATACGCCGCTCGGCCGCACCGTCGCGGCCTCCTGCGAATTGTTCGAGCGGGTCACGCGCCGCTACGGCAAGCCGGCCTTCGGCCTGAACGAGACGATGATCAACGGCGTCACGGTCCCGGTCGAGGAGCGCGTCGTCTGGGAGCGCCCCTTCTGCCGGCTGGTCTATTTCGACCGCCGGATTCCCGGCCGGCGCAAGCCGCAGCCCAAGGTGCTGCTGGTGGCGCCGATGTCCGGCCATTACGCGACGCTGCTGCGCGGCACCGTCGAGGCCTTCCTGCCCGGGCACGAGGTCTACATCACCGACTGGGCCGATGCGCGGCTGGTGCCGCTCTCGGAGGGGCGCTTCGACCTCGACGACTATATCGACTACGTCATCGACATGCTGCACACGCTCGGCCCGGACACCCATGTCATGGCGGTGTGCCAGCCGGCCGTGCCGGTCATCGCCGCGATCGCGCGGATGGAGGCGGAGGGCGACGACGACGCGCCGCGCTCGATGACCCTGATGGGCGGTCCGATCGACACCCGCCGCTCGCCGACCGCCGTCAACGAGCTCGCCATGGAGCGCGGCACCGACTGGTTCCGGCGCAACTGCATCACCGTCGTGCCCTTCCCGCATCTGGGCGCCTTCCGGAAGGTCTATCCCGGCTTCATGCAGCTCTCGGGCTTCATGGCGATGAACATCGACCGCCATGTCAGCGCCCATTACGAGATGTTCAAGCACCTCGTCTCGGGCGACGGCGATTCGGCCGAGAGGCACCGCGATTTCTACGACGAATACCTCGCGGTCATGGACATGACGGCCGAGTTCTACCTCCAGACGATCGACACCGTCTTCGTGCGGCACGCCTTGCCGAAGGGCGAGATGATGCATCGCGACAAGCCGGTCGACCTCGGCGCCATCCGCCGCGTCGCGCTGATGACGGTCGAGGGCGAACTCGACGACATCTCCGGCGTCGGCCAGACCAAGGCGGCGCATGATCTCTGCGTCAACATCCCGGCCGACAAGCGCGTGCATTACCTCCAGCCCAAGGTCGGGCATTACGGCGTCTTCAACGGCTCGCGCTTCCGCGCCGAGATCCAGCCGCGCATCTCCGACTTCATGGTCAGCCTCGACATGGAGGCCGCCAAGGGCCGCCGCGGCGACAGCGCGGGCGAGCGGCGCAAGGCGCTGAAGGTCGTGGGCTGACGGGGCCCGTCGCGGCGGCGGGGCCTCTTCCGCCGCGCCCGCGAATCCCGCACAATCGCGCCAGCATGCGCATCTCCCTGTTCAAGCGCCAGCCTGACCCGGACCGGCTCGACGTGGTCCATGCCGGCCAGCGCTATCCCGTCCTGGTGAAGCGGCGCGCCAATGCGCGGCGGATGACCCTGCGCGTCTCGCAGGCCACCGGCGAGATCACGCTGACCCTGCCGGAGCGCGTCGATTTCGCCGCCGGCCGCAGCTTCGCCGAGAGCCATGGCGGCTGGATCGCGGCGCGCGTCGCGAAGCGCCCGCTCGCCGTGCCCTTCGAGCCGGGGCAGATGGTTCCGTTGCGCGGCGTGCCGCATCGCATCGTCCACTGGTCGAAGGCGCGCGGGCTGACGCAGGCGACGACGGACCAGGCGGGCGCGCCGATCATCGCGGTGGCTGGCGAGGCCGCCCATGTCCCGCGCCGGGTCAAGGACTTCCTCCGGCGGCTGGCGCTCGCGGATCTGGAGCAGGCGGTGCGCCGCCATACCGCCCGGCTCGGCATTCCCGCCCGCAGGATCACGATCCGCGACACCACGAGCCGCTGGGGCTCCTGCTCCTCGCAGGGGCATCTCAGCTTCTCCTGGCGGCTGATCCTGGCGCCCGCCTTCGTGCTCGACTATCTCGCCGCCCATGAGGTCGCCCATCTGAGGGAGATGAACCATTCGCACCGCTTCTGGGCGCTGACGCACAGGCTCTGCCCGCGCACCGAGGAGGCGGAGGCCTGGCTCAAGCGCCATGGGGCGGGGCTGCACGGCTTCGGCTGAGGACTTCCTCACGGGCGACTGCGCCGGCCATAGTTCCGCCGTTAACCACTTCCTGAAATTTCCCCCCGCACACTGAAGGCCGATTCGCCTTCAGTGTGAGTATGCCTATGGGTCAGGTCATCGCGTTCCGTCGCCCGCCGCAGCCCGCCCCGCCGGGGCCGCCCGTCCTGGGCCTGATGTCGGCGGTCGATTTCGCCCTGCGCGACCTGGCCGAGATCCTGCCCCATATCGCGCTCGATTCCGCCCGCGAGCAGGCCGAGGCCTGCCGCGCCTTGCTGGCCGAGGCCTTCAACGCCGAGATCGACGCCGAGCTCGATCACTGAGCCGTCGCTGCATGGCGCCCCGGCCTCCGCGAGGCTTGCGGGCGCCTGAGAATTGTCGAACCTCTCTGGCCCAGGGAGCCGCCTGAAGCGGCGGCCGGCCGAGGGAGGTTTTGCGGATGTTCCTGACCAACAGCGATATGGTCGATCTCGTCGATCTGCGGCATCGGCTGCATCGCCGTCCCGAGATCTCGGGCGAGGAACGCGAGACCGCCGCCACCATCGTCGACTTTCTCAAGCCCACGCAGCCGAGCCGCATCGTCACCGGCCTCGGCGGCCATGGCGTCGCGGCGATCTATGAAGGCGCCGAGCCCGGCCCGACGGTGATGGTCCGCGCCGAGCTCGACGCGCTGCCGATCGAGGAAATCTCCAATAGCGACCATCGCTCGGAAATCTCCGGAAAGGGCCATCTCTGCGGCCATGACGGCCATATGACCATCCTCGCGGGCTTGGCGCGCGGGCTCAACCGCAACCCGCCGCAGCGCGGCCGCGCCATCCTGCTCTTCCAGCCGGCCGAGGAGACCGGCGCCGGCGCCGCCGCCGTCATTGCCGATCCGAAATTCGCCGAGATCGCGCCCGACTACGCCATTTCGCTGCATAACCGCCCCGGCGTGCCGCTCGGCCAGGCCCGGATTTCGGAAGGCGCGGCCAATTGCGCCTCGCGCGGCATCAAGATCGTGCTCACCGGCGAGACCTCCCATGCCTCGACGCCGGAGCATGGCCGCTCGCCCGCGCCGGCCATCGCGACGCTGATTCCCGCGCTCACCGCGCTGGGGCCCGGCGGACCGCTCGACGCGCAATTCCGGCTGGTTACGGTCACCCATGTCTTGATCGGCGAAGAGGCGTTCGGCATCGCGCCGGGTCATGGCGAGCTCTGGGCGACGCTACGCACTGTCAATGACGCGCAGATGGGGGCGCTCTGCGAGGCGGCGGAAATGCTGGCACGCGAGGCCGCCATTGCGGACCAGCTTTCGCTTGAGATCAGCTATCACGACATCTTCCACCATTGCGAGAACGACGCGGAGGTCGTCGCCATGCTGCGCCGGGCGATGGACGAGGAGAACGTCCCGCATGGCGAGACGCCGCCCTCGCGCGGCTCGGAGGATTTCGGCCTGTTCGGCCGCAAGGCGAAGTCGGCGATGTTCCTGCTCGGCTCCGGCGACACCGCCCATCTGCACAACCCCGATTACGACTTCCCGGACGATGCCATCGCTACCGGCGCCCGCGTCTTCATGCGCACCCTGCGCAATCTCCTCGGCGAAGCCCGCCCGGCCTGAAGGAGGCGCGATGACCGCGAACTGGACGCCAGCCGCGGCGCGCGCGGCCGCCATCGCCGCCGGGTGGCAGCGCGAGGCCGGGCCGGGCGGGGCGGTCGTGCTGTTCGACCGGGACGGCGTCCGCGAGGCCTTCGCCGGCGGCCTTGCCAGCGTCGAGCATGGCCTGCCCTTCACGCCGCAGACGGCGAACCGCTTCGCCTCGATCAGCAAGCATGTGCTCGCCGTCGCGCTGTTGCGCGAGGGCATGCCGCTCGATGCGCCGCTCGGCCGCTGGCTGCCGGAACTGCCGGCGCCGCTGGCCGGGGTCGAGCTCGGCCGGGCGCTCGACATGACCGGCGGCCTGCCGGACATGATGGAGGCGTTCTGGCAGCAGGGCGTGCCCTTCACCGCGACCCTGAGCGCCGACGAGATCCATGCGCTGGCCTGCCGCTTCCCCTCGCTCAGCGCGCCGCCCGGCACCGAGATGGCCTATTCCAACACCGGCTGGAGGCTCGCCCAGCGGGTGCTCGAGACGGTCACCGGCAGGCCCTATGGCGAGACCGTCGCGGCGCTTTCGGGCGAGCTCGGCCTTGCCTTCCGCCTGCCCTATGACAGCGCCGAGATCGTGCCGGGCCTCGCCACCGGCTACTGGCGCGACGGCGCGCGCTGGCGGCGCGGCCATTACGGCTTCCATTTCTCCGCCTCGGGCGGTATCGCGGGCTCGGCTGCCGATCTCGCCGGCTGGTTTTCCGCCCTGCTGGCGGGCCGCGGCGCGCTTTCCGGCATGCTGGAGCGGCTGACCGCGCCGCGCCGCTTCGCCGATGGCGGCGAGAGCGTCTACCGGCTCGGGCTGGTCTGCAGCCGGCTCGGCGGTTTCGATGTGGTCGGCCATGGCGGCTCGCTCACCGGCTACCGCAACCATGTCCTCACCGCGCCCGGGCCCGGTGTCGGCGTTGTCGTCCTGAGCAACCGCGAGGAGGAGGCGCTCTGGCCGGCGCTGACCGTGCTCGCCGCGCTGCTGGGCGAGCCCCTGCCGGCGGCGGCGGAGGCCCCGGCCGGGCTGTTCGCCAGCGAGGAAGGGCCGTTCTGGGCCGAGCTGACGCCGGATTCGATCAGCTTCATGGGCGGCTATGAGCGCCTCGTCGCCGATGGCGCGGGCGGCCTGCGCAGCCTGCCGGCCTATCTCGACATCCGCCTGCGGCGCGACGGGGAAGACCGGCTCGCCGGGCTGATCGGCGGCGTCCGGCGCGCGCTGCGGCGCGTCCCGGCCGATACCCGGCTCGATGCCCGCCTCCTCGGCCATTGGCGCGACCCGCATTTCGGCACCGAGATCGCGATCCGGCCGGACGGCACGGCGCTCTGGCCCTGGCCCGCGGGCGGCAAGGCGACGCGGCTGACGCCGCTGCCGGGCGCCCGCGCCCTGGCCGATCTGACGCACGGCCCCTGGCGGGCGCGGCCTTGCCTCTGGCTCGACGGCGAAGACCGCCTGCGGGTCGCGGGCCATCGGGCGCGGGTCCTGCGGCTGGAGCGCGCCGGCTAGCGCCCGGTGCGGTGAAATCGGCACGCTCGAGGCGGCCCCGCGGGCTCAGCCGGGCGATGCCGTCGGCACGAAATGCGGCGTGGCGCGCCAGACGAAGTCGCGGCTCGCGCCCGGCGCCAGCTTGAGCACGCCCGGCTTGTCGGCGAATTCGCCGTGCCAGCCGACCGGGCTCGCCATGCCGAACCAGGGCTCGATGCAGAGGAAGGGCGCCCCCGTCGGCTTCGACCAGATGCCGAGATCCTTGTAGCCCTCCCAGCTCACGCTGAGCGCCCGGATCTCGCGCCCGGCCGGGTCGAGCGCGGCAAAGCGCACCGCCGCGTTGGCGACGTTCGGGATGACGATCGCATCATCGGCGAAAAGCGCCTCGTCCAGGTCGAGTTCGCGCCCGGCGAAGGGCAGCGGGATGGCCGGGCCGAGCAGGCCGCCCGCGACGGCGAGGCCCGGGCCGGGCTCGGGCTGCGGGAAGGTCAGCCTGTGGCGCTGCTTCGGCACGCCCGGCGCCAGCGGCCAGAGGAAGGCGGGATGGGCGCCGACCCCGCAGACCAGCGTGTCCTGCCCCGGGTTCGTGACCCGCGTCGTCACCGACAGGGCGCCGTCCGCGATCTCGTAGATCATGCGCAGCACGAAGCGGAACGGGTAGAGCGCCAGCGTCGCCGGGCTCTCGCGCAGTTCCAGCACGGCGCGGCTCCCGCTGCGCTCGGCCCAGGCGAACAGGCTGTCGCGGGCGAAGCCGTGCTGGGTCAGATGGTAGGAATGTCCCTCATGGACGAGCCTGTCCTCGGCGAGGCGCCCGACGACGGGGAAGAGCACCGGCGCATGGCGCGGCCATTCCGGGCCGCCATGCCAGAGCAGGGGACCGTCGGCATCGGAGAAGGCGACGAGCTCGCCGCCCTGGGCGCGGATCGTCGCGCGCAGCCGGCCGCCGGCGATCTCGTGGCTGTCCGTCATCCTGTCCTCCTGCATGCGCGGCCTTCCGATTAGCGCATCGGCGCCGCCGCGGAAACGCCGCGCATGCCGTGGCCGCGGCGCTGTACTGTCATTTCCCCCGGATGCGGGCCCGTAGCGGATTCCGGCGTTCCATGCGCGGAATAGAGAGCGGCCTTTCCTTGACCGGCGAAGGGAAGCCCCCGATCTTGCCAGTCATCCGGGGTTCTCCGCGCGAGGGCGCCCCGTCTTACCCTTTCCTGCTTCCGGGACCCGTCATGACCACCAGCGCCAACAGCCGCACGGCCGACCATGCCATCGATTCGCTCTTCCTGGAGCGCTGGTCGCCGCGCGCCTTCACCGACGAGATCATTTCCGAGGAGGAGCTGAAGACGCTGCTCGAGGCGGCGCGCTGGGCGCCGTCCTCCTATAATTCGCAGCCCTGGCGCTTCGTCTATGCGCGGCGCGGCAGCGCCCATTGGCCGAAGCTGCTCGGCCTGCTCAACGAGTTCAACCGCTCCTGGGCGCAGAACGCCGCCGCCCTGCTCTTCGTGATCTCCAAGGAGACGATGGCCGTGCCGGGCAAGGAGGAAGAGGTGCCCTCCTACAGCCATTCCTTCGATGCCGGGGCGGCCTGGTCCAACCTCGCTTTGCAGGCCGTGCGCCTCGGCTGGCAGACGCATGGCATGGCCGGCTTCGATCGCGAGCGCGCCCCGGCGGAGCTGAACCTGCCGGGGGGCTATCGGGTCGAGGCGGCGGTCGCCATCGGCAAGCCGGGCGACAAGGCGCAACTGCCGGAAGCCCTGCGCGCGCGCGAGACGCCGAGCCCGCGCAATCCGCTGTCGGCGACGGCCTTCGAGGGCGCCTTTCCCGCCTGAACGAACCGCCTTCCGTCGCGGGCCGTCTCCTCGGCGGTCCGCGACGGCGATGAAGGAGCCGCGCCCGTGCCGATCTCCCGCCGCCGCTTTTCCGCCGGCCTCGTCGCCCTGCCGGCCCTCCTGACAGGTGGGGCGGCTGCCGCCGGCCGCCCGGTGACGGTCGCCTCCCTGCTCGGCGAGGACAAGCCGGAGACCAGGATCTGGCGCCACATCGCCGAAACCCTGGCGCGGACGGCGCCCGGCCGCTTCGATCTGCGCATCGTGCCCAACGCCGCGCTGGGCGGCGAGAAGGAGGTTGCGGAAGGGCTGCGAATCGGCTCGATCCAGGCCGCGCTCTCGACGATCTCGACCCTCTCGGCCTGGGTGCCGCAAGGCCAGATCCTCGACCTGCCCTTCCTGTTCCGCGACCGCGACCATCTGCGGCGGGTGCTCGCCGGCCCGCTCGGCGCAGCGCTCAAGGCGCAATACGAGGCGCAGGGCTTCGTCGTGCTCGGCTTCATCAATTACGGTGCCCGCCATCTGCTCGGCAGGGAGCCGCTGACCACCCCGGCCGCGGTCAGGGGCAAGCGCATCCGCGTCATCCAGAGCCCGCTTCACACCGCGCTCTGGTCGGGCTTCGGCGCCTATCCGACGCCGATCCCGATCCCCGAGACCTACAACGCCCTGAAGACCGGCGTGGTCGACTGCATGGACCTGACCAAATCCGCCTATGCCGGCTTCCGGCTGTACGAGGTGGTGCCCTGCCTGGTCGAGACCGGGCATATCTGGGCCAGCGGCGTGGTGATGGTCGCGGCGCCGTTCTGGAAAGGGCTGGCGCCCCAGGACCGCGAGGCCCTCGCGGCCGCCGCCGCCGAGGGGGTGAGCTATTTCGACGGGCTGATGCTGGCCGACGAGGAGGCCTCGATGGCGCAGGCGGCGGCGCAGGGGGGCCGCGTCTTCCAGCCCGAGGACCGCGCCGGCTGGCAGGAGGGCGCGCGCAAGGTCTGGGCGGGCTTCGCCCCGCAGCTCGGCGGCCTCGACCGGATCGAGGCCATCGCGAACGGCGCCTGAACGGGAGCGGCCATGTCCTTCAGCAGCGATTCCTCCGATCGCGATTCCTTCGGCATCGACCACATCGTCATCGCCGTCGCCGATCTCGACCAGGCGAGGCGGGACTACGAGGCGCTCGGCTTCACCGTCCTTCCCGGCGGCGAGCATCCGCGCGGCTCCCGCAACGCGCTGGTCGCCTTCGCGGACGGCGCCTATCTCGAGATCATCGCCTTTCCGGTCGCGGTTCCCGGCTTCCGCTGGTGGGAGCTGTTCCGCGCCGCCGGCCCCGGTTTCGTCGACTATGCCCTGCTGCCCGGCGATTTCGAGGCCGGCATCGCCCGCCAGCGCGCCGCCGGCATTGCGCTGGACGGTCCCGTCGAGGGCAGCCGCCTCCAGCCCGACGGCAGCCGCATCGCCTGGCGCTCCGCCCGTCCGGTCGAGCCCGACATCCCCTTCCTGGTGACGGACCTCACGCCGCGCGATCTGCGGGTTCCGGCGGGTGCGGCACGTCGTCACCCGAACGGCGTCACCGGCATCGCCGGAGTCACGGTCGCGGTGCGGGACCTCGCACGGACCACGGCCCGCTATCGCGCTCTGCTCGGCCGCGAGCCGCTCGCGAAGGGCGCCGTTCCGGGGCTCGGCTTCGGCCTCGTCCAGTTCGGGCTCGGACGGCAGATCCTCTCGCTGGTCGAGCCGCGGACAACGGCGGCGCATCTGGCGGCCCGCGGCCAGGGGCTCTGCGCGGTCGCCTTCCACGGCCCCGGCGACGCGGCGCTCGCCGCCGGCCTGAGCCACGGCGCGGCGCTGGAGATCGTCGGCGCGCCCTGAGCCGGCGGCGTCATGATCCGGTCACGCTTGCCGGCGAGAGTGGCCCGTTACCTTCGAATCGTTCTATTTATCTAGTGAAAACAAGGGCTTGCATCGAATCTCGGAGCTGCCTATCTCTCCCGGCGATCAGTGAATCAACCGACGGAGAAACCGAATGGCTGGGGTCACCGAGGTCGATGTCGCGGCCGCGATCGGCCGGATCGACGAGATCATCATTCGCGAGATCGTCCGCACCGGCGCGAGCCGGCCGGAGCTGCGCCGGGCGCTCGCGCTGGCCAAGGGACCGGGCGATCTCGCCGCCGATGCGGCGCTGCCGCCGCGGATGCAGCGCCTGGTCGATCTGCTGGCCGTGACCTTGCCCGAGCAGGGGCCCAGGCCTTTGCAGGGACCGCAATACCGCCACCCTGCCGCCATGAAGGGCGTCGAACGTGCCGCCTGATCAGGGGAGCGCCGAATCATTGGAGGCCGCCCGTGCCGGGATCCGGCAGGCGGTCCTGACGGCTTTTTGCGCGGCGCTGCAGGATACTCGGTTGCCGCCGCTCACCCTGATCGAGCTGGCGGCGCAGGCGGTCGGCTCGGTCTACAGAGAGGTGGCGGATGCTCATTGCGGTGATCAGCCATGCCCTTGCGGCTGGCGGCCGCGCCTCGCGGCGGATCTGGCGGCGCTTCAGGCGGCGCTGGCGCTGAGCGCGGGACCGGCCGCGCCGCCGGACCTCGCCCGCATGGCGGTGCTCGGCCGGGCCTGACCGCGCCTTGCGGCCGCTTGCTCGGTGATTTTGCAGCGTCTTTTCCCGAAAACCGCGTTCCACTTTTCGGGCCGATGCTCTAAGCCGCTGCGAAACGCGCGGAGCGGCATGCGAACCATCCTCGTCATCGGCATCGGCGCCGGCAATCCCGACCACATGACCGTCGAGGCCATCGCGGCGCTCAACCGCGCCGATGTGCTGTTCATTCCCGACAAGGGCGCGGAGAAGGCCGGGCTGCGCCATCTGCGCGAGGCCATCTGCCGGCGCTTCATCCGCGCGCCCGGCTACCGCACGGTCGCCGTGCCGATCCCGCGCCGGGCCGAGGCCGGCGGCGACTATCGCGGCGTCGTCGACGACTGGCATGCGCGCATCGCCGCCGCCTATCGCGGGCTGTTCGAGGCGGAGCTGGCGGAGGGAGAGACCGGCGCCCTGCTGGTCTGGGGCGACCCGGCCCTCTACGACAGCACGCTGCGGGTCGTCGAGCGCGTCGCCGCCGCGGGGCTCGCCCTCGACTGGCAGGTCCATCCCGGCATCAGCAGCGTCCAGGTTCTGGCGGCGCGCCACCGCATCCCGCTCAACGGCATCGGCGCCCCCGTCCTGCTCACGACGGGGCGGCGCCTGGCGCAGGGCTTCCCGGCCGACCAGGACAGCGTCGTCGTGATGCTCGACGGCGAGCAGGCCTTCGCCAAGCTCGATCCGGCCGGGCTGGAGATCTTCTGGGGCGCCTATCTCGGCATGCCCGACGAGATCCTGCTCTCGGGCCCGCTCGCCGAGACGGCGCCGTTGATCGCGCAGGTCAGGGCCGAGGCCCGCGCCCGCCATGGCTGGATCATGGACACCTATCTGCTGCGCCGGCGCGCCGTGGCTTGACGGACGCGTCCTCATCCGCCATCGCTCCCGCCGTCTGTCCAGCGCCGGAGCCGTGCCCCATGTCCCTCGCCGATCTCGCCGCCACCATCGACGCCGCCTGGGAGAACCGGGCCGAGATCGGCGTCCAGACCAAGGGCGCCGTCCGCGAGGCGGTGGAGCAGGCGATCGAGCTGCTCGATTCGGGGAAGGCCCGCGTCGCCGAGAAGCAGGGCGCCGACTGGGTCGTGCATCAATGGCTGAAGAAGGCGGTGCTGCTCTCCTTCCGCCTGACCGACAACGCGATCATCGCCAACGGTCCGGGCGAGGGCGTGTTCTGGGACAAGGTGCCGTCGAAATTCGAGGGCTGGGGCGAGAACCGCTTCCGCGCCGCCGGCTTCCGCGTCGTGCCGCCCGCCGCCGCGCGCAAGGGCTCCTTCCTCGCCCCCGGCGTGGTGCTGATGCCCTCCTTCGTCAATATCGGCGCCTATGTCGATTCCGGCACCATGGTCGACACCTGGGCGACGGTCGGCTCCTGCGCCCAGATCGGCAAGAACGTCCATCTTTCGGGCGGCGTCGGCATCGGCGGCGTGCTGGAGCCGCTGCAGGCCAACCCGACCATCATCGAGGACAACTGCTTCATCGGCGCCCGCTCGGAGGTCGTCGAGGGCGTGATCGTCGGCGAGGGCTCGGTGCTGTCGATGGGCGTCTTCATCTCGGCCTCGACCAAGATCGTCGACCGCGCCACCGGCCAGGTCCATATCGGCAAGGTGCCGCCCTATTCGGTGGTGGTGCCGGGCTCGCTGCCGGGCAAGCCCTTCCCGGACGGCACGCCGGGGCCGTCGCTCGCCTGCGCCGTCATCGTCAAGACGGTCGACGCGCAGACCCGCTCCAAGACCGGCATCAACGAGCTGCTCAGGGACTGAGGGCAGAACGCGGGAGCGCCGAAACGCGAGTCATCCCGGCCGGAGCGAAGCGAAGAGCCGGGATCCATGCCTGAACCTCCGTCGGAAGCGCTCCGGCATGGATCCCGGGTCAAGCCCGGGATGACCGCGTGTGTCGGTGCAAAAATCGGCGGACGGATCAGCCCACCGGCGAGGGCGCGCCCGTGCCCTGCGGCGCCGGCGCGGCGTCCGGGGCGGGCGCGGCGGCGTGGGCATCGGCCAGCGCGTCGCGCAGCTTCTGCTCCTGGGACCGGTCGAGCGAGGTCTTGAGCACGGTGCCGCCGGTGCCGCGCAGCGCCTCCAGCACCTTGTCGCCGGTCACCTTCTTGACCAGCACGAACAGCGCGGCGTTGCCGGGCTGCAGGCTGCCGGCGAGGTCCTTCATGAACTTGTCGTCGATGCCGTAATCGGTGAGCGCGCCGCCGAGCGCGCCCGAGGCCGCGCCGAGCGCCGCCCCGAAGATCGGCATCAGGAAGATGGCGCCGATCAGCAGGCCCCAGAACGAGCCCGAGACCGCGCCGAGCGCCGTGGTGTTGAGGAGCTGGTTGAGCTTCACCTTGCCGCCTTCGTGCATCACCGCGATGGCGGCGTCGCCGATCTCGATCAGATATTCCTTCTGCAGGCCGATGAGCTTCTGGCGCATCTCCTCGGCGCGGGCCTCGGTCGGATAGACGATGACGACGAGATCGGACATGGCGGAACTCCTGCTGCGGGTGCACTGACGGATCGACGGATCGCCGCGGTCGCGTCCTGCCGGATGCGCGGCAACCCAGCCTGCCCCGGACAGATGACAGGCCAATGGAAACGCGGGCGCCGCGGCGCCGGTTCCGTCACTCCAGCGCGGCGGCCTTGGCGGATTCGGCGGCGCCGCCGCGCAGCGGCAGCTCCTCCATCAGCCAGAGCGCGAGCAGGGCGAGCGCGAAGCCGAGGAAGGCGGCGCCGAAGACGTAGCTGAACAGCGTCACCATGGTCGCGCGGTCGACCGTCCCCAGTTGCAGCGCCTCGGGCGAGAGATGGGTCGCCTGCCCGCCGACGCCGCCGAGCACGATCGCGCCGAAGATCGCGACGATCAGCGCGCCGCCGATCTGGCGGAAGAAATTGGCCACCGCCGTCGCCGTGCCGAGCTGGTGCGGCCTGACCGCGTTCTGGATCGAGACCGTGGCGACCGGCAGCAGCGTGCCGAGCCCGATGCTGACGACGGCGAGGATGGCGCAGAAGGGCGCGAGCGGAATCCGGCCGGAGAACAGGGCGAGCAGGCTGGTGCCGGCGCAGGAGACCGCGAGCCCGACCATCGGCACGCGCTTGTAGTGCCTGATATGCGTCATGGCCCGTCCGGAGCTGGTGGCCCCGACGACGGTGCCGCAGGTCAGCGGCAGCAGGCCGAGGCCGGAATAGGTCGCGCTCAGCCCCATCACCGTCTCGAAATAGAGCGGCAGATAGATCGTCAGCCCGATGAAGGCGCCCATGGCGAGGCCGGCCGAGACCGTTCCGAAGCGCACCACCCGGTTGTTCATCACGTCGAGCGGGATCAGCGGCTCGGCGGCGAGGCGCTGGCGCCAGCCGAAGAACGACCACAGCACCAGCGTCGCGGCGGCGAGCCCGGCGATCGGCAGCGAACCCCAGGGATAGGCGGTGCCGCCCCAGGAGAGGGCGAGCAGCAGCGAGAGCGTCCCGGCGGTCATCAGCACGGCGCCGAGCACGTCGAGCTTGTGCGGCCGTTCATGGCGCGGCAGGCGCTTCAGCGCCTCGCTCGACATCCAGTAGGCGCCGAGCCCGAGCGGCAGGTTGATCCAGAAGATCACCGACCAGTGCAGCTTCTCCGCCAGCATGCCGCCGAGCACCGGGCCGATCAGCGAGGAGGACAGGAAGACGCTGGCGAAATAGACCTGATAGCGCCCGCGCTCCTTCGGCGGCACCATGTCGCCGACGATGGTCTGGGCCAGCGCGATCAGCCCGCCGCCGCCGAGCCCCTGGACGAAGCGGGCGACGATCAGCGTGCCGAGATTGGGCGCCAGCGCGCAGGCGATCGAGCCGAGGATGAAGACGACGATGCCGGAGAGCAAAACGACGCGTCGGCCATGGATGTCGGCGAGCTTGCCGTAGAGCGGCGTGACGGCGGTCGAGGCCAGCAGATAGGCCGTCACGATCCAGGGCAGATGGGCGACGTCGCCGAGCTCGCGGCCGATGGTCGGCAGGGCGGTCGCCACGATGGTCTGGTCGAGCGCGGCCAGGAACATCGCGACCATCACGCCGATCAGGATGGAGCGGATATCCGCATGCGTCAGCGGCGCGGCATGCGCCTGGGTGTCGACCCGCTTGTCCATGGAGCCTGCAGTCAAACTTGCATCAGGGGAATGGCTGCAGGTTAGTGGCGCGATAAGCCATGCGCTAGAGGCGGGGCGTCGGGTCCGCCCTGCGGCGGGGACGGATCAGGCCCCGCCCGCGACCGCCGCCGGATCCATCCACACCGCCTCCCAGACATGCCCGTCGAGGTCGCGGAAGCCGTGGCCGTACATGAAGCCGTGGTCCTGCGGCTCCCGGTAGGTGCTGCCGCCGGCGGCGACGGCCGCCTTCACGATCGCGTCAACCGCCTCCCGGCTCTCGCGCGACAGGCAGGTCAGCACCTCGACGCTCTGGTCGGTATCGGTGATCGGCTTGGGCGAGAAGCCGGCGAATTTCTCATGCGTCAGCAGCATCGCGAAGATCGTGTCGCTGATCACCATGCAGGCGGCGGTGTCGTCAGTGAACTGCGGGTTGAACGAAAAGCCGAGCGCCCGGAAGAAGGCCATCGAAGCGGGCAGGTCCTTCACGGGCAGGTTGAGGAAGATCATCTGGGGCATGGCGTGTCCTTCGGCGGTGGTGAGGCGGATGTCGTCGGTTCAGGCGCAGCCGCCGGAGCGCGCCGTCGCCGGCGTCTTCGGAGGCGGCCCCGGAGGGCGGGAAGCGGGCGTCGCCCCCGGCGGATGCGGTCCCCGCGGGGTGGATGACGGTCGGCGGGTCGGAGGAAGGCGACGGAATCGGGGGCGGGCATCGGGCGGCGGGATCATCGCCGAATTCATGTTGATATCAACTCTTTTGTCAAGGCGCCGCGCCGCAACGGGCGCCAGGGCTTGACGGGTCCGCCGGCGGCGGCTGCCATGGGCCGGCCTGTCGCGCGAGGATGCCGGACGATGCCGCTCTTGAACCTGCCGAATTCCCTTCTGCTGGTGGTCGACCTGCAGGCGCGATTGATGCCGGCCATCCATGACGGCGCCCGCGTCGTCGCCAACGCCGCGCGCCTGCTCGAGGCGGGGCGGCTGCTCGCGGTGCCGGTGGTGGTGACGGAGCAGAACCCCGGCAAGCTCGGGCCGACGGTGCCGGAGCTCGCCGGCCTCCCGCCGGCGATCGCCAAGATGAGCTTCGACGCCTGCGCCGAGCCGGCGGTGCTGGCGGCGCTGGGCGGCGACCGGGATATCGTCCTGTGCGGCTGCGAGGCGCATGTCTGCGTCGGCCAGACGGCGCTGACCCTGCTGGAGTGCGGCCGCCGCGTCGTGGTGGTGCAGGACGCGGTCGGCTCGCGGGCGCCGGAATCGCGCGCGGTCGCGATCCGCCGCCTCGCCGCGCATGGCGCCGAGATCGTCACCACCGAGATGGTGCTGTTCGAGTGGTTGCGGACGGCCGCGCATCCGCAGTTCAGGGCGGTTTCGAAGCTGATCCGCTGATGGCCGCGCCGCGGTTTACAGCGGCTTTTTGATCGCTTTAGCGATGACGCCGACGATTCCTTCTCGGAAGAGGAGGACGCATGCGACGAAGATGACGCCCTGGATGACGGTGACCCAGGCTCCGAGGGTTGCGAGGTAGTTCTGCATGGTGACCATGACGATGGCGCCGACGATCGGTCCGAAGACGGTTCCGAGCCCGCCGACCAGGGTCATCAGCACGACCTCGCCTGACATGGTCCAGTAGACGTTGGTGAGCGAGGCGAGCTGGAAGACGATGGCCTTGGTCGCGCCGGCGAGGCCGGCGAGCGCGGCCGAGAGCACGAAGACCATGAGCTTGTACTGGTTGGCGCGGTAGCCGAGCGAGATGGCGCGGGGTTCGTTGTCGCGGATCGCCTTGCAGATCTGGCCGAAGGGGGAGTGGATGATGCGGTAGATCGCCAGCAGCCCGGCCATGAAGATGGCGGCGACGAGCCAGTAGAGGGCGCGGTCGTCGGTGAGGTCGAGGAGGCCGAGGAGCTTGCCGCGCGGCACCGCCTGGATGCCGTCCTCGCCGCCGGTGAAGCGCGGCGTCTGCAGCGAGAAGAAGAACACCATCTGCGCCAGCGCCAGCGTGATCATGGCGAAGTAGATGCCCTGGCGGCGGATGGCGAGCGCGCCGAAGACGGTGCCGAGCCCGGCGGCGACGGCGGTGCCGAGCAGGATCGCGAGTTCCGGGGTCAGGCCCCAGTTCTTGGCGGTATAGGCGCAGACATAGCTCGCCATCCCGAAATAGGCGGCATGGCCGAAGGAGAGCAGGCCGCCATAGCCGAGCAGCAGGTTGAAGGCGAGCGCGAACAGCGCGAAGCACAAAACCTTCATCACGAAGACCGGATAGGCGACGAAGGGGGCGACGACGAGCGCCGCGGCGATGCCGATCAGGATGGCGCGGTGCAGCCGGGCGGTGCCGTCGTCGGTCTCGGCGAGGGCGGCGCCGGCGGGAGCTTCGGAGGTCGCGAGATCGGTCATGTCGAAAACTCTCAGGCCGGGCGGCCGAACAGGCCGGCGGGCTTCACCAGCAGTACCAGCACCATGATGACGAAGATCACGGTCGAGGAGGCTTCCGGATAGAACACCTTGGTCAGGCCCTCGACCAGGCCGAGCGCGAAGCCGGTGACGATGGCGCCCATGATCGAGCCCATGCCGCCGATCACCACCACCGCGAAGACGACGATGATGAGGTCGCCGCCCATGTTCGGGTTGACCGAATAGACCGGCGCGGCGAGCACCCCGGCGAAGGCGGCCAGCGCCACGCCGAAGCCGTAGGTCAGCGTCACCAGCAGCGGCACGTTGATGCCGAAGGCCTGGGTCAGGGTCGGGTTCTCGGTGGCGGCGCGCAGATAGGCGCCGAGCCTGGTTTTCTCGATCAGGAACCAGGTCGCCAGGCAAACCGCGAGCGAGGCGACGATCACCCAGGCCCGGTAGTTCGGCAGGAACATGAAGCCGAGATTCTGCCCGCCCGCAAGCTGTGGCGGGATGCCGTAGGGCAGGCCCGACGAGCCGTACTGGTTGCGGAACAGCCCCTGGATGATCAGCGCCAGCCCGAAGGTCAGCAGCAGCCCGTAGAGATGGTCGAGATGACTGATGCGCTTCAGCAGCAGCCGCTCGATCACGACGCCGACGGCGCCGACCACGATCGGCGCCAGCACCAGCGCGAACCAGTAGTTCAGCCCGAGATAGTTCAGCGCCATCCAGGCGACGAACGCCCCCATCATGTACTGCGCGCCATGGGCGAAGTTGATGATGTTCAAAAGCCCGAAGATCACCGCCAGGCCGAGGCTCAGAATGGCGTAGAACGAGCCGTTGATCAGGCCCAGCAGAACCTGGCCGAACAGCGCCTGCGGCGGAATCCCTAATAGCTCGAACATGCGTGGCTCAATGTATGGCTCGATCGAAAGGTGGGGGACGTCCGGAACGGTTCCCGCCCCGCTGCCCTCGGGCCGCCGCGCCCGCCGGAGCCGGGCGCGCTCCGGCCGCGGCGGCGAGCCGGCGGTCGCTTGCGGCGCCGTTCCCGGAGCCTGTCCGGGAACGGCCTTGGCCGCTATCCGCCGGGGCTACTTGACCAGCGGGCAGCCGGTCTCGGCCAGCGGCTGGAAGGCCTGCTCGGCCGGCAGCACAGCGATCTGCTTGTAGAGATCCCATTCGCCCTTCGACTCGGAGGGCTTCTTGACCTCGTAGAGATACATGTCGTGCATCTTGCGGCCGTTGGGGCGGATGCTGCCCTTGCCGAAGAGCGGGTCGTCCGTCGGCATCTCCTTCATCTTGGCCATGACGGTCGCCGTATCCTTGCTCTTGGTGGCCTCGACCGCCTTGAGATAGTGCAGGAAGCCGGCATAGACGCCCGCCTGCACCATGGTCGGCATCTTGCCGTTGTTGAGCTTGGCGAAGCGCTGCGACCAGGCGCGGGTCTGGTCGTCGCGGTCCCAGTAGAAGGATTCGGTCAGCACCAGCCCCTGCGCCGCCTGCAGGCCGAGCGCATGGACGTCGCTGACGAAGACCAGCAGGCCCGCGAGCTTCTGGCCGCCGGCGACGATGCCGAACTCGCCCGCCTGCTTGATCGCGTTGGTGGTGTCGCTGCCGGCATTCGCCAGCCCGATGACCTTGGCCTTCGAAGCTTGCGCCTGCAGCAGGAAGGACGAGAAGTCGGTGCCCGGGAACGGCGTCTTCACCGAGCCCAGCACCTTGCCGCCGGCCTTCTTGATGATCTCGGTCGCGTCGCGTTCCAGCGCATGGCCGAAGGCGTAGTCGGCGGTCAGGAAGAACCAGGTGTCGCCGCCCGCCTTCACCATGGCGCCGCCGGTCCCCTGCGCCAGCGCATAGGTGTCGTAGGTCCAGTGGATGGTGTTGGCGTTGCAGGCCTTGCCGGTGAGGTCGGAGGCGCCGGCGCCCGAGTTGATGTTGATCTTGTTCTTTTCCTTGGTGATCTGGCTCACCGCCAGCGCCACCGAGGAGGTCGGCACGTCGAGGATCAGGTCGACGCCGTCTTGGTCGTACCATTGCCGGGCGATGGTCGAGCCGACATCCGGCTTGTTCTGGTGGTCGGCCGAGACGATCTCGACCTTGATGCCCTTCTCGGCGGCCTTGAAGTCCTCGACCGCCATGCGCGCGGCGATGACCGAGCCTTCGCCGGCGAGGTCGGCATAGATGCCGGAGCGGTCGTTGAGCACGCCGGCCTTGACCGAGATCTGCTGCGCGAAAGCGGGGCTCGCCAGCAATGCGGCGAGCGCGCCCGTCGCGAGGAACGTCCTGAGCTTCATCGTCGTTCTCCCTCTGAGAATGTCGGCGTTGGCCGGTTTTTTCCGTTGCGGGGCCTGCGCGGGTCAGACCCCGAGATAGCGGTGGAGCTTGTCGATATTGGCGTCGAGCTCGGCGTTCGGGATCATGTCGACGACCTTGCCCTGCTCGACGACGTAGTGGCGGTCGGCGACGGTCTGGGCGAAGCGGAAGTTCTGCTCGACCAGGATGATGGTGAAGCCCTCGCGCTTGAGCTCGGCGATGGTGCGGCCGATCTGCTCGATGATGACGGGGGCGAGGCCCTCGGTCGGCTCGTCGAGCAGGAGCAGATGCGCGCCGGTGCGCAGGATGCGGCCGATGGCGAGCATCTGCTGCTCGCCGCCGGAGAGCTTGGTGCCCTGGCTGCGCAGCCGCTCCTTCAGGTTGGGGAACAGCGTGAAGATGCGCTCCAGCGAGAGCCCGCCCTCGCGGATTTTCGGCGGCAGCATCAGGTTCTCCTCGACCGAGAGCGAGGAATAGATGCCGCGCTCCTCCGGCACGAAGCCGATGCCGAGCCGGGCGATGGCGCGCGAGGGCAGGTCGATCGTCTCCTTGCCCTCCAGCGCGACCGAGCCCTTGCGCTTGCCGATCACGCCCATGATCGACTTCAGCGTCGTCGTCTTGCCGGCGCCGTTGCGGCCGAGCAGCGTCACCACCTCGCCCGGCGCGACATCGAAATCGATGCCGTGCAGCACATGGCTCTCGCCATACCAGGCCTCGAGCCCGCGCACCGTCAGCAGCGGGGCGGCGCCTGCGGCACCGGCCGGCGCCCTTGCCGCCTCAGTGATGGCCATGACCGCCTCCCGAGCCGATATAGGCCTCGACCACCCGCGGGTCCTTCGAGACGCCGGCATAGTCGCCCTCCGCCAGCACCTGCCCGCGCGCCAGCACGGTGATGCGGTCGCACAGCGAGGCGACGACCGAGAGATTGTGCTCGACCATCAGGATGGTGCGCTGCGCCGAGACCTTGCGGATCAGCGTCTCGATGCGGTCGATGTCCTCGCGCCCCATCCCGGCCATCGGCTCGTCGAGCAGCAGCATCTCGGGATCGAGCGCCAGCGTCGTGGCGATCTCCAGCGCCCGCTTGCGCCCGTAGCTGAGCTCGCCCGCGCTCAGCTCCCGGAACGGCGTCAGCCCGACCGCCTCGACCAGCGCCTCCGCCTCGGCGTCGAGGCTCTTCAGCCGGCGCTCCGAGCGCCAGAAGTCGAAGGAGTCGCCGCGCTTGCGCTGCAGGGCGATGCGGACATTGGTCTTGACCGAGAGCTGCGGGAACACCGCCGAGATCTGGAACGAGCGCACCAGCCCGAGCCGCGCGATCTCGGCCGGCTTCTCGCGCGTGATGTCGCGCCCGTTATAGACGATCGTCCCCCGCGTCGGCGCAAGGAACTTGGTCAGCAGATTGAAGCACGTCGTCTTCCCCGCCCCGTTCGGACCGATCAGCGCATGGATCGACCCGCGCCTCACCTTCAGGTCGACCCCGCTCACAGCCCGGAAGCCGGCAAACTCCTTGGTTAACCCTGCTGTCGACAGAATAATGTCTTCAGCCATGCGAAATAGCGGCCTTCATTGGGCTGATCTTTCTTGATTTAACGTTTCCCCTTGCATGGCATGCTGCACCGCGTTCAAGGCATAAGTCAACGCTTCGCGCCGCCGCAAACCCCCTCCTGCGGCCATTTCATCCTTTTGTCTGATAGGCTTCCCCCTCCGAACGGGGGGTGTCGGGCGCCGCGCCTGCGCGCAGACTGGCATCGTAGCGGAAGGGGTGGATTTCCGGTTGAACCCGCCCGCCACGGCCTGCGACGAACGGGAGCCGGTTTACCGGCCGGAGCGGTTGCGGTATATGCCGCCCTCTTCGACCCCGCTGTTTCGATATTTCAACCGTATCGTGGCGGAAGGCCGCCATCGGTGGTGTCGGCGCCACGCTAGAGCTGGGAGGTTGTCGTGAGCTTCGCGACTCGGATTGCGGCATTCCGTGTTCGGCTGGCCGCGGCCTTTGCGCTGGTGGTCTGCGGCTCGGCCCTGGCTTCGGGGGCCGAGGCGGCCCTGCCCGAGCGCCGCGTCGCGCTCGTCATCGGCAACAGCGCCTATACGGCGGTGCCGCCGCTGGCCAACCCGATGCGGGACGCCAAGGGCGTCTCCGCGGCGCTCAAGCGCCTCGGCTTCGAGGTCGTCGAGGGCTACGACCTCAAGATGGACGACATGACCAATGTCGTGCGCCAGTTCGCCCAGAAGCTCGACGGCGCCAAGGCCGGGCTGGTCTATTATGCCGGCCACGGCATCGCGGTCGGCGACGAGAACTACCTGATCCCGGTCGACGCCTCGCTGCGCTCCGAGGCCGATCTCGATTTCCGCGCGGTCAACGTCCAGCTCGTGCTGCGCCAGATGCAGCGCGACGAGCGGGTCAACATCGTCATCCTCGACGCCTGCCGCGACAATCCCTTCGCCGCCCAGCTCGCGGCTAAGTCGCGCGCCGTCACCCGCGGCCTGACGCCGATCGAGACGCAGTCGGCCTCCGGCATCCTGATCGCCTTCGCCACCGATCCGCGCGCCACGGCGCTGGACGGCGAGCGCGACGGGCACAGCCCCTTCACCGATGCGCTGCTCAAGCATATCGAGACCCCCGAGGTCTCGATCACGACGGTGATGGACCGGGTCCGCGCCGATGTCTGGGAAGCGACCGGCAAGAAGCAGAAGCCCTGGACGAACTCCTCGATCATCGGCGAGTTCAAGCTCAATCCGACGGTGAAGCTGGCCTCCGCCGACCCGACCGATGCGAGCGCGGCCAAGGCGATCAACGCGGCCGTTCCCGCGCCGGCGATGCCGTCGGCGCCGGTCTTCGACCGCAGCCAGATCGACATCAAGACCTGGGAGGCGGCCGAGCGCGGCAATTCCGCCGCCGACTACCGCGCCTATCTCGACGCCTTCCCCTCCGGCCAGTTCGCGACCTTCGCGCGCAACCGGCTGGCGAGCCTGGAGGCGGCGACCCCGCCGGCCAACGCCGCCGGCGCCGTCGCGGCCGCGACCCCGGGCGTGACCGACGAGGCGCTCAAGGCCGAGACCGGCACCGCCCAGACCGAGACCGCGATGAAGCTCGACGCCAAGGCCCGCCGCGAATTGCAGACCCGCCTGCGCGCCAGCGGCTTCCAGCCGGGCAAGCTCGCCGCGAGCTTTGGGCCGAGCCAGCGCAAGGCGATCCTGGAGTGGCAGAAGTCGCGCGGCATCCCGGAGACCGGCTTCCTGACCGCGCTGCAGGCGACGGCGCTGCGCGAGCAGAGCGAGCCGGCCTATCAGCGCCTGCTCGCGGACGAGGCCAAGGCCGCCGCCGAGAAGAAGAGCCGGGCGGCCGATCGCGGCAGGGCCGGCAAGACCCGCGGCGGCGTCGCCGATGCGGGCGAGGAGATGTATCAGCGCGACCTCGCCCGCGAGCGCGGCGTCGCCTATCAGGGCCCCGCCGGCCAGCGTGCCGTCGGCACCACCAGCTCGGGCTATCAGGGGCGCGTGCGCCAGCGCGGCGGTGCCTCTTCCGATTCGGCCGGGGCGGCCGCCATCGGCTCGATCATCGGCGGCGCCATCATGGGCGGCATCCTCGGCCGCTGAGCGATCCCAGCCGGGCGTTTCGCGAAAGCCGGCCTCAAGGGCCGGCTTTCGTCGTTTCGGGGGCGGCCTGCGCCCCGGCGCAGAGCCGGGCGAGCGCGGCGGCGAAGCTGCGGGCGGCCGGCCCGAGCGGCTCGTCGAGGCGGTGGCCGAGATAGGTTTCCATCGGCAGCCGGGCCTGCCGGCCGAGCACGCCGGTCCCGACCCGCACCAGCCGCCCCCGCGCCAGATCCTCCGCCGCCAGCCAGCCCGGCAGCCGGCCCCAGCCCGGCGGGCGGGCGGCTGAAGCCTCCCGGCCCGCGAGCCCGTGCCGGCGCCTCAGCCGGCGGCCGCGATGGCGTGGAAGAACGAGCCCGTGACATGGCCGCGCCGGCTGCCGGCCGCTGCCGGCGGCGAGCCATGCGGATCGCTCACCGTCGCGAAAGGCGGGTCCTCGCCCTGCGCGGCGATGCTGGCATAGTGGAATTCATGCCCGGTCAGCACCGTGCCGGCCGGGCCGAGCGGGCCTTCGGCCGCGAGCACGGCGCGGCGGTAGCCGAGATTCATCTTCCGTCTGGCGAAGGAGGTCTCGACCGAGAGCAGCCCGG
Organism: Allobosea minatitlanensis; assembly: GCF_964020775.1. Taxonomy (NCBI): domain Bacteria; kingdom Pseudomonadati; phylum Pseudomonadota; class Alphaproteobacteria; order Hyphomicrobiales; family Alloboseaceae; genus Allobosea; species Allobosea minatitlanensis. The sequence continues at coordinate 4,332,794 of NZ_OZ224509.1, read as the reverse complement.
CCATGGCGTGGATCGCGCCCGCGGCATCGGTCAGCCTGCGGCCGAGCACCATGTAGCCGCCGCATTCGCCATGCACCGGCCGGGTCCCGGCGAAGCGTCTGAGCCCGTCGAGGAAGCGGCCGGCGGCCGCGATCCTGCCGGCATGCAGCTCGGGATAGCCGCCGGGCAGCCAGCAGGCGTCGCACTCCTCCGGCGGCGGATCGTCGGCGAGCGGCGAGAACGGCACCAGCGTGGCGCCCGCCGCGCGCCAGCCGGCCTCGACATGCGGATAGACGAAGGAGAAGGCGGCGTCGCGCGCGAGGGCGATCCGCCGGCCGGGCGCGGGCAGGGGCGGGAGGCCGCCGCCGGCCAGGGCGGGCAGCCGCGTCTCGCCGGCCAGGGCCAGCACCGCATCGAGGTCGACGGCGGCGGCGACGGCCTCGGCCAGGGCGTCGAGCCGGGCATGGAGATCGGCCGTCTCGCCCGCCTGCACCAGCCCGAGATGGCGCTCGGGCAGGATCAGGCTCGCCTCGCGCGGCAGCGCGCCGAGCACGGGCAGGTCGATCCGCTCCAGGCCCTGCCGCACCAGCCGCTCGTGACGGGGGCTCGCGACCTTGTTGAGGATGACGCCGGCGATGCGGATGCGCGGGTCGTAGAGCTTGCAGCCGAGCGCCACCGCCGCCGCCGACTGCGCCGCGCCGGAGACGTCGACGACGAGCAGGACCGGCCATCCGGTCAGCGCGGCGATGTCGGCGCTGGCGCCGGTATGCCCCTCGGGGCCCGGCACGGCGTCGAACAGCCCCATCGAGCCCTCGGCGACGACGATGTCGGCTGCCAGCGCCGCCTCGCCGGCGATCCGCCCGAGCAGCCCGTCGCTCATGGCGTAGCTGTCGAGATTGGCGCTCGGCGCCCCGGTCGCGGCGGCGTGGAAGGCGGGGTCGATATAGTCCGGCCCGCATTTCAGCCCGCGCACGGTCAGACCGCGCCGGACCAGCGCCCGCTGCAGGCCGAGCGTGAGCGTGGTCTTGCCCGAGCCCGAGCGCGGGGCGGCGACGAGGAGTCCGCGCGCGCTCACGGGAAGCCCCTTGCGTCGTTGCGCGGTGCCTGGGCGACGAGGCCGTCCCGGGTTCGGCGAGCCGTCATGCGCCCCCTCGCGGCCGGAAGCGGCGGTCGTAGTCGATGGAGTAGAGGGCGCTCTCGCCGAAATCCGCGGAGCCCAGCGCCGGCCCGACCAGGATCAGGGCGGTGCGCTCCAGCGCGCTCGCCCGGACCTGCGCCGCGATGCCGGCGAGATCGCCGCGCAGGACGGTCTCGTCCGGCCAGGTCGCGCGGAAGACCACGGCGACGGGGCAGTCCGCGCCGTAGAAGGGCGTCAGCTCGGCTGCGACCTGTTCGATCGCGTGGATCGAGAGATGGATGGCGAGCGTCGCCCCGGAGGCGGCGAAGGTCGCGAGCGTCTCCTTCTCCGGCATGGCCGAGGCGCGGCCCGAGGTGCGCGTCAGCACCAGCGACTGCGCCACGCCGGGCAGGGTCAGCTCGCGCTTCAGCGCGGCGGCGGCGGCGGCGAAGGCGGGCACGCCCGGCGTCACCGTATAGGGGATGGCGCGCGCATCGAGCCGGCGCATCTGCTCGGCCGTCGCGCTCCAGATCGAGAGGTCGCCGGAATGCAGCCGCGCCACGTCCTGCCCGGCCCGATGCGCGGCCTCCATCTCGGCGATGATCGCGTCGAGCGCGAGCGGGGCGGTGTCGACGATGCGGGCGCCGGGAGGGCACCAGCCCAGCATCGCCTGCGGGATCAGCGAGCCGGCATAGAGGCAGACCGGGCAGGTCGCGATCAGGTCGCGCCCGCGCAGCGTGATCAGGTCCGGCGCGCCGGGGCCGGCGCCGATGAAATGGACGGTCATGCGCGGCGCGGGCTCATGAGGCGGTGCGGGCGAGCGCGCAGGTGACGCGCCCGGTCGCGATCCGCGGCTGCACGAGCGCGCCGCCCGGGCCGGCGACGGCGAGCGCGGCGGCTTCCGCCACCGAGCCGACGCCGTAGCGCGCGACGATCCGCGGCGCATGGGTCGCGCAGGCGGCCGCGAAATCCGTCAGCGCCGTGTCGGGGACGGCGACCAGCTCCGCCGCGCGGTCCGCCGCCGCCGCGACCATGCCGGCTTCGCCGGCGCGGCTCGCCAGCGTGGCGAAGCGCGGCGTCGGCGCGCCGGCGAGCCCGGCGATCGCCAGCGCCTCGTCGAGGCAGGCGAGGATGTCGGCGGCCGCGGTGCCGGGCCGGATGCCGATGCCGGCGACGAGGCCGCCGGTCACGACGAAACCCGCACTCTATCCGCAGTCATCCCGGGCGAGCGAAGCGAGACCCGGGATCCATGCCGGAACGGTTCAGGCATGGATCCCGGATCGGCGCCGCTGACGCGGCTTGTCCGGGATGACGGCGAGCATGGAATGAAGCGCCTCAAGGCTTCTCGACCCGCCACTGCGTCACCGGCATGGCCGGGCGCCAGCCATGCTTGCCCCCGACGGGGGCGAGCCGGTCGATCGCGATCCGCCGCAGCGAGCCGCCATGCTCGGCATGGAGCGCCGCGAGCTTCGCCTCGCCCTCGATGGTGACGACATTGGCGACGAGCCGCCCGCCCGGCTTCAGCGCCGCCCAGGCGGCCTCGAACAGCCCCGCCTCCGTCAGTCCGCCGCCGATGAACACCGCGTCCGGCGCCTCGCGTCCGACGAAGCCGGCCGGCGCCGCGCCCACGACCTCGACCGAGAGCCCGCCGAGCTCGAGCCGGTTGCGGGCGATGCGCTCGGCCCGATCGGCCCTGGCCTCGAAGGCGACGGCCCGGTTGCGGAGATGGCGCTGGCACCATTCGACCGCGACGGAGCCCGAGCCGGCCCCGACATCCCAGAGCAATTCGCCGGCGCGCGGCGCCAGGGCCGAAAGCGTGATGGCGCGGATCTCGGATTTGGTGATCTGCCCGTCATGGGCGAACCACTCCTCGTCGAGCCCCGGCGCCAGCGGCAGGATGCGCGAATCCTGGGTGGCGGCGACCTCGACCGCGATCAGGTTGAGCGGCACGACGTCGTCGAGCGCGAAGGCGTCGGCGCGGCTCTCGCGGATGCGCTCCTGCGGCCCGCCGAGCGCTTCCATCACCACGATGCGGCTGGCGCCCATGCCGCGCGTGGTCATCAGCGCGGCGACGGCGCGCGGGGTGGTCTCGTCCCAGGAGAGGGCGAGGATGCGGGCCTGCGGCTGGAGATGCGGCACGATGCGGTAGAGCGTGCGGCCGTGCAGCGAGACCAGCGCGCATTCCTCCTGCGGCCAGCGCATCCGCGTGCAGGCCATCGAGAAGGAGGAGAGCTGCGGGATGATCCGCATCTCCCCGGCGGGGATCGCGCGGCTCAGGCTGTTGCCGATGCCGTAATGGAACGGGTCGCTGGTCGCCAGCACGCAGACCTTGCGGCCGCGCTCCCTCAGGATCTGCGGCAGGGCGTTGCGGAAGGGCTGCGGCCAGGGGCGCAGCTCGCCCGGCACCGAGCCCACCAGCGCGATATGCCGCTCGCCGCCGAAGACGATCTCGGCCGCGTTCAGCGCCGCGAGCGCCTCGCGGCAGAGCCCGGCCGCGCCGTCCTCGCCGAGGCCGATCAGGGAGAGCCAGGGTTCCTCCTGCCGGCTCGACAGGGCATCCGATTCACGTAACATGGTCGTCATGACCGTCCTCATCCTTGGCGGAACGAGCGAAGCTGCTGCGCTTGACCGGCTGCTCGCCGAGCAGGCTCCGGACATTCGCGCCATTATCTCGCTGGCGGGGCGCACCGTCGATCCCCGGCCGATGAATTTGCCGGTGCGGATCGGCGGCTTCGGCGGCATCGAGGGCCTGCGGCGCTATCTGGTCGAGGAAGGCATCGTCGCGGTCATCGACGCGACCCATCCCTTCGCGGCGGTGATGCCGTTCAACGCCGAGCATGCCTGCAAGGCGGAAGGCGTGCCGCTGCTCGCCATCCGCCGCGAGCCCTGGAAGCCGCGCGACGGCGACCGCTGGACCTGCGTGCCCGATATCGAGGCGGCCGTGCGCGCCCTCGGCGAGACGCCGCGGCGGGTCTTCCTGACCGTCGGCCGGCTCGAGCTGCCGGCCTTCGCCGATGCCCCGCAGCACCGCTATCTGGTGCGGGCCGTGGAGCCGATCGGCGATCGTCTGCCGGTGCCGCATGTCGCCTTCATCCAGCAGCGCGGCCCCTTCGACGCCGATGACGAGGAGGATCTGATGCGCCGCGAGGGCGTCGAGGTCCTGGTCAGCAAGAATTCCGGCGGCCCGGCGACGGTGGGCAAGCTGGTGGCGGCGCGCCGGCTCTCCCTGCCGGTGGTGATGGTGGAGCGGCCGCCCAAGCCCGCCGTCGAGACCGTCGACCATATCGATCAGGTCCTGCCCTGGCTGGTGGCGCAGGGGCTCTTCGCCACCGAGCGCGGCGTATAGACGTAAGGCGCGCCGCCTTCGCGCGCGATCAGCCGCGTGCCCGACGCCCCGATCATCACCAGCGTCGCCATGTCGGCCGTGCCGGCCGCCGCGCGGGCTTCCGCCAGCGTCAGGATGCGCAGGCTCTCGTCCGGCCGCCCGACGGCGCGGGCGAACAGCACCGGCGTATCGGCGGCGCGGCGGCCGGCCGCCAGCGCCAGCGCCTTGCCGAGCTGCCAGGGCCGCGCCTTCGAGATCGGATTGTAGAGGCAGATCACGAAATCGGCGGCGAGCGCGGCGGCGAGCCGCGCCGTCACCACCTCCCAGGGCTTGAGGTTGTCGGAGAGCGAGATCGCGCAGAAATCCCCGCCGAGCGGCGCGCCGGCCCGCGCCGCCGCTGCCAGCATCGCGGTGACGCCGGGCTCGACCGCGATCGGCAGCGCCCGCCAGGCCGCAGGCCCGGCCTCCAGCGCCTCGAACACCGCCGCCGCCATGGCGAAGACGCCGGGATCGCCGCCGGAGACGACCGCGACCCGGCGCCCTTCCGCCGCCAGCCGCAGCGCCTGCGCCGCCCGCTCGACCTCGACGCGGTTGTCGGAGGCGTGCTTCGTCCGCCCCTCCCGCTCCGGCAGGCGGTCGAGATAGGGGCCGTAGCCGACGAGGTCGCTCGCGTCGTCGAGCGCGGCCTGCGCGGCCGGGGTGATCCATTCCGGCGCGCCGGGGCCGAGCCCGACGATGGTGAGGGAGCCGGTCACAGCCGCCGCCCCTCGCCGGGCACCAGCACCATGGCGAAATAGGGCGCCTCGTCGTCGCGCTTGTCGCTAAGCCGCGCCACCACCTGCCGCGCCATCGTCGCCCGCTCGACATAGATCGCGCGCTGCGCGAGCCCGGCGGCCGCCAGGGCGCGGCGCACCTTCGGCAGGTTGCGGCCGAGCTTCATGATCACGGCGGCGTCGGTGTCGGCGAGGCGCCGCGCCAGCTCCGCTTCCGGCAGCGTGCCGGGCAGCACGGTCATCACGTCGTCGCCCCAGGTGATCGGCGCGCCGGCCTCGCCCCAGGCGCCGGTCATGCCGGTGACGCCGGGCACGACCTCGGTCGGGAAGCGATGCGACAGCCGCCGCCACAGATGCATGAACGAGCCGTAGAAGAACGGATCGCCGTCGCAGAGCACGGCGAGCGTCCGCCCCGCCTGCATCTCCGCGGCCAGGCGCCCGGCCGCCGCCTCGTAGAAGGCCGCGATCGGCCCGTCGTAATCGGGCGAGCCGACCTCGGCCTCGGTGGTGACCGGGAAGGCCAGCGCGATCTCGCGGGCCGGGTCGGGCGCGACGATCGCGTCGGCCGTGCTGCGGGCGTTGCCGCGCCGGCCGCGCTTGCAGAAATGCACCAGCCGGTCGGCCGAGAGGACGATCGCGCGGGCCCTGACCGTCATCAGGTCCGGCGCGCCGGGCCCGAGGCCGACGCCGTAGAGCAGGGTCTTGGCTGTCCCACCCACGCCGCTATTCCCTGTCCTGCGCCAGCGCATTGACGGCCGCCGCCGCCATGGCCGAGCCGCCGCGCCGGCCGTGGACGACGAGGAAGGGCACGCGCCCGTCCTGCGCCAGCGCCGCCTTCGATTCCGCCGCGCCGACGAAGCCTACGGGCACGCCGATCACGGCGGCGGGCCTCGGCGCGCCGGCGTCGAGCAGCTCGAGCAGCCGGAACAGCGCGGTCGGCGCATTGCCGATGACGACGACCGAGCCGGCGAGAAGCGGCTTCCAGAGCTCCATCGCGGCGGCCGAGCGTGTCGTGCCCATCGCGCTCGCGAGCGCCGGAACCCGCGGATCGTCGAGGGTGCAGACGACCGCGTTGCCGGCCGGCAGGCGGGCGCGGGTCACGCCGTTGGCGACCATCCTGGCATCGCAGAGGATCGGTGCGCCACCCCTGAGCGCGGCCTGGGCAGTTTCCGCGAAGCCGGCCGACATCTCGACGTCCTGAGGCAGGTCGGTCAGGCCGCAGGCATGGATCATGCGCACGACGACGCGCTCGGCCGCACCGGAAAAGCGCGCCAGATCGGCCTCGGCGCGGATGATCGCGAAGGAGCGCTGATAGATCGCCGCCCCGTCCCGGATATAGTCGTAGCTCTGGCTCAACCGCGCGGTCCCGCTCTCCGCGCGGCCTCGGCGAGCCGCGCGCGAATCTCCTGTCCCGGCTGCAATCGCGCCTCGAGCGCCGAAAGGTCAAGCGTCGCGCAAGGCGCGTCCCGCGTCGTGCCGCCGAGGACCACATCATAGCGACCCGCCCGGCCGGTCAGGGTGAGGTCGGCGGAACCGGGATGGGCGCAGGCCTTCACGCAGCCCGAGACATGCAGGGTCGCGCCCTGCGCCAGCAGATCGGCGGCGATCTCGGCCAGCCGGTCGGCCGCCGCCATGGCGGGAACCTCGGCCCGCGAGCAGGCCGGGCTGCCGGCGCAGGCCTGCACCGAGAGGCGCGGGTCGCCGTCCTTGACGATCAGGCCGAGGTTTTCGGCCTGGGCCAGCAGCCGCTGCGCGCCGGCGCGGTCGAGACCCCGGAAGGCCAGCCCGCGCCAGGGCGAAAGCCGGATGCCGGCGTCGGCGGGGGCCGCTGTCGCGAGCTTCGCCAGCGTGCCGGCCTCGCCGCGGCCGAAGGGCAGGCCGATCAGCACGGCGAAGCGCTCATGCGCCAGGGCGAACAGGCCGGCGCGCCGGGGCGGCGGGCGCCGCGCGGGCGGCGCGGTTCCGGGCAGGTCGATCAGGGCCGCGAGCGCCATGTCGGACAGGTCGCGCAGGCGGCGGATGCGGGCCGGCGCGGCGCGATGCACGCCCGCGAAGCCGTTTAGGACAGCGGCGACGGCGGCCGCGACCGCGCTTTCCGGCAGGGGCCCGAGCCAGCGCCGATCCGCCAGCCCGAGCGCAACCAGACCGCCCCCGATCCCGACGAGGCGCAGATCGCAGGCGAAGCCATCGAGCGGGAACGCGCCGCCATCGTCGACGACGACGGAGAGCTTCGGCGGCAGGCCGGGGATGGTCCGGCCCTGCCTCTCGATCTCACCGGCGAGGGAGACGGCATCGATCCGGCCACCTTCGTATCCGTCGGCGCCTGCCAGCGGCGAAACCAGCGTCAGCCGCTGCGGTCCGTCGCCGTCATGCTCGTCGACGAGCCCTTCCGCCAGCAGGCGCTCGACCAGGGCGGGATGGCTCGCCGGCGTCACCCCGCGAATCTGGAGGTTGGCGCGGGCGGAGATGTCGACGAGCCCGCTGCCATGCGCCGCCGCCAGCGCTGCGATGCGCTCCAATTGCTGCGGGACCAGCCTGGCGCCCGGCGGATGCAGCCGCACCAGCCAGCCATCGCCGGTCTCCATCGGCTTCAGCGTGCTCGGGCACCAGCCGCGCCGCAGCGCGTCCCGTTCCGCCTGCGGCGCCGTGCGCGGAAGCGCGCTCATTCGGCGGCCTCCCGCGCCAGGAAGGCGGCGACCGAGTTGCGCCGGCTGGTCCAGAGCCCGCGTCGCGCCGCTTCCGCCAGCCGCGAGCGGATCGAGGCGGCGGCCGGCGCATTGGCGGCCTCCAGCGCCGACCAGACTGCCGGATCGGCGCACCAGGCCTGGAAGACGGCATCGAACAGCCCGTCGGCGACGGCGTCCGTGCTGGCGGTGAAGACGAAGAGCGTGTCGACGGCCTCGGCCAGCTCCGCCGCGCCGCGCCAGCCATGGGCGAGCTGCGCCGCGATCCAGCGCGGATGGGTCAACCTGCCATGGACGATGCGGGCGATGTCTTCCGCCAGCGTCCGAGCCTTCGGGGCTTCGGGATTCGCGCTGTCGAGGCTGTAGAGCGCCGGCTTCGCGCCGAGCGCCCTGGCCGCCGCAGCGAGCCCGCCGATCACGTTGGCGGCGCTGGTCGCCTCGAGGATGTCGCGCCCGGCGGTGTCGCTGACATGGATGAAGGCGTCGGAGGCACGGATGCGCTCCGCGAAGCCGGCATCGGCCGTGGCCGCACCCTCCGGCCCGCCATAGGCATGGTCGGAGGCCGCGAGATAGGCCGTGCCGAGCTCGTCCCGCTCCGTCCAGTCGCCGTCCAGCGCCCGGTCGGCCACCGCCGCGCCATAGCGGCCGGGCGCGGCGCCGAAGATGCGCGCGCCATCCTCGCCGCGGCGCCGGGCGGCGGCGGGCTCGTTCCAGTCGTCGGGCTCGTCCAGCGCCGCGACCGCCCGCGCCGCCTGGTCGAGCAGCGCGATCTGGCCGGGGAAGGTGTCGCGGAAGGTGCCGGAGACGCGCAGGGTGACGTCGAGGCGGGGGTGGGCGAGCTTCGGCTGCGGCAGGATGGCGAAGCCGGTGACGCGGGTCGAGGCATCGTCCCAGAGCGGCGCGGCGCCCATCAGGGCCAGCGCATGGGCGATGTCCTCGCCGCCCGAGCGCAGCGTCGGCGAGGCCCACAGGTCCATGACGATCCGGCGCGGATAGTCGCCATGGTCCTGGAGATGGCGCGCGACCACCGCCTGCGCCGCCAGCCGGCCCAGCCGCGCGGCGGCCCGCGTCGGGATCGCGCGCGGATCGAGCGTCGAGAGGTTGCGCCCGGTCGGCAGCACGTCGGGCCGGCCGCGATGCGGCGCTCCGGCCGGACCCGGAACGACGAAGCGGCCGTCGAGCGCGGCCAGCAGGTTCTCGCGCTCGTTGCGGGCGGAAGCCGGGTCGATGGCGGATTGCCCGAAGATGTGCAGGCCGTCGCGGAAGGGCAGTTCGGCGATGTCGCAGAGATGGGCGTCGAGCCGCGTCAAGGCCTCGTTCATCCCGGTGCCGGGCTCGACGCCGCAGGCGGCGGCGAGCCCGCTCGCCTCGGCCCGCGCGCGGATTTCGGCGGCGACGATGTCGGCGCGGCGCGGATCGAGCACCTGCGCCTGCGAGAACTCCTCGACGAGGTCGCGCAACAGCGCGGTCTCGCCAGCCGCCTCCGCCTCGGCCAAGGGCGGCGGCAGGTGGCCGAGCGTCACGGCACAGAGTCTGCGCTTGGCTGGCGCCGCCTCGCCCGGATCGTCGACGACATAGGGATAGACCACCGGCAGCGCGCCGATGGCGAGGCGCGGCCAGCAGCCGGCCGAGAGGGCGACCGCCTTGCCCGGCAGCCATTCGGTGGTGCCGTGCGTGCCGAGATGGATCAAGGCGTCGACGGCCTCGCTCCGGCGCAGGGCGAGGTAGAAGGCGAGATAGCCGTGGCCCGGCGGCGCGTCGGGGTCGTGATAGCGCGCCTTGCGGTCGGGCGTGGCGTCGCGCGGCGGCTGGAGGGCCACGGTGAGCCGGCCGTAGCGCACGGCGCGGAAGCGGAAGGCGCCGTTGCGGCAGGCCGCATCCGCTTCGGGTTGGCCATGAGCCGCGAGAAGCGCTTCGCGCGCGGCGGTGGGGATTCCCGCAAGCCAGTCGCGATAAGCGGAAAGCGAGACGGTCAGGTCGAACGGGCCGCTCGTGAGGGCTGCCATCAAGCCCCGGCCTTCATCCATCTGTCCGCCGTCCTCCCGGACAAGCCGCGTCAGCGGCGCCGATCCGGGATCCAGGCCGGAACTTTCGTCGGAATCGTTCCGGCCTGGATCCCGGGCCTCCCTTCGGTCGCCCGGGATGACAGTCGAGGATGAAGGAACGGAGTATCCTGCCTCAGCGAGCACCGCCCGGATCGCCGTCACGCTCGCCGGCGTGTCGAGCCCGACGGCGAAGCCGGCCCGGCCGCCGCGCGCGGGGTAATCCGACATCACCAGCGCCAGCCGCCGCTCGGCCCTCGGCTGGCGTGCCAGCGAGATCCAGCGCGCTGCGAGATCGGCCAGTGCGGCGATGCCCTCGGCATCCGGCACGAGGCGGCGGACGGCCAGGCCGGTCGCCGGATCGGTCTCCTCCGCCTTGAAGGCGACGGGGATCGTGCCGATGCGCCCGTCGAATTCCGGCAGCGCCACCTGCATGGCGAGGTCGGCGGCGGACAGGCCGCGCGGCGAGGCGTCCCAGGCTTCGCGCGGACTGCCGACCGGCACGGCCTGCAGGATCGGGCAATCGGCGCCGTCGAGCACGAAATCGGCGCCCTCGCGAGCCGAGAAGGCGGTGGTGGTGACGATCAGCGCCGGCTTGCGCGCCGCGATCAGCGCGCCGAGCGCGGCCGTGACGACGGGGTCCTTCAGGCTGGTCAGCGCCAGCGGCAGCGGGGCGAGACCGCGGGCGGCCAGGGCGGCGGCGATGGCTTCGGCCATGGCGGTATCGCCGGCCGCGGCGCCGGAACGGTAGAGCAGGATCGGGACCAGCGGCTTGTCGCAGGCGAGGGCGGCGAGCGCATCGGGCCAGGGCAGGGGCCTGCCGCCTTCGCCGATCGCGAAGAAAGGCAGGAGCGGCAGGGGTGCGAGGCAGGGGGCCGACTGCGATTCGAGATATCCTTCGATCCGCCCGAGCAGCCGGCGCATGTTCTCCGCCCCGCCGCCGGCGCGGAAATAGGCCAAAAGCGCGTCCGCGAAATCCGCCGGCACCGTGGCATGCTCGCCGAGCCTGGGATCGTCGCGCTCGTCGCCGGGCAGGATCGCCAGCGGGATGCCCTGCGCGCGGCAGGCGGCGCCGAGCTGCTCGATGCCGTAGCGCCAGTAGTCGAGCCCGCCGAGGCAGCGCAGCAGCACGAAGCGGCATTGCGCCGCCGTCTTCTCGATCAGGAAATCGACCGAGAGCGGATGCTTCAGCCGCCTGAGCGGCGCCAGCCGCACCGACAGATCGCCGTCGCCCGCGGCCGCCGCCAGCGCCGAGAGGTCGCTGTCGGTGAAGGAGAGGACGAGCAGATCTCCCGGCGGCAGGGCGAGATCGACGGCGTCCTCGCCGTCGTCGAGCCTGATCTCGCTGGTCGGGAGCAGGTGCATCGCGCGATGCTACGCCCCCGCCAGCGCCGCTTCCACCGCCTTGAGGTCGAAGCCCTTGAGGCCGATCACGGTGAGCCGCCCGTCGCGCGCTTCGCCCGCGCCCCAGGGGCGGTCGAAATGGTGGCCGACGCGCCGGCCGACGCCCTGCACCACGAGCCGCATCGGCTTGCCCGGCACGGCGGCGAAGCCCTTCAGCCGCAGCACGCCTTCGGCCTCGGCCGCCTTCGCGACGCGCGCCGAGAGCTCTTCCGGCGCGAGACCCGCCGGCAGCGGCACCGCGACGGAGTCGAAATCGTCATGATCGTGGTCGTGCTCGCCCTCGCCGTGATGCGAGGGGCGGGCGGCGAGATCGTTCTCGGCCGCGGCGCTCAAGCCCAGGATCAGCGCCGGCTCGACCTTGCCATGGGTGGTCTCGACGATCTTGATCGCCTTGGGCAGATGCGCGGCGATCTCGGCCTTGACGCGCGCGCGGCCCGCCGCGTCGACGAGGTCGCTCTTGTTGAGCAGGATCAGGTCGGCGCAGAGGATCTGGTCCTCGAACACCTCCTCCAGCGGGTTGTCGTGATCGACCGCGGCGTCGGCCGCCTTCTGGGCCGCGAGCGCCTCGGGGTCGTCGGCGAACTGGCCCTCGGCCACCGCCGGGCCGTCGACCACGGCGATCACCCCGTCGACCGTGACCCGCGAGCGGATCGCCGGCCAGTTGAAGGCGGTGACGAGCGGCTTCGGCAGGGCGAGGCCGGAGGTCTCGATCAGGATGTGCTCGGGCGGATTGGGGCGGTTCAGGAGCTTTTCCAGCGCCGGCACGAAATCGTCGGCGACGGTGCAGCAGATGCAGCCATTCGGCAGCTCGACCACGTCCTCGGCCGTGCAGCCCGCGATGCCGCAGCCGGCGAGGAAGGAGCCGTCGAAGCCGAGATCGCCGAATTCGTTGACGAGCACGGCGAGCTTCTTGCCCTGCGCGTTTTCGAGCAGGTGGCGCACCAGCGTCGTCTTCCCGGCGCCGAGGAAGCCGGTGATGATGGTGCAGGGCGTCTTGCCGAGCGAGGTCTTGCCCAGAGGGGCGGTCTGCGGAGCGTTCATGGGGTCATCCTTGCTGGCGCGCCGGCAAGGGCGGCACGCGCGCGACCACGCCCTTGCGGAAGGACTGCGGCCGCTCTTTCCAGGGAACGATGCCGTTGGCGCTGGCGGCATAGGCCTCCGCCGCGCCGACGATCTCGTCGAGATGGGTTTCGGTTTCGAGGTCGCCGATCAGATAGGTCCATTTGCCGTCGGCACTGAGCGCGATGGTGCAGGGCCGCTTGCAGACGGCGAGGCATTCGACGGGCAGCACGGCGATCCTGCTGCCCCTCGCTTCGAGCTGCGCGGCAAGCCGCTCCGCGAGCCCGATCCCCGGTTGGTCGTAGCCTTCCGGCAGGTCGGGGCGGGGGCGGCGGCAGGCCGTGCAGACATGGATGGTGAGGTCGCCCTCTGACATGGCTGGCCTTCCGGGCGCGGCTTTCGCCGCGTCCTTCCCTAGCGCGCCTCGGCGCGGCGGCCGAGCCACGGCCAGAGCGTGCCGACCGCGAAGGCGGTGACCAGCCAGAGCGCGGCCTGGATACCGAGCGAGAGCGAGGTGAAATGCGCGGCGAGCTCGGCCGGCACCTTGCTTTCCGGCGTCGGCGCATGCGGCGCCCCGACCAGATGCGGCAGCAGGATCACCACCACCGCCAGCAGCTTGAGCCATGGCGCCTGGTAGCGCAGGAACAGGAAGAGCCCGAGCGCGGTGGCGACGGCGGTCCCGAGCCACCAGAGCTGGCGCTCCTGCAGCGCGGCCGCGGCGGCGCCGGGCAGCTCCGGCGCGAGCCCCATTCCGGGCGCCAGGCCGCAGGCGAGGAAGCCGCAGGCGCCCCAGATCAGCGCGCGGCGCTGGTCGATCGTGTCGCCGGCCGCGAGCATGCCGGCCAGCAGCAGCGCGGCGAAGCCGATCGCGGTGCCGATGGTGGCGGCGCTGGTGAAGAGCAGGCGCTGGGGGCCGTCCTCCGGCTTCCACTCGGCCTCGTCATGGCCGGCCCCGGCCTCGTGGTTATGGGCGAGGATGATGCGGGCCTGCCCCTGTGCGAAGGCGAGAGGCGCTCCCGGCCCTTCGCTCATGGCGTTTTCATAGGTTTCCGCCTGGAGGATCAGCGGGGTGGTGGTGACATGCTGGAGGGCGGCGACGACGAGACCGGCCAGAAGCCCGGCCAGGATGCTGACCGCGAGAACGCGCGTGACCATGGCTGGCTTCCCTCAATGGCAGGGGAAGGCGAGGCCGTGGCGGGTGTCGTGCGCGGCGTTGTGGACATTGGTCGAGGCCGCGAAGCCGGTGGTGTAGACCAGGGCGACGCCGACGACGAGGGCGGCGGCGACGGCCTTGACCCTCTCCGATACGCTGGGCCGGGCGGTGGAAACCGAGGCGGTGTTCATGGCGGTTCTCCGTGGCCGCCCCGCCGGCAGCCGGTTGGATCGTTGCGGGTGACGGCAGGTCTCCTGGCTCGCGGGTCCGGTGCCCTCCGCCGCCTTCCCGGAGCGAACTCCAGTGGCGATGGCGCAGGACGCCCGCTTACAGTTGCGGGGGCAGCCGCGGCGTCGCACCGCGTTCCCTTTTCACCTCCTCGCGGAGGCACCGTCGGCGACGATCATTAGCCTTCGGCGTGCGGCTGTGCAATGCAGGGCCGGTCCTTCCTCTACGCGGTCATTCCGGATCTCGCTTCGGTCGTCGGGATGACGGCGAGCGAACCCGAAGCCGCCGATGCAAGCAACGCCCATCCCCCATCTCACCCTCGTCCTCGGCGGCGCCCGCTCCGGCAAGAGCCGCCATGCCGAGGCCCTGGTCGAGGCCCTGCCGGCACCTTGGACCTATATCGCCACCGCGCAGGCCTATGACGACGAGATGCGGGCGCGCATCGCCGAGCACCGGGCGCGCCGCCCGACGGGCTGGGAAACTGTGGATGCGCCGCTGGCCCTCGCCGAAGCCATCGCCGCTCAGCCGGCCGGTCGGCCGATCCTGGTCGACTGCCTGACGCTGTGGCTGACCAACCTGATCCTCGCGGAACAGGATACCGGCGCGGCATGCGAGGCCCTGATCGCCGCCTGCGAAACCGTTTCCGCCCCGCTCGTGCTGGTCGGCAGCGAGGTCGGCCTCGGCATCGTGCCGGAGAACGCGCTCGCCCGCCGCTTCCGCGACGAGGCCGGGCGATTGCATCAGGCGCTTGCGGCGCGCGCGGCCGGCGTGGTCTTCATGGTCGCCGGATTGCCGATGCGGGTGAAGTAGAAGCGAGCGCGACGATGACGACGGACAGCGACGAAGCCGCCCGCCACAAGGCCAAGATGGAGAAGCGCAAGGCGGTGCAGGATGCCGAGGTCGCCTCCAAGACGCTGGAGAAGGGGCTGCTGATCGTCAATACCGGCCCCGGCAAGGGCAAGTCGACGGCGGCCTTCGGGCTGATCCTGCGCGCGCTCGGCCATGGCTGGCGCATCGGCGTGGTGCAGTTCATCAAGGGCGCCTGGTCGACCGGCGAGCGCAGGGCGCTCGAAGCCTTCGGCGATCAGGTCTCGTGGCACAGCATGGGCGAGGGCTTCACCTGGGAGACGCAGGACAAGGCCCGCGACATCGCCGCCGCCGGGCGCGCCTTCGCCAAGGCCAGGGAGCTGATGGCCGATCCGGGCATCCGGCTCCTGGTGCTGGACGAGCTCAACATCGCGCTGCGCTACGATTATCTGCCGCTCGCCGAGGTGGTGGCGACGCTGGCCGCGCGCCGGCCGGATCTGCACATCGTCGTCACCGGCCGCAACGCCAAGCCGGAGCTGATCGAGGCGGCCGACCTCGTCACCGAGATGACCTTGGTGAAGCACCATTTCGCCGCCGGGGTGAAGGCGCAGGAAGGCATCGAGTTCTGAGGGCTTCCGCATGTTCACCGGAGCCTGCGCTCCCGGTCGCGGCCCTTTGCCCCGGCCTTGGTCCGGCCCGGGGATGAACGCCGCGGAAATCCATGCGGTTCAGGAGGGCGAGCGCCGCCGGGATCAGCGCTGCGCCGCCGATGACCCCCGCATCGAGCGGGGCGCCGCGCCGAGCCTTGAACAGCGGCGTGCCGGCATGGCTTCCGGGCCAGTCCCGGCATGACAGCCTGATTTCCCTCGCCGGCCGACGCCCGGTGGTTGCCACCAGCCGTTCCGGCGAGGAGCGATCTCGCCCCTCGATCCATCCGCTTGACGGAAAGCCGCTTTGCTTTCAGATTGAATCTGAATTCAGGTTCAATTTCGGGATCGCGCATGGCCGAGGGAACGGCGAGGCAACCGCGCAAGGCCGGCAAGCGCGAGGCGATCCTGTCCGCCGCGCGCGGCATCGTCGCGGAGGTCGGCTTCCACGAGACCTCGATCGCGGCGGTGGCTTCCGCCAGCGGCGTCTCGACCGGCAGCGTCTATTCCTATTTCGCCTCCAAGGCGGAGCTGATGGCCGAGATCGTCGCGGCGGTCTCGTCGCGCGAGCTTGCCGTGTTGCGCGAGATCGCGGCGAGCGACGCCCCCGTCGCCGAGCGCCTGACGGCGGCGGTCGAGGCCTTCGCCCGGCGCGCCTTCGCCAATCGCCGCCTCGCCTGGTCGATGATCGCCGAGCCCGCCGACCCGGCCGTCGACGCGACGCGGCTCGACTACCGCCGCGCGATCGCCGGGATTTTTCGCGCGCTGGTCGTCGCGGGCGGGAGGCAGGGCGCTTTCCGCCCCGTCGATCCCGATGCCGCTGCCGCGATGATCGTCGGCGGCTTCATGGAGGCGTTGATCGGCCCGCTCTCGCCGGATCGTTCGATCAGCCCTGAACGCGGCCGCGAGATCGCCGCCGCCCTCGCCGATCTCTCCCTCGCCGCCCTGATCTCCCATGAAGGACAGCCCGCATGACCGTGCTCGACGCCTATGGCTACGATACCCATGAGGTGCTGAACCAGGCTCCGGCGCTGGCGGATTACGATGCCTTCGCGGCGGACCCGGCGCTCGGCCGCATCCTAGACGCCTTCGACGCCGGCTGGTTCCGCGAGCAGGCGGGCGCGGTCGGCGGCCATGTCGGCTCGCAAGCGGTTCAGGATCTGGCGCGGCAGGCCAACCGCAACCTGCCGGAACTGCGCACCCATGACCGCTGGGGCCGGCGCATCGACGAGATCGCGTTCCATCCCGCCTGGCATGAACTGATGGGCCTCGCCATGCGCGACGAGTTCCATTCGCTCTGCTGGACCAGGCCGCGGGAGGGCGCGCAGGTGGCGCGCGCGGCGGTGTCCTATCTCTGGAATCAGGGCGAGAACGGCATTTGCTGCCCGCTCGGCATGACCTATTCGGCGATTCCCGTGCTGCAGCGCGATCCGGCGCGCTGGGCCGAGTTCGGCCGGCTGATCACCTCCAGCGACTATGACGGGCGTCCGCTGCCGGCGGCGCAGAAGCGCGGCGGCACCGTCGGCATGGCGATGACCGAGAAGCAGGGCGGCTCGGATCTGCGCCAGACCCAGACGGTGGCGACCCGCAATGCCGACGGAACCTACAGCCTCACCGGCCATAAATGGTTCTTCTCCGTCCCGCATTCCGATGTCTTCCTGACGCTGGCGCGGACAGACGAGGGCGTCTCCTGCTTCGTCGTGCCGGGCTGGCTGCCGGACGGCTCGCGCAACCGTCTCCAGATCCAGCGGCTCAAGGACAAGTGCGGCAACAGGTCGAACGCCTCCTCCGAGGTCGAATTCCGCGGCGTGATCGCCCATCTCATCGGCGAGCCCGGCCACGGCATCCGCGCCGGGCTGGAGATGAACCACTACACCAGGCTCGATTTCGCCGTCGGCTCGGCCGGGCTGATGCGCCATGCCGTGGCGCAGGCGGCGCATCACACCGCGCATCGCCGCGCCTTCCAGAAGGCGCTGATCGACCAGCCGATCATGACGAATGTGATCGCCGACCTCGCGCTCGAGGTCGAGGCCTCCGCCTGGCTCGCCTTCCGCTTCGTCCATGCGCTCGACCGCGAAGGCGAAAGCGAGGCGGAGAAGCTGATCGGCCGCATCGGCGCGCCGATCGCGAAATACTGGAACTGCAAGCGCGCCACGCCGGTCGTGGTCGAGGCGCTCGAATGCCATGGCGGCAACGGCTTCATCGAGGACCATCTGATGGCGCGGCTCTACCGCGAGGCGCCGCTCAACGGCATCTGGGAGGGCACCGGCAATGTCGTCTGCCTCGACGTGCTCCGCTCGATCCGCCGCTATCCGGATTGCGTCCCGGCCTTGCTCGACGAATTGCGCGCCGCCCGCGGCAGCGATCCGCGCTTCGACGCCTTCCTCGGCGAGCTTGAGACCGATCTGGTCGACGTGCTCCGCCACGAGCATCTGGCGCGGCGCTTCGTCGAGCGGATGGCGCTCGGGCTCTCGGCCTCGCTGCTGATCCGCCATGCGCCGCATGCGGTCGCAGACGCCTATGTCGCCTCGCGGCTGGCCGGCGGCTGGTCCGGCCATTTCGGCGCGCTGCCGCAGGGGGCCGACCTCCAGGCCATTGCGCGGCGTGCGGTGCCGGTGCCGGAATAAGCTCAGATCAGCGTCACCATCGCCAAGAGCGCGGCCAGCGCCCAGAGCAGGCCGCAGGCGCGCCGATAGAGCGCGAGCGCCCGGCGGATGTCGCCCGCCTTCGCCTCGGCCCGGCCGTCGCCCATCCAGTGATCCTCGACGCGGGTTTCGCCATAGATGCGGGGCCCGGCGAGGCGCAGGCCCAGCGCCCCGGCCATCGCAGCCTCCGGCCAGCCGGCATTGGGCGAGCGGTGCTTGCCGGCATCGCGCCGGATCGCCCGCCAGGCACCGCCGGCATCGACGTTACGGTCGAGCGCCGCCGCGGCGACCAGCAGCAGCGCCGTCAGGCGCGAGGCCGGCAGGTTGACGAGGTCGTCGAGACGGGCCGAAGCCCAGCCGAAGGCGAGATGGCGGGGCGTGCGGTGGCCGATCATCGAATCGGCGGTGTTGATCGCCTTGTAGGCGGCGATGCCGGGCAAGCCGCCCAGCCCCAGCCAGAAGGCCGGCGCGACGATCCCGTCCGAGAAATTCTCGGCGAGGCTTTCGATCGCGGCGCGCGACACGCCGGCTTCGTCCAGCGTCCGCGGATTGCGCCCGACGATCATCGCGACGGCCTTTCGCCCCCCTTCCAGCCCCGCCTGTTCGAGCCCTTCGGCGACCCGGGCGACATGTTCGTGGAGGCTGCGCTGGGCGATCAGCGTCGAGGCGAGGAGCGCGAGCGGGACGAGGCCGAGTGGTCCGAAGGACAGGCAGAGGCGCTGGAGCAGCGCCGACACGGCGATGGCGACGGCGAGCAGCAGCGCGAGCGCCAGCACGCCCATCGTCTTGCGCAGGGCGAAGGAAGCGGCTTCCCGATTGAGCGCCCGGTCGAGCGCACCGATCAACCGCCCGATCCAGGTGACGGGATGGCCGATCGCGGCATAGAAGCGCTGCGGATAGCCGAACGCCGCCTCGATCAGAAGCGCGAGCACGAGCAGCGGCAGGCTGGCGGAGAGGGTCATGCGGGGCGCGAACGCGATGGGGGCGAGGAACGTGGCTGAGGACGGCATCTGGCATGGCGGCGATCTCGCCACGGCCCGCGCGCTCTTTCCGGAAGCGCCGCAGCCCTGGATCGATCTCTCCACCGGGATCAACCCGATCCCCTATCCGCTTCCGGCGCTGCCGTTAAGCCTCTGGACGCGCCTGCCCGGGGCGGATGAGGAGGCCGCGCTGATCGCCGCCGCGCGTGCGGCCTATCGCGTCCCGGTCCAGGCCGGCATCGTCGCCGCGCCCGGCACGCAGATCCTGATCGAATTGCTGCCGCGCCTCGCGCCCGCCGGCCCCGTCGCCATCCTCGGCCCGACCTATGCCGAGCACGGCCATGCCTGGCGCAAGGCGGGCTTTGCCGTGACGGAGGTTTCCGCCGCGGCGGAGATCGGAGCGGCCGCCACGGTCGTCGTGGTCAATCCCAACAACCCGGACGGGCGCGTGCTCCGGCGGGAAGAGCTCGCGAGGCTCGCCGCAGGATGCGCGGCCCGCGGCGGCCTGCTCGTCGTCGACGAGGCCTTCGCCGATTTCACGCCCGAGGCCAGCCTCGTGCCCGGCCTGCCAGCCGGGGTCGTCGTCTTGCGCTCCTTCGGCAAGACCTATGGGCTCGCGGGCCTGCGCCTGGGCTTCGCCATCGGCGCGCCGGGTGCGATGGCGCGCCTCGCGGCAGGGCTCGGCCCCTGGCCGGTCGCCGGCCCGGCCCTGCATGTCGGGGCGCGGGCGCTGGCGGATCCCGCCTGGCTCGCCGAGGCCGGCGCGGCGCGCGCCCGCGACGCCGCGCGGCTCGACGCGCTGCTCGCGCCGCATGGCCGCGTCGTCGGCGGCGCCGGCCTGTTCCGCCTGCTGGAGAGCCCGGCGGCTGCGGCGCTCTTCGCCCGGCTCGGGCGCCGCGGCATCTATGTCCGCCGCTTCCGGGACGCGCCGGAGCGGCTGCGCTTCGGCCTGCCCGGCGATGAGGCCGCCTGGTCTCGCCTGCATGCGGCGCTCCTCGCGGATGCGCCGGAGGCGCCGCCGCCAGCGTGAGGCTTGCATGCGGTCAGCGCCGGGACGGGAGCCGGCGCACCGGCTAACCTCGGGAAAACCGCGGATTCGGGAGGGATGGACGCGATGGGTTTCTTGCCAGCGGAGCGCGAGCTGACGATCGGCTTCGCCCATGCCGCCTACCGGATGCAGGAGGAGTTCGCGGCGCGCGGACGGGCGGCGAGAAGCTTCGAGATGCGCAGCTTCGAGGAGCTGTGCGAGCACGGGCCGGAAGCCGACGTTCTGGTCGTCTCCGGCCTCTGGCGCAACGATCTGCTGTCGCGCCTGCCGAAGCTGCGCTTCATCCAGTCGATCAGCGCCGGCACCGACCAGTTCGACAAGGCGGCGCTGGCGCAGGCTGGCGTCCGGCTCGCCAGCGCCCAGGGCGGCAATGAGCGCGCCGTGGCCGAGCATGCGATGTCGCTGATCCTGGCGCTGGCTCGCCAGCTCCATCTCGCCCGCGACAATCAGGCGGCGCGGCATTGGCGCCCGATGATCGGCGACCGCGCCCGCCGCGAGGACGAGCTCGGCGGCAAGACGCTGGTGATCGTCGGCCTCGGCCGCATCGGCCTGCGGCTGGCCAGGCTGGCCTCGGCCTTCGACATGCGCGTCATCGGCGTGCGCCGCAATCCGGAGGCCCATCCCCATGTCCAGGAGATCGTCCGGCCCGACCGTCTCGCCGCGGTGGCGGCGCAGGCCGATTTCGTCGCCCTGACCTGCCCGCTGACGCCCGAAACCGAAGGGCTGGTCGATGCCCGCATCCTCGGCGCGATGCGGCCCTCGGCCTATCTGGTCAATGTCGCGCGCGGCAGGGTCGTCGACGAGGCGGCCCTGCTCGGGGCGTTGCAGGGCGGCGCGATCGCCGGCGCCGGGCTCGACTGCTTCCACGAGGAGCCCTTGCCCGCCGCCTCGCCCTTCTGGCGGCTGCCGCAGGTCATCGTCACGCCGCACAGCGCCGGCGAGACGCGGCTCTACGAGCGCAACGTCGTCGACATCCTGCTCGACAATCTCGACCGGCTGGCGCGGGGCGACGCCGAGCTGCGCAACGGGCTCGTCTAGCAAAGGCCGGCGCGCGTGCCCTCTCCCCATCTGTTCCGGCCGGGCGGGCCGCTGCTGATCCCGGCGCTCGGCGTGACGCAGATCTTCGGCTATGGCGCGCTCTATTACGCCTTCACCGTGCTGGCGCCGCGGATCACGGCCGAATTCGGCTGGGCGCCGGAATGGACCTTCGGCGGTTTCGCGGTCGGCGTGCTGCTCGGCGGGGCGGTCGCCCCCGTCACGGGCGGCCTGATCGACCGCTACGGCACGCGGCTGGTGATGACTCTGGGCTCGGCGCTGGCGGGACTGTCGCTGCTGGCGCTGGCCGAGGCGCGCGGCCTCGCCGGCTATGTCGCGGCGATGGTGGCGCTCCAGGCGGTGACGACGGCGGTGTTCTACGACGCCGCCTTCGCGGCGCTGACGCAGGCGCGCGGCAGCCAGGCGCGGCGCGCCATCAGCCTGCTCACCTTGATCGGCGGCTTCGCCTCGACCCTGTTCTGGCCGCTGACCAGCGCGCTTCTCGGCCTGCTCGACTGGCGCGGGGTCTACCGGCTCTACGGCCTGTCGCAGTTCCTCGTCTGCGTGCCGCTGCATCTCGTCTTCCTGCCGGGCCGCGTGCGCCGTCCGGTGGCCGCCGCCGCGGTCCAGGCGGTGGCGGAAACGCCGCCGGAGGCCGCCTATCTGCACGGCGCGGCGCGGCGCCGCGCCTTCCTGCTGCTGGCCTTCGCCTTCTCGCTGCAGGGCTTCGTCATCTCAGCCATGGCCGTGCATATGCTGACGCTGCTGCGCGGTTTCGGGCTCGCCGCTTCCGTCGCCGTCGGCATCGGCGCGATGCTGGGGCCGTCGCAGGTGGCGGGGCGGCTGGCCGAGATGCTGTTCGGCCGGGCCGTGCCGCCGGTCGCCACGGCCTGGGTCGCCGCCTGCCTGATGCCGCTCGGCCTGCTGCTTCTGCTCGCCGGCGGGGCGCAGCCGCTCGTCGCCGGCGCCTTCGCCCTGGCCTTCGGCATCAGCATGGGGCTGAGCTCGATCGTGCGCGGCACGGTGCCGCTCCAGCTCTTCGGCCCGGTCGGCTTCGGCGCGACGATGGGGCGGCTCTCCGCGCCGGGCCTCGTGATCAAGGCGGCGGCGCCGCTCGTCCTGTCGGTGTCGCTGGAGCGCGGCGGCGTGGTGGTCTCGACGCTGCTGCTGGTCGCCGTCTCGGCGCTGGCGGCAGGAGCGCTGTTCGCGCTGGCGCGGGGCCGCCCGCCGGGCTGAGGCCGGCCGTCACGCCAGCATCATGCGCCACCAGCGCCGCGCGGCGTCGCGCGTCCGCAGCGCGAAGCCGTAGGCCGGGGTCTCCCTGACCCAGCCGAGCACCCGGTCGCGGACCCGCACCACCTGTCCCATGATCCAGGCGAACCAGCGATAGCTCAGGAGCTTCTCGCGCCCGGCATGGTAGATGCGCTCGACGAAGACGAAGCTCATCAGATGGGCGAAGGCCGTCACCGCGAGCCCGGCCCAGAACCGCCCATCCGCGAACAGCAGCAGGCCGACGAGCTTCAGCGGCTCGGCGATGGCGAAGGGGATGGCCAGCGCCAGCAGGACGAGCGGGCGCGGCAGGCCGGCGACGGCGGCCTCCAGCCGGCGCATGGCGCGCAGGCCCGCGAGCTTGCGGATCAGCGGCCGGTAGAGCGGCCGCAGCAATTCGTCGAGGAGGATGAAGACGGCGAGCGCCCCGCGCAGCACCGCGAGCAGGCCGCGCAGGAGCGGGCCGCGTTCCGGGGCGGGCGGGGGCGGGAGCTGATCGGACATCGCAGGGCGAGTCATAAGCCCGGATTCATGGCGTTTCCATGTTGCGCGGCATCCGTCGCCGCTTCGCTCCTCACAAGGATATGCGGCGGGGGGAGGCCTAGCCGCGCGCATCCTCCAGCATCATCGCCACGCCCTTCTCGGCGATCATCATCGTCGGGTTGGCGGTGTTGCCCGAGGTGATGGCCGGCATCACCGAGGCGTCGATGACGCGCAGCCCCGCCACGCCGCGGACCTTCAGCCGGCCGTCGAGCACGGCCTGCGGATCGTCCTCGCGGCCCATCTTCGCGGTGCCGACCGGGTGGAAGATCGTGGTGCCGAGCCTGCCCGCCGCCTCCAGCATCTCCTCGTCGGATTGCGTCGCCGCCCCGGGCAGATATTCCTCCGGCCGGTAGCGGGCGAGCGGCGCCTGCGCCACGATCCTGCGCGTCAGCTTCAGCGCGTCGACCGCGACCCGCTTGTCCTCCGCGGTGTCGAGATAGTTCGGCGCGATCACCGGCGTGTCGAAAGGGTCGGCCGAGCGCAGATGGATGCTGCCGCGGCTGGTCGGCCTGAGGTTGCAGACGCTCGCGGTGAAGGCGTCGAAGGGGTGCAGGCCCGAGCCCCAGCTATCCAGCGAGAGCGGCTGGAAATGATATTGCAGGTTCGCCGTCGCATAGTCCGGCGAGGATTTGGCGAAGGCGCCGACCTGCGAGGGCGCCATGGTCAGGGGCCCGCTGCGCAGGGCCGCCCATTGCAGCGCCATCAGCGGCCGGCGCCAGAGCTTCGCGTAGTCGCTGTTCAATGTCCTGATGCCGTGGACCTTGTAGACCGGGCGGATCTGGAGATGGTCCTGCAGGTTCTCGCCGACGCCGGGCGCGTCGACCAGCGTCTCGATGCCGAGCCCTTGCAGCCGCGCCCCGGCGCCGATGCCGGAGCGTTCGAGCAGCAAGGGCGAAGCGACGGCCCCGGCCGACAGCACGACCTCGCCGCGGACCTCGACCCTCAGCTTCTCGGTGCCATGGGTGAATTCCACCGCTTTCGCCCGCCCGTCCGCGAAGACGATGCGCTCGACATGGACGCGGGTCTCGAGCCTGAGATTGTCGCGCTTGTCGATCACCGGCTTGATGAAGGCGTTGAAGGCCGAGAGGCGCCGGCCGCGCCGCTGGTTCACCTGGAAATAGGAGGAGCCGGTGTTGTCGCCGGTGTTGAAGTCCGGGATCTTGGCGATGCCGGCCGCCTCGGCCGCGTCGCGGATGGCGTCGAGGATGGCCCAGCGCACGCGCGGATGCTCGACGCGCCACTCCCCGCCGGCCCTGTGCAGCCCGCCCGGCGGCGGGGCGATATGGTCCTCGTGCTTGAGGAAATAGGGCAGGACGTCGTCCCAGCCCCAGCCGGTCAGCCCGAGCTGGCGCCAGCCGTCGTAATCGGCCGCCTGGCCGCGCATATAGACCATGGCGTTGATCGCCGAGGAGCCGCCGACGACCTTGCCGCGCGGATAGGCCAGGCTGCGGCCGCCGAGCCCGGCCTGCGGCTCGGTCTGGAACATCCAGTCGGCGCGCGGATTGCCGATGGCGAAGAGATAGCCGACCGGGATGTGGAACCAGATCCAGTCGTCCTTGCCGCCGGCCTCCAGCATCAGGACCTTGGTGCCGGGATCGGCGGAGAGCCGGTTGGCGACCACGGAGCCGGCCGAGCCCGCGCCGATAACGACATAATCGAAGGTGCCGATGAGGCGGCGGTCGGAGGCGTCGGACATGGCGTTTCCCGGATGCGGCGGCGGCTCTGTCCGCTCTGTCGTCCGCCGAGGGATACCGCCTGCCCGCCAGCCCGGCAATCGCGGGACCCTGCGAGCTTCGCCCATCCGGGATGCGCCGGTCCGCCCGGGTCCCCCCGCGCCGCCGCCGCATGGGGCCCCATGCCGCCGCATCGGCGCGGACCTGCCGCGGCTCTCCTTGCCTCGCCCCGCGCCTCTGCGCGATAAGCGGGCGAGGGCGGCCGGCCGCGCGCCGCCCGACGGAGTGTCCATGAGCTTCCGCAACATCTACGCCCAGGGCCTCGTCCGCATCGCCTGCGCCGCGCCGCGGCTGAAGGTGGCGGACCCTGCTTTCAACCTCGCGGAAACGCTGGGCCTGCTGCGCCGCGCCGACGAGGGTGGCGCCGCGCTCTGCCTCTTCCCCGAGCTCGGCCTCAGCGCCTATGCCATCGACGACCTGCTCCAGCAGAACGCGCTGCTCGACGCGGTGCGCGAGGCGCTCGGCCGCCTCGCCGAGGAAACGCGGACGTTGGGCTGCGTCGCCGTGGTCGGCGCCCCGCTCAGGGTCGAGGGCCGGCTGTTCAACTGCGCCGTCGCGCTCCATCGCGGCCGCATCCTCGCCGCGGTGCCGAAGACCTATCTGCCGAACTACCGCGAGTTCTATGAGCGCCGCCAGTTCGCCTCGGGCGAGCGCGCCGGCGCGCTCTATATCGAGCTCTGCGGCCAGGAGGTGCCCTTCGGCACCGACATCCTGCTGACGGCGACCGATATCCCGGATCTCACCGTCCATATGGAGATCTGCGAGGACGTCTGGACGCCGATCCCGCCCTCCTCCTATGCGGCGCTGGCGGGCGCGACGCTGCTGCTGAACCTCTCCGCCAGCAACGTCACCATCGGCAAGTCGGAATGGCGCCACGCGCTCTGCAAGGCTCACTCCGGGCGCTGCATTGCCGCCTATGCCTATTCCGCCGCCGGCACCGGGGAATCGACCACCGATCTCGCCTGGGACGGGCAGGCGATGATCTACGAGAACGGCGCGCTGCTGGCCGAGGCGGCGCGCTTCGCCAGCGAGCCGCAGCTCATCCTCGCCGATATCGACCTCGAGCGGCTGGTGATGGACCGCATCCGCCAGAACACTTTTGGCGACAGCGCCGACATGCACCGCGACAGGCTGAGCTTCCGCCGCGTCGAGTTCGCGCTCGATCCCGACCGCCAGAGCGATCTCGGCCTCGCCCGCGCCGTCGAGCGCTTCCCCTTCGTGCCGAGCGACGACGCCAGGCTGAACGAGCTCTGCTTCGAGGCCTACAACATCCAGTCGCACGGCCTGCGCAAGCGGCTGGAAAGCACGCGCATCGACAAGGTGGTGATCGGCGTCTCCGGCGGCCTCGATTCGACGCAGGCCTTGATCGTCGCGGCCCATACCTTCGATGCGCTCGGCCTGCCCCGCGAAAACATCCTCGCCTATACGCTGCCCGCCTTCGCAACGAGCAAGGACACCAAGGACAATGCCTGGCGGCTGATGCGGGCGCTCGGCGTCGGGGCCGAGGAGATCGACATGACGCCGGCCTGCCGGCAGATGCTGGTCGATATCGGCCACCCCTTCGCCAAGGGCGAGCCCGTCTACGATATTACCTTTGAAAATGTGCAGGCGGGCGCGCGCACCTCCGTGCTCTTCCGACTCGCCAACCGGCACAATGCGCTGGTGATGGGCACCGGCGACCTCTCGGAGCTGGCGCTCGGCTGGTGCACCTATGGCGTTGGCGATCACATGTCGCATTACAACGTCAACGGCTCGGTACCGAAGACGCTGATCCAGCACCTGATCCGCTGGGTCGCCCAGTCCGGCCGCTTCGGCGAGGAGGCCTCGGCGGTGATGCTCGACATCCTCGCGACCGAGATCTCGCCCGAGCTGGTGCCGGGCGTGGGCGACAAGCCGGCGCAGAAGACCGAGGATTTCGTCGGTCCCTATGCGCTGCAGGATTTCAACCTGTTCTACACGACGCGCTACGGCTTCAGGCCCAGCAAGGTCGCCTTCCTCTCCGCGCATGCCTGGAGCGACGCCGGCAAGGGCGCCTGGCCGCCGAACATCGAGGCCGACAGGCGCGTCGCCTACGACCTGCCCACCATCAAGCGCTGGCTCGGCGTCTTCATCCGCCGCTTCTTCGAGACCAGCCAGTTCAAGCGCTCGGCCGTGCCGAACGGGCCGAAAGTCTCCTCCGGCGGCTCGCTCTCGCCGCGCGGCGACTGGCGCGCGCCCAGCGACGCCTCGGCCGCGCCCTGGCTCCGGGATTGGGAGCGGATTCCGGATTGAGCGCGAGGAAAGGGCGCGGGTGCGGGAGCTTGCGCCCTTTGGCGCCCTTGTCCCGGGCTCAGCTCGTCTCGGCTCAAAGGCGGCTGCGCCCGCCAGGGCCGTTCCCCGAATTGCCGAATGGCGCCAGGCTGTCGCTGCATCGCATCGTCGTTGCGCGGCCCGGCGGCCATGTCTCGAACACGCATGTCTCGAACACGCCTTCGGAGGCTGTTCAAACGCATCCGTGCCTGTGATTCGGCGGCCCGTAACCGCAGGCCCGCCATCGCTTCGATGCAGGCTTCTCGATGCGGGCTGCAGCTTGCTTGATCGGCCGCGTGACATCTTCAATATTTCCGGAATGGATTCCCGATTTGACAATGGGGCCGATAAGTCCCATGTTAGCAAAATCGATCTAGGCCGAACGAATTGGCCCCGCGCTTCATCGCGTATTGCTGACGAACTTCCTGCTCAAATCGAAACATGCGTTGCATAAGCGGCGTGTGAATGGTCGCTTTTACAGGAGGTCAGCATGGCCGGCGGCACTGTCAAATGGTTCAACACGGACAAGGGTTTTGGTTTCATTCAGCCGGAAGGCGGTGGCCAGGATGCCTTCGTCCATATCAGCGCGGTCGAGCGCGCCGGCCTGCGCATGCTTCAGGAAGGCCAGAAGGTCTCCTACGAGCTGGTGCAGGACAAGCGTTCCGGCAAGGTCTCTGCGGACAATCTCCAGGTCGAGTGAGACGGGATACCGTCCGGCGTGACGATCCTCGGATGCGGCGGTCGGATAGTCTGCCTGCTGCTCGATGGAACGGCGGATGGACGCGAAGGGTCGGGGTTCGCCCGGCCCTTTTTGTTTCCACCGAAGGAAAATCCAAATGCAGGTTCTGGTTCGCGACAACAATGTCGATCAGGCGCTACGCGTCCTCAAGAAGAAGATGCAGCGCGAAGGCGTGTTTCGCGAGATGAAGGCGCGCCGGGCCTATGAGAAGCCCTCCGAGCGGCGGACGCGCGAAAAGGGCGAAGCGATCCGCCGGGCTCGCAAGGCGGCGCGCAAGCAGGCCCAGCGTGAAGGATTGCTGCCGGCGCCGAAGCGTGTGGAGCGGCCCGCTCGTCCCGCCCGGCCGGCGCAGCAAGCCCAGTAAGCGGTCCTTTGCCACAGCTTGTACCGAAGGAGGTCGCAGTGTCGGGCACCAGGCTTTCACTGGAAGAGACTCAGTTGCGAGCGCAGAGCAGGGCGACCCTCGCTGCGCAACGCCGCGCCGAGGCCGAAACGGCTCTCGAGGCGTTGCGCGTCGAACAGGCGGCCATCCGCGAGCGTACGGCCCGATTGCGCGCCCTGCGGCTCGCGAAGGAGGCCGCCGATGCCGCGATCGCCGCGGCGAGCCCGCCGCCTGCGAAGCGGAGTGTCCGGGGCAAGCGAAGCACGGCCTGACCCGACACGACAGGAGGGCGGCCATGGCTACGGCCGTATGGCCGGGCCTGCCCCGTCGATGGGGTGTCACCGACCTGTTGGCGCGTTCGATCCGCTAGATCATGCGCCACCCGGACGCCCGGTTCCGGATCGTGACGACGTCGGACGAGCTGCCTCGGATGCGCGATGTGCGGCGCGGCCCTTCGCTGCGGCGGAGGCCGCGACGGTCGCCGGCGAGATGAATCTTCGCGGGCCCTGACGGCATGGCACGGCTGTCGCGCTCGCCGATTATTTTCCCGAAGGGGGGGCGTAACTTCAAATAGCCACAATGAGCTTCTAGCAAGGCCGGACCGATCGCAATGCTCGGATGGCCGCGCCGCAACCGGCGCTTTGCCTTCTTCTTTCATTCCTTCGCTCATCCGGCGCCGATTTGAGGCGCCCTGTTGCCGGCATCGCGTCAGGCAACCTTACAGGCCGCGCGGACAACGCGCCGCCACTGGACAGTTATGAAAAACAAGATCCCATACGAACACAAGAAAATCCCCCAGCAGAACGTTTCCGCTCCCGGGTCGTCGTCCCCGAAAGCCTCCCCGAACTGGAAACCCGAACCCTGCGGCCTTTCCCGCGAGGAGTTGCGCCGGATCGTCGCAAGGATCATGGGCTGAGGAGAGCGCAGCAAGGCGGGGCCTGCCTCGCCGCTCGCGCAACGCCCTTGCAGCGCGAAAAACAAAAGCCCGCGGCGCGAGCCGCGGGCTGATCGTTTCTGGCTTCGGAAGCCTCAGGCCGCGACCGCGGTCGGCTCCTTCTTCTCCCATTCCTCGCCCCAGATCATCACGGCGTGTCCCGGCGAGACCTCGCGGTACTGGCGCACCGGCGGCTCGTAGTCGGGCGCGCGCACCGGGCTCTTGATCTCGTCGTTGGAGACCGTGCGCTTCTGCAGGCGCCGCGCCGGATCGGCGATCGGCACCGCCGCGAGCAGGCGCTTGGTGTAGGGATGCTGCGGGTTCTCGAAGATCGCCTCGCGCGGGCCGATCTCGACGATCTCGCCGAGATACATCACCGCGACGCGATGGCTGACGCGCTCCACCACCGCCATGTCGTGCGAGATGAAGAGATAGCCCAGCCCCATGCGCGCCTGCAGGTCGAGCATCAGGTTGACCACCTGCGCCTTGACCGAGACGTCGAGCGCCGAGACCGCCTCGTCCGCCACGATCAGCCTGGGCTCGACCGCGAGCGCGCGCGCGATGCAGATGCGCTGGCGCTGGCCGCCCGAGAATTCGTGCGGGAAGCGGTTGGCCATGTCGGGCGACAGGCCGACGCGCTTGAGCAGGTCGGCGACCTTGTCGCGCGCCTCGGAGCGGCTGGCGAGGTTGTTGATCAGCAGCGGCTCGGCGATGGCGGTGCCGACATTCATGCGCGGGTTGAGCGAGGCGAAGGGGTCCTGGAAGATCATCTGCATGCGCTTGCGCTGCTCGCGCAGGTCATGCTGGTTGAGCTTGAGGACATCGACGCCGTCGAGCAGCACCGAGCCGGAAAGCGGCTCGATCAGGCGCATCACCGAGCGGCCGGTGGTCGACTTGCCGCAGCCGGATTCGCCGACCAGCGCCAGCGTCTCGCCGGCCTTCAGGCTGAAGGAGACGTTCTCGACCGCGTGGACGCGGCCGCGGACCGAGGAGAGCAGGCCGCCGCGGATCTCGAAGCGGGTGGTCAGCCCCGCGACCTCCAGCACCGGGCGCTCGGCCTCCTTGACGGTGTCCGGCACCTCGGTCGGCACGTCGGATTCGCCGGTGTTGCGGTCGACGACGGGGAAGCGCATCGGCCGGGCCTTGCCGATCATCGAGCCGAGCTTCGGCACGGCCGAGAGCAGCGACTTGGTGTAGGGCTTCTGCGGGTTGCGGAAGATGTCGTCGGTCGAGCCGGTCTCGACCTGCTCGCCATTATACATTACCACCGTGCGGTCAGCGATCTCGGCGACCACGCCCATGTCGTGGGTGATGAACAGGACGGACATGCCCTCCTCGTCCTGCAGCGTCTTGATCAGCTCCAGGATCTGCGCCTGGATCGTCACGTCGAGCGCGGTCGTCGGCTCGTCGGCGATCAGCAGCTTGGGCTTGCAGGCCAGCGCCATCGCGATCATCACGCGCTGGCGCATGCCGCCCGAGAAGCGGTGCGGATATTCGTGGAAGCGCGACTTCGCCGCCGGGATGCGGACCTTCTCGAGCAGGCGGATCGTCTCGGCCTCGGCCTGCGAGCGCGACAGGCCGCGATGCAGGATCAGCGCCTCGGCGATCTGGAAGCCGATGGTCAGCACCGGGTTCAGCGAGGTCATCGGCTCCTGGAAGATCATCGCGATCTCGTTGCCGCGGATATGGCGCATCTCGGCGTCGGGCAGGGTCAGCAGCTCCTTGCCGTTGAGCTTGATCGAGCCCTCGATCTTGCTCGAGGCCGGCGGGTTGAGCCGCATGATCGAGAGCGCCGTGACGCTCTTGCCGGAGCCGGATTCGCCGACCACCGCCAGCGTCTCCTTCGGCATGATGTCGAAGGAGACGTTGCGGACGACCGACTTCCACTGGCCTTCGACGCGGAAGGAGGTGGAGAGGTTCGAGACGGAGAGGATCGGCGAGGTCATTTCAGGTCCTTCTCTGGAGCATTTTCAAGCGAGGCGGGCACCGGTTCGCCTGAAGAACCGAAGGTCCGCGTCAGCGAATATGCGTCAAACCAAAAACATGGCGCGGTTCCGGGAACGCGGAACCGCGCCCTCATCAGATCACGCGGCGCGGGTCGAGCGCGTCGCGCAAGCCGTCGCCGATGAAGTTGATCGACAGGACGGTCAGGAAGATGGCCGCACCCGGGAACAGGGCCCAGTGCGGGGCGGTGTCGAGCTGGTCCTTGGCGTCGAACAGCAGCCGTCCCCAGGTCGGGATGTCTGGCGGGAAGCCGAGGCCGAGGAAGGAGAGCGTCGATTCGGCGATGATCGCCGAGGAGACCTCGATGGTCGCGGCGACGATGACCGGGCCGAGCGCGTTGGGCAGGATATGGTTGACCATCTGCCGGAGCTTGGTCGCGCCCTGGGCGCGGGCGGCCTCGACGAACTCCTTCTCGCGCAGCGAGAGGAACTGGGCGCGCACCAGCCGCGCCACCGGCATCCAGCGCAGCCCGCCGATGACGACGACGATCAGCACGAAGACGCCGCCCTCGACGCCGAACACGGCCTTGAGCTGCTCGCGGAACAGATAGATCACCAGCAGCAGCAGCGGGAGCTGCGGCAGCGACAGGAACAGGTCCGTCACCCACATCAGGAACGGATCGACGATCTTGCGCGACATGCCGGCCAGAGCGCCGATGATGACGCCGACCGTGGTCGCCACGATCATCGCGGCGAGGCCGACGGCGAGCGAGATGCGGCCCCCGTACATCATCCGCGCCAGGATGTCCTGGCCGAGATCGTCGGTGCCGAAGGGATGCGCCCAGGACGGGCCCTGGAGCTGGGCCGAGAAGTCGATCTCGTTGATCGCGACCGGCCAGAGCCAGGGGCCGACGACGACGCCGAGGACCAGGAAGCCGAGGATGAAGCAGCTCGCCACGGCCAGCCGGTGGCGCTTGAAGCGCCGCCAGGTCTCGCGCCCCGGCGAGACCGCGGCCTTGGAGGCGGTCGCCGCCACGGTCGGCTCAGCTGAAGGAGATGCGAGGGTCGAGCCAGCCATAAAGGATATCCGCGATGAGATTGAACAGGACCACCAGGCAGGAGAAGACGAAGGTCACGGCCATGATCACAGGTGTGTCGTTGGCGAGGATCGCGTCGATCAGCAGCGAGCCGATGCCGGGGACGCGAAAGATCTGCTCGGTGACGAGCGCGCCCCCGAAGACGGCGGGCATCTGCAGGGCGACCAGCGTCACCACCGGGATCAGCGCGTTGCGGGTGATGTGGCGCAGCGTGACCTTGCGCTCGCTCAGGCCCTTGGCGCGGGCCGTGGTGACGTAGTCGAGCCGGATCACGTCGAGCACCGAGGAGCGCACATAGCGCGTATAGGAAGCCGCCTGGAACACGCCGAGCACGGTGATCGGCATGATCGCCTGGCGGAACATCTCCCAGTACCAGCGCCAGCCGGTGGCGGCGATGTCGGAGCGGTAGACGAAGGGGAACCAGTCGAGCGTCACCGAGAAGAGCAGGATGAAGAGCAGGCCGGTGAAGAAGGTCGGCAGCGAGAAGCCGACGAAGGCCAGCGTGTTGGCGATCTGGTCGAAGACCGAATAGGGCCGCGTCGCCGCGTAGATGCCGACCGGCAGGGCGATGCACAGCGCCAGGATCTGCGAGGAGCCGACGACGAAGAGCGTGGTCGGCAGGCGCTGCAGGATGAGCTGGTCGACATTGATGCGGCTGGCGAAGGAGAAGCCCCAGTCGCCCTGCGCCATCGCCGTCAGCCAGCGCATGTAGCGCACCCAGATCGGGTCGTTCAGGCCGAAGCTGGCGCGGATGGCCTCGCGCACCTCGGGCGGCACGTTCGGATTGGTCGCCATCTCCGAGAAGGGGTCGCCCGGCGCGAGCGCCAGGATCGTGAACAGGATCACGCTGATGCCGAGCAGGCTTGGAATGGCGATGAGAAGCCGCCGTATCAGATATGTCGCCATGAATTCGTCTCTATACAGGCGCGGCGAGGCCGCGGGGCGAACGCCGGTTGCAGCCGGCCAGCCCACCTGCCCTGTCGGGGGCCGGGGGGCAAGCCGGGGCAACCGCCCTTCGCACAGGGAATTGGGTGCGAAGGGCGTCCGAAGGTCAGCTCCGATACCAGGCCGCGAGGTTCCAGGTATCGACGTCCCAGCCGGAATGGTCGTGCGACAGGTTCGATGTCGCGGCCGCCACGCGGGTGCGCGACAGGATCGGCAGGATGACGTTGGCCTCGCAGAAGATCTCGTTGACCCTGATCAGCAGCGCGGCCCGCTTGGCCGGGTCGAGCTCCTTCTGCGCCGCCTTGTAGGCCTTGTCGGCCTCCGGGTCGGAATAGCGCGAGACGTTGCGCCCCAGCCACTTGTTCTCCTTGCTGGCTATCTCCCAGGAGACGAACTGGTTGAGGAAGCGCTCCGGATCGGGCTGGGGCTGCGTGGTCGTGTACATCTCGATGTCGGTGTACAGCTTGGTATAGGTGTCCGGGTTCGCCACGTCCGACGAGAAGAACACCGAGGCCGTGACCGATTTCAGCTCGAGATCGATGCCGGCGCGCTGGCAGGCCTGCTTGATGATCGCCTGCGTCTTCTGGCGCGGGGCGTTGATCGAGGTCTGGTAGACGTATTTGAGCTTCTTGCCGTCCTTCTCGCGGATGCCGTCGGAACCCTTCTTCCAGCCGGCCTCGTCGAGGATCTTGTTGGCCTTGTCGATGTTGAACTCGTATTTGAGCTTGGTCGACTTGAACTGCTTCGGCTCGTTGACGAAGCTCGCCGTCGCGGTGCCGCCGCGGCCATAGATGAACTTCTGGATCGAGTCGCGGTCGATCAGCAGGTTGATCGCCTGGCGCACGGCCGGGTCCGACAGCGTCGGATGCTTGGTCTTGATGCTGGAGCGCTCGCCGTCGACCTCGGTCCAGGGATCGGTCGTGTTGAGGATGATGAACTCGATGTCGCCGGAAGGAACGGCGCTGATCTTGCCGCGCCCGCCGGTCTCCATCCGCTTGAGGACCTCGTCCTCGACCTGCAGGTTCCAGGCGTAGTCGTATTCGCCGGTCTGCAGCACGGCGCGCGCCGCCGAGACGGCGTCGCCGCCGCCCTTGACCTCGAGCGTGTCGAAATACGGCTGGTTCTTGACGTGGTAGTCGGGATTGCGCTCGGCCGACACGATGTCGCCGGGCTTGAAGTCGACGAATTTGTAGGCGCCCGTGCCGACCGGCTTCAGGTTCGCCGGGGCCTCGCGCGACTTGGCGCCCTTGTAATCGCCGAAATGGTGTTTCGGGATGATCATGCCGGCGACGCCGACGAAGGGATCGGCCCAGAACGGCGTCGGCTCCTTGAAGATCACCTTGACGGTGTGGTCGTCGACCTTCTCGACGGTGATGTTGGTGTAGGCGCCGGTGGTGTAGGCGGCCGTTTCCGGATCCTTGGCGTATTCCCAGGTGAAGACGACGTCGTCCGCGGTCAGCGGCTTGCCGTCATGCCATTTCACGCCCTGCTTGATCTTCCAGGTCACGACCTTGCCGTCGGCGGAGAGGCCGCCATTGGCCTTGGTCGGCACTTCGGCGGCGAGCTGCGGGATGAGGTTGCCTTCCTTGTCCCAGCCGGCGAGCGGCTCGTAGAAGATGCGCGAGGCGATCTGGTCCTTGGTGCCCGAGGCGAAATGCGGGTTGAGCAGCGTCGGCGCCTGCCAGAGCAGCATCTTCAGCGGCCCGCCGCCGCCGGCCTTGGTCGGCTTGTAGGCGAGCGTGGCATTGGCCATCGCGACGTCGTTCCAGGCCAGGATCTGGCTCGCGATCGGTGCCGCGATGCCGAGGGCCGCCATTCTCTGAATGAAGGATCGTCGCGACAGCGTGCCGTCCTTCACATCCGCGACCAGACCGCGGATTTGCTGCTCGTTCATCGGATTGCCTCCACCTTCAAAAAAACAAAAAGCATCCCCAGCGCTGGACGCGCCATTTTTCTTGGTTGCCGCTCCAGCAAGGCATGGGCCAACGAAGGCGTCAACTGTGCGGCGCATCCTCTGGACCGCCAATGGGCCGCCACGCCCGGCCGGAGCGTCTTGTTTTTCCGGTGATGTGCAAAAAAATGCGTCGAGCGCGCAATTTTATTCGGTTCAATCGATGAAGACGACGGTTTTCTGCCCGTTGAGAACCACCCGGTCCTCGAGATGGTGGCGGACCGCCCGGGCCAGCACGCGCCGCTCGATGTCGCGGCCCTTGCGCACCAGGTCGTCGGGCGTGTCGCGATGCGAGATGCGCTCGACGTCCTGCTCGATGATCGGGCCCTCGTCGAGGTCGGGCGTGACGTAATGGGCGGTGGCGCCGATCAGCTTCACGCCGCGCTCATGGGCCTGATGATAGGGCTTGGCGCCCTTGAAGCCGGGCAGGAACGAGTGATGAATATTGATGCAGCGGCCGGCGAGCTTGGCGGAAAATCCGTCGGACAGGATCTGCATGTAGCGGGCGAGGACGACGAGGTCGGTCCGCGTCTCCTGGATCAGCCGCCAGATTTCCGCCTCCTGCTCCATCTTGGTCTGGCGGGTGACCGGCAGGTGATGGAAGGGCAGGTCGCCGAGATCGGTCGAGGCGATGTGCGCGCGCGCGTGATTCGAGACGATGCCGGTGATCTCCATCGGCAGTTCGCCGATCCGCCAGCGATAGATCAGGTCGGCCAGGCAATGGTCGAATTTCGAGACCAGCAGCATCACCCGCTTCTTCCGCGCCGTCTCGCGCAGGCTGAACGCCATGGCGAAGCGCTCCGCCAGCTCGGCCACCGCGGCGGCGATGGCGTCGTGCGGCCGGCCGCCTTCCAGCCGGTTGAAGACGACGCGCATGAAGAAGCGCCCGGTCTCGATGTCGTCGAATTGCTGCGCGTCGAGGATATTGCATCCGGCCTCGAACAGCAGGGTCGAGACCGCGGCGACGATGCCGGGCCGGTTCGGGCAGGAGAGGGTCAGGATGGCGGTGTGTTCGAGCATGGCTGATGCCGCCGCTGCGGCGGCCCTTCGGCAGGAATGACGGGAATGACGGCGAACGGACGGGCGGCGCGCGACGCGCTGCCGTCAACCTCGCCCGCTGCCGGGCCTTGCGCCGGCGCGGGCCGGGCTCGTCGGGACTGGTGCCGTCGGGGGCATCGCCAAGGGTTCCGTCGCGGCCATGCCGGGGCCGCGCCGCTGCAACACCGCGGATGGGCCGGCTTGTCAAGCGCCGGCGCCGGTGCGGAACCCTGCGTCGGCGCTTGACTTGGGCGAGTCGAGAATGGAATATTTATTCCAACAAGCGGGAAACTAAAAAATTCCTGCCATTCAGGGAGGCCCGGCAGGTGCCGCAGAGCGCAGATTTCGACCGTGGCCTCGCGGGCCGCGTGGCGATCGTCACCGGCGGCAGCCAGGGGCTGGGCGAGGCGGTCGCGCGTGAATTCGCCGCCCGCGGCCTGCGCGGCGTCCTGCTGACCGGGCGCAACCGCGAGCGCGGCGAGGCGGTCGCGGCGAGCCTGCGCGATGCCGGCTGCGCGGCCCGGTTCCACCAGGTCGATCTCGCCGATCTCGACGCGGTGCGGCAGATCGTCCCGGCCGCTGCCGCGGCTTTCGACCATGTCGACATCCTGGTCAACGCCGCCGGCGACACCGACCGCGGCACCATCTTCGACACCGCGCCGGCGCTCTATGAGCGGATCATGGCGGTCAATCTGCGCGCGCCCTTCTTCCTGATCCAGGATGTCGCCGATCTGATGCGGCGGCAGGGCGTGCCGGGCGCCATCGTCAACATCCAGTCGATGTCGGCCCATGGCGGCCAGCCCTTCCTCTGCGCCTACAGCGTCTCGAAGGGCGCGCTCGCCGTGCTGACCAGGAACGCCGCCTACGGGCTGCTGAAGCACCGCATCCGCGTCAACGGCCTCAATATCGGCTGGATGGCGACGCCGGGCGAGGACGCGATCATGAAGCTGCGCCACGACGCCGAGGACGACTGGCTGGAGGGGGCGGCGGCGTCGCAGCCCTTCGGCCGGCTGATCGATCCGCGCGAGGTCGCCAAGGCGGTCGCCTATCTCGCTTCCGACGAATCCGGCCTGATGACCGGCTCCAACATCGATTTCGACCAGACCATCCTCGGCGCGCATGACTAGCGCTCCAGCCCTATTCGCGGCAGGACGGCCGGCAGACGGACCACAGGATTGAAGACGACCATGAAGATCGGATTGCTGGGCGCCGGCCGCATCGGGCGCATCCACGGGCTGAACGTCGCCGCGCGCGGCGATGCCGAACTCGTCGCCGTCACCGACGCGATGCCGGAGGCGGCCGCCTCGCTCGCCGCCGCGACCGGCGCCAGGGCCGCGAGCGCGGAGGCGATCCTCGCCGATGCCGCCATCGACGCCGTGCTGATCTGCACCCCGACCGACACCCATGCCGAGCTGATCGAGCAGGCGGTCCGCGCCGGCAAGGCGGTGTTCTGCGAGAAGCCGGTCGATCTCGACGCCGCCCGCATCCGCCGCTGCCTCGCCACGGTCGAGACCTCCGGCAAGCCGCTGATGATCGGCTTCAACCGCCGCTTCGACCCGAATTTCGCCGCGCTGGAGAAGCGTTTGCGCGCGGGCGAGGCCGGCGAAATCGAGATCGTCACCGTGATCTCGCGCGACCCGGCCCCGCCGCCGGTCGACTATGTCAGGCGCTCGGGCGGGCTCTTCCGCGACATGATGATCCATGATTTCGACATGGCGCGCTTCCTGCTGGCCGAGGAGCCGGTCGAGGTCTTCGCGCTCGGCTCCGCCCTGGTCGACAAGGCGATCGGCGAGGCCGGCGACGTCGACACCGCCGCCGTGGTGATGAAGACCGCCTCCGGCCGGATCGCCCAGATCTCGAACTCGCGCCGCGCCACC
The DNA here is from genome assembly GCF_964020775.1 of Allobosea minatitlanensis. Taxonomy (NCBI): domain Bacteria; kingdom Pseudomonadati; phylum Pseudomonadota; class Alphaproteobacteria; order Hyphomicrobiales; family Alloboseaceae; genus Allobosea; species Allobosea minatitlanensis. The sequence goes on along the minus strand of NZ_OZ224509.1, from coordinate 4,295,128 downwards.
TATGGCTACGACCAGCGCATCGAGGTGCATGGCGCCAAGGGCATGCTGCGCGCCGGCAACATCCACGAGACCACCGTCGAAAGCGCCACCGCCCTCGGCTTCCGCGCCGATCCGGTGCAGAACTTCTTCCTGGAGCGCTATGCCGCGGCCTACCGCGCCGAGCTCGACGCCTTCATCGCCGCCTGCACCGGCAAGGCCGCCGCATCCCCGACCGGCCGCGACGGCCTGAAGGCGCAGCTCCTCGCCGATGCGGCGACCGAATCCGCCCGCACCGGCCAGCCGGTCCGCGTCGATCTGGAGACCCTGTGATGACGCCGGCCGAACGCGATCTGCGCTATTATGCGGCGCTCGGGCTCGCCGCCGAGGCGAGCCATCTGGCGCTGGGCTATTTCAACCGGCGCGACTCCCTCGGCATCACCATGAAGGGCGCGCAGGACTGGCTCACCGTCGCCGACGGCAAGGTCGAGGAGTTCCTGCGCCGGCGCCTCTCCGCGCTGTTCCCGCAGGATTCGGTCATCGGCGAGGAGGGCGGCGGCACCGCCTCCGATGCGCTCTGGATCCTCGATCCGATCGACGGCACCGCGAATTTCGCCCATGGCGACCGCAACTGGTGCATTTCCATCGGCTTCCTGGCGGATCGCAGGCCGGAGATCGGCATTGTCGCCGCGCCGGCGCTGGGCGAGGTCTATGCCGCCCGCCGCGGCGCGGGGGCGACGCTGAACGGCGAGCCGATCCGGGTCTCCGGCGCCAGCGACGTCGCGCGCGCCGCCTTCGAGCTGGGCTGGTCCACCCGCGTCCCGGCCGAGCGCTATCTCGAGGTGATCGCGCGCGGCTATGCGGCGGGCGCCGCGGTGAAGCGCGCCGGCTCCGGCACGCTCGGGCTCTGTCACACCGCCTGCGGCTGGAGCGAGGGCTATGCGGAATTGCATATCAACGCCTGGGACGTCGCCGCCGGCATCGTCATCGCCAGCGAGGCCGGCGCCTATGTCAACGACTTCTTCGCCGGCGAAGGGATCGCCAGGGGCAACCCGATCCTGTGCTGCACGCCCGAGCTGGCGCCGGCGCTGAGAAAGATCACAGGAATCGCTTAGCCGGCACGTTATTTCATTGATCTTTAGCGCCGTCTCGTCTCACCTTCACGCCCAGCATCTCACCCGGTCGCAGAAACCGGCCAACCGCAACAGGGAGGTTACCATGAAGTCGAAATCCTGGCTCAAGGCGGGGCTCTTCGCCGCGCTCGCCACCGCGGCCTTCGCCGCCACGCCGGCCCGCGCCCAGGGCTCGCTCGTGATGTATTGCGGCGTCCAGGAGGAATGGTGCCGCGCCATGTCGAACGCCTTCGAGAAGGAGACCGGCATCAAGGTCGCGATGACCCGGAAATCGGCGGGCGAGATCTACGCCCAGCTCAAGGCCGAAGCCTCCAATCCGCGCGGCGACATCTGGTGGGGCGGCACCGGCGATCCGCATCTCCAGGCGGCGGAGGAGGGGCTGACCCTCGAATACGAATCGCCGAAGAACAAGGAGCTGCATAGCTGGGCGCTCGACCAGTGGAAGGCCGCCAAGCATCGTTCCGTCGGCATCTATGCGGGCGCGCTCGGCTTCGGCTTCAACACCGAGCAGATCAAGGCGAAGGGCATCCCCGAGCCGAAATGCTGGGCCGACCTGCTCAACCCGAAGCTGAAGGACGACGTCCAGGTCGCCGACCCGAACTCCTCGGGCACGGCCTACAACCTGCTCGCCACGGTGGTGCAGCTCATGGGCGAGGAGAAGGGCTTCGACTACCTCAAGGCCCTGCACAAGAACATCAGCCAGTACACCAAGTCGGGCGCCGCCCCGGCCAAGGCCGCGAGCCTCGGCGAGACCGCCGTCGGCATCGTCTTCATCCATGATGCGGTGGTCTTCGCGGTGCAGGGCGACCCGATCAAGCCGGTCGCGCCCTGCGAGGGCACGGGCTACGAGATCGGCTCGATGTCGATCGTCAAGGGCGCGCGCAATCTCGAGAATGCCAAGAAGTTCTACGACTGGGCCCTGACCCCGGCCGCCCAGGCGCTGGCCGCCCCGGCCAAGTCCTATCAGGTGCCGTCGAACAAGGCCGCGCCGGTGCCGCCGCAGTCGCCCAAGATGGATCAGATGAAGCTGATCAACTACGACTTCGTGAAATACGGCTCCTCGGCCGAGCGCAACCGCCTGCTCGCCAAGTGGGACAAGGAAGTCAAGGCGCTGCCGAAGTAAGCGGCGGGCCCTTTTGCCGCGGCGGCGGGAGGTTCCGCGTGAACCTCTCCCGTCATCCCGGGCTGGACCCGGGATCCATGCCGGAGCGCATCCAAGCAGGGTTCAGGCATGGATCCCGGATCTTCGCGGAGTTCATCCTTGGGCCGATCGAAGATCGGACCCGAGGGCTCCGTCCGGGATGACCCGGCGGGGTCGTCGTAAATCGCTTCCGAAATCGAGAGGGCCGGGACGAACCGGCCGGGCTAAGGTCTACGAGAGGAACAGGGCAACCATGGCGCCGGCGACGCGACTCGTGCTGCTGATCGGCTGGCTCGGCTATGCGCTGATGCCCTGGTACCTCGTCGAGGGCATGGGGCTGGCGGATTGGGGCTGGCTTGCCGAATATCCCTTCGGCAAGGCCGGCAGCGCGCTGGCGCTGGTGCTCTCGGGCCAGACGCCCTGGCTCGCCCCGCCCGGCGTCGCGCTCGCCGCCGCGACCCTGTTCTGGGGCAGCGCCGACCGGCAGCGCACGGCGCGCATGCTGCTCTGGGCGGGCGGGCTCGGCCTGCTGCTGTTCTTCGCCCAGGCCTTCGCCATCGTGCTGAAGGACCAGGGCATTTCCTGGCTGGCCGCCCTGCTCGGCGGCGCCGGGGCGGCGCAGCGCGGCATCGGCGGCGGCGCCTTCCTGACGCTGCTCTCGCTGCTCTTCCTGCTCTGCCACGGCCTCGCCTATCGCGGCGTCTGCCGCGGCGACCTCTTCACCGTCTCGACCATCGGCCTGATCGTCCTGCTGATCGGCGTCTTCATCTTCTTCCCGGTCGCGATCATCCTGAAGAGCGCGCTGGTCGACCAGGAGGGCGCCTTCGCGCCGGCCGCCTTCGTCGCGGCCTTCCTCGATTCCTCGATCTGGGGGCTGGGCTGCGTCACCGGCAACACCAATTGCGGCGTCGCCTGGAACACGCTGATCCTCGCCGTGCTCTGCGGCGTCGTCACCACCCTGCTCGGCCTCGCCTGCGCGCTCTTGATCCTGCGCACCGGCATGCCCGGCAAGCGCATCATGCGGGCGCTGACGGTGCTGCCGATCATCACCCCGCCCTTCGTCATCGGCCTGGCGCTGATCCTGCTCTTCGGGCGGGCCGGAGCGGTCTCGACGCTGCTCTACGAATGGTTCGACATCCCGCGCTCGCGCTGGCTCTACGGCCTGCCCGGCGTGCTGCTGGCGCAGGTGCTGGCCTTCGCGCCGATCGCCTTCCTCGTGCTGATCGGCGTGGTGCAGGGCATCTCGCCGAGCCTGGAGGAGGCCTCGCAGACCCTCGGCGCCAAGCGCTGGCAGACCTTCCGCACCGTGACCTGGCCGCTGCTCAGGCCCGGCATCGCCAACGCCTTCCTGCTCGGCTTCGTCGAGAGCATGGCCGATTTCGGCAATCCGCTGGTGCTCGCCGGCAATTTCGAGGTGCTCTCGACCAAGATCTTCTTCGCGGTGGTCGGCGCCTCCTACAATCAGGGGCAGGCGGCGGTGCTGGCCATCGTCCTGCTCGCCTTCACGCTCGGCGCCTTCTGGATCCAGCAGCGCTGGCTCGGCGGCAAATCCTACACGACCGTCACCGGCAAGGGCGACGCCGGGCTGCCGACGCCGCTGCCGCGCCGCGTCTCCTGGCTCGCCATCGCGGTGATCGTGCCCTGGGTGGCGCTGACGCTGGTGATCTATGTGGTGATCTTCGTCGGCGGCTTCGTCCGCAACATGGGTCGCGACTACACGCCGACGCTGCAGCACTACCTGACCGGCTTCTCCATCGATTTCAGCCATGGCTTCTATTTCGAGGGCTCGGCCTGGCCGTCCTTCTTCACCACGGTCAAGGTCGCCGCGATCTCGGCGCCGCTGACGGCGCTGATCGGCCTGCTCACCGCCTATCTGCTGACGCGCCAGCGCTTTCGCGGGCGCGGCGCGCTGGAATTCGCGACGATGCTCTCCTTCGCCATTCCCGGCACGGTGCTCGGCGTCGCCTATATCCTCGCCTTCAACGTGCCGCCGGTCGAGATCACCGGCACCGGGCTGATCCTGGTGATCGCCTTCGTCTTCCGCAACATGCCGGTCGGCGTCCGCTCCGGCATCGCCGGCCTGTCGCAGATCGACAGGAGCCTGGACGAGGCCTCGACGACGCTGCGGGCCCGCAGCTTCACCACGCTCCGGCGCGTCGTGCTGCCGCTGCTGAAGCCCGCCCTGGTCTCGGCGCTGGTCTATTCCTTCGTGCGCTCGATGACGGCGGTCAGCGCCGTGATCTTCCTGGTCTCGGCCGAATACAACCTCTCCACCGCCTATATCGTCGGGCGCGTCGAGGCGGGCGAGTTCGGCCTCGCCATCGCCTATTCCTCGGTGCTGATCGTCTTCATGGCGCTCGGCATCGCTCTCATCCAGCTCGGCGTCGGCGAGCGCAAGCTCGGCCGGCGCAAGACCGGCGCCCCGAACACGGCGTTGTCGGGCGCGGTCGCCGACCCCATCAGCCAGGGAGCAGCAAGTTGACGAAGGCCGGACCCGCTTCCGTCGAGTTCCGCAACGTCTCGATGCGCTACGGCGCGGTGACGGCGGTCGACAATGTCAGCTTCACCATCGAACCCGGCCGGCTCGTCACGCTGCTCGGCCCCTCCGGCTGCGGCAAGACCACGACGCTGCGCATGATCGCCGGGCTGGAGATCGCCTCCGAGGGGCAGATCCTGATCGGCGGCAAGGACGTCACCAAGCTCTCCGCCGCCGATCGCGACGTCTCGATGGTGTTCCAGTCCTATGCGCTGTTCCCGCATATGAGCGTGCTGGAGAACGCCGCCTACGGCCCGACCGTGAAGGGGCTGGGCAAGGAGCAGGCGAAGCAGATGGCGCTGGAGAAGCTGGCGCTGGTCGGCCTCAAGGGCTTCGAGAGCCGCTACCCGTCCGAACTGTCCGGCGGCCAGCAGCAGCGCGTCGCCGTGGCCCGTGCCCTGGTGCTGGAGCCGCAGGTCCTGCTCTTCGACGAGCCGCTCTCCAATCTCGACGCCAAGCTGCGCCGCCGGGTGCGCGAGGAGATCCGCGAATTGCAGCAGGACCTCAACCTGACCGTGGCCTATGTCACCCACGACCAGGAGGAGGCGCTCGCCGTCTCCGACCGCATCATCGTGATGTCGAACGCCCGGATCGCGCAGGAGGGCGCGCCGCGCGAGCTCTACGAGCAGCCCGCCAACGCCTTCGTCGCCGACTTCATCGGCGATGCCAACCTCGTCGACGTCACGGTGAAGGCCGTCGCGGACGGCCGCGCCGAGGTCGGTATCGGCTCGGCCACCGTCTCGCTGCCGGCGCGCGGCCTGGGTGCCGGCCCGGCCAAGGTCGCGGTCCGGCCGGAGGCGCTGCTGCTCGGGCCGGCCGGGGCCGCCGGCGCGCTGCCGGGCACGATCCGCAAATGCGCCTATCTCGGCAACCATCTCGACATCATGGTCGAGACCGAGGTCGGCGAGCTCTTCGTGGTGCAATACGGGGCCCGCGAGCTGCTGGCGCAGGGCGCCCCGGTGGCGGTCTCCTTCGCGCAGGCGGGCGTGACGCTGATCCCGCCGGCCTGATCCCGCCGGCCCGGCGAAGGCGCGTTTCGGAATCCGGCAAAATCGCAAATTCTGCCGCATTTTCAGCACTTTCACCGTTTATTGCTATTGAGTTGGCTAATCAAAAACGTGTAGATTCAGCCGACCATCATCACCGAAACGGGGAAAGACCGCACGAAAATGGCCACGGGCGAGAGCGCAACCAATATCCTGATCCATCTGGCGGGCGGCGTCGCGCTGCTGATCTGGGCGGTCAGGCTGGTGCGGACCGGCGCGATGCGCGCCTTCGGCTCGCAGCTCCGGCATGCCCTGCAGAGCTTCACGCGCAACCGTTTCGCCGCCTTCGCCAGCGGCATCGTCGTCACCATGGTCCTGCAAAGCTCGACGGCGACGACGCTGCTGGTCTCCTCCTTCGCCGGGCAGGCGCTGATCGGCTCGGCCATGGCGCTCGCCGTGCTGCTCGGCGCCAATCTCGGGACGGCGCTCGCCGCCTTCGTCATCTCGATGGATCTCGGCTGGCTCTGGGGGCTGTGCATCGCCATCGGCGTCGCGATGTATCTGTCGAGCGAGGCGATGGAGCGGCCGCGCAATATCGGCCGCGTCCTGGTCGGCATCGGCCTGATCCTGCTCGCGCTGATCGAGTTGAACGCGGCGGCGGCGCCGCTCGCCCAGTCGCCGACCTTCCGCGTCATCCTCGGCGCCATCGGCTCCGAGCCGCTGCTGGCCGTGCTCGTCGCCATCGCCGCGACCTGGATGGTGCATTCCAGCATCGCCGTGATCCTGCTGGTCGCGACCTTCGCGGCCTCGGGCCTGTTCCCGCCCGCGACGGCGCTGACGCTGGTCATCGGCGCCAATCTCGGCAATGCGCTGATCCCGGTGCTGGACCAGCTCGGCGCGCCCGTGGCCCAGCGCCGGGCCGCCATGGGCAACCTGCTGACCCGCCTCCTGCTGGCGCTCGTGATCATTCCCTTCGTCGGCCCGCTGGCCGCCTGGCTGACCAGCCTGCCGACCGCCGGCCCGCGCTTCGCCATCGAGTTCCATGTCGCGCTGAACTTCATCGGCGCCGTTGTCTTCCTGCCCTTCGTTAAGCCGATCGCGGCGCTGGTCGAGCGCTTCATGCCGGGCAAGGAGGAGGCCTCCGCCGCGGTCACGCCGCGCTATCTCGACCCCAACGCGCTCGACAGCCCGAGCGAGGCGCTGGCCGGCGCGATGCGCGAGGCGCTGCGCCTCGGCGACCGCGTCGAGATCATGCTGCGCGATACCATGACGCTGCTGGAGAAGGACGAGCTCAAGCTATCCCGCGTCATCGCCCAGGCCGATGACGGCGTCGATACGATCCACGAGTCGATCAAGCTCTATCTGGTCAAGGTCTCGCGCAACGAGCTGACCGAGGAGGAGAGCCGGCGCCTGTTCGAGATCATCACCCTGATCACGAATCTGGAGCATATCGGCGACATCATCGACAAGAACCTGCGCGAGCTCGCCGAGAAGAAGATCCGCAAGCGCTACACCTTCTCGCCCGAGGGGCTGGCCGAGATCCGCGATTTCCACCATCGCGTCGCGGCGGCGCTGGCGCTGGCGCTCAACGTCTTCGCGACGCGCGACATCGTGCTCGCCCGCCAGCTCTTCGCCGACAAGGCGGCGATGCGCGAGGCCGAGCGCCATGCCGCCGACAGCCATTTCCAGCGCCTGCGCTCGGGCCGGCCGGAATCGATCGAGACCAGCGCCATCCATCTCGACATCATCCGCGACCTGAAGCGCATCCACGGCCATATCGTCTCGATCGCCTATCCGATCCTCGAGAGCGCCAACGAACTGCGCGAGAGCCGCCTGCGCGAGACCAAGGCGGCGGCGGAGCAGCGCGAGACGCCCGCGGTGCTGATCCCGGCGCCGCATTCGGGCGGTTGAGGCAGGCTTTCAGCGCGGCGCCGCCAGGATCACCGCTGCGCCCGCCAGGCAGATGACGCCGCCGGTAAGGTCCCAGCGATCCGGCCTGACCCCCTCCACGGCCCAGAGCCAGCCGAGCGAGGCGGCGATATAGACCCCGCCATAGGCGGCGAAGGCGCGGCCCGCCGCCGCGCTCCCGACCAGCGTCAGCAGCCAGGCGAACAGCCCGAGCGAGACGAAGCCGGGTAGCAGCCACCAGAGCGGCTTGCCGAGCCGCATCCAGCCCCAGAAGGCGAAGCAGCCGGCGATCTCGCAGAGCGCGGCGCCGAGATAGGCGGCGATGGTGGGCATGAGGGTTTCCGGCCGGGCTTTTCCAAAGGGGGAAGGACAGTCTAAAGCGGTAAGTCTTCGAACGGAAACACGCCGTCATCCCGGACAAGCCGCGTCAGCGGCGCCGATCCGGGATCCATGCCGGAGCATCCCGGGGAAGGGTTCAGGCATGGATCCCGGGTCTTCGCTTCGCTGCGCCCGGGATGACGCGTCCAGATGAGAACAGGCTGCGGTGGAAAAGCCGATACGCAACATCGCCATCATCGGCGCCGGCCCGGCGGGCCTGATCGCGGCCGAGCGCCTCGCCGGCGCCGAGCATCGCGTCACGATCCATGAGCGCATGGCCTCGCCGGCGCGTAAATTCCTGCTGGCGGGCCGCGGCGGGCTGAACCTCACCCATTCCGAGCCGTTCGATGCCTTCCTGAGGCGCTATCGTGAGGCCGCCGGCTGGCTGGAGCCAGCGCTGCGCGCCTTCCCGCCGCAGGCCTTGCGCGACTGGGCCGACGGGCTCGGCGCCGAAACCTTCGTCGGATCGAGCGGCCGCGTCTTTCCGCGCGTGCTGAAGGCCTCGCCGCTGCTGCGGACCTGGCTGCGGCGGCTCGAAGGGCTCGGCGTGAGGCTCGCGACCGGCCGGCTCTGGACCGGTTGGGACGAGGCGGGTGCCCTGACCTTCACGCTCGCCTCCGGCGAAACCGAAGCGGTTCGCCCCGATGCGACACTGCTCGCGCTGGGCGGTGCGAGCTGGCCGCGGCTCGGCTCCGATGGCGGCTGGGTGCCGCTGCTGGCCGGGCGCGGTGTCGCGATCGCCCCGCTGAGGCCGGCGAATGCCGGCTTCGCCGTCGCCTGGTCTCAGCCGATGCGGGAGCGTTTCGCCGGCCAGCCGCTCAAGCGCATCGTCGCGCGCTTTGCCGGCGAGGAAGCGGCCGGCGAGGCGATGATCGATGCGGGCGGCATCGAGGGCGGCGCGATCTATGCGCTGTCCGCGCCGCTGCGCCAGGCCGTCCTGCGCGACGGCGCCGCGACGCTCCGGCTCGACCTGCGGCCGGACCTCTCCGCCGATGCGCTCGCCGCGCGCCTGGCCAAGCGGCGCAAGGGCGAGACGCTGAGCAACCATCTGCGCAAGGCCGGCGGGCTCTCTCCCGTCGCGGCGGCGCTGCTGCGCGAGGCCGGGGGCATGGCGCCGCCGGCCGAGCCCCATGCGCTCGCCGCGCTCGTCAAGGATGTTCCGCTGCGTCTCGGCGCGCCGATGCCGCTCGACCGGGCCATCGCGACGGCCGGCGGCATCGCCCGCGCGGAGGTCGATGCCGGCTTCATGCTGGAGCGTCTGCCCGGCGTCTTCGTCGCCGGCGAGATGCTCGACTGGGAGGCGCCGACCGGCGGCTATCTGCTGCAGGCGAGCTTCGCCACCGGCATGGCCGCCGCCGCCGGCATGGAGGCATGGCTGGCGCGCCGCTGAGCCCCCGGGCCGCGCGGCGGGCGGTCACCCCGCGGCGGTCAGCCGGCGGGCGAAGCGGGCGCCGCCATCGACGGCGGAAATCTCCCCGACCCGCGCCAGCGAGACCAGGATGTCGCGCACCGCGCGCTCGACCCGGCGCCCCTGCCGGAACCGCTTCGCCATCGCGGCCGCGTCGAGCGGGGCCGGCGCCTCGGCCAGCATGCCGAGCACCGCGGCGACGCGCGCGACGGCGTCGCTGGGGAAGGCCGGCTTGGCCAGGGCGGGATGCGCGGCGACCCGCACATCCGCCTCGACCTGCTCGCCGCCCCTGCTCCCGCCGCCGAGGCGCGGGCGCTGGTAGTCGGGCCGGAGCCAGCGGACCTGGCCGCGCTCCTCCTCCTGCGCCCGCTGCCGGTTGAGCGCGACGAGCCGGGCCAGCGCCTCTTCCCCGGCGAGATCGGCGGGCCAGCCATAGGCGGCGGCGACGGCGGCGTCGATCGCCTGATGGTGCTCGTCGAGGATCAGCGCCAGCCCGCGGTCGCGGACGCTGGTCTCGGCCGCGCTCAGCGCGCCGCCGGAGCGGATCGCGTCGCGGACATTGTAGAGCTTGGTCAGGGTGAGATCGGGATAATCGGCGAGAACCTGCTTGCGCAGGGCGTCGAGCGCTTCCGCCGGCCGCCGGATCGCCTCCTTCTGCGCCTCGTCGGCCTCGGGGAAGGGGAACGGATCGAAGCAGCGGGATTTGGAGTAGCGCGGCCGGTCCTCGAGCGTCGCGCCCTGATGAAGGGCCCATGCCACATGAAAGCGCGATGACAGCACGCCGAGATGGAACGCGTCGGACAGCGCGACCGCCACCAGCATGTTGTCGGGCAGGATCGCGGCGTCGAGGAACTGGAAGACGCGGTGCTTCGCCGTCTCGACCGTGACGATATAGCGCTGGAGACGGGCGAGGGCCGGGCGCAGCTCGCCGCGCGGCTCGCCGAAGATCCACCATTGCTGGCGGTAGCCGGCGCGCCGGTTGGCGTCGCGGCCGACGGGCCTGCCGGCCTCGTCCCGGGCTTCCTTCACCGTCAGCCGGACATGCTGGTAGACCTCGGGAAAGCGCTCGCGGACATCCTCGGCCGACAATCCGAACAGGTCGATCGCCAGGACCCCGCGCGGCCGCTCGGTCAGGTCGCGCCCATTGCGGTAGCGCCGGATATGCGCCGCGAGCCCCGGGCGCCGACCGAGCCCGAGCCCTTCGGCCTCGGCCGGCGTCACGAGGAAACCCGCGCCATGCAGCTTCACGCCCGGCGAGCACAGCCCGGCATTGGACCGGAGCGCCCCGGCCTTGGTGACGTCGACGCCGATGGTCAGGTCGGCGTTGATCCGCCCCTCCCGCACTCGCAATGCGATCTGCGGCTGGTCGGTATCGAGGCCGGTTTCGGAGAGCGGCTCGCACAGCTTGCCCTCATGTTGCCCGGCTTGCGCGACGGTCATCGCGATGCGTACCGCCGCCGCGTCCTTGCCGGCCTTGGTCCAGGGGTGGTCGGGAATGGCCATGACCAGCGAGAGCGGCCGCTTGCCGGCGAGATGCCGCTCCACCGTGCGGCGCTGGAAGGTCTGGGTGATCGAATTGGTGGTGACGAAGCCGAAGCGCCGCAGCCTGCTGCCCGGCCGGGTCAGGATGTCGGCGGCGCGGTCCCACCAGTACATCACCAGATCGGCGCTCTCGTTCATCTGCGGATAGATCCGGCGCAGCGCTGCGACATAGCCGTCGCCGAGCCGCCGGCGCAGGTCCTTGCCGCCGATGAAGGGCGGGTTGCCGACGATGAACTCGACCTCCGGCCAGGGGGCGGGATGCAGGTCGGCCGGGGCGACCTCGCGGCCTGCGCTCGTGGCGGGCACGGGCCATTCCGGCCAGCGGAGGAGCGCGTCGCCGGGCAGGATCTGCTCGAGCCGGTCGAGGATCGGCTCGCGCGGCGCATAGGCGCGGGTGCGCAGATGCCATTGGAGATAGCCGATCCAGAGCATCAGATCGGCGATGCGGACGGCGCGCGGATTGGCGTCCAGCCCATGGAACTGCCACGGGCCGACGCCGCGCGCGCCGAAGCCGCCGAGGCGTTCGGCGGCGCCGAGCTCGGCGGCGGTCTCCAGCACCTCGCCTTCCAGCCGCTTCATCAGGTCCTGGGCGACATGCAGGAAATTGCCGGTCCCGCAGGAGGGGTCGAGCACGCGCGTCGCGCAGAGGCGGTCATGGAAGGCTTCGACCAGGGCCAGCGCCTGCCGCGGCTGGCCGGCGTCGCGCGCCTGCTGGGCGGCGCCCACCACCGCCCGCCAGTCCTCGCGCAGCGGCACGATGACCGTCTCGATCACCAGCCGCTCGACATAGGCGCGCGGCGTGTAATGGGCGCCGAGCCGGGCGCGCTCGTCCGGGTCGAGCGCCTGCTCCAGCAGGCCGCCGAAGATGGCGGGCTCGACCAGGCCCCAATCGTGCTCGGCCGCCGCGAGCAGCTCGGCGATGCCGTCGCGGCCGAGGCGGAAGACCTGCGGCTCGGCGAACATGCTGCCGTTGAAATGCCTGATCTCGGCGCGGATCGCGGCCGAGTAGCCGCCGCGGTCCATCCGGCGCCAGAGGTCCTCCAGCAGCGGCTGGAAGCTCTGCGGCGCTTCCCGGCATTCGCGCAGCAGGCGCTTGAAGCTGTCCGCGGGGATCAGCGCGACATCCTCGGCGAACATGGTGAAGATGCAGCGCATCAGGAACAGCGCCACGTCCTCGGGGTCGTGGCGCCGTTCCAGCGCCTTCGAGACCAGGGCGAGGCGCTCCGCGATCTGGCGGGTGGCCGCCGCCGCCCGCCGCGCCGGGTCGAGCGAGAACGGATCCCCCCAGACCCGCCTCAGCAGCTCGCGGATCTGCGGGTCGCGCAGATCCTCCAGATAGATGCGAAAGCGGTGCCGGTCCGGGAACTGGACGTAGTTCTTCCCGAGCCCCGAGAAATCCGCGTAGAGCTCGAAGCAATGGCCGACATCGCAGACGATCAGGAAGGGCGGCCAGCCATGGCTCGCCGGGAGGGCCTTGGCGTAGCGCTCGCCCTGGTTGCGGGCGTTGAGCATCAGCAGGTCGCGGCCGAGCTCGGCGCCGCGCCGGCCGCGCGTGCCGGCGGGCGCCCCTTCGCCGCCGTCGTCGCCGTCTCCGGCCGGCAGCAGCGCCTTCGACCTGCCGCTGAGCCGGGTCTGCTTCGCCTCCAGCACGAAGGCGCCTTTCCGGTAGAGGTCGATGCGGCCGACCGTGTACCCGCCCTGCCCGTCGGGAAAGCGCACGGGATATTCGAAGCGATAGGTCACCGCGTCGGAATCGCTGGTCGGGGGCTGCGGCGCCTCGACGCCGATCAGCCCGCACAATTCGCTCAGGAACAGCGCATAGGCCGCCCGTTCCGCTCCCTCCGACACGCGCCAGCGGGCGATGAAGGCCTCGACCTCATCCTCCGTCGGTTCCCATTTGCCCCCCGGCATGTCACGGCTCCCTGAATGGATGGCGGCCGCATCTTTGCAATTTAAGGTTGTATTTCTCGATCCTGTCAACTGCTGTCATCGTCTGTCATCAGCGGTGCGTCCGGGAGGCGGCTTCCCCCTCGCATCCGGCGCGGTTCGGGCCCATATTGCGGCCATGCCGAAGAGCCCCGACACCACCGCGACCAAGCCAAAGGCGAAGAAGCCCGCTTCGGCCCGCACGCCGAATTCCAAGGCGACCAAGCCCGAGCTCAAGCCGCTCGAAGGCTATCTCGCCGATCTGCTGAACCCCGCGATCAACCGCGGCACGGCGGTGCCGGGCGGCGCCTCAGGCTTCAGCGACAAGCCGCAGGCCGGCTACGAGGCCGGGCCCGCCGAAGGCAAGCAGGCCGGGAAGAAGCGCAAGCTCTCGAAGAAGGCGGATTCCGCCTTCGGCGCGGACGACGAAGGCGCGGCCGCGCTCACCGCCAAGTCGTTGCAGCACCTGCTGGAGACCGGCAGCCCCTTCATCCAGCCCGGAAAACCCTGGACGCCGCACCGACCCGAGCGGCCGGAGAAATCCGAAGGCGGCATCCGCTTCAAGATGGTCTCGGATTTCCAGCCCTCGGGCGACCAGCCGACCGCGATCGCCGATCTCGTCGACGGCATCCGCCGGCAGGAGCGCGACCAGGTCCTGCTCGGCGTCACCGGCTCCGGAAAAACCTTCACCATGGCCAAGGTGATCGAGGAGACGCAGCGCCCGGCCCTGATCCTCGCCCCGAACAAGACGCTGGCCGCGCAGCTCTATGGCGAGTTCAAGAGCTTCTTCCCCGACAACGCGGTCGAGTACTTCGTCTCCTATTACGACTACTACCAGCCCGAGGCCTATGTCCCGCGCTCGGATACCTATATCGAGAAGGAATCCTCGATCAACGAGCAGATCGACCGCATGCGCCACGCCGCGACGCGCTCTTTGCTCGAACGCGACGACGTGATCATCGTCGCCTCGGTCTCCTGCATCTACGGTATCGGCTCGGTCGAGACCTATACGGCGATGACCTTCTCGGTGAAGCTGGGCGAGCGCATCGAGCAGCGCCAGCTCATCGCCGATCTCGTCGCGCTGCAATACAAGCGCACCCTCGGCGATTTCGCCCGCGGCACTTTTCGCGTCCGCGGCGACGTGATCGAGCTGTTCCCGGCGCACTATGAGGATCGCGCCTGGCGCATCGGCCTGTTCGGCGACGAGGTCGAGTCGATCTCCGAGTTCGATCCGCTGACCGGCCAGAAGACGGCCGAGCTGGAGTTCGTCAAGGTCTACGGCAATTCGCACTACACCACGCCGCGCCCGACCCTGACCCAGGCCGTGAAGTCGATCAAGGAGGAGCTGAAAGCCCGTCTCGACGAGCTCAACCGCATGGGCCGCTTCCTCGAGGCGCAAAGGCTCGACCAGCGCTGCACCTTCGACATCGAGATGATCGAGGCCACCGGCTCCTGCAACGGCATCGAGAACTATTCGCGCTATCTCACCGGCCGCAAGCCGGGCGAGCCGCCGCCGACGCTCTTCGAGTATCTTCCGGATAACGCCCTCGTTTTCACCGACGAGAGCCATGTCACCGTGCCGCAGATCGGCGGCATGTATCGCGGCGACTTCCGCCGCAAGGCGACGCTGGCCGAATACGGCTTCCGCCTGCCCTCCTGCATGGACAACCGGCCGCTGCGCTTCGAGGAATGGGACGCGATGCGGCCCCAGTCGGTGCATGTCTCGGCCACGCCCGGCGGCTGGGAGATGGAGCAGACCGGCGGCGTCTTCACCGAGCAGGTCATCCGCCCGACCGGTTTGATCGACCCGCCGGTCGAGGTCCGCCCCGCAAAACATCAGGTCGCGGACCTGCTCGACGAGGTCAAGGAGGTCACGGAGAAGGGCTACCGCACCCTCGTCACCGTGCTGACCAAGCGCATGGCCGAGGACCTGACCGAATATCTGCACGAGAACGGCGTGCGCGTGCGCTACATGCACTCGGACATCGACACGATCGAGCGCATCGAGATCCTGCGCGATCTCCGTCTGGGAGCCTTCGACGTGCTGGTCGGCATCAACCTGCTGCGCGAGGGCCTCGACATCCCCGAATGCGGCTTCGTCGCCATTCTCGACGCCGACAAGGAAGGCTTCCTGCGCTCGGAGACCTCGCTGATCCAGACCATCGGCCGCGCCGCCCGCAACGTCGACGGCAAGGTCATCCTCTATGCCGACCACGTCACCGGCTCGATGGAGCGGGCGATGGCCGAGACCAATCGCCGCCGCGAGAAGCAGGTCGCCTATAACGAGGCGAACGGCATCACGCCACAGACGGTGAAGAAGAACATCGGCGACATCCTCGGCTCGGTCTATGAGCGCGACCATGTCACGGTCGACAAGGGGCTGGTGGCGCCGGCCTCGGGCCACAACCTCAAGGCCGCGATCGCCGATCTCGAGAAGCGCATGCGCGAGGCCGCGGCCGATCTCGAATTCGAGACGGCGGCCCGGCTGCGCGACGAGATCAAGCGCTTGCAGGCGACGGAGCTGGCGATCAGCGACGACCCGCTCGCCCGGCAGGGCGATGTCGAGGCCAGCGCCGGCAAATACAAGGGCGAGCGCGGCTATGGCGACGCCGCCAACCTGCCGCCGACCCGCGCCCGCAAGCCGACGGACGCCGATATGGGGCCGCATAACTGGGGCGGCGGCGAGGGCAAGCCGAAAGCCGGCGACAAGCCGAACCCGCTGCTGACCGGCACCTCACGGGTGCGGAAGCCGACGCTCGACGAGATGGGCCCGGTGCCGGAGCAGCGGCCGAAAGGGGCGGGGGAGAGGCGGAGGAGGAGGTAAGACGTTTGTTGCAAGCGGAAGATAAAAAAGGGATGCCGGGCTATGAAATCAATCTGACCGTGCATAGCATTGTTGGTCACGAATCAGGATTGATGTCGCATGAACCCTGTGATCCGCGCCCAACTGAAAGAGTTTGCTAAAGCGAATTCGATCACTGCTGATGCTCAAGAACGTCAGTTCGAAATTTACTCGATTTTCTCGATTCTGGCCGGGCTCCTAGGGGAGAGCATCGATGCATATGATGTGCACTTGTCCGGTGATGAATTTGGCGTTGATGGAATTGCGGTCATCATTCAAGGCGAAGCTGTAAAGAATAAGCACGAAGCTGAAGAAAAACTTTCGGCTATAAATAATCCATCCATTGAATTTATCTTCTTTCAGTCGAAGACAAGCACTAGTTATGATTATGGCGATATTTCCAAGTTTTTCGATGCCGTTTCGGCGTTCTTTGATGGAGAGCTAAAGGGGGAGAGCCCTGCTATCGACGACCTGATGGGGGCAATGGAGGCGATATATGAAAGAGGAGTTGGAAAACGAAACCCAAAATTGAGTTGCTACTATATTACAACAGGAAATTATGAAAAGCCTGCTCGGATAGAAAAGCTAAGGAATAGCTTCAAGTCTGACCTCGACGAGAAGAATATTTTTGATAACGGAAATATTTCTGTTGAGTTTGTCGGAGCGCGGGAGCTTCAACAATGGTACCGGGCGGCCACTAGTGCGGTTGAGGTTGAGATTGACTTTCCGCGAAACGTCGTAATGCCTACAAACAGCCATGTCGATGAGGCGTATGTAGGTTACATCGATGCTAGAAATTTATTGAAATTGTGTTCTTTGAAGGATCAGAATGGCTCCGTCATAGGAGTAAATAAGGCTGTATTTTTCGATAACATTCGCGATTACGATGCAAAATCAAAAATCAATGCCGGCATAAAATCCGGCGTGCGTTCGGGTGGCGGTGCTGAATTTGTTTTCCGGAATAATGGTATAACGGTAGTATCAAAAAATATTGATAGGACGGGTGATAAATTCCGCCTGGAAGATTTTCAGATCGTCAACGGATGTCAAACTAGTAATGTGATTTTTGACCTAGTTTACGGGGATGATTCTGGTTGTCAAAACGGTGATATTTCACTTGCTGAATCAATACAGGTTCCCTTCCGCCTGATTGGTTCAAAGAATGATGATTTTGTTTCGTCAATTATCGTTGGTACGAACAGGCAGAATCCGGTCAGGGATGATCAATTTTGGGCTCTCCGGCCATTTATGAAGAGTTTTGAAGAGTATTGCCGAGGCCTTGATAAGGAGGAGGCGATATATTTTGAGAGGCGAGACAATCAATATAGAAATCAGGATGTCGAGAGAACTAGAGTGATGCAGCCTTCTGTCCTTATGAAGGCTGTTGCGGCTTGTTTGCTTTTTCAGCCGCAGAGAGCGGCAAGAGATTATCGCGGTATATTGTCCGAGTATGAGAATTCAATATTTTTGGACGATCATGACGTTAGGATATATCATGCTGTAGCATATTTATATTACCGTTTGGAATTTCTCTGGAGGAATCAAAGAATTTCTAATGAATATAAGACCTTTAGATACTATATTTTGTCTGGAATAGGGCTTAGAATTTCAGGTAATAATAATATTCTTTCTATGAAAAAGGCAAAGATTGCAAGTATAGCTGAGTCGATAATCGCTTTGTGTAACGATGAGGATGCGCTAAAATCTGCAGTTGAGCATATCGTGTCAGTGGTTGAGGCAAGACTCTCTGAGATGAATGTGGTCACTCAAGAACGGATTCGTGACACTATTCGTTCGGAGTCGTTTTCTGGGATGTTCCGGGATCGCCTGATGGCCTCGGAGATTGCTTAGAGGATCTCAGCCCCGTCGAAAGCCGCGTGATAGCGCACGGTGCCGGCCGGCATCTCCGCGCCGAAACCGAGGCGCATGAAGTAGTCCGGCGGCACGCCCTCCAGCACCAGCGCCGGATCGTTCGCGAAGCCGAAGCGGCCGTAATAGGCGGGGTCGCCGAGCAGGACGCAGCCACCGGCGCCCATTTCGCGCAGGCGCCGCAGGCCCTCGCGGATCAGGGCAGCGCCGATGCCGCCGCGCTGCCGGCCCGGCCGCACCGAGACCGGCCCGAGCCCGAACCAGCCGCGCTCCGCCCCGTCGATCGTCACCGGCGAGAAGGCGACATGGCCCAGAATCTCGTTTGACGTCGCCCCGCCTTCGACGGCGACGAGCGAGAGCGTCAGCGCCCCGGCCGCGCGCAGGCCGTCGACGATCGCCGCTTCGGTGCCGCTGCCATGCGGCGCCGTCGCGAAGGCCTCCGTGGTCAGGGCGCGGATGGCGTCGGAATCGGCGGGCTGTTCGGAGCGGATGTGCATGCCGGGCTTATGCCATGCCGGTGCTGCCCGCGAAAACTAATCCCCGCCCGCGCGGCCCATGCCTATTCTCGGCCCACCTCACCCCGAGGGGCCGCCGTCCGGAGGCATGCTGCATGGCGGGGCGGGGGCGGCGCCCTGCGGCCGGGTTTGCACCCCGGACTCGGGAGGCCGCGGGAACCGCCCTGGGGGTACTACGGCCCCTGCGCGAGGAGCCTCGCTAGGAGAGGCGGCGCGGCGGTGGCGAGGCGGCAGGCGCAGGGCGACCCGTTGAGGGAAGCCGGCGCGCCCTGTGCGTCCGCGACCGTCGCTCCGCCCAACGGAAGCGCGGCCCGCAGCTTTCAAGAACGCCGGCAAGCGGAGCGCCACGGGGCGTGCGGATGGTGGCTCAATCCATCCGCGCCGCTTCCTGGCTCAACGGAAGCGGCCGATATTCCGCGCCTCGCGGCGCTCCGCTGCCCCTCGTTTCCCGAACGTCCGCGCGCGAGCCGGGCGGCCGAAGACCCATGACTTGCGCGCCGGCGCGCGCGACCGCAGGAGCGGACCATGGCGAAGCTGGATGGGCAGACGCCCGAGCAGGCGCGTTGGCAGGCGGAGAACGAGGCCCGGCGGGCGCGGCAGCATCGCAGCCTGGTGGATGGGCTCGAGATCTGGTCGTTCTGTCCGCGCAAGGGCTGCCGGCGGCGAAAGAGCTGCCGCCACGACAGGCCGGCGCTGTGCCTGAACGCCTTCTTCGCGACGATGCCCGAAGAGCTGAAGCAATATCTCCAGCTCGTGATCACGGCCCGGACGGGTGGCGCGAGCCCGGCCGAGGCCGGCCGGGTCGCCCGCGAGCGCATGATCGCGGTCGACGGCCGCGCGCCCTTCGACGACGTTTAGGGCGCCGGTCGGAAAAGCGGAGCGCGGCCTGCGCAAAAAGCCGGCGCAAAATCAAAGGCCTGGCGTATCGGCCCAATGATGATGGGCGGTCCGTCGCGCCAGGCGCGGCCGGGCTCACGCCGCGAGCGAGACCTGCGCCTGCAGCTTGCGGATGGCGGTGCTGAGCTCGGGCTCGTCGACGATGTCGGCGGCGTCGGCGAGCTTGAACCAGTGCAGGTCGCGCTGGTGCTGCTCGCGGAAATCGGCGTGCTGCTGCTCGACCTCGAGCAGATAGAGCTTGACCTCGCAGAGCGCGAAATGGTCGCTCATCCGCTTCCAGTAGCTGTAGCGTCCGGCCGGCTTCTCGCTGACGCGGCCGAGCACGCCGGCCTCCTCATAGGCCTCCTGCGCCGCGGCGTCGCGGTCCTTCACGCCCTTCATCGGCCAGCCCTTGGGCACGATCCAGCGGCGCGTCGTGCGCGAGGTCACGAGCAGCAGTTCCGTCGAGCCGTCGGCGGCGCGGCGGATCGGCATGGCGGCGATCTGCGACCGCTTCTCCCCCGTTTTCCGCTTGGCCTTCTTCATCGGCGCGTGGAACTCCTTCCCAGCCTGCACATTCGTCCGGGTCCGAATCATCTTTGTTCACCGGAGCGAATGAATATTGCATCGGATCGCGAAAATGGAAGGGCCGTTCTGTCAAAAAACCGGGTGCCGGCCCTGTCCGGCGCGCAACTCCGCCTCGGCGGCGGACCGCTCCGGCCGACGCCTTCAGAGCTTCTTGCCGTCCGGGCCGAACTGCTTGAGGAAGGCGGTCAGGTCCGCGATTTCCTTCTCGCTCCTGATGCCGGCGAAGATCATCTTGGTGCCGGGGATCTTGGCCTTCGGGTCCTTGATGTATTCCGCGAAGGTCGCCTCGTCCCAGACCAGGCCGGAATTCTTGTTGGCGCTGGAATAGCTGTAGCCGGCGACGCTGCCGGAATGGCGGCCGATCAGCCCGTTGAGCTCGGGGCCGACGAGGTTGCGCGCGCCCTCGCCGATCTGGTGGCAGGCGCGGCATTTGTTGAAGGCGCGCTGGCCGGCCTCGGCATCCTGCGCGGCGGCGGGGCGCGGCAGCGGCGACAGGGCGAGCAGCGACAGGGCGAAGAGGCTGGTCAGGGCTGCGCGCATGGTCTCGTCCTCGGGCTCGTTCCGGTGGGCTTCCGGGCTCGGCCGGGCCCTACCTTGGAAGCCTTCTGGTTTAAGCCGCGTCCGCGCCGGCTGGGTATGGGTCCTTTCGACGCGGAGGGCGCGCGCGGCGCCGGGGGCTCAGAGCTCGCCGATCCACTCCGCCACGGCGGCGGTGAAGATGTCCGGTCGCGAGACCGGGAAGAGATGCCCGCCGGTCTCCATGATCGAGCGGCGCGTGCCGGGCAGGGCGGCGATCAGCGCCTCCTGATGGTAGACCGGCACGACCATGTCGTCGCGCGCGCCCATGATCAGGGTCGGCATCGGCAGGGCCTCGATATCGGCGCTGCCGTCGAAGCCGAGCAGGGCGTCGATGCGCTCGCGCATCACCGTGCGGGCGTGCTCGCTGGTCGGCGCGGCGTCGATCGCGTCGTCGTAGATGTGCCAGTTGGCCTGGATCCAGCGCGGCTGGTAGGCGCTGAGCACGGAGAGCGCCGCGAAGGCCTGCGGGTCGCAGTCCAGGATGGCGCGGCGGGCGCCGAACAGCGCGGTCATGTAGCGGCAGGCCTTGAGCCAGGTGCCGCTGAGGATCAGCCCGTCGATGCGCTCGGGCGCCAGCTTCGCCATCGCCTGGGCGATGCAGCCGCCGGTCGAATGGCCGAGCACCACGGCGCGGTCGAGGCCGGCCGCGTCGAGCACGGCGAGCCCGTCGCGGGCGAGCCGCTCGATGTCGCAGGGCGCCTCGCCGCGGCTGCTCGCGCCGATGCCGCGCTGGTCGAAGCGGACGATCTGGAAGGAGCGCCCCAGCGTCGAGGCGATGTCGGTCCAGAAGCCGGCGGTGCCGCTGAGGCCGCTGACCAGCAGCAAAGGCTGGCCGTGCCCCTCGCGGAAGCCGTGGAGCGTGGCTCCGTCATCCGTCTCGGCGCGGAAGTCGATGGTCCTGGTCGTCGTCATCTGTCACCCAACGGTCCCGGCCTCCCGCCGCGCGTTGCTCGCGCGTTCGAGCGTCCTGGTTCCGCCCTTACCCCTCTTGCAGCGATCGCTCGCTCCCGCTCTTCACCCGGCGGCGTCCCTGGAACGCTGCCGATGCGTCAGGATGGCGTATGCGGGCCGCCCATACCATGGCGTGAGCGCGAGGGGAGGAATGCTTTTTGTGCAGATCGACATGGGAGAGGACTGATCGTTACGCATCTGCTGCATGGCGTTTCGCCGGATGCTGCGCGGATCGCGGCGACTTCGTCACGCCGGAGCGAGCCGGAGGCGAGGCGGAATGCCCTGGCGGGCCGCCGCGCGCCATGCGCATGGCGGGGTCTCCGCCGGCGAAAAGCGCCGTCGGGGCGGCTTCCCGCGGACAGGCAAAAGGCCCGCGCCGATGGCGGCGCGGGCCTCGTTCGGTTCAGTTGCCTCCGCTCAGTGGAACAGCGTCAGCGATTTCGACAGCGTGATCCAGATGCCCCAGGCGAGCGGGATGCCGACCACGGCCCAGGCGAGGGCGGCGGTGCCGTCGAAGCCGCCCTTGCCGATGCCGAAGGAGCCGGTGGCCTCGCGCGCCGCGGCGGCCCTGCTCGCGGCCTGGAGCTTGGCGACCTCCTCCTCCTTCATGAACCATTGCGGGCCGAGCGGCCTGACCAGCGCGTTGGCGACGAGGCCGAGCGCCAGCATGCCGGCGAGGATGTACATCGTGCCGCTGTAGAGGCTGGCTCCGGTGACGCCGGCCGAGACCTGCGCCTCGCGGATATAGTTCACCACCACCGGGCCGATGATGCCTGCCGTCGACCAGGCGGTCAGCAGCCGGCCATGGATGGCGCCGACGAACTGCGTGCCGAAGACGTCGGCGAGATAGGCCGGCACCGTGGCGAAGCCGCCGCCATACATCGACAGGATGATGCAGAAGGCGGAGACGAACAGCACCTTGGACTGGATGCCGGCGGCCCAGGGCGCCGTCGCATAGAGCGCGATGCCGAGGATGAAGAAGGTGTAATAGGTGTTCTTGCGGCCGATCTTGTCCGACAGCGAGGCCCAGAAGAAGCGGCCGGCGATGTTGAACAGCGAGAGCAGGCCGACGAAGCCGGCGGCGATCGCCGCGACCGAGGTCTTCTGCCCGGCGTCGAGGGCCGAGAAGGCGACGCCCGCCTGGCCGATCAGCGCGCCGCCGAAGATCTCCTGCAGCATCGGCGAGGCGATGCCGAGCACGCCGATGCCGGCCGAGACGTTGAGGCAGAGCACCGCCCAGATCAGCCAGAACTGCGGCGTCTTGTGCGCGTCGCGCAGATGGACATGGCCGGAGGTGATCATCGCATTGGCGCTGCTCGGCGGCGCCCAGCCATCCGGCCGCCAGCCGGCCGGCGGCACGCGGTAGCCGAAGGCGCCGGCCATCATGAAGGCGAAGTAGATCGCCGCCATCACCAGGAAGGTCTGCAGCACGCCGACCGAGGTCGGGGTCTTGAAAGAGTTCATCAGCATGTCGGCCAGCGGCGAGCCGATCATCGCGCCGCCGCCGAAGCCCATGATCGCCATGCCGGTCGCCATGCCGCGCCGGTCCGGGAACCACTTGATCAGCGTCGAGACGGGCGAGATGTAGCCCAGCCCGAGGCCGATGCCGCCGATGACGCCCGAGCCCAGCCACATCATCCAGAGCTGGTGCCAGTAGATGCCGAGCGCCGAGATCACCATGCCGCCGCACCAGCACAGCGCCGATGCGACGCCGGCCTTGCGCGGCCCGGCCTTCTCCAGCCAGCCGCCCCAGATCGCCGCCGAGGCGCCGAGCAGCACGAAGAACAGCGTGTACATCCAGCCGAGATCGGAGACGCGCCAGTCGCAGGTGGTGGTGAAGAGCGCGCTCGCCAGGGTCAGCTCCGGGCAGGTCTTCGGCGCGGTGACGCCGATGGCCCGCGAGAGCGGCAGCCAGAACACCGAGAAGCCATAGGCCATGCCGATGCACAGATGGATGCACAGCGCGGCCGGCGGGACGAGCCAGCGGTTGAAGCCGGCCTTGGCGATGATCCTTTCGCGGTCGAGCAGGCCGACGCCTCCTCCGGCCTGCGCGATGTCCTGTGCGACGCTCATTCCCGGTTTCCTTTCCCCAAAGCTGCGCCGTTCGGGCCGGGTTCGCTCCCGGCTCGTTGAAACCCGTGCTGCGTTCCGCGGGGAACGCCTGTTGCGTTAGCTTCCGCGCGCCGGTCTGATCAGCGGCAAGGCGCGTCGCAGCAGCGGCGGAAGGTCTTCCGGACGGGCGGAATAGGCGTCGATGAACGCGTCGCGCATCCCTCCGGTCCAGAACTGGTTGATATGGTCGGCGACGGCGGGCACGGCCTCGGCGTCGGGATAGGCCTTGAAGAAATCGGCGATCTGCCCGGCCATGCGGGCGAGCTTGGCGAGGTGCTCGGCCTTGCGGTCGTCTCCGGCGCTGCCGGCATCAGCGGTCGTCAGTGCGGCCTCCGTCATCGGCTGGTCGTTTCCAGGCTGGGCGCGAGCCGGCCGGCGAAGACGGTGCAGCCGTCGCGGCGCGCCACCGAGACCAGCGTCAGCCCGAGATGCTTCGCCCGCTCGATCGCCAGCGAGGTCGGGGCCGAGATCGAGACCAGCGTGCCGGCCCCGAAGATCGCGGTCTTCTCGACCATCTCGAAGGAGGCGCGGCTGGTCACCAGCATGAAGCCGGCGCTCGCATCGGCGCCGGCGCGCAGGCGGGCGCCGATCAGCTTGTCGAGCGCGTTGTGGCGGCCGACATCCTCGCGCGCGGCGAGGATCGCGCCGCCGGCGTCGCACCAGGCGGCGGCGTGGACCGCGCGGGTGAGCCGGTTGAGCGGCTGGTGGCGGTCGAGCGCGGCGAGCGCCGTCTCGATCGCCTTCGCGGAAACCTGGCGCGCGGCCCGCGTCGCCGCGTCGGCCATCGGGATCTCCGCGATGGTCTCGACGCCGCAGAGCCCGCAGGAGGTGCGGCCGGAGAGGTTGCGCCGCCGGGCGAGATGCTCGCGGAAGCGTCCCGGCGCCAGCTCGACCGTGACGACGACGCCTTCCTCCCGGGGCTCGACGGCGACGCCGCGGATCTCGTCGGCGGCGCGGATGATGCCCTCGGTCAGGCTGAAGCCGGTGACGAAATCGGCGAGGTCGGACGGGCTCGCCATCATCACCGCATAGGGCATGGTGCCGTAGACGATGTTGACCGGCGTCTCGACGGCGACCTCGACATTGCGCGCGCCGTCGCCCTCGGCGCCGAAGCGCACCGGCTCGGCCGAGACCATCGCCGTCGCCGGCGGCTGGGCGGGAGGGTCACTCCGCGGCATCGGGCAGGCGCTCCGCGATCCGCCGCAAGGTGACGTCCTCCTCGAAATTCTTCTCCTGCCACTGCGAATAGTGGTTGGTGCGCCGGACCTCGACCGCGGTCACCTTGTATTCCGGGCAGTTCGTCGCCCAGTCGGAATAATCGGTGGTGATGACGTTGGCGCCGGTCTTGGCGTGGTGGAAGGTGGTGTAGACCACGCCCGGCTGCATGCGCTCCGAGATCTCGGCGCGCAAGGCGATGTCGCCGGAGCGGCTGGCGAGCGAGACGAGGTCGCCGTCGCGGATGCCGCGGCTCTCCGCGTCGAAGGGGTGAATCTCCAGCACGTCCTCGTCGTGCCAGGCGCCGTTCTCGGTGCGCCTTGTCTGCGCGCCGACATTGTATTGCGAGAGGATGCGCCCGGTGGTGAGCAGCAGCGGGAAGCGCGGCCCGGTGCGCTCGTCGGTGGCGATGAACTCGGTGATCATGAACTGGCCCTTGCCGCGCACGAAGCGGTCGACATGCATCAGCGGCGTGCCGGTCGGGGCCTTCTCGTTGCAGGGCCACTGCACCGAGCCGAGCTTCTCCAGCTTGTCGTAGGAGACGCCGGCGAAGGACGGCGTCAGCCGCGCGATCTCGTCCATGATCTCGCCGGGATGGGCGTAGGACATCTCGTAGCCCAGCGCCCGCGCCAGCTCGATCGTCACCTGCCACTCGTCCTTGCCGGAGAGCGGCGCCATCACCTGCCGCACGCGGTTGATGCGCCGCTCGGCATTGGTGAAGGTGCCGTCCTTCTCGAGGAAGGAGGCGCCGGGCAGGAAGACATGGGCGTATTTCGCCGTCTCGTTCAGGAAAATGTCCTGGATCACGACGCATTCCATCGCGGCGAGCCCGGCCGTGACATGCTTGGTGTTGGGGTCGGACTGGGCGATATCCTCGCCCTGGACATAGAGCCCCTTGAAGGTGCCGTCGACCGCCTCGTCGAGCATGTTGGTGATGCGCAGGCCCTGCTCGGGGTCGAGCGGCACGCCCCACATCATCTCGAAGACCTGCCGGGTCGAATCGTCGGCGACATGGCGGTAGCCCGAGAATTCGTGCGGGAAGGAGCCCATGTCGCAGGAGCCCTGCACGTTGTTCTGGCCGCGCAGCGGATTGATGCCGACGCCGTCGCGCCCGATATTGCCGGTCGCCATGGCGAGGTTCGCCATCGCCATCACCGTGGTCGAGCCCTGGCTGTGCTCGGTGACGCCGAGCCCGTAATAGATCGCGCCGTTGCCGCCGGTGGCGTAGAGCCGCGCCGCGGCGCGAACATCCGCCGCCGGCACGCCGGTATATTGCTCGCTCGCCTCGGGCGAATTCTCCTCGCGGGCGACGAAGCGGGCCCATTGCTCGAAAGCGTCGAGATCGCAGCGCTCGCGCACATAGCTCTCGTCGATCAGCCCTTCGGTGACGACGACATGGCCGAGCGCGTTGAGCAGCGCGACATTGGTGCCGGGCCTGAGCGGCAGGTGGTAGTCCGCCTTGATATGCGGCGATTTCACCATGTCGATCCGGCGCGGGTCGGCGACGATGAGTCTCGCGCCTTCCCGGATGCGCTTCTTCATCCGCGAGGCGAAGACCGGATGGCCGTCGGTCGGGTTGGCGCCGATGATCAGGATGACGTCGGCCTTGGCGACCGACTTGAAGTCCTGCGTGCCGGCCGAGGTGCCGAGCGTGGTCTTGAGGCCGTAGCCGGTCGGCGAGTGGCAGACGCGGGCGCAGGTATCGACATTGTTGTTGCGGAAGGCGGCGCGCACCAGCTTCTGGACGAGGAAGACCTCCTCGTTGGTGCAGCGCGAGGAGGTGATGGCGCCGACCGATTCGCGGCCGTATCGGGCCTGGATGCGCTTGAACTCGGAGGCCGCGTGGCTGATCGCCTCTTCCCACGAGACCTCGCGCCACGGGTCCGTGATCCTGGCCCGGATCATCGGCTTGGTCATGCGGTCCCTGTGGTTGGCATAGCCCCAGGCGAAGCGGCCCTTGACGCAGCTATGGCCTTCGTTCGCCTTGCCGTCCTTGTAGGGTACCATGCGGATCACGCGGTCGCCCTGCATCTCGGCCTTGAACGAGCAGCCGACGCCGCAATAGGCGCAGGTCGTGACCTTGGAGTGCTCCGGCTGGCCGTGCTCGATGACCTTGTTCTCCATCAGCGTCGCCGTCGGGCAGGCCTGCACGCAGGCGCCGCAGGAGACGCATTCCGAGCCCAGGAAATCGGTCGGCCCGGCGGCGACGCGCGAGTCGAAGCCGCGGCCGGCAATCGTCAGCGCGAAGGTGCCCTGCACCTCCTCGCAGGCGCGCACGCAGCGATTGCAGACGATGCATTTCGACGGGTCGTAGGTGAAATAGGGGTTGGAGGTATCCTTCGCGAGCCAGTTCTCGTTGGCGAGCCCGTCCGCGGTCTTGGCGAAGACGTGGTTCTCGCCCTCATAGCCGTAGCGCACCTCGCGCAGGCCGACGGCGCCGGCCATGTCCTGCAATTCGCAGTCGCCATTGGCCGAGCAGGTCAGGCAGTCGAGCGGGTGGTCGGAGATGTAGAGCTCCATCACGCCCTTGCGCAGGCCGGAGAGGTTCTCCGACTGGGTGCGGACGACCATCCCGTCCTCGGCCGGGGTCGTGCAGGATGCGGGCGTGCCGCGCCGGCCCTCGATCTCGACCAGGCAGAGTCGGCAGGAGCCGAAGGGCTCCAGCGAGTCGGTGGCGCAGAGCTTGGGGATCTTGGTGCCCAGGCTCATCGCCGCCGCCATCACCGAGGTTCCGGCCGGCACCGTGACGCTCTGGCCGTCGATGCTCAGCGTCACGGTCTTCTCGGAAAGCCGGATCGGCGTGCCGTAGTCGATTTCCTTGATCAGGGCCATCTCAGCCTCCTCACTCGGCCGCCAGAGCGATTTCTTGCCGTGGGCTGGGAGGACGGTCGAAATCCTCGGGGAAATGGTTGAGCGCGCTCATCACCGGCATCGGCGTCAGCCCGCCCATGGCGCAGAGCGAGGCGTCGGTCATCAGCTTGGCGAGGTCGCGCAGCACGGCGATGTTCTTCGGGCGCTCGGTGCCCGCGATGATGCGGTCCATCACCTCGACGCCGCGCGTCGCGCCGATGCGGCAGGGCGTGCACTTGCCGCAGCTTTCCTTGGCGCAGAACTGGAAGGCGAAGCGGGCCTGCCTGGCCATGTCGACGGTGTCGTCGAACACGACGATGCCGCCATGGCCGAGCATGGCGCGCATGCTGGCGAGCGCCTCGTAATCCATCTGCACGTCGAGCTGTTCGGCGGTGAGATAGGCCCCGAGCGGCCCGCCGACCTGCACGGCCCGGATCGGCCGGCCCGACAGCGTGCCGCCGCCCATGTCCTCGATGATCTCGCGTAAGCTGATGCCGAAGGCGAGCTCGATCAGGCCTCCCCGTTTGACATTGCCGCCGAGCTGCACCGGCAGCGTGCCGCGCGAGCGGCCCATGCCGTAATCGGCATAGGCCTGCGCCCCATGCGCCAGGATCCAGGGCACGGCGGCGAAGGAGAGCACGTTGTTGACGACGGTCGGCTTGCCGAACAGCCCCTGGAGGGCCGGCAGCGGCGGCTTGGCGCGCACCACCGCGCGCTTGCCTTCCAGGCTCTCCAGCAGCGAGGTCTCCTCGCCGCAGATATAGGCGCCGGCGCCGAGCCTGACCTCGAGATGGAAGGCGTGTTTCGAGCCCATCACCGAGGCGCCGATCAGCCCGGCGGCCTCCGCTTTCAGGATGGCGCGCTCGAGGGTGCGGTAGGCATGCGGATATTCCGAGCGCAGATAGAGATAGCCGCGCGTCGCTCCGACGGCGACGGCGGCGATCGCCATGCCCTCGATGGTGAGATAGGGGTCGCCCTCGAACAGCATGCGGTCGGCGAAGGTGCCGCTGTCGCCCTCATCGGCGTTGCAGACGACGTATTTCTGGTCGGCCTTGGCGTCGTGGACGGTCTTCCACTTGATCCCGGTGGGGAAGCCGGCGCCGCCGCGCCCGCGCAGGCCCGAGGCCCTGATCGCCTCGACGATCTCGGCGCCGCCGAGGCCGATCGCCCTCTCCAGCCCGGCGAAGCCGCCATGGGCGCGGTATTCGGCGATGGAGAGCGGGTCGATCACCCCGACGCGCTCGAAGGTGAGGCGCTGCTGGCGCTTCATCCAGTCGAGCTCCTCGGTCCGGCCGAGGCGCAGCGCATGGGCGCCGCCGGAGAGGAAGCCGGCCTCGAACAGGGACGGCACGTCCCGCTCCGCGACCGGGCCGTAGGCGATGCGGCCTTCCGGCGTCTCGACCTCGACCAGCGGCTCGAGCCAGAGCATGCCGCGCGAGCCGTTGCGGACGATCTCGACCGCCGCGCCGCGGGCCGCGGCCTCGCGCGCCACGGCGCGGGCGACGGCCTCGGCGCCGACCGAGAGCGCGGCGGCGTCGACGGGGACGAAGATGCGGATCGGGGCGGCGCTCATGAATGCGCCCTTCCATGCCGGCAGAGCGCGGCGATGCGGGCCGCGTCGACGCGCCCAAGCAGCTCGCCATCGACCAGCGCCGAGGGGCCGAGCGCGCAATTGCCGAGACAATACACCGTTTCGACGGCGGCGTCGCCGGCCTGCGCAGCGTCGACGACGATGCCGTGCTCGCGGGCGAGGTCGTCGACCACCGCCTCGCAGCCGAGCGCCTGGCAGGCCTCGGCCCGGCAGAGCCTGACGATCCGGGCCGGCTGCGGCGCCGTCCTGAAGTCGTGGTAGAACGAGATCGCGCCATGCACCTCGGCGCGGGACAGGTTCAGCGCCTCGGCGATCAGCGGCACCGCCTGCGGGTCGACATAGCCGAAGGCGTCCTGCAAGGCGTGCAGCATCGGCAGCGTGGCGCCTTCCAGATGCGCCAGCCCGGCGATGATCGTCCTCGCGCTGTCCTGATCCCAGGCCGGATAACCCGCCATCTTTCCTCCAAAGCCCCGCTTTGCGCGGCGTATCTTGCAGGAAAGGTGGGCCATCCTGGAATGATTTCAAATCGTTTGTTCCAACCGAATGATAGGCCGGGGCTATCAAGTTGCGGCGATATCGGTTTCGCCGCGTCGCCTGCGACCAAAGTCGATACCGAAAATGGCGCGCAAGGTTCGTTTTGCGGCGCACAATGGCGCGAGCCGAAATGCGAGATAGGTGACGGCTATCGTACGATAGGCCGCCGCGGCAGGCCGGCATCCGTCACCGGCTTGGTCATCATCAGCAGGTTGCGCGCCAGCGGCGCGAAGGGCTGCCGGTCCGCGACGATCAGGCCGATGGTGCGCTGCGCGGCCGGCTCGACGAGCGGCAGCGCCCGGGTGCCGAGCGGCACGCCGAAGAACTCCAGCAATTGCAGCGAGACGATGCTGGCGATGCCCTGGATGCCGGCATGGGAGCACAGGTTGAAGATCGAGTTGGTCTCGATGACCGGGCGCGGCGCGGTGCCGACCGAGCGGAAGATGCCGTCGATGATGCGCCGGTTCTGCATGTCGCCGGTGAGCAGGCACAGCTTCAGCTCCGCCGCCTCGACCCAGGAGATGCTGTCGCGCGCGCCGAGCTGCCCGTCCTCGCGGGTCAGCAGCACGTAGGATTCCTGGTAGATCGGCTTGGAGATCACGCGGTCGAGCGGCTCGTTGTCGAGATAGGTCAGCCCGACATCGAGCTCGAAATTGTCGATGCCCTCCTGGATCTCCTGCGAGGTCAGCGAGAGCACGGTGAGCGACACCGCCGGGTAGCGCTCCGAGAAGGGCGCGGTGATATGGGCGATCATCGGCAGCGCGGTCGGGATCGCGCCGAGCCGGATGCGGCCCGAAATGCCTTCGCGCAGCTCCGCGATCTCCTCCTTCATCAGGTCGGCCTCGGCCAGGATGCGCCGGGCCCGGGCGAGCACCGCCTCGCCCTCCTTGGTGAAGCCCTGGAAGCGCCGGCCGCGCTCGACGATCAGCACGCCGAGCTCCTCCTCGAGCTGCACGATCGCGGCCGAGAGCGTCGGCTGCGAGACATGGCAGGCCTCGGCGGCGCGGCGGAAGTGCTTCTCGCGCGCCAAGGCGTCGAGATAAAGCAACTGGCGGATGATCATGGCGTCGTTTCGGTAGCGGCGGCTGGCGCCGAGCATCGGCATAGCCGCGCCCGGTTGCAAGCACCGCGATTGCATCGGCGCCAACAGGCTGTTGCTGCAGCAGCAACGCCGCGGCGATTGCACCCGGGCAAGCGCGTTCCTAGCTCCGGGAGGCCGGGATGGCCGGCAGGCAAACGGGCCGGGTCGCGGCCCCGGGGGCTACTTATGGCACGGGAGCTGGAATTCGGGCTCGACACCTTCGGCGACGTCACCCATGGCGCGGATGGCGAGCCGCTGCCGCATGCGCAGGTGATCCGCAACCTCGTCGCGGAAGCCGAGCTGGCCGACCGCGTCGGCATCGACTTCATCGGCGTGGGCGAGCATCATCGGGCCGATTTCGCCGTGTCCGCGCCGGAGGCGGTGCTCGCCGCCATGGCCGCGCGCACCAGCCGGATCAGGCTCGGCTCCGCCGTGACCGTGCTCTCCTCGGACGATCCGATCCGCGTCTTCCAGCGCTTTTCGACGGTCGACGCGGTCTCGAACGGGCGCGCCGAGGTCATCCTCGGCCGCGGCTCCTTCACCGAATCCTTCCCGCTCTTCGGCTTCGACCTGCGCGACTACGAGAAGCTGTTCGAGGAGAAGCTCGATCTCTTCACGGCGCTGCTGCCGCAGGAGCCGGTGAGCTGGCAGGGCTCGCTGCGCCCGCCGCTCAAGGACCAGCGCATCTATCCCCCGGTCGAGCACGGCCCGCTCAAGACCTGGATCGGTGTCGGCGGCAGCCCGGAATCGGTGATCCGCGCGGTGCGCTACGACCTGCCGCTGATGCTCGCCATCATCGGCGGCGATCCGCTGCGCTTCAAGCCCTATGTCGATCTCTACCACCGCGCCTATGCGCAGATCGACAAGCCGGTGAAGCCGATCGGCGTGCATTCGCCGGGCTATGTCGCGGCCACCGACGCGCAGGCCAGGGAGGAGTTCTTCCCGGCCTTCAAGCAGGGGCGCGACCGCATCGGCGCCGAGCGCGGCTGGCCGCCGATGAGCCGCGCCGATTTCGAGCAGGAGGTCGCGCATGGCTCGCTCTATCTCGGCTCGCCGGAGACGGTGGCGCGCAAGATCGCCGCGACCGCCAAGGGGCTCGGCCTCTCGCGCTTCCAGCTCAAATACAGCGCCGGCCCGCTGGCGCATGAGAAGTTGATGGAGTGCATCCGGCTCTATGGCGAGCAGGTGATCCCGATGGTGCGGGAGATGCTGGGGTAGACCGTAACAAACTCTCCGCGGTCATCCCGGGCGGAGCGAAGCGCAGACCCGGGATCCATGCCGGAACGGTTCAGGCATGGATCCCGGATCGGCGCGGCTGACGCCGCTTGTCCGGGATGACCACGCGAGGGGGTAAGGCCGGTGCCGCTCACGGCTCCTTCAGCGGATCGACCGAGAGCGTCCGCTTCAGCGCTCTCAGCCCGAAAGTCGTGCGGGTCTGGCGCACGCCGGGGATGCGGTAGATCGTGCCGCGCAGGAAGCGTTCGTAATGGTCGGTGCCGCTGACCACCACCTTGGCGAGGTAGTCGTATTCCCCCGTCACCAGATGCGCCTCGACCACCTCCGGCGCCTTCACCAGCGCCTCGGCGAACTGGTCGAGCGCCTTGTCGTCGTGCTTGTCGAGGGTGATCTCGACGAAGACGACATTGTTGTAGCCGAGCGCCTGATGGTCGAGCAGCGCGACGTATTTCTCGATCACCCCGGCCTCTTCCAGCCGCTTCACCCGCGTCCAGCAGGGCGAGGGCGAGAGGCCGACCTTCTCGGCCAGCGCCTGGGTGGTCAGGCGGCCGTCCTCCCGCAATGCAGCAAGAATCTTGCGATCGATCGGATCGAGAGCAGGACTCTTCTGGCTCTTTCTGTTCATCGGTCGATCCGCCCGCAAAGTCCGGTTCCTGCAGAATGATCTTCTGCCGGATTTCCGCCGCGCCGGCAAATTCGGAAGGAACCTCCGGGGCAGCGGCGCTAGCGTTGGTTGCAGGGGAAACGGTCGCATGCCCGCCGGCGCGTCGCCGCGCGGAGCCGTGCCGCTGACGAGACGCCTTGCCGCAAGCCGGCAAAGGCGGAATGCTGGCGGGGCCAGGGATGGAGGCGCTCATGAGCAGCGACGAGGCAGGCAACGCGCCGGCGACGATCCAGCCGCTGAAATTCCATGTGCCGAGGCCGGCGAGCCGCCCCGGCGAGAAGCCGGACTTCTCCGATGTCGTGATCCCCAAGGCCGGCTCCGTCGCCCGCCCGCCGGTCGATGTCGACCCCAAGGACATCCGCGACCTCGCCTATTCGATCATCCGCGTGCTGAATCGCGAGGGCGAGGCGGTCGGCCCCTGGGTGCCGGATCTCTCGCCCGAGGACCTGGTCCGCGGCCTGCGCCACATGATGACCTTGCGCAGCTTCGACGCGCGCATGCAGATGGCGCAGCGCCAGGGCAAGACCTCGTTCTACATGCAGCACACCGGCGAGGAGGCGGTGTCCTGCGCCTTCCGCATCGCGCTCGGGCCGCACGACATGAACTTCCCGACCTATCGCCAGGCCGGGCTGCTGATCGCGCATGACTACCCGCTGGTCGACATGATGTGCCAGATCTACTCGAACGAGCGCGACCCGATGAAGGGTCGGCAATTGCCGGTGATGTACTCCTCCAAGGAGCACGGCTTCTTCTCGATCTCGGGCAATCTCGCGACCCAGTTCGTCCAGGCGGTCGGCTGGGCGATGGCCTCGGCGATCAAGAACGACACCCGCATCGCCGCCGCCTGGATCGGCGACGGCTCGACGGCGGAATCGGATTTCCATGCGGCGCTGGTCTTCGCCTCGACCTACAAGGCCCCGGTCGTGCTCAACGTCGTCAACAACCAGTGGGCGATCTCGACCTTCCAGGGCATCGCGCGCGGCGGCTCCGGCACCTTCGCCGCAAGGGGGCTGGGCTTCGGCATCCCGGCGCTCAGGGTCGACGGCAACGACTACCTCGCGGTCTATGCGGTCGCGCAATGGGCGATCGAGCGGGCGCGCCGCAATCTGGGGCCCACGCTGGTCGAATACGTCACCTACCGCGCCGGCGCCCATTCCACCTCGGACGACCCCTCAGCCTACCGGCCCAAGCACGAATCCGACGAATGGCCGCTGGGCGATCCGCTGGTCCGGCTGAAGCAGCACCTGATCGCCATCGGCGCCTGGTCCGAGGAGCGCCACAAGCAGGCCGAGGCCGAGATCCTCGCGACCGTCATCGCCGCGCAGAAGGAAGCCGAGAGCTTCGGCACGCTGCATTCCGGCGGAAAACCCTCGGCGCGCGACATCTTCGAGGATGTCTATGCCGAGCTGCCGCCGCATCTGCGCCGCCAGCGCCAGCAGATCGGAGTCTGACGCGATGCCCCGCATGACGATGATCGAGGCGATCCGCTCGGCGATGGACGTCGCCATGGGCCGCGACGACGATGTCGTGGTCTTCGGCGAGGATGTCGGCTTCTTCGGCGGCGTCTTCCGCTGCACCCACGGGCTCCAGCAGAAATACGGCGTCTCGCGCTGCTTCGACGCGCCGATCAGCGAATCCGGCATCGTCGGCACCGCCATCGGCATGGCGGCCTATGGGCTGAAGCCCTGCGTCGAGATCCAGTTCGCCGACTACATGTATCCGGCCTATGACCAGATCGTCTCGGAAGCCGCCCGCCTGCGCTACCGCTCGGCCGGCGACTTCACCTGCCCGATGGTGATCCGCATGCCGACCGGCGGCGGCATCTTCGGCGGCCAGACCCACAGCCAGAGCCCGGAAGCGCTGTTCACCCATGTCGCCGGGCTGAAGACCATCGTCCCTTCCAACCCCTATGACGCCAAGGGCCTGCTGATCGCGGCGATCGAGGACCCGGACCCGGTGATCTTCCTCGAGCCGAAGCGGCTCTATAACGGCCCCTTCGACGGCCATCACGACAAACCCGTAACGGCCTGGTCGAAGCATGCGCTCTCCGAGGTGCCGGAGGGCCATTACACCGTGCCGCTGGGCCAGGCGGTGACGCGGCGCGAGGGCGCGGCCGTCAGCATCATCGCCTATGGCACCATGGTCCATGTCGCGCTGGCCGCGGCCGAGGACACCGGCATCGACGCCGAGGTCATCGACCTGCGCACCCTCGTCCCGCTCGATCTCGAGGCCATCGTCGCCTCGGTCGAGAAGACCGGGCGCTGCATCGTGCTGCACGAGGCGACGCTGACGTCGGGCTTCGGCGGGGAGCTGGCCGCACTCGTGCAGGAACACTGCTTCTACCATCTGGAGGCGCCGGTGATGCGCGTCACCGGCTGGGACACGCCCTATCCGCATGCGCAGGAATGGGACTACTTCCCCGGCCCCGCTCGCCTGGGACAGGCGCTGCGCGACATCATGGAGGCACGCTGATGGCCGAGCGCATCATCAAGCTGCCCGATGTCGGCGAGGGCATCGCCGAAGCCGAGCTCGTCGAGTGGCACGTCAAGGTCGGCGACATCGTCCGCGAGGACGACCTCATCGCCGCCGTGATGACCGACAAGGCGACGGTCGAGATCCCCTCGCCGGTCGAGGGCGAGGTCACCTGGGTCGGCGCCGATGTCGGCGACACGGTGCCGATCGGCTCTGCCCTGGTGAAGCTCAAGGTCGCGGGGGAGGGCGGCGCGGCCGA
Source organism: Allobosea minatitlanensis (assembly GCF_964020775.1). Classification (NCBI taxonomy): domain Bacteria; kingdom Pseudomonadati; phylum Pseudomonadota; class Alphaproteobacteria; order Hyphomicrobiales; family Alloboseaceae; genus Allobosea; species Allobosea minatitlanensis. Next base: position 4,259,960 of record NZ_OZ224509.1, on the reverse strand, counting down.
GGAGGATGCGGCGGAGAACCACGCCGTCATTCCGGGGCAGGCCGAAGCCCTGAGCCCGGAACCCGGAACCGATGCCCCTGATCGCAAAGACGCCGGCGGCAGGGAGCCCCTTTCGGATAAGTCATCGGTTCCGGGTTCCGGGCCCTTCGCTGACGCGAAGTCCCGGAATGACGGCGGTGCTTCCCTCGCCAAGCCGGCCGCACCGCCTCCTCCGCCGCCCAAGCCCGCACGCGCTTCCGCCGCACCCGCCCAGCGCCGCGCGCCGGGCGAAAAACCGCTGGCCTCGCCGGCCGTGCGCCTGAAGGCGCGCGAGGCCGGGGTCGATCTGCGCCAGGTCCAGGGCACGGGCCCCGCCGGCCGCATCACCCATCAGGACATCGACGCCTTCCTGCTGCGCGGCCCTGAGCCGGCGCGTGGCGGCGGGCTCGTCGAGCGGAGCGCCGTCACCGAGGTCAAGATCGTCGGTCTGCGCCGCCGCATCGCCGAGAAGATGGCGCTGTCGAAGTCGCGCATCCCGCACATCACCATCGTCGAGGAGGTCAATGTCTCGCCGCTGGAGGATTTGCGCGCCACCCTCAACAGGAAGCCGACGCCGGAGCGGCCGAAGCTGACGCTCTTGCCCTTCCTGATGCGCGCCATGGTCAAGGCGCTCGCCGAGCAGCCGGCGCTGAACGCGCTCTATGACGACGAGGCCGGCATCGTGCGCCAGCATGCCGCGATCAATATCGGCATCGCCACGCAGACGCCGTCGGGCCTGATCGTGCCGGTGGTGAAACATGCCGAGGCGCGCGATCTCTGGGGCTGCGGCATCGAGCTCGCCCGCCTCGCCGAGCGCGCCCGCGACGGCACCGCGACGCGCGACGAATTGACCGGCTCGACCATCACCATCACTTCGCTCGGTGCCCTCGGCGGCATCGCGACGACGCCGGTGATCAACTACCCCGAGGTCGCCATCGTCGGCGTCAACAAGATGGTGGTGCGCCCGGTCTGGGACGGCACCGGCTTCGTGCCGCGCAAGATGATGAACCTCTCCTCCAGCTTCGACCACCGCGTCATCGACGGCTGGGACGCCGCCATCTTCGTGCAGCGGCTGAAGGAGCTGCTGGAGAACCCGGCCACGCTCTTCGTGGATATGTGACGTGATGGGTGCGGTGCCTGAACAGAACGGGTCATCCCGGACGCAGCGAAGCGGAGATCCGGGATCCATGCCTGAACCTTCGTCGGGTGCGCTCCGGCATGGATCCCGGGTCAAGCCCGGGATGACGATATGGTTCGGGCGAGACATTCTCCCCTGCGCTGGCGGAGTGAACAGATGACCGACATCACCTGCAAGCTCCTCGTCATCGGCGCCGGCCCGGGCGGCTATGTCTGCGCCATCCGCGCCGGCCAGCTCGGCCTCGACACCGTCATCGTCGAGAGCACGAAGCTCGGCGGAAGCTGCCTCAATGTCGGCTGCATCCCGTCCAAGGCGATGATCCATGTCGCCGAGGAGTTCGAGAAGGCGGCCGAGGCCGCCGCCGGCAAGACCCCCTTCGGCCTGACGGTTTCCCAGCCCGCGCTCGACCTGAAGCAGGCCGTCGCCTGGAAGGACGGCATCGTCCAGCGGCTCAACAACGGCGTCGCCGGGCTGCTGCGCAAGGCCAAGGTCAAGATCGTCCATGGCAAGGCCCGCTTCCGCGACGGCCGGACCGTTCTGGTCGAGACCGAGACCGGCCCGAAGACGGTGCATGCCGAGACCATCGTCATCGCCACCGGCTCGGCCCCGGTCGAGCTGCCCTTCCTGCCCTTCGGCGGCAACGTCATCTCCTCGACCGGCGCGCTCGCGCTCACCGAATTGCCGAAGCGCCTCGTCGTGGTCGGCGGCGGCTATATCGGGCTCGAGCTCGGCACCGCCTTCGCCCGGATGGGCTCCAAGGTCACGGTGGTGGAGGCGCAGGAAAAAATCCTGCCGCTCTACGATGCCGAATTGACCGGCCCGGTCGCGAAGCGCCTGACCGCGCTCGGCGTCGAGGTTCTGACCGGCGCCAGGGCGCTGGGGCCGACCGCGAAGGGCGACGGCCTGCGCGTCGAGACGGCCGACGGCAAGGAACGCAGCCTGCCGGCCGACAGGATCCTGGTCACGGTCGGCCGCAAGCCGGTCACCGACGATCTCGGCCTCGACAATCTCGTGCTGGACATGGACGGCCGCTTCATCCGCATCGGCGAGCGCTGCGAGACGGCGATGCGCGGCATCTATGCCATCGGCGACGTCACCGGCGAGCCGATGCTGGCCCACCGCGCCATGGCGCAGGGCGAGATGGTGGCGGAGATCGTCGCCGGCCTGCCGCGCGCCTGGGACAAGCGCAGCATCCCGGCGATCTGCTTCACCGATCCCGAGATCGTCTCGGTCGGCCTCTCGCCCGAGGAGGCGAAGCGCGCCGGCCATGAGCTCAAGATCGGCCAGTTCCCCTTCGCCGCCAATGGCCGCGCCATGACCCGCCATGGCGAGACCGGCTTCGTGCGCGTCGTCGCGCAGGCCGGCAGCGACCTCGTGCTCGGCATCCAGGCGGTGGGGCAGGGCGTCTCGGAATTGTCGGCCGCCTTCGGCCTCGCCATCGAGATGGGCGCGACGCTTGCCGACATCGCCGGGACGATCCACGCCCATCCGACGCTGGGCGAGGCCTTCCCCGAGGCGGCGATGAAGGCGCTCGGCCACGCGCTGCACATCTGAGGCGGGTTGCCGCGATCCGATCGAAAGAGCGCGGGGCATCCCGGCCGGAACGCTGCCGGCAGCGGCCCGCGACCGATCCGCGCAGCCTGGCGGCGCGGATGCCTACAATGTTGACATTGTCTGTATCAGCGCCGATCTGAGGGGCGACGCCGACCGCAACGGCGCCGTCCTGTGGAGAGTGTCCCATGTCTGGCGAGCAATGGCCGCCGCTTCCTCCGACGACGACCGGCCTGCGCGGCCGCTGCCCGCGCTGCGGGCAGGGCAAGATGTTCGAGAGCTTTCTCAAGCTGAAGCCGAAATGCGAGGTCTGCGGGCTGGACTATTCCTTCGCCGATCCGGCCGACGGCCCGGCCTTCTTCGTGATGATGTTCGTCTGCATCCCGGCCGCGGCCTTCCCGCTCTGGATGGAACTGACCTATGACCCGCCGACCTGGGTGCATCTCGTCACGACGCTGCCTTTGGTCCTGCTCACCTGCATCCCGCCCCTGCAGCCGCTGAAGGGCTGGCTGGTCGCCTCGCAATTCTTCCACAAGGCCGAGGAAGGCCGCCTCGTGCGCCCGGCGCCGCAGGACAAGCCGACGAGCTGACGCTCCCGGCGGCGCGCCCGCTCAGCCCGAAGCCTCCCCCCGGATCAGCGCCGCCAGCAGGCCGAGCGCCTCGGCGAGGCGCGCCCGCTCCGGTATCGCGCCGAGCGCGATGCGGATCGCGTCCGGCGCCGCGCCGTCCGGGCTGAAGGCGTCGGCTGCCATCACTCCAAGCCCCGCCAGCCGGGCCCGCGCGATCAGGCTGTTGCGGTCCCAATGCGGCGGCAAGGGCTGCCAGACATGCAGCGCGTGCGGGTGGCTCTGCATCGTCGCCGGCAGCGCCGCCCGCGCCAGCGCCTGCCGCCCGGCCGCCTCGCGCCTGACCCCGTCCAGCAGGTCGCGCGCCGCGCCGATCCTGATCCAGTGGGCGGCGAGCGCCGTCATCAGCGGCGCGGGCATCAGCGCCACGGCGCGCAGGGCGGCGAGGAACGGCGCCTCGTCGCCGCCTTCGGGCATGACCACGAAGGCCGTGCGCAGGCCCGGCGTCAGCACCTTGGACAGCGTCGCGACATGCCATGTCCGCTCCGCCGCCAGCGCCGCCAGCGGCGCCGGCGCATCGCCGGCGAGCAGGCTGTAGGGATCGTCCTCGATCAGGATAAGATCGTGCCGGCGGGCGATGGCGGCGAGCGCCCGGCGCCTTGGCGCCGGCACGGTGAGGCAGGTCGGGTTCTGCAGCGTCGGCGTCAGCGCGAAGAGCCGGGCGCCGTGGCGCGCCGCGGCTTCGCCCAGCGCGGCGGGCAGGGGGCCGTCGGCGTCGCTCGCGACCGGCGCCAGGGCGAGCCCGTGCCGCCGCGCGGCGTCGATCAGGCCGGGATAGGCGAGCGGCTCGGTCAGCAGCACCTCGCCCGGCCGGGCCAGCAGCGAAAGCAGGGCGTGGAGCGCCGTCTGGGCGCCCGGCGCCACGGCGACCCGCCGCGGCGGCAGCGGGCCGAGCAGCGGCGCGAGCCAGGCGGCGCCGGCGGCGCGCTCGGCCAGCGAGCCGGCCCCGCCGTGATAGTTCATCAACTGGTCGGCGTCGCTGCGCGCCAGGATCTCGGCGATGCCGCGCTGCATCAGCTCGCCCAGCCTGATCCCCTTCGGCGCGGGCGGGATCGTCATGCTGAGATCGAGCGGCGGGCCGGCCTGCTCCTGCCGGGCGGAGATGAAGGAGCCGCGGCCGGTCACCGCGTCGAGCAATCCCCGCGCCCGCGCCTCGCCGAAGGCGCGGGTCACGGTGGTCAGGTCGACGGCGAGGAGCTCGGCCAGCTTGCGTTGCGGCGGCAGCCGGTCGCCGGGGCGCAGGCGTCCGTCGGCCACTGCCTGCTCGATCAGCCGGACGATCTGCTGGTAGCGCGGTCCCGCCGCCGGATCGAGCGCGCCGATCCAGCCTGCCGATCGGTCGGTGTCGGCCATCTCCGGCTCCGCGATGCCTACATTGCAGGAATTGTAGGTATCGCTTAGCGCAAAGCCGCGGGCCGCGCCAGCGGCGGCCCGGGGGCGTTTCGTCTCAGCCCTGCGCGCCGGCCTTGACGAAGCCCTGCAGCTCCGGCGTCTGCGGCGCGGCGAAGAGTTCCCTGGAAGGCCCCTGCTCCCAGATCTTGCCCTGGTGCATGAAGACCGTGGTGTTGGCGACGTTGCGGGCGAAGTTCATCTCATGCGTCACCAGGATCATGGTCATGCCGCCCTTGGCGAGCTTCTCCATGACCAGCAGCACCTCGCCGGTCAGCTCCGGGTCGAGCGCCGAGGTGACCTCGTCGAACAGCATCACCTTGGGCTGCATCGCCAGCGAGCGGGCGATGGCGACGCGTTGCTGCTGGCCGCCGGAGAGATTGTCGGGATAGCTGTCGAACTTGTCGGAGAGGCCGACCTGCGCCAGCACGTCCTTGGCGAGCGCCAGCGCCTCGGCCTGCGGCACGTTCTTGGTGATGCGCGGCGAGAGCATGATGTTCTGGCCCACCGTCAGATGCGGGAACAGGTTGTAGCTCTGGAAGACGATGCCGACATCCTTGCGCAGGGCGCGCAGGCGCTTCGGGTCCTGGTCGACGACATGGCCGGCGACCTCGATGCGGCCGGACTGGAACGCCTCGAGCCCGTTGATGCAGCGCAGCATGGTCGATTTGCCCGAGCCGGAGCGGCCGATCAGCGCCACGACCTGTCCCGTCTCGACCGAGAGCGAGACGCCCTTCAGCACCTCGAGCTTGCCGTAGCTCTTATGGACGTCTTCAATGAGGACGGCTGGCATTCATCACCTTTTCGAGATGGCGGCTGAGCCGGGAGAGGGGGAAGCAGATCGCGAAATAGATCAGCGCGACCAGCCCGAAGACCCGGAAGGAATCGAAGGTCGCGTTGTTGACGAGCTGGCCGGCGCGGGCGAGCTCGACGAAGCCGACGACCGAGACGATCGAGGTGTTCTTCACGAGCTGGACGAGGAAGCCGACCGTCGGCGGCAGCGAGATCCGCACCGCCTGCGGCAGGATGACGTGTCGATAGGTCTGCGCCGGCGAATGCGCCAGCGAGGCCGAGGCCTCCCATTGCTGGAACGGCACGGACTCGATCGAGCCGCGCCAGATCTCGGCGAGATAGGCGCTGACATAGATCGCGAGCGAGGCGGACGCCGCCAGGAAGGGCGGCAGCTCGACGCCGAACAGCGACAGCCCGTAATAGCTCATGAACAGCACCATGAGCACCGGGATCGACTGGATGACCAGGATGTAGGTCGCCGCGATGCGGCGCACGATCCTGATCCGCGACAGCCGCATGATCGCCAGCACGCCGCCGAGCAGCCCGCCGATCAGGAAGGCGATCGCGGTGAGCAGCAGCGTCCAGCCGGCGGCGCGGAAGAGGAAGAGGGCCTCGGGCCAACCGAAGGTCGTCATCAGGCGGCCTCCGCTTTGGCGTCGAGCCGGTCGACGCTGGAGATGCGCGGGAAGATGGCGCGGCCGAGCCGGTCGAGCGCGACCTTCAGCGTCAGCGCCAGCACCAGATAGATGAGGGTGACGACGATATAGGTCTCGAAGCTGCGGAAGGTGTTCTGCTCGATGATCGCCGCCGTGCCCGAGAGCTCCGGCACCGCGATGAAGGAGCAGATCGAGGAGGCCAGCAGCATCAGCACGAATTGCGAGGAGAGCGCCGGCCAGACGCGGGCGAGCGCCGGCATCAGCACGACATGCTGGAAGACCTGGCGCCGGGTCATCGCCAGGGACAGGCCCGCCTCGAGCTGCGAGCGGTGGATGGAGTCGACGCCGGCGCGGATGATCTCGGTGGCGTAGGCGCTGAGGTTGAGTGTCATGGCGAGCAGCGCGGCTTCCGTGCCGGGCAGGCGGATGCCGAGCAGCGGCAGCCCGAAGAACAGCATGAAGAGCTGCACCAGGAAGGGCGTGTTGCGCATCAGCTCGACATAGGCGTCGACCAGCAGGCCGACCCAGCGCCCGAGCAGGCTCTTGGCCGCGACCAGCAGGATGGCGAGGACGAGCCCCAGGACGATGGCGCCGAAGGAGAGCCCGAGCGTCAGCAGGACGCCGTCGACGATCCGGTCGGATTCCGCGAAGATCGGCTCGAATTGGAATTGGATCGGCATGAATCTCCTCTCCGCCGCAGCGCCGGGGCCGGCGGGGCTGGCCCGCCGGCGGTCGGTGTCAGATCGGAAGGCGGGCGATCAGAAGGTCGGGAGCTGCGGCAGCGGGCCGCCGACCCACTTCTCGGAGATCGCGTTCAGCTCGCCATTCTGCTTGATGTAGTAGATCAGGTTGTTGAGCCACTGCTTCAGCTCGTAGGCGTCCTTGCGGACGGTCATCGAGTTCGGCTGCATGCCGAACATGAATTTCAGCTCCGTCTCGGTCTCGCCGCGCGCCTTGATGGCGGCGTTGGCCTGGGCGTCCGGCCCGGCGATGGCCTCGACCTGGCCGGAGAACAGCGCCTGCATGGTGGTGGCGTCGTCCTCGAAGCGCAGGATCTTGAGGTTGAGCTCCTTCTCGCGGTTGGTGAATTCGCGCTCCACGCTGGAGCCGCGGTTCACGCCGACGGTGCGGTTCTTGAGGTCTTCCCAGGTTTTGATCGGGGTGTTCTTCTTGGCGTAGATGCCGGTCTGGAAGGCGCTGTAGGGGATGGTGAACATCACCGCCTTGGCGCGCTCCGGCGTCGGCGCCAGCGTCGCCACCAGGAAGTCGACCTTGCCCGCTTCCAGCGCCGGGATGCGCGCCGGCGGGGTGAGCTGCACGACCTCGACCGGCACGCCGAGATATTTGCCGACCAGCGCGGTCACGTCCGCGTCGTAGCCGATGGCGTTGCCCTGCGCGTCGACCGAGCCGTAGGGCGGGGCGCCGATCAGCACGCCGACCTTGACCTTACCGCGCTTGACGATGTCGCTGATGGACTGGGCCGGGGCCTGGCTCGCCGCGAGCATGCCGGCGCCGAGCGCGAGCAGGGTGCCGGCGATCTTGAGATGCTTGAGGATGTTCACTGGACGTCTCCCGTTACGAGGTCTTTTCGGTTGGCCCGGCTTCTGGCGGCCGGTTGCAGGCAGGGCTCAGCTTCCCCTTTTGACGACGTTCTCCAGCGGCTCGCCGGAAAAACGCCGCCTGATGTTAGCAGCAATCACCGCCTGGCGCCGTCGGATCGTTCCGTCGGTCCAGCCGGACATATGCGGGGTCATTAAAACGTTTGAAAGCTCGTGGAAAGGCAGTTTCGACGGCAAGGGCGACGCATCGTCAGCCTGTGGATAACGATACCAGGTGTCGATCACCGCGCCGCCGATGCGCCGGTTCTTCAGCGCCTCGTAGAGCGCCGCCTCGTCGACGGTCGGCCCGCGCCCGACATTGACCAGGACGGCGTCCGGCCGCATCGCCGCCAGGGCTTCGGCGCCGATGAGGCTCTTGGTGTCCCCGGTCAGCGGCACGGAGACCACGACGACGTCGACCGAGCCGAGGAAATCGGCGAGCCGGTCGAGGCCGAAGGCGCGGTCGACCAGCGGCGAGGGCGGGACCGGGCTGCGATTGGCGACATGCACCTGCATCTCGAAGGCCTTGGCGCGGGCGGCGATCGCCTTGCCGATATGGCCGAAGCCGATGAGGCCGATGGTGCGGCCGGCGATCTCGTCATGCACCCGCTCCGGCGCGCCGGCCCAATAGGCCCAGTCGCCGCGGCGCAGCCGGCTGTCGGCATCGGCGAGGGGGATGGCGCGGGCGAGCAGCGCGCCCATCACATATTCCGCGATGGCCTGCTCGTGGCCGAAGCAGTTGCACAGCGCGGCCGAGGCCGGCAGCCGGTCGAGATCGACGGCGTCGTAGCCGGCGCCCGGCACATGGAAGAGCCGGAGGTCGGCGGGCAGCGGCAGGCTGGCGTCGAACTTCACCCCGACGATGGCTTCGGCCCGCGCATAGGCTTCCCTCTCCGCCTCGGTCTGGAGCACGTCCGGCAGCAGCCGGATCTCGGCCGGCTGGCCGAGCCGGTCGGCGAAGCCGTGGCTGAAGGTGGCGGCGTTCTCGCCATGGAAGATGATGCGCATGTCGGGCGGTCCGGCGGTCGGGCGGGGCGAGGGCTCAGCGGGGCAGCAGCGGCTCGACGCTGCAGTCGAGCAGGGACGGGTCGATATTCTCCTCCATCTCGTCGAACATGCTGTCGACGAAGGCGACGAGCGCGTCCGAGGCGGCGATGGCGCGCTCGGGCTGCGAGGAGGCGATGCCGTTCAACAGGGCGAGATGGTGGTCGACGGTGCCGTCCAGGCTCTGCTGGCCGGGCATGTAGCTGTGATGGATGAAGCCGATGCGCCGGAAGATGGTGTGCAGCGGCCGCAGCGTGTGCTCGAGGAAGGGCTCGCCGGCGGCCGAGAGGATCATCTGGTCGATGCGCCGGTCGAGCGTGTTGAACTCGGCCAGCGTCAGCTCCTCGCGGCGGTCGCGCAGCAGCCGGGCCATGTGCAGCATCTGGTTGCGGTGCATCGGGCCGGCGCGCTCGGCGGCGAGCCGGGCGACGAAGCGTTCCAGATCGCGCCGCAGCTTGAGCAGGACCCGCTCGCGCGCCAGGTCGATCGGCGCGATCTGGAGCCCGTGCCGGGGCCGGATGACGATCAGCGTATCGGCCGCGAGCCGGCTGACGGCGTGGTGGATCGGGGTCCGGCCCAGCCCGGTCAGGTCCTGCAGGTCCTGCATCGTCAGCAGGCGGCCGGGCCTCAGCACGCAGTCGATCAGCATCGCCTCGATGCGCTCATAGGCGATCTCGAAGAAGTTCAGGCGGTTGCGGCGCGGCGGCGGCTCCAGGCCGTCCGGGGCGACGAGCTTCGGCTTTTCCTTGCGACCTGCCATGGCCTCCTCCGCGGCGGGCTCTGCCGGCCCGCACGTTTGCGACGACGATAAACATGTTGTGATATTTTACAAGCTCTCTTATGGTCCGGGCGGCCCGGCGCCATTCTAGGGCGGCCCGGGCGCAGGCAAAAGAACGGGCAGGGCGCGACGATAGTCTGATGCTCTGCCCTCGCCGGGGAGGCGGGCTTTGAAGATCACGGCGATCGAGACGTTGCGGACCGAGGAATTCGCCAATGTCCTGTGGGTGCGCGTGCACACCGATGCCGGGCCGGTCGGCCTCGGCGAGACCTTCTACGGCGCGGCTTCGGTGGAGGCGCATCTCCACGACACGCTCGCCATGCGGCTCCTCGGCAGGAACCCGCTGCAGATCGAGGCGCTGCACAAGGAGATGACCAACCTGCCGATGGCCCAGGCCTCGACCGGCGCGGAATCGCGGGCGGCCTCGGCGGTCGACATCGCGCTCTGGGACATCTTCGGCAAGGTCTGCGGCCAGCCGGTGCACCAGATGCTCGGGGGCCTGTGCCGCGACAGGCAGCGCATCTACAACACCTGCGCCGGCTACAGATATGTCCGCTCCCACAACATCAAGCCGGTCTCGACCTGGAATCTCGGCGAGGCCGCCGGCCCCTATGAGGATCTCGACGGCTTCATGAACCGGGCCGATGCGGTGGCCGAGAGCCTGCTGGAGCAGGGCATCACCGCGATGAAGATCTGGCCCTTCGATCCGCCCGCGATCGAGAACCAGGGCCTGTTCATCACCCCCGAGCAGATGCGCAAGGCCTGCGAGCCCTTCGAGAAGATCCGCAAGGCGGTCGGCGACAGGATCGAGATCATGGTCGAGATGCACTCGCTCTGGAACCTGCCGACCGCGATCAAGATCGCGCGGGTGCTCGAACAGTACGAGCCGAGCTGGTACGAGGACCCGATCCGGATGAACTCGCCCCAGGCGCTGGCCGAGTTCGCCCGCTCGACCAAGGTCTCGGTGACGGCGAGCGAGACGCTGGGCTCGCGCTTCCCCTACAAGGACATGCTCGACCGCGACGCGATGCATGTGGTGATGGCCGATCTGTGCTGGACCGGCGGCCTGACCGAGGGGCGCAAGATCGCGGCGATGGCCGAGACCTATCACCGCCCCTTCGCGCCGCATGACTGCATCGGCCCGATCGGCTTCGTCGCGGCGATCCACGCCTCCTTCAGCCAGCCCAACACGCTGATCCAGGAATCGGTGCGCGCCTTCTATACCGGCTGGTACAAGGAGCTCGTCACCGAAATGCCGCGGATCGAGGGCGGCTATGTCTATCCGCTGGAGGCGCCCGGTCTCGGCGTCGAGCTGCTGCCGGCCGTGTTCGAGCGCCCGGACCTGACGGTGCGCCGCACCAGCCTGTAGACTTCTCCCATAGACGCGGTCGTCCCGGGCCCGCAGGGCGACCCGGGATCCATGCCTGAGCCTCTTTCGGAAAAGCTCCGGCATGGATCCCGGATCGGCGCCGCTTCGCGGCTTGTCCGGGATGACAACATTGTTGCACGAGACCATGACCATCGCTGGAGACCGGTGCCCATGACCAATCCCCTCTTCGACCTCAGCGGTCGCACGGCCCTCGTCACCGGCTCCTCGCGCGGGCTCGGCCGCGCCATGGCCGAGGGGCTGGCGGCGGCCGGCGCCCGCATCCTCGTCAACGGCACCGACCCCGGTCGCGTCGACACGGCGGTGAAGGAGATGCGCCAGGCCGGCTACGAGGCCGAGGCCGCGCCCTTCGACGTGACCGCCGAGGACGCCGTCGCCAGGGCCTTCGCGGGCTTCGACGCGGCTGGCATCGCCGTCGACATCCTGGTCAACAATGCCGGCATCCAGTTCCGCAAGCCGATGGTCGAGCTCGCCACCGCCGACTGGCAGCGGGTGATCGACACCAACCTGACTTCGGCCTTCGTCATCGGCCGCGAGGCGGCGAAGCGCATGATCGCGCGCGGCCACGGCAAGATCGTCAATATCGGCTCGCTGACCAGCGCGCTGGCACGAGCCACCGTCGCGCCCTACACGGTCGCCAAGGGCGGCATCAAGATGCTGACCCAGGCGATGGCGGCCGAATGGGCCGAGCACGGCATCCAGGCCAACGCCATCGGCCCCGGCTACATGCTGACCGACATGAACCAGGCGCTGATCGAGAACCCGGCCTTCGACGCCTGGGTCAAGGGGCGCACGCCCGCGAAGCGCTGGGGCAAGCCGCAGGAGCTGATCGGCGCCGCCGTCTTCCTCGCCGCGCCGGCCTCCGACTATGTCAACGGCCAGATCATCTATGTCGATGGCGGGATGCTCGCCGTCCTGTAAAAGAACGCCGGCGCATCGACCCGCGCAGCCGGCCGACGGCTTCGACGAGAGAGCGATGCGCAGCGGAGGAAACGGATGGCCCGCCTGCGCCTCGACACGCTCGACCGCAAGATCATCGCGGAACTGCAGATCAACTCGCGCCTCTCGGTGCAGGAGCTGGCCGAGCGCGTCGGCCTCTCCGCCTCGCCCTGCGCGCGGCGCATCCGCATCCTCGAGGAGGCGGGCGTCATCCAGGGCTATGCCGCGATCATCGACCAGACCAGGGTCGGCCTGCCGATCAGCGTCTTCGTCTCGATCAAGCTGGAGCGCCAGCGCGAGGACGAGCTCGACCGCTTCTCGCAGGCCGTGGCGCGCTGGCCCGAGGTGGTGGATTGCTATCTGATGACCGGCCAGCGCGACTATCTGATGCGCATCGTGGTGCGCGACCTGCCGGCCTATGAGCGCTTCCTCAAGGACAAGCTGACCCGGCTCGACGGCGTCGCCTCGATCGAATCGAGCTTCGCGCTGGGGCAGGTCAAGCGCTCCAGCGCCCTGCCGATCGCGGCGGCGCCGGAGGAGGATTAGGCGCGCCTCTCTCACCGCCCGTCATCCCGGACAAGCCGCGAAGCGGCGCCGATCCGGGATCCATGCCGGAACGGTTCAGGCATGGATCCCGGGTCTCCCTTCGGTCGCCCGGGATGACCCGCGGAGGGGGTGACGAAGCGTCCTACCGCTCCGCCGAAGCGGCCCAGATGTTGATGCCGCCATCGACCGCGTGCCTGTCGATCGCCGCCAGCTCCGCGGCCGAGAACTCCGGGTTCTGCAGCGCCGCGACGCAATCCGTCACCTGCTCCGGCCGGCTCGCGCCGATCAGGGCGGAGGTGATGCGCCCGCCGCGCAACACCCAGGCGATCGCCATCTGGGCGAGGCTCTGGCCACGCGCGGCCGCGATCTCGTTCAGCGCCGCGATGTGCCTGATGTTGTCCTCGCTGAGGAAGCCGTCGCGGAAGGAGGGCGCCTTCTTGTCGGCGCGGCTGCCGGCCGGCACGCCCTTCAGGTACTTGTCGGTCAGCATGCCCTGCGCCAGCGGCGAGAACACGATCGAGCCGATGCCCTCGCTGTCGAGCGTGTCGATGAGCTTGTCCTCCTCGATCCAGCGGTTGAGCATCGAATAGCTCGGCTGGTGGATCAGGCAGGGCGTGCCAAGCCGGCGCAGGATCGCGGCCGCCTCCTGCGTGCGCTTGGCGTTGTAGGAGGAGAGCCCGACATAGAGCGCCTTGCCCTGGCGCACGACGGCGTCGAGCGCGCCCATCGTCTCCTCCAGCGGCGTGTTCGGGTCGAAGCGGTGCGAATAGAAGATGTCGACATAGTCAAGCTTCATCCGCTTCAGGCTCTGGTCGAGGCTGGAGATCAGGTATTTGCGGCTGCCCCATTCGCCATAGGGGCCGGGCCACATCCGGTAGCCCGCCTTGGTCGAGATGACGAGCTCGTCGCGAAGCCCGTCGAAATCCTGGCGCAGGATCTCGCCGAAGGCGGTCTCGGCCGAGCCGGGCGGGGGGCCGTAATTGTTGGCGAGGTCGAAATGGGTGATGCCGAGATCGAAGGCGGTGCGGCAGATCTCGCGCATGGTGGCGCGGCTGCCGGTCTCGCCGAAATTCTGCCAGAGGCCGAGCGACAGCGCCGGCAGCATCAGCCCGCTGCGCCCGCAGCGGTTGTAGCGCATCGTGTCATAGCGGTTCGGATGGGCCATGGCGTTTCCTCTCTAATCGATTGAATTCCCGGATCGGATAAAGGCCCGGCGGATTTTGCTCCACCGGGCGCGTGACGGCTTCCAGCTCGCGGGAGAACCACGCCGTCATTCCGGGGCCTTGCGCAGCCATGAGCCCGGATCCCATGAACACGAGGTTGGCGGAAAGGTGCTGCCGGAGTGGCGCTCTACCGATTGTCGTCGCGTTCATGGGTTCCGGGCTCGGGCCTGATGGCCCGCCCCGGAATGACGGCGTTGCGTGTCGTGTCAGGCCGCGGCGTAGCCGACCGTGCCCTTGATCTCGAGGAATTCCTCGAGGCCGAAATCGGCGTATTCGCGGCCGTTGCCGGACTGCTTGTAGCCGCCGAAGGGCGCGCCGGCGTCCCAGGCCGGATAGTTGATGTAGACATTGCCCGCGCGCATCTGCGCCGCGACCTTGCGAGCCCGCTCCTGCGAACCGGACTGGACGTAAGCCGCGAGGCCGTAGGGCGTGTCGTTGGCGCGCTCGACCACCTCGTCCTCGCTCTTATAGGGCAGGATCGACAGCACGGGGCCGAAGATCTCCTCGCGGGCGATGGTCATCTTGTCGGTGACGCCGCCGAACACCGTCGGGCGGACGTAATAGCCGCGGTTCAGCCCTTCCGGCCGGCCGGGGCCGCCGGTGACCAGCGTCGCGCCTTCCTTGATGCCGGCCTCGATCAGGCGCTGCACCTTGTCGTACTGGGCCTCGCTGACGACCGGGCCGAGGAACACGCCCTCCGCCGAGGGAGCGCCGACCTTGAGCGGCTCGGCCACCTGCTTCGCGATGGCGAGCGCTTCCTCGTGCAGCGTCTCCGGCACGAACATCCGGGTCGGCGCGTTGCAGGACTGGCCGGAATTGCGCATCACGCTCTCGACGCCGAGCTTCACCGACTTCTTCAGGTCGGCATCGTCGAGGATGATGTTGGCCGACTTGCCGCCGAGCTCCTGGTGCACGCGCTTGACCGTATCCGCCGCCGCCTTGGCGACGAGGATGCCGGCCCGCGTCGAGCCGGTGAAGGAGACCATGTCGACGTCCGGATGGCGGGCGATCGCCTCGCCCACCGTCGGGCCGTCGCCCTGGACGAGGTTGAACACGCCCTTCGGCACGCCGGCCTCGTCCATCGCCTCGGCGAAGAGGATGGCGTTGAGCGGCGCGATCTCGGAGGGCTTCAGCACCATGGTGCAGCCGGCGGCGAGCGCGGGCGCGACCTTGCACATGATCTGGTTGAGCGGCCAGTTCCACGGCGTGATCATGCCGACGACGCCGATCGGTTCCTTGGCGATCAGGGTGGTGCCGCGCAACTCCTCGAACTCGAAGGTCTCCAGCGTCTCGATCATCTTGGCGAGATGGGCGGTGCCCATCGCGGCCTGGGCCCGGTGCGCCAGCTCCTTCGGCGCGCCCATCTCGCGCGACAGGATGTCGGCGATGGCGTCGTAGCGCTTCTTGTAGGCCTCGGCGAGGCGGCGCATCAGGGCGAGGCGCTCGGCCTTCGAGGTCCTGGCGAAGGCCGGGAAGGCGGCCCGCGCCGCGGCCACCGCCTTGTCGACATTGGCCTGCTCGCCGAGCGCGATGGTGGCGAACACCTCCTCGTTGGACGGATCGACCACGCCGAGCGTGCGATTGCCGGACGGCTTCACCCACTGGCCGTCGATATAGAATTCGAGCTCATGCGCCATGGTCTGGTCTCCTGCCTCGTCTTGGCCCGGGGCGTGGACAGCCTGCCGGAAAGCGGCCGGCGGTCCATGCCTCGGGCGGGAACTGTCGGTGTCGGACGCGAACGGGCGGCCTGGCGCGATCATGCATCGCCGGCCGCCATCGACGCTCGTCTGACGAGGTATAACGTTAGGGGGGCGATGCGCGGCTGTCACCTCATGGCGAAGTGCGTTTGCGGATGGCCGCCATGCAGCGGCGCTTCTTGTCCGAGGACGCACCGGACCGTTTTTGCTCCGCTCGTCATTCCGGGGCGCCGCGGAGCGGCGAGCCCGGAATGACGGCAGCGAGCAGGACAACCTCACAGCCGCGCCTTGACGCTGCGCGGGGTGGCCAGCAGCAGGCTGGTCTCGCTGTTGGTGACGCCGGGGATCAGGCGGATGCGCCGGAGCACCTGGTCGAAGGCGATCAGGTCCGAGGTGCCGAGCTCGACCACGAGGTCCCAGTTGCCGTTGGTGGTGTGGATGCTGGAGACCTCGCTGAAGCCGGAGAGCGCCGCGATCACCGAATCCGCCGCCTGGCCGGCGATCTCGATCATGGTGATGCCGCGCACCGGCAGGTCGATCGCGTCCGAGCGCAGGATCACGGTGAAGCCGATGATCTCGCCGGACTGCTCCAGCTTCTCCAGCCGCGCCCGCACCGTCGCCCGCGTCAGGCCGAGATCGGCGGCGAGGTCGGAGATGCTGCGGCGCCCGTCATGGCGCAGCAGGGTGATGAGCTTGCGATCGGTGTCGTCCATTGTTCGAAATGGATAAATCGTTTTGCCGTTTTGCTCAATATCGGCGCCGATTGTCTCGTTCTGGCTTCTTCCGCCTGCCGCGCAAAACGCGGAGAATGGCTTTTTAAAAAGAACAGCGCGGGGACCCATGATTCAGCAGCTCAATGTCGTGCCTTTCGTCAGCGTCGACCATATGATGAAGCTGGTCCATGCGATCGGCATCGAGCGGATGCTGTCCGAGATCGCGGGCTATATCGAGGAGGATTTCCGGCGCTGGGAGATCTTCGACAAGACGCCGCGCATCGCCTCGCACAGCCTCGAAGGCGTGATCGAACTGATGCCGACCAGCGACGGCAAGCTCTACGGCTTCAAATACGTCAACGGCCATCCCAAGAACATGAAGGCGGGCCTCCAGACCGTCACCGCCTTCGGCCTGCTCTCCGATGTCGCGACCGGCTACCCGGTCCTGCTTTCGGAGATGACCTTCCTCACCGCCTTGCGCACTGCGGCGATGTCGGCGGTGGCCGCCAGGCATCTCGCGCCGAAGCAGGCGGCGACCATGGCGCTCATCGGCAACGGGGCCCAGTCCGAGTTCCAGGCCTTCGCCTTCCGCGCGATCCTCGGCATCGACACTCTGCGGCTTTACGACGTCGATCCGGCGGCGACCGAGAAATGCGCCCGCAACCTCGCCCGCCACGGTTTCCGGATCACGCGCTGCGCCACGGCGATGGAGGCGGTGGAGGGGGCGGAAATCGTCACCACCGTCACCGCCGACAAGCAATATGCGACGATCCTGACCGACAACATGGTCGGCGCCGGCGTGCATATCAACGCGGTCGGCGGCGACTGCCCGGGCAAGACCGAGATCCATCGCGACGTGCTGCTGCGTTCCTCGATCTTCGTCGAATATCCGCCGCAGACCCGCATCGAGGGCGACATCCAGCAGCTCGACCCCGACCATCCGGTCGAGGAGCTCTGGAAGGTCATCGCCGGGGCGGCGCCGGGCCGCACCGACGCCCGCCAGATCACGCTGTTCGACTCGGTCGGCTTCGCCATCGAGGACTTTTCGGCGCTGCGCTACGTCCACGAGCGCATCCGCGAGGCCGGCACCTATGCCGAGCTCGACCTGATCGCGGACCCGGACGATCCGCGCGATCTCTTCGGCATGCTGATGCGCGCGGCGCCGGGCGCGGCCGCCGCGGCCTGAGCTTTCAGGCCGCGTCGCGGTCCCAGCGCGGGAACGGGTCGTCCAGGGCCAGTAGCGCCTGCGTCAGCCCGGTCGCCGGGCTGCCGGTCAGGCAGGCATCGAGCCCGGCGCGGATCGCCGCCTCGTCCATCTCCGGCCCGCCGATGAACACCATCTCCTGGCGCCGGTCGCCCCATGTCGGCGACCAGTGCTTGCGCATCAGCGACTGGAACTCTTCCGAGCGCGGCCAGCGCTCCTTCGGCACCGCCGCCCACCAGCGTCCCATGCCTTCGGTGCGGGTGATGCGCCCGGCCAGCGAATATTCGCCGACCCAGTGCGGCCGGGTCGCCAGCCAGAAATGGCCCTTGGCCCGGATCACGCCGGGCAGGCGCTCGCCCATGAATTCATGCAGCTTCGCCGGGTGGAACGGCCGCCGCGCCCGGTAGACGAAGGAGCGGATGCCGTATTCCTCCGTCTCCGGCACATGGTCGCGGAAGCCGTAGAGCTCCTTGTGCCAGAGCGGATGTTCCTGCGCCTTCTCCTCGCTGTAGAGCTTCGTATCGAGCAGCCGGTCGAGCGGCACGCGGCCGAAATCGGCCTCGACGATGCGGGCGTCGGCATTGAGCCCGCGCACCACCTGCCGGACCTTCTCCAGCTCTTCGGGCGGGACCTCGCCCGCCTTGTTGATCACCACGACATTGGCGAACTCGATCTGCTCGACGAGCAGGTCGACCAGCGTGCGCGCGTCGCCCTCGCCGGCCGTCTCGCCGCGGTCGCCGAGGAAGTCGCGGCTGTCATAGTCCTTGAGCAGGTTGAGCGCGTCGACCACCGTCGCCATGGTGTCGAGCCGGGCGACATCGTCGAGCGAGCGGTCCTCCTCGTCGCGGAAGGAGAAGGTCGCGGCGATCGGCAGCGGCTCGGCGATGCCGGTGCCCTCGATCAGCAGGTAGTCGAACTTCTTCTCCGCGGCGAGGCGGCGCACCTCGCTCAGCAGGTCGTCGCGCAGCGTGCAGCAGATGCAGCCATTGCTCATCTCGACCAGGCTCTCCTCGGTCTTGGAGAGGTTGGCGCCGCCCTCGCGCACGAGATCGGCGTCGATGTTCACCTCGCTCATGTCGTTGACGATGACGGCGACCCGCCGGCCCTCGCGGTTGTTGAGGATGTGGTTCAGGAGCGTGGTCTTGCCGGCGCCGAGGAAGCCGGAGAGCACCGTGACCGGCAGGCGCCGGTCGACGAGAAGGGGAGACGAAGCCATCGGAAAGGGTCCGGTTCGGTGAAAGATGATTTGTTACATTATAACGTTTCATCCATGTCAACCGGAATGGCGGTTGGGCCGCACGCCGCTCCGTTGCGATCCGCGTGAATGACGCCGGCGCGCCGGCCGTTCAGGCCGGCGCCGTTCCGGATTGCGCCAGCGCCAGGAAGGCGGCGGCGGCGCTGGCGAGGTAGCGTTCCTTGTGCCGCAGCGCCAGGAAGCGGCGCTTCGGCAGCGGCAGCGCCACCGTGGCGAGCCGGCCGGCGGCGATGGCATTGGCCGCGACCAGCCGCGAGATCGCCGTCGCGCCTCCGCCGGCCGCGACGGCTGCGCAGATCGCCTCGTTGGAGGGCAGCTCCAGCGCGACCGCCAGATCGCCGGGCGCGAGGCCGAGCCCGGGCAGGGCGGCCTCGAACATGGAGCGCGTGCCGGAGCCCGGCTCGCGCAGCACCCAGGCGCCCTGCCGCAATTGCGCCGCCGCCGGAGGCGCCTTCGCCCAGGGATGGCCGGCCGGCACGACGATGACGAGCTCGTCCTCCGCCACGGCGGTCACGGCGAGGGCGGGATCGTCGATCTCGGCCTCGATGAAGCCGAGATCGGCCGCGCCGTCGCGGATGGCGGCGCTGACGGTCTCGGTGTTGTCGATGGCGAGCGAGACGGCGATGCCCGGATGCGCGCCGCGAAAGCGCTGGATCAGCGGCGGCAGCCAGTAATTCGCCACGGTCTGGCTCGCCATCAGCGCGAGCGAGCCGCGGGCCAGCCCGGAGAGGTCGGTGAGGACGGCCTCGGCCGCGGCGGCGCGGGCGAGCACCGCGCGGGCCTCGGCCAGGAAGAGCCGGCCGGCCTCTGTCAGGGCGATGCGCCGGCCGATCCGGTCGAACAGGCGGGTGGCGTAGCGCGCTTCCAGCGTCGCGATCGCGGAGCTGACGGCCGATTGCGTCAGGTTGAGGGCGCGGGCTCCCTGGGTCAGGTGCTCGCGTTCGGCGACGGCGACGAAGATGCGAAGCTGTTCGAGCGTCATGGCACGCAGCTTACAGCCGGATCGGAAAAACTCAGTCCCGATCCGGCGAGGAAGGCGCCTTTCGCGGCCCGGCCCGGCGCGTCAGGCCGGCGGCGGCGCCGAGAGGAAGGAGAGATAGGCCGGGTTGTCGCTCTCGCTCCAATGCGGGTAGCCCAGGGCCTCGAGCCGCTTCGCGAGCTGCCCGCGCTGGTTCTCCGGGATCTGGATGCCGGCGAGCACCCGGCCGTAATCGGCGCCGTGGTTGCGGTAGTGGAAGAGCGAGATGTTCCAGTCGGCCGAGAGGCTGTTGAGGAATTTCAGCAGCGCGCCCGGCCGCTCGGGGAACTGGAAGCGGAAGATCAGCTCGTCGTCCAGGCCCGGCGCCTTGCCGCCGACCATGTAGCGGATATGCAGCTTGGCGAGCTCGTTGTCGCTCATGTCGAGAACGGGATAGCCGTGCTCGGTCAGCATCGCGACGATCTGGCGCTTCTCGGCCTCGCCTTCCGAGAGCTGGACGCCGACGAAGATGCGCGCGGCCTGCGGGTCGGAATAGCGGTAGTTGAACTCGGTGATGGCGCGCCGGCCGAGGAGCTGGATGAAGGCGCGGTAGCTGCCCGGCTTCTCGGGGATCGTCACCGCCAGCAGCGCCTCGCGCTGCTCGCCGATCTCGGCCCGCTCGGCGATATGGCGCAGGCGGTCGAAATTCATATTGGCGCCGCTGTTGATCGCGACGAGCGCGCCGTTCCGCGCGCCGCCGCGCGCGGCATAGGCCTTCAGCCCGGCCAGGCTGACCGCGCCGGAAGGCTCGGCCACGGCGCGGGTGTCCTCGAAGATGTCCTTCACCGCCGCACAGATCTCGTCGGTCGAGACGGTGACGACCTCGTCCAGCAGGTCGCGGCAGAGCCTGAAGGTCTCCTCGCCCGCCTGGCGCACGGCGACGCCGTCGGCGAAGAGGCCGACCTGGTCGAGCAGGATGCGTTCGCCCGCGGCGATGGCGCCGGCCATCGAGGCGGCGTCCTGCGGCTCGACGCCGATCACCTTGATCTGCGGCCGCAGGAACTTCGCATAGACCGCGACGCCGGCCGCCAGCCCGCCGCCGCCGATCGGCACGAAGATCGCGTCGATCGGACCGGAGTGCTGGCGCAGGATCTCCATGCCGACCGTGCCCTGGCCGGCGATGACGTTGGGATCGTCATAGGGGTGGACGAAGGTCAGCCCCCTCTCGGCCTCCAGCTTGCGGGCATGGCTGTGCGCCTCGTCGAAATTCTCGCCATGCAGCACGACGCGCCCGCCGAGGCTGCGCACCGCCTGGACCTTGATGTCCGGCGTGGTGCGCGGCATCACGATGGTTGCCCTGATGTCGAGCCTGCGCGCCGCCAGCGCCACGCCCTGGGCATGGTTGCCGGCCGAGGCGCAGATCACGCCGCGCCCGGCCTCCTCGGCCGAGAGCCCGGCGATCTTGTTGTAGGCGCCGCGCAGCTTGAACGAGAAGACGGGCTGCAGATCCTCGCGCTTCAGCAGCGCCTGGCCGCCCAAGCGGCCCGACAGGCGCGGCAGCGGGTCGAGCGGGCTTTCGATGGCGACGTCGTAGACGCGGGCGCCGATGATCTTGCGGATATAGTCGTGCATGGAAGGCCCGTCCTTCCAGCCGGGCGCTCCGGCGATAGTCGGCTCAGCCGCAATGTCAATCTTTCGCTGGCCTGCGCAGCCCGGCTTATGCCGGCCATGCGCCCCGCGGGATTGCCAGCGCCGGCTCGAGCGGTCAAAGCCTGGATCATCGCGCGTCCTTCCGGACGCGGTAACGACGATCTGTCTCGTTGCTGGCGCGTCGGATTCTTCCAGAAAGCGGCTTCCGCTTTCCGGTCCGATGCTCCAGCCCGAAAGAAGGCGCCGGAACCGGCGCAAAAAAGGGAACGGAGCGGAAGATGAGCTGGGGCGATCGCGATTTCATGGTACCGGGCCGTTCGGTGGCGGTCGGCGGGCGCGGCATGGCCGCGACCTCGCATCCGGCGGCGACGCTGGCCGCCGTCGACATCCTGCGCGCCGGCGGCAACGCCGTCGACGCCGCCATCGCGGCGGTGGCGGTGCAGGCGGTGGTCGATCCGCACATGACCGGCATCGGCGGCGACTGCTTCGCGATCTATGCCCCCGCCGGCGGCGAGATGGTCGCGATCAACGGCTCGGGCCGCGCGCCCGCCAGGGCCGAGCTCGGCTGGTTCCTCGGCCAGGGGCTGACGGCGATCGCGCCGGATTCGCCCCATGCCGTCACCGTGCCCGGCGCCATCGACGCCTGGTGCCGGCTCGTCGCCGACCACGGCAGCAAAAGCCTGGACGAGATCTTCGCCCCGGCGATCCGCGCCGCCGAGGAGGGTTTCGTGGTGACGCCGCGCGTCGCGCTCGACTGGAACCGCTATCGCGGCCGCATCGAGAAGCACGGCCTCGGCAACGCCGTCTACCTGCCCGGCGGCAAGGCGCCGGCGGCCGGCGACAGGATGGTCCATCCCGCGCTCGGCCGGATGCTGCGCCGCATCGCCCGCGAAGGCCGCTCCGCCTTCTACGAGGGCGAGGCCGCCGAGGAGATGGTCGCCGTCCTGAACAAGGCCGGCAGCCTGATGGCGGTCGAGGATTTCGCCACGGCGAAACCGGATTATGTCGAGCCCATCGGCGCGGATTACCGCGGCCATCGCCTCTGGGAATGCCCGCCGAACGGCCAGGGCATCGCCGCGCTGCTGATCGCGCGCATCCTCGACGGCTTCGACCTCAGGGACGGCAAGCTCGGCGAGGCCGACCGCATCCATCTCCTGGCCGAGGCCAGCAAGGCGGCCTATCGCCAGCGCGACGCGCTGGTGGCCGATCCGGCGGCGAGCCCCTTCGATACCGCGGCGTTCCTGTCCGACGCCTTCGTCGGCCGGCTGCGCGCCGAGATCAGTCTGGAGAAGGCGGCGAAGCCGGAGGCTTTCGACATGCCGCTGCACAAGGACACGATCTATCTCTGCGTCGTCGACGGCGACGGCAACATGATCTCCTTCATCAACTCGCTGTTCTCGGCCTTCGGCAGCGGCATCTATGCGGAGAAATCCGGCGTCATGCTGCAGAACCGCGGCTCGGGCTTCCGCCTGATCGAGGGCCATCCCAACGCCATCGCGCCGCGCAAGCGCCCCTTCCACACCATCATCCCCGGCATGCTCGCCAAGGACGGCCGCACGGTGATGCCCTTCGGCGTGATGGGCGGGCAGTACCAGTCGACCGGCCATGTCCAGTTCGTCTCGAACATCCTCGACCGCGGTCTCGACCCGCAGCAGGCGAGCGACGCAGCCCGCAGCTTCGCCTATGACGGCAAGCTCTCGCTCGAGCCGACGATTCCCGAGAGCGTCGCGGCCGAGCTCAAGGCACGCGGCCATGACGTGGTCCGGGCCGACGAGCCGCTCGGCGGCTGCCAGGCGATCTGGGTCGACCATGCGCGCGGCGTGATGTTCGGCGCCTCCGACCACCGCAAGGACGGCATGGCGCTGGCGGTCTGAGGAACGCGCCCTTAACGCGCGTCCGCTATCGCTGGCGGCGGCAAGGGAGAGGCGCGTGGCGCAGGAAGGGTCGTTCGGCTGGGGAATCATGGGCAGCGGCGCCATCGCCGGGCTCTTCGCCGCCGATCTCGGCCTGCTGCCGCAGGCGCGGATCGCGGCGGTTCACTCGCGCACCCTCGCCGGAGCGCAGGGCTTCGCCGGGCGCTTCGGCGCGGCCGCCTATGCGGACGCGGCCGCCTTCCTCGCCGATCCGGCGGTCGAGGCGGTCTATGTCGCGACCCCCAATCACCTCCATGCCGCGCAGGCGTTGCAGGCGCTCGCCGCCGGCAAGCCGGTGCTGATCGAGAAGCCGGTCGCGCTGAACAGCGCCGATGTCGAGGCCATCGCGCAGGCGGCGCGCGAGCGCGGCCTCTTCGCCATGGAGGCGCTGTGGAGCCGCTTCCTGCCGGCGGTCCGCGCGATGCGCGAGCAGATCGAAGCAGGACGCATCGGAGAGGTCAGGCGCATCCGCGCCGATCTCTCCTATGCCCATCCGCAGGAGCCCGGCAGCCGCTTCTTCGACCCGACGCTGGGCGGCGGCGCGGCCTATGATCTCGGCGTCTATCCGCTGTCGCTGACGCTCCATCTGCTCGGCGCGCCGCTGGCGGCGGGCGGGCGCTGGTTCGCGGCGGCGGGCGGCGTCGATCTGCGCAGCGAATTCCGGCTGGATTACCCGCAGGCCACGGCCGAGCTTTCCTGCGGCTTCGACCGCGACGGCGAGAACCGTTTCCTGGTCGAGGGCACGCGCGGGGCGCTCACCCTCGCGGCGCCCTTCCTCAAGGCGCAGCGCCTGACCTTCGACGCCGATCCCGGCCGCGCCCTGGCGGCCTATGAGCGCGGGCGCGGTCTCGCGGCGCGCCTGCTCGACCGCATCCCGAAGCCCGGGCGCAGCGGCGAGGCCTTTGCCTTTCCAGGCAATGGCCTGCAATTCCAGGCGCAGGCGCTGATGACGGCCGTCCGGGCCGGCGAGACCGATTGCGCGACGATGCCGCTTTCCGACAGCGCCGCCGTGCTGCGGATCGTCGAGAGCGTGCTGGCCCGGCCGCCGGCCGGGCAGGGCTGATCAGAAGCGCGAGCGCGGGCGATAGGGCTGCGGCAGGTCGCGGGCGTTGTTCAAGGCCAGCGCCAGCTCGGTGATGTGCAGCGCCAGCGCGCCTGAGAAGCGGGGGGCCGCCCCGCGCCCGATCGCCTCCGCCTGGTCGGCGACGCCGCGCATGAAGTCGATCTGCGAAGGATAGCCCGGCAGGGCCCTGCTCGCCGGCGCGGCCGGATAGGGCAGGCGCCGGCCGGGCGCCGGCTTCCAGGGCAGGGCGCGCCCGAGCCTGGCTTCGGCGCGGGTGAGCAGGCGCCCGAGCAGCGGGCGCGGCGCCCCGGCCTCCTCGACATGGATGACGGAGCGGTTGTCCCAGAGGTCGCGCAGGGTGAGCGAGCCCTTTTCCGCGAAGATCTGCAGCGAGCGGTCGCGCGGCGCCGCGAGGCCGTTGGTCAGCCGCGCCACGACGCCGGAGCGGAATTGCAGGCAGCCGACCGAGAAATCCGGCGCCATGACGATGTGATCGGTGCCCGGCCCCTTGTCCGGAAAGGTCACGGCCGAGAAGGCGGTCAGGCTCTCGACCGGGCCGAACAGCGTGACGAGCCAGGAAAGGGCGTAGCCGGCATGCTCCAGCGTGCAGCCGATCTCGAACTCGTGCAGCCCCGGCCAGGGCGCGCCGGAGCGCGAGCGCCAGCTCGCCCATTTGTCGCGGAAGACGGGACCGTCCTCCATCGCGGCATAGACCAGCCGCGGCGTTCCGATCCGTCCCCCGCGCAAGGTGTCCTCGACCAGGCGGTGCGCGTCGCTGAGCCCGTTGGCGGGCGCCGTCGCCAGCGTCAGCCCGGCGCCTTGCGCCTGCGCGACCAGCGCCTCGGCCTGCGCCAGCGCCATGGCGAGCGGCTTCTCGCAATAGACGTGCTTGCCGGCGGCGAGCGCCCGGCTGGTGATCTCGTAATGGCTTTCCGGCGTCGTCAGGTTGACGACGATGCCGACCGCCGGATCGGCCAGCAGCGCGTCGAGGCCGGCATAGGCCGGGACGTTGTGGAAGGCGCGGAAGGCTTCGAGGCGCGCGGCGTCGCGGTCCCAGACGCCGGCGAGCGACAGCGCCGGGTGGTTGGCGAGCGTCGTCATGTAGTAGTCGGCGACGAACCCCGTGCCGACGAGCGCGATCTTCATGATCCGGTCCCGTTCCGCCGACATGCGGCCGGCGCTCCAGCCTATCCCAGGCAAGAATGAAGATCGGCTTTCGCGAATCCGGGACTCAGGCCGCGCCGATGGCGTTGGACGGCGTCTGGCGGTCGGTGATCTGCTGGCCGAACAGGCTGCCCGCCAGCTCCACCGCGAGGCGGGCCGTCTGGCCGCGGTCGTCGAGGAAGGGGTTGAGCTCGACGATGTCCATCGAGCGCACCAGCCCGGAATCGTGCAGCAGCTCCATCACCAGATGCGCCTCGCGATAGGTCGTGCCGCCCGGGACCGTGGTGCCGACGCCGGGCGCCAGCGGCGGATCGATGAAATCGACGTCGAAGGAGACGTGCAGCACGCCGTTCGCGGCGCGCACCTTCTCGATGACCTGGCGGATCAGGACGCCGACGCCATGCTCGTCGATGGCGCGCATATCGGCGACGTCGATGCCGCGCGCCTTCACCGCCGCCTTTTCCAGCGGGTCGACCGAGCGGATGCCGAACAGGCTGAGCTGCGCCGGCGGGATCGAGGCGCGCGGCTCGGAGCCGAGCAGGTCGTCGAGGCCGGCCTCGCCGCAGAGGAAGGCCGAGGACATGCCGTGCATGTTCCCCGAGGGCGAGATCGCCGGCATGTTGAAATCGGCATGGGCGTCGAGCCAGAGCACGAAAAGCTTGCGGCCCTGCTCCTGCCAGTGGCGGGCGACGCCGTTGACCGAGCCCATCGACAGGCTGTGGTCGCCGCCGAGGAAGATCGGCGTGGCGCCGGTGCGGGCGAGCGCGTAGGCGCGGGCGCTGAGCGCGCGCATCCAGGCGGCGATCTCGTGGTAGAAGCGAGCGTTCTCGGGCGCGGGGCCCGCGACCGGCTCGAGGTCGCGCGGCAGGATGTCGCCATGGTCCTCGACCGCGTAGCCGAGGCTTTCCAGCACGCCGATCAGGCCGGCGGTGCGCAGCCCGGCCGGGCCCATCAGCGCGCCGCGGCGCGAGGCGCCGACCTCGATCGGCGCGCCGAGCAGGGCGATGCGGCCCTGGGGAGCGGTGGCGGGCGCGGAGATGGCGGTCATGCTGGCAGTCCGTTGGATAGGGAGTCGACAGGCGCTCGGCGCCGATCAGCCGTCATTGGCGCATCGGCTTGCGCCTGTCGAGTGCCGTGCCCGCGTGACCGTTCCGTGTCAGCCCAGGCCGAGCACGCCGCGCAGCTTGGCGAGGTCCTCGGCCAGCGTCGTGATCATCGCGGCGAGCGCCTTGCGGTCGGCCTCGCTGAGCTTGTCATAGGTCTCGAAGCCGCCATCCTTGAGCTTGTACTTGGCCAGGGTCTGGTCGACGGTCGCGAAATTGGCGTCGATCTTCTCCGCAAGCGCCTTGTCCTCCTTGACGACGAGCGGGCGCAGCAGGTCGACGATCTTCTTGGCGCCGTCGACATTGGCCTGGAAGTCCCAGAGATCGGTATGGCTGTAGCGGTCCTCCTCGCCGGAGATCTTGGTGGCCGCGACCTCCTCGATCAGCGCCGCCGCGCCGCCGACCATCTTGTCCGGCGGCACCGTCAGCCCCTTGATGCGGCCCTGCAATTCGGTGACGTTGGCAAGGAGCGCGTCGGCGAAGGGGCCGAGGCCCTCGGTGCTGTTCTTGGCGAAGAGCCCGTATTCGATGCGGTGGAAGCCGGTGAACTCCGGGTCCTCCTCCTTCTTCTCGTGGTCGTCGGCGCGCGAGTCGATCTTGCCGTCGAGATCGCTGAACAGCTCCGCCACCGGCTCGATCATCTCGTAGGAGACGCGGGTCGGCGCATAGAGCGCCTTCGCCCTGGCGAGGTCGCCGGCCTTGACCGCGTCGGTGAAGACCTTGGTGTCCTTCGCCAGCTTGTCGACGCCCTGCGCGACATAGAGCTTGTATTCGGCGACCGGGGCGACGAGGTCGAGCGGCGAGGCGGCCTGCGCCGGTCCGGCGGCGACAGCGGCGATCAGGCTGGCGCCGGCCAGCCACGCGAAACGCAAGCTCATCTCAGTCTCCTGTCTTGCGGGGGGAAGTCGAGGCCGAAGCCGGCGCGATGCCGCGCGCGGCCCGGATCAGCCCGGCGCCGAGATGGCTGCCGGCATCGGCTACGCCCGGCAGGGCGAAGAAATAGCCGCCGCCGACGGGCTTGATGTATTCCTCCAGCGGCTCGCCATCGAGCCGCCTCTGCACGGCGATGAAGCTGCGCTCGAGGTCCTGCTGGAAGCAGATGAAGAGCAGCCCCATGTCGAGCTGGCCGGCGCGGGTGACGCCGTTGGAATAGTTGAAGGGCCGGCGCAGCATGCGGCTGGATTCGGTCTCCGGCCGGCGCGGATTCGCGAGCCGGATATGGGCGTCGAGCTTCGTGCGCCTGCCCTCGGGGTCGTCGGCATAGACCGGCTCGTCATATTCGTGCCGGCCGCCGATCGGCGCGCCGCTCGCCTTCTCGCGGCCCATGATGTCCTGCTGCTCGCCGAGCGGCGTGCGGTCCCAGCGCTCGACGAAGTTGCGGATGATCCTGACCACCTGATAGCTGCCGTTCACGGCCCATTCCGGCTCGTCGGAACCGGGCTGCACCCAGACGAGGCGGTCCATCAGCGTCGCGTCGGCCGCGTCGGGATTGGCCGTGCCGTCGCGGAAGCCGAGCAGGTTGCGGGCGCTCTCGGCCGGCTCGCCATGCCTCGGCTTCAGCACCGGGACGGTGCCTTCCTGCTTCCAGCGCAGCACCATGAGGTCGGGCGTGTTCTTCAGGATGTCGCGCAGGGCGTGGATGTTGGTGTCGGCGGTGTTGGCGCAGAACTGCAGCAAGAGGTCGCCATGGCAGAGCCGGCCGTCGAGCGCGTCGTTGCGGAAGCGCTTCATCCGCTGCAGGCGCCTGGGCTTGAGGGGCGCCAGCCCGAAGCGCTCGTCGAAGAGCGAGGCGCCGAGCGCCACGGTGACGGTGAGGTTGTCGGGCGCGATGACGGGGCCGAGGATGCCGCTGTCCGGCGGCGGGAAGGCCGGATCGGCGGTGGCGGCGGGGCCGCCCTCGGTCAGGAAGGCGATGCGCTCGGTCAGCAGGCGCAGCAGCCGTTCGAGCTCCCCGAGCGAGGTCGCGGTGACGTCGAAGGCCGCGACGAGGCCGGTGGCCGGGCGCGGCGTGACGATGCCGGATTGGTGCACGCCGTAGAAGGGCTGGCGCTGGGCGGCCGCGTCGCTTTCGGGGGCCGCCGCCGGATTCCGCGCCGGCTCGCTCGCCGCCTGCGCCAGCGAGGCGCCGCCGAGGGCCGCCGTGCCGCCGGTCAGGAGCGCGCGCCGCGAGGGGGAGAAGGGCTTGCCCGGCCTTGTCATGACTTGCGCTCCGCCTCGGGCAGGGCGAGCGCCTTGCGCATGGCCGAGAGATCCTCGGCCAGGGGAAGCAGCGTCGCGCCCGGCCTGGCCCCGCCCGGCTCGGCCTCGCGCGGCAGCTCCGCGAGATCGGCCTTCGTCCGCGCCGCCAGCCCGGGGTCGATCCGGTTGGTCAGGGGCAGCAGGAGCTGCGCGATGCCGCGCGCGGCGGCAAGCGCCTCGTCCGGCACCGTCTCGCCGCCTTCGGCGGAGAGGAGCGCGACCGCCCCGGCCAGCATCGTGTCCGGCAGCACGGTGCGCTGGCCGAGCGCCGCGCGGAAGGCTTCCCCCGCCTGCCGGGTTTCGGCCGGCGAGGCCGCGACGTCGCCGCCGAGAGCGGCCTGCGCCTTGCCGAACAGCGCCTCCAGGGCGGAATCGCCCGCCGTCGCCGGGCGAAGCGCCGGCAGCAGGGTGGAGGCCTCGCGCCGGGCCGCGGCCGCGGCCTGCGTGTCGCCGGCCTCCCGGGCCTGCGCGAAGGCGTCGAGCGCGGCTCCGAAGGCGGCCGAGCGCTCGGTCAGCAGGGCGCGGTATTCGGCGGCCGGGCCGACCATGTCCATCAGGGTCAGGGCCGGGCGCGGCTGCGTCGCCGAGGCCTGCACGATCAGCCGGCCGCGCGGGGCGCCGAGCAGGCCGCAGGTGATGGCGTATTCGCCGGGATGGAGCTGCGTCGTCAGCCGGCGCGACTGGCCGGGCGCGATGTTCTCGCGCTCCTCAAGCACCATCACGCCGTCGAGGATCTCCCATTCGAGCACGCGCTCGCCGCGATTGCTGACGACGAAGCTGGCCTTCCCCGCCGGGACCGTCAGCGTGGCGGGCTCGCAGGTCCTGTCGGTGATCGCGATGGCGATGTCCCCCGCGCCCGGCGTGGCGGCGCGCCGGTTGCCGGCGGCGTAGACGAAGACGCCGATGCCGCCGCAGACCAGCAGAAGCGTGGCGCCGGCGGCGAGCTTCAGCCGCGGCGAGCGGCGCGCCGCCGGGCGCGCGGGCGCGGCCGCGCCGGCCGTCTCCGGCCGCCCGGCGCCGAGGAACAGCGCCAGCATCGGCACCAGGAAGGCGAGATAGGCGATGACCTCGCCGAGCGCCGCCCGCTCCTGATAGCCGAAGAAGCCGGAGAGGATCGCGCCGAGCGCCCCGTCGGCCGGCAGCACCGCGCCGAGATCGTAGACGTTCTGCTGGAGATGGTTCCACAGCCCGGCCTCGTGCAGCGAGCGCACGGCGTTGGCGACCAGCCCGGCCGCCACGAACAGGATCAGGATGCCGGTCCAGCGGAAGAAGGCGCGCAGGTTGAGCTTCACGCCCAGCGCATAGATGGCGTAGCCGATCACGACGGCGAGCAGGATGCCGAGCCCGGCGCCGAGCGCGGGCGCCCAGCCGCCGTTCTGCTGGAAGATGGCGAGCAGGAAGAACACCGATTCCAGTCCCTCGCGCACCACGGCGAGGAAGGCGAGCCCGACCAGGGCGAGGCCCTGATGCTCGCCCGCCAGCGCCGCATCGACGCCGGCCTGCAATTCGCCCTTGATCGAGCGCGCCGCCTTGCGCATCCAGAACACCATCGAGGTCAGCATCGCGGCGGCGACGAGTCCGATCACCGCCTCGAACAGTTCCTGCCCGCGCTGCGGCAGTTCGCCGGCGACGATGTCCAGGATGGCGCCGGCGGCGAGGCTCGCCGCGCAGGCGAGGCCGACGCCGACCCACAGCGCCGGCAGCCATTCGCGCCGCCCGCTCCTCACCAGATAGCTCGCGACGATGCCGACGATCAGCGCCGCCTCGACGCCTTCGCGGAGCATGATGAGGAAAGGTACGATCACGGCGAACTGAGCCCGATGCGCGTCGCGGGCGCTGCCGCCCGCGGCGCAGATGCCCCCCGTGCCTAGGCACCTCGGGGGCGCAGGTCAACCGAAACCGTTCAGTTTAGAATGATGATAAACTTCTGATATCGTTGCTCTTCTCGTGACCGCGCCTGCGGGGCGGGGGCCGCCTGCGGGCATGGCGGAGGGCGTTCAGGGCCGCTTCAGCAGGATCATCTTGTCCTGCGTCATGTCGTGCATGGTGTAGGGGATGCCGCCGGTGCCGTAGCCCGAGACGCGCCGCCCGGCGAAGGGCATCCAGTCGACGCGGAAGCTGGTCGGGTCGTTGACCATCACCGCCGAGGCCTCCAGCCGGTTGGCCGCGCGCAGCGCCACGTCGATGTCCTGCGCGAAGATGCTCGACTGGAACGAGACCGGCAGGGAATTGGCCCGCGCGATGGCGTCGTCGAGATCGCGATAGCGGTAGATCGCGACCGCCGGCCCGAAGATCTCCTCGCGCGAGATGCGCGCATCCGGCGCGGGGTCGACCAGCACGGCCGGCGCCAGCGTCGTCTCGGACAGGCGCCTGCCGCCGGTGAGCAGCTTGGCGCCGCCCTTGACCGCCTCGTCGATCCAGGCGGCGACGCGGTCGGCCTCCTTCGGGGTGATCAGCGGGCCGACCTCCGTGTCCTTCAGGGTCGGGTCGCCGGTGCGCAGCGTCTTGACCCGCGCGACCAGGCGCTCGGTGAAGTCGTTGACGATGGAGTCATGGACATAGATGCGCTGCGTCGACACGCAGACCTGGCCTGCATGGTAGTAGCCGCCCTTCACGATCGGCTCGATGATCGCCTCGAGATGGGCGCTCCGGTCGACGATCGCCGGGGCGACGCCGCCATGCTCCAGCGCCGAGCGGGCGCCGGGCGCGAGCCTGGAATGCAGGTGCCAGCCGACCTTGGCCGAGCCGATGAAGCTGAGGAAGGCGATGCGCGGATCGGTCGCGAGCTTCTCGGCCAAGGCCGTCTCTGCCGGCACGAAGCTCTGGCACCAGGCCTCCGGCAGGCCGGCCTCATGCGCCAGCCTGACGAAGTCGAGGCAGCAGAGCGGCGTCGTGCCGGCCGGCTTGACGATGACCGGGCAGCCGGTGGCGATGGCCGGCGCGACTTGATGGACGATCAGGTTGAGCGGGTGGTTGAAGGCGGAGATCGCGGCGACGATGCCGATCGGCTCCTTGGTGGTGAAGGCCCAGCGCCCCTCCGCCGCCGCCGAGAGCCCCATCGGGATCTCGCGGCCGGAAAGGTCGCGCAACGCGTCGGCGGCGTTGTGGACGCCGTCGATGGCGCGGTTCGTCTCGACGATGGCGTCCGGCAGCGGCTTGCCGCCCTCGCGCGCGATCTGCATGGCGAAATGGTCGCGCCTGGCCTCCACCAGCCCGGCGAGCTTGCGCAGGATGGCGATGCGCCGATGCGGCTTCAGCCAGGCGTCGCGGTTCTTGAAGGCGGCCTGCGCGGCCTGGAGCTTGCGCTCCAGCGCGGCCTCGTCGTCGGTCTCGATCTCGGCGATCGGGGCGCGGTCATAGGCCTGAACAACCTGGAGCATGGTCGTCTCCTTGAAAATGCGATGAGCGCGAGGGTCAGGCCAGATCGACGTCCGGCACCTTGTTGCGCAGTTCCTCGACCAGGACGCGCGTATTCTCGGAATAGTCGATCGGGCAGTCGACGAGATGGACGCCGCCGCCCTTGAAGGCCGCCTCCAGCGTCGGCACCAGCGCCTCGGCCGAGGTCACGCGCGAGCCCCTGGCGCCATAGGCCTCGGCATAGCGCACGAAATCCGGGTTGCCGAAGGTCATGCCGAAATCGGGGAAGCTGTCGACGGCCTGCTTCCAGCGGATCATGCCGTAGGCGCCGTCGTTGAGCACGAGCACGACGAGGTCGAGCCCGAGCCTGACCGCCGTCTCCAGCTCCTGCGAATTCATCATGAAGCCGCCGTCGCCGCAGACCGCCATGACGCGCCGCTCCGGATGCAGGATCGCCGCCATCATCGCCGAGGGCAGGCCTGCCCCCATCGTCGCCAGCGCGTTGTCGAGCAGCAGCGTGTTGGCGACATGGGTGCGGTAGTTGCGCGCGAACCAGATCTTGTACATGCCGTTGTCGAGGCAGACCATGCCGTCCTCCGGCATCACCGTGCGCACGTCGTGGACGAGGCGCTGCGGCGTCACCGGGAAGCGGTCCTCCCCGGAGCGGTCGTTGATCCTGGCCAGGATGCGCTGGCGCAGCTCCAGCAGCCTGGTCTGTTCGGGCAGCTTGCCGCCCAGCCGTTCGGCCAGCGCCGTCACGCTCGCGCCGATATCGCCGACCACCTCGGCGTCGGGGTGGTAGACCTGCTCGACCGTGGCCGACTGGTAGCCGATATGGATCACCTTGGGCCCGCCGGCCGAGCGCATCAGGAAGGGCGGCTTCTCCACCGTGTCGTGGCCGACGGCGACGATCAGGTCGGCCGCCGCCACGGCCTCGTGGACATAGTCTCCTTCCGAGAGCGCGGCTGTGCCGAGATAGAGGTTGGAGCCGCCGGTGACGGCGCCCTTGCCCATCTGGGTGTTGAAGAAGGGCACGCCGATCCGGCGCACGAAGGCCGAGAGCGGCTCGACCAGCCGCGGCCGGTTGCCGGCGGCGCCGATCATCACCAGCGGGCGCTTCGCGGCGAGGATCAGCGCGGCGGCGCGGTCGAGCGCGGCCGCCGGCGCGACCGGCTGGTCGAGCGGATGCACCGGGATCAGGGGAGCGTCCGCGATCTCCTCGGCGGCGACATCCTCGGGCAGTTCGAGATGGACCGGGCCGGGCCGCTCCTCCATCGCGACGCGGAAGGCGTCGCGCACCGTCGCGGGGATGCTGGCGGGGCTGACGATCTGGCGCGTCATCTTGGTCAGCGGGCGCATCGAGGCGACCACGTCGACGATCTGGAAGCGGGCCTGCTTCGCCGTCTTGATCGCCTTCTGGCCGGTGATCAGGATCATCGGCATCGCGCCGAGATGGGCATAGGCCGCGCCGGTCGAGAAATTCAGCGCGCCGGGGCCGAGGGTCGCCAGGCAGACGCCGGGCCTGCCGGTGAGCCTTCCATGCGTCGCGGCCATGAAGGCGGCGGCCTGCTCGTGCCGGGTCAGCACCAGCTCGATCGTCGAGCGGCGCAGGGATTCGAGGACGTCGAGATTTTCCTCGCCGGGAACGCCGAAGACGCGCTCGACGCCCTCGTTCTCCAGCGCCTCGACCAGAAGATCGGAACCCTTCTTCATCGCCGGCAGCCTTTCATGGAAGCATCGCCCGTGGCGGGCCGAGGCTAGGCCTTGCAGTTAGGAAGGCAATCGCGCCGTTGCGAGGCGCGCGTGGCGCATGACGGCTGCCGGCCGGGCGCGCAGGGCGCCGTTTCCGGTTTTCCGCGGCGCGGGTGAAGCAACGATGCAGATGACAGGTGGTATTCGTTGCGCGATCTCCTGTCACGGCGATGTGATTATTCGGGTCGCGGAGCCGTGAACGCGGCAGGCTGGTCCCGGGATTGGAAAGCGGCGGGCGATGACTAGCTCGAATCCTGTCAGTCCAAGCACAGGAGGCTATCATGCTTTCACGCAAGACCTTTTCACGCAGAACCCTTGCCGTCGTCGCGGCCCTGCTCCTCTCCGGAGCCGGATCGGCTGCCTATGCCGCCGAGCTCGGGGCCGCGAGCATCGTGCACGAACAGCAACAGAATGCCCGCGCTTTGGCGGAGCAGAAGCAGTATCTCGCCTATCACGAGCATTTCAAGGGATTGCCGACCCCGCCGGCTCCCACCGGGCAGCTTCCTCACCACAACTGAGCGGCCGCCACGGCAGGAGGCGCCGCCACGGCAGGAGGGGTCGCCCGGCGCGGCCCCTCTTCGCGCGTTCTCCCGCTCGTCTTCCCCGCTGTGCTGCGGCCTGCGGCGATGCGCGGGCCGGCGTGGCCGGGCTCAGGCGGCCTGCCGCAGGGCCGGCGCGAAGGGGGAGAGGCTGACCCTGCCGCCCCTCACCGTCGCCAGCGTGTTGCAGGGCAGGGCCTGCCAGCATTCGCGCGCCGCATCGACCGGCTCGGAGGCGATGACGACGCTGTCCTCCCTGGCGCAGAGATAGAGGCTCGGCGGCCGCGCGTCGGACGACCAGCGCACGGCGTGGATGGTTTCGCCGTCGGCCAGCGCCGCCGCGCAGCGCAGGGGCTCGCGCGTGCCGGCTTCCGCCATCAGCGAGAGCGCCTCCGCCAGCGCCGCGGCCAGCGCCTCGCCCGCGGCGAGCCCGCGCGCCATCCCTGCGATCGCCAGCAGGAAGATCGCCTCGGAATCGGTGGTGCCGGCGCGGGCGCCGTAGAGCGCGTCCGGGATCAGGTTCTCGAGCTTGCGCCGGATCGCGCCATAGCCGCCGATCTGGCCGTTATGCATGAACAGATGCCGGCCATGGACGAAGGGGTGGCAGTTCGCCCGCGTCGTCGCCGTGCCGGTGGCGGCCCGGACATGGGCGAAGAACAGATGCGAGCGCACCTGCCTGGCGATCGAGAGCAGGTTCTCGTCCGACCAGGCCGGCCTGACCTCGCGATACTGCCCCGGCTCCGGGCGCTCGCCATACCAGCCGACACCGAAGCCGTCGCCATTGGTGCCGGTCTTGGCCTCGGCGGCATGGAGCGACTGGTGGATCAGCGAATGGCAGGGCGAGGCGACGAAATCCTCGAGGAAGACCGGGGCGCCGGAATAGGCGAGGAAGCGGCACATGGAGGGCTCGAATCAGTCGCAGGCGGAGCGAAGGCGGAGAATGATCTCCTCCAGACATGAATGGCGACATAATGATTCTTCTGCGCCGCCGGCGGCGGCGGGTTCTGCCCGGCGCTCCGGCCTGGGCGGACCTGCCGCTTTCGTCCAATGGATGAGGCCGCTGCCGTCTTGCGCAGGGGCAAGCGCTCCTATACCGATCCACCCCACAAGAGCGCATAACCGGCAGACGGGCGAAGCATGACCGGGCTTGGCGCAGGGCAGGGGGAGCGGGACCGTGAAGGGCCTCCTAGGATTGAGCCGTTTGATTGACCTGATTAACGGGTTTGTTGGGCGGAAGGTTGCGTGGCTGATCCTGGTCGCGGTCGTCGTTGCGGCGGTGAACGCGCTGGTCCGGAAGATCTTCAACGTGTCGTCGAATGCGTGGCTCGAGCTGCAGTGGATGCTGTTCGGCGCGGTGTTCCTGATGTGCGCGTCGTGGACGATGCAGGTGAAGGAGCATATCCGGATCGACATCGTGAACAGCCTCTTGCCGCGCCGGGTGCGGCAATGGATCGAGCTGCTCGGCCATCTCTTGTTCCTGATGCCGTTCTGCGTGCTGATCGTCTACCATTCCTGGCCGTTCTTCCTGCGCTCCTGGGAGATCGACGAGCAGTCGCTGTCGGCGGGCGGTCTGCCGCAATGGCCGGCCAAGGGGCTGGTGGTGATCGGCTTCGCGATGCTGACGCTGCAGGGCGTCTCGGAGATCATCAAGCAGGTGGCGATCATGCGCGGCGACCTCGACGACGAGGAGGGGCCGGGCGGGCATGGCGCGGCGGCGGAGGCGGAAGCCCAGCGGCTGCTCGATCAGGCCAAGGAACAGGGGCTCGCCTCGTGAGCCGCCCGCAAGACCGTCGGACCCTTCCCATGCACGCTTCCCGCCTTCCGCGCCTGGCCGGCCTGGTTCTGGCCCTGACCGTCCTGGCCTATTTCGGGCTGCATACCGGCGACGCCCATGCCGCCGGCATCGGCGATTTCCTGCGGGTCAACATGGCGCCGGTGATGTTCGCGACGCTGGTGGTGTTCCTGCTGCTGGGCTACCCGGTCGCCTTCGCGCTGGCGGCGAACGGGCTGCTCTTCGCGGTGATCGGCATCGATCTGGGGCTGTTCCAGGAGAACTTCCTGCAGGCGCTGCCGGAGCGGATCTACGGCACGATGAACAACGACGTGCTGCTGGCGGTGCCGTTCTTCACCTTCATGGGGCTGATCCTGGAGCGCTCCGGCATGGCGGAGGACCTGCTCGACACCATCGGGCAGCTCTTCGGGCCGGTGCGCGGGGGGCTGGCCTATGCGGTGATCTTCGTGGGCGCGCTGCTGGCGGCGACGACCGGGGTGGTGGCGGCCTCGGTGATCTCGATGGGGCTGATCTCGCTGCCGATCATGCTGCGCTACGGCTATGACCGGCGGCTGGCCTCGGGGGTGATCGCGGCCTCGGGCACGCTGGCGCAGATCATCCCGCCCTCGCTGGTGCTGATCGTGCTGGCCGACCAGCTCGGCCGCTCGGTCGGCGACATGTATGAGGGCGCCTTCATTCCCGGGCTGGTGCTGTCGGGTCTCTATGCGCTCTACGTCTTCCTGATCACCATCGTGGCGCCGTCGCGGGCGCCCGGCCTGCCGCCGGAGGCGCAGACGCTGCGCGACGCCGACGGCAGGACGCGCCGGGTCTCGCTGCTGGTGGTGACGCTGATCGCCTTCGCGTTGGCCTATGGCTACATGAAGGAGTTCACGCAGGTGAAGGCCGGCTCCGACTTCGTCGTGCTGACGATGTCGCTGATGGTGGCGATCGCCTTCGCGATCGCGCTGCTGAACCGGCTGCTGCGGCTGAAGCTGCTGTCGCGGATGACGGAGCAGGTGATCTTCGTGATGGTGCCGCCGCTGGCGCTGATCTTCCTGGTGCTGGGGACGATCTTCATCGGGGTGGCGACGCCGACCGAGGGCGGCGCCATGGGGGCGGCCGGCGCGATCCTGCTCGCCATGGGCAAGAAGCGGATGACCTTCGAGCTGCTGAAGCAGGCGACGGAATCGACGGCGAAGCTGTCGGCCTTCGTGCTGTTCATCCTGGTCGGCGCGCGGGTGTTCTCGCTGACCTTCTACGGGGTCAACGGCCATGTCTGGGTCGAGCATCTGCTGGTCGGGCTGCCGGGCGGGTCGACCGGCTTCCTGATCGTGGTCAACGCGCTGGTCTTCATCCTCGCCTTCTTCCTCGACTTCTTCGAGCTGGCCTTCATCATCGTGCCGCTGCTGGGGCCGGCGGCGGAGAAGCTCGGCATCGACCTGATCTGGTTCGGGGTCATCCTGGGAGTGAACATGCAGACCTCGTTCATGCACCCGCCCTTCGGCTTCGCGCTGTTCTTCCTGCGCTCGGTGGCGCCGAAGGCGGCCTACAAGGACCGCGTCACCGGCAGGACGATGGAGCCGGTCACCACCGGCCAGATCTACTGGGGCGCGGTGCCCTTCGTGGTGATCCAGCTCATCATGGTGGCGCTGGTCGTGATCTTCCCCAGCATGGTCATGCACTACAAGGCCTCCGCCGTGCAGCTCGACCAGAAGGCCATCGACAAGCAGTTCGACTCCATCCAGGTTCCCTCCATCGGAGGACCCGGCGGATTCGACTTCTCGGCGCCCCCAACATTCGACCCGCCAAAGCCGTAAACGAAGGGAGCGTCATGACGCGATGGTGGAAGGCGCTCGCCGGCGCCGGTATCCTGAATCTGGTGTCCGGCGCGGCGCATGCCGCGGGCGACATTGGCGGTGCGGCGATGGGGCCGCTCTGGGCGCTTCCCTTCGCCGGCATGCTGCTCTCGATCGCGCTGGGGCCGATCCTGTTCCACCGTCTCTGGGAGCACCATTACGGCAAGTTCGCCGCCTTCTGGGCGCTGCTGCTGCTGGTGCCGCTGGTGCTGCTGCGCGGCTTCGACGCCTCCTTCGGCGCGGTGCTGCATACCGCGCTGCTCGAATACCTGCCCTTCATCATCCTGCTCTTCGCGCTCTTCACCATCGCGGGCGGCATCCTGATCACCGGCAACCTGCATGGCTCGCCGGCGACCAACACGGCGATCCTCGCGATCGGCACGGCGATGGCCAGCATCGTCGGCACCACCGGCGCCTCGATGATCCTGATCCGGCCGCTGCTGCGCGCCAATGACGACCGGCGCCACAACGTCCATGTCGTGGTCTTCTTCATCTTCCTGGTCTCGAATATCGGCGGCTCGCTGACGCCGCTCGGCGACCCGCCGCTCTTCCTCGGCTTCCTGCGCGGGGTCGACTTCTTCTGGACGACGGAGCATCTGCTGCCCGAGACCGGCTTCGCCGTCGTCCTGCTGCTGGCGCTGTTCTATGCGATCGACCGCTTCCTCTACCGCAAGGAAGAGGGCCTGCCCGCGCTCAAGGACCCGACGCCGGACCGCGGCCTCAAGCTCTGGGGCAAGGTCAACCTTCCGCTGCTCGCCGGCGTCATCGGCGCGATCCTGCTCTCCGCCAACTGGAAGCCGGGCGTCGTCTTCGACCTCCACGGCGTGCATGTCGAACTGCAGAACCTCGTGCGCGACCTCATCCTGCTCGGGCTCGCCGGCCTCTCGCTCTGGCTGACGCCCCGCCAGGTGCGTGCCGGCAACGAGTTCTCCTGGGGGCCGATCCTCGAGGTCGCCAAGCTCTTCGCCGGCATCTTCGTCTGCATCATCCCGGTGCTGGCGATGCTGCAGGCCGGGCGCGACGGCGCCTTCTCCGGGCTGGTCGCGCTGGTCAACCATCCCGACGGCAGCCACGATACCGCGGCCTATTTCTGGCTGACCGGGCTGCTCTCCTCCTTCCTCGACAATGCCCCGACCTATCTCGTCTTCTTCGAGCTGGCCGGCGGCAATGCGAAGGAGCTGATGACGACCGGCGCGCTGACGCTGGCGGCGATCTCGGGCGGCGCCGTCTTCATGGGCGCCAACACCTATATCGGCAACGCGCCGAACTTCATGGTCTACGCCATCGCCAAGGACCGCAAGGTCGCGATGCCGAGCTTCTTCGGCTACATGCTCTGGTCCGGCGCGATCCTGATCCCGGTCTTCATCCTGCAGACGCTGCTGTTCTTCCGGTAGCGCGCGGGGCAGGGTGCGGGCGGCCCGTCAGGGCCGCGCCGCCGGCACGCCCTCCCGGATCTTCGCCGAGAAGTCCGGATCGTCGAGCGAGAGCGTGCGCGCCTTGTCGCTGATGCGGGCGCGCCGCGTCAGCTCGTCGAGCGGGATATCCTGCCGGAGCGCTCCGATCTGCTGGAGATAGCCGGCGAGATAGCCGGAGAGCAGCACGCGCGGGTCGAGCGGCAGCGAGAACTTCCATTCCGGCGCCACGGTGCCGACGAGGTGATAGACCACGGTGGTGCAGTTGGTCATCAGCGTGTTGTACCAGCGCGGCCGCGCGGCCAGCTCGTTGACGTCCTCCACATAAGCCAGCAGCAGGTCGCGCGACTGCGCCGGCGAGGCCGTCAGCCGGTAGAGGCGGGTATCCTCGTGGCGGGCATTAGTGCGCAGCCCGACGATGTCGCGCTCGTCGGCGGCGACATAGGCCATTTCGTAGCTGCGGAAGAAGCCGGCCAGCGCCGAATACTCCTCGCCCTTCTCGCGCCGAATCTCGACCGAGAAAGTCAGCGGCGCCTGGTCGGAGAAGGTGAAGGAGACCAGCAGATGCGCGATCGACTCGCCCGCCCAGTAGCTCAGGAAGATGTCGGTGCCGGTGATCTTCGACAGGTCGTAGCGGCGCGTCTCCCAGCGCTGGTCGTAATCCTCCTCGCTGCGCCAGCGGAAGTCGCGCAGGTTCGAGACCGTCAGCACGTCGCCCTCGCGCGCGATGGTCGGCAGCCGCGCGAGCTCGGGAATCCAGTCGCGGTCATGCGAGGGCTTGAAGCCGTTCCACCAGGACAGCAGGCCGATGAAGAGCACGGCGAAGCCGAGCGGCAGCCGCACATCGCTGGTCCAGATTCCGACGAGCCCGGCCAGCCCCGCGAGGCCGAAGCCGATCGCGGCGACGCCCGCCATCGCGCCGGGCAGGCGGAAATACAGGAAGCCGCCGCCCCAGAGCGCCGTGCCGAGGATCAGGAGGGTGAGGAGAAGCTTCAGCACGAGGAAAAAGAGGCGGCCCATGGCCGCCTCTCCTATCCGATTTGGCGAGCCATCCCAAATCGCGTCATCCCGGGTCTCCGGGTCTCCGCTTGTCCGGGATGACGCGCAACGCGGTTGAGGAACCCTCAGGCCGCGAGCGAATTGCTCGGCGCCGCCGCCTTCACCGCGTCGTCGACATGGGCCTCGAACTTGGCGAAGTTCTTGGCGAACATGCCGACGAGGTTGTCGGCCGTCTCGGCGAAGGCGGCCTTGTCGGCCCAGGTCTTCACCGGATAGAGGATATGCGGCTCGACGCCGGGCACCGAAGTGGGAACGGCGAAGCCGAAATAGGGGTCCCGGCGGAAATCGGCGCGGTTGAGCGAGCCGTCGAGCGCGGCCGAAAGCAGCCGGCGCGTCACCCGGATCGGCATGCGCCGGCCGGTGCCGTACTGGCCGCCGGTCCACCCGGTATTGACCAGCCAGCAATCGACATGGTGCTTGGCGATGAAGTCGCGCAGCAGATTGGCGTATTCCGACGGGTGGCGCGGCAGGAAGGGCGAGCCGAAGCAGGTCGAGAACTCGGGCTGCACGCCGGTCAGCCCGCGCTCCGTGCCGGCGACCTTGGCGGTGTAGCCGGAGAGGAAATGGTACATCGCCTCCGCCGGGGTCAGCTTGGCGATCGGCGGCATCACGCCGAAGGCGTCGGCGGTCAGCATCACGATGTTCTTCGGGATGCCGGCGCGGCCGGTGCGCGAGGCGTTGGGGATGAAGTCGAGCGGATAGGCCGAGCGCGTGTTCTCGGTCTTGCTCTCGTCGTCGAAATCGACCTCGCGGGTGATCGGGTCCATCACGGTGTTCTCGAGCACCGTGCCGAAGCGCAGCGAGGCGGCGTGGATCTGCGGCTCGGCCTCGGCCGAGAGGCGGATCGTCTTGGCGTAGCAGCCGCCCTCGAAGTTGAAGATGCCGTCCTTCGACCAGCCATGCTCGTCGTCGCCGATCAGCGTGCGCTCGGGATCGGCCGAGAGCGTGGTCTTGCCGGTGCCGGAGAGGCCGAAGAAGATGGCAGAATCGTCGTCGGCGCCGACATTGGCCGAGCAGTGCATCGGCACCACGCCCTTGGTCGGCAGCACGTAGTTCAGATAGGTGAAGACCGATTTCTTCATCTCGCCGGCATAGGCCGAGCCGCCGATCAGCACGATCTTGCGGGTGAAGTCGATGGCGACGACGGTCTCGCTGCGGCAGCCATGGCGGGCCGGATCGGCCTTGAAGCTCGGCAGGTCGACGATCGTCATCTCCGGCACATAGGCGTCGATCTCGGCGCGCGCCGGGCGGATCAGCAGGTTGCGGATGAAGAGCGAATGCCAGGCGAGCTCGGTATAGACGCGGGCCCTGACGCGATGCGCCGGGTCGGCGCCGCCATAGAGGTCCTGCGCGAACAGCTCCCTGCCTTCGGCATGGGCGATGAAGTCGGCCAGCAGCGTCTCGAAATGCTCAGGGCTCATCGCCTGGTTGTTGTCCCACCAGACGCTGTTCTCGGTCAGCGCGTCGCGCACCGTGAACTTGTCCTTGGGCGAGCGGCCGGTGTGGCTGCCGGTATCGGCGCAGAGCGCGCCGCCGCGCGCCAGCTCGGATTCGCCCCGGCGCAGCGATTCCTCGTAGAGCTGCGGCGCCTCCAGGTTCCAGTACACGGCCTTGAGCTTGCGGAAGCCGAAACCCTCGGCGCCCTGGGCGGCGTTGAACTGACCGATGCTGTCCACTGAAATCCTCCGGCGGCGGCCTGCCTGGGCCAGCCTGTTGTCGAACGGATGCGCGCGGGCCTCTGGACAGGCCCGGGCAGCGGCCTCGCGGCCGTGTCCGGTCTTTAAGCCCCCGCGTCACGCCGCTCAAGCCCGCCGGAATCGCAAAAATCGGACGGTTTTGACCTAAATCGATTGAATTCCACGGCGCGGGACAGGGGCCGGCGGATGTCGCTCCCGCTCCGTCGGCCCGGCCGCGTCGGCGGACTCGGGCATGCCGATTTTATCGGGAAGCGCGCGGCTCGTCCCGGGCTTGCTCAGGACCCATGCCGGAGCCTTTCCGGCATGGGTTGAGGCATGGATCCCGGATCTCCGCTTCGCTACGTCCGGGATGACCCGCGGTTCCGCAAAAGCGCAGCCGGCTGCTAGAGACGGTTGCGCGCCTCCTGCGCCAGTTGCGCCAGCACCCGGCGCAGCGCGGCCGGGTCGCCGACCCGCTCGGGGAAGACCAGACGCCCGCTCTCGTCGCCGCAGACGAGGTCGAGCCCTTCCGGGTCGAGCCCCGTCGCCTTCCAGCGTCCGCCGGGCAGGCCGAGCAGCCTGGTCGCATAGAGCGCCAGAGCCTCGGCGTGGTCCTCGTTCATATGGGTGACGGCGCCGTCCTCGGCGGCGACCAGCGCCTCGCAGCCGGCAAGGTCGAGCAGCACCTCGCCCGTGGCGATCTCGCCGGCGCGCGCGAAGCCGCCATTGGGATGGAAGCCGAGGACGGTGACGCGAAACAGCGAGAAGTCCGGGAAATCGGCGTAGAGCTTCGCCTTGGGATGGCGGGCGAGGAAGCGGCGCCGGGCATTGGCGTCGGTGCAACGCTCGGCCCGGCCGACGACGCTGAGCCGGGCGGAGTTGGCGAGCGGGTCGCCCTTGCCGAGTGAGGAGACGAGCACGGAGATGCGCGGGTCGGCCTCGATGTTGCGGGTGTGGAGCGCGAGCTTCGAGGCCAGGAACAGCGGCGAGCCGTCGACGTCCGTGGCGATGTTGGTCAGCGTCGCGAGCGGGAAGCCGCTTGCCGGGTCGAGCGTCGCCAGCGCGGCGATGCGGGCCTTGCGCAGCGTCAGCCTGGCCATGGCGACGGGCTCGAAATCCTCCGGCGCCGCGCCGCCGAGTTCCAGGCCGCGCGGCGTGATGGCGGCGGGGGCGATCGTCTCGGTCATCGGTGCGGCTTCCCTGCTGGCGGCCGGTTTGCCGCCTCGCGCGCGAACAGTTGCGGCGTTCAGGCGTTCAGCCATAGCGAATCCGCCTCCGAGCCGCTAGATTGCTGCCATCCTTTGGCCGCTCTCGCAGGGGAGTGGACCCGTTTATTGCAACAGAGCAGAGACGAAAGCCTTATGCCAACGATTGCGCTGGTCGATGACGACCGTAACATCCTGACGTTGGTCTCCATCGCGCTCGAAGCCGAGGGCTACCGGATCATGACCTACACGGATGGCGCCTCGGCCCTCGACGGGCTGAAGCAGAACCCGCCGGATCTCGCGATCTTCGACATCAAGATGCCGCGCATGGACGGCATGGAATTGCTGCGGCGCCTGCGCCAGAAATCCGACCTGCCGGTGATCTTCCTGACCTCGAAGGACGAGGAGATCGACGAGCTCTTCGGCCTCAAGATGGGGGCGGACGACTTCATCCGGAAGCCC
Source organism: Allobosea minatitlanensis (assembly GCF_964020775.1). Taxonomy (NCBI): domain Bacteria; kingdom Pseudomonadati; phylum Pseudomonadota; class Alphaproteobacteria; order Hyphomicrobiales; family Alloboseaceae; genus Allobosea; species Allobosea minatitlanensis. The sequence goes on along the minus strand of NZ_OZ224509.1, from coordinate 4,216,228 downwards.
TTCTCGCAGCGCCTCCTGGTCGAGCGCGTCAAGGCGATCCTGCGCCGCGCCGGCGCCAAGGACGCCACCGTCGCCGCCCGCGCCGAGGACGCCAAGGCGCTGGAGCGCGGCCTGCTGCGCATGGATCCCGAGCGCCATACCTGCACCTGGAAGGGCGAGCCGGTGACGCTGACCGTCACCGAGTTCCTGATCCTGCAGTCGCTGGCGCAGCGCCCCGGTGTGGTCAAAAGCCGCAACGCCCTGATGGATGCGGCCTATGACGACGAGGTGTATGTCGACGACCGTACCATCGACAGCCACATCAAGCGGCTGCGCAAGAAGTTCAATCAGGTCGACCCCGAGTTCGACATGATCGAGACGCTCTACGGCGTGGGCTATCGCTTCAAGGAAACCTGAGGCGGCTCCGCCCGGGGCGAAGCAGACCAGCCGCCGGCCGGGCCGGCCGTCCGGGAGCGGACGAGAAGCCTGAGGACAGATCCAGAGCATGGCAACGCTCGACAACGAAGCGCCTGCGTCGTCACATCGCTGGAGCGGGGCCGCGAGGCGCCGCCTGGGCCTGGTCTGGCGCCGCATGGGGCGCGCGGTCTCGCTGCGCGCCGCCTCCAGCCTGACGCGGCGCATCGTCGTGCTCAATCTCGGCGGCCTCTTCGCGCTGCTGCTCGGCTTCCTCTATCTCAACCAGTTCCGCGAGGGCCTGATCGAGGCGCGCGTCCAGAGCCTGCTGACCCAGGGCGAGATCATCGCCGGCGCGATCGCGGCCTCGGCCACGGTCGAGACCGACACGATCACCATCGACCCGGACAAGCTGCTGCAGTTGCAGGCCGGCGAGAGCGCCGGCATCGCCGACGACCCGCTCGACTTCTCGATCAATCCCGAGAAGGTCGCGCCGCTGCTGCGCCGGCTCGTCACGCCGACCAAGACCCGCGCCCGCGTCTACGACAAGGACGGGCTGCTCACCATCGACTCGCGCAGCCTGTATTCGCGCGGCGACGTGCTGCGCCTCGACCTGCCGCGCGTCGGCGAGCCGGACGAGCCGCCGCTGCTCGAGCGCACCTGGAACATGCTGCGCAACAAGCTCGGCCGCGCCGACGTGCCGGCCTATGACGATTTCGAGAACGCCAACGGCAAGTCCTATCCGGAGGTGGCGCGCGCGCTCAACGGCGCGCCGGCCAGCGTTGTGCGCGTCAACACCCGCGGCCAGACCATCGTCTCGGTGGCGGTGCCGGTGCAGCGCTTCCGGGCGGTGAAGGGCGCGTTGCTGCTCTCGACGCAGGGCGGCGACATCGACGCGGTCATCGCCTCCGAGCGCTTCGCCATCTTCCAGGTCTTCGCCGTGGCGGCAGGGGTGATGATCGTGCTCTCGGTGCTGCTCGCCGGCACCATCGCCGAGCCGATCCGCAAGCTCGCCGACGCGGCCCAGCGCGTGCGCCGGGGCGTCAAGTCGCGCGAGCAGATCCCGGATTTCGGCAGCCGCCACGACGAGATCGGCCATCTCTCGGGCTCGCTGCGCGACATGACCAAGGCGCTCTACAGCCGCATCGAGGCGATCGAGAGCTTCGCGGCGGACGTCGCCCACGAGCTGAAGAACCCGCTGACCTCGCTGCGCAGCGCCGTCGAGACGCTGCCGCGGGCCAAGACCGAGGAATCGCGCGGGCGGCTGCTCTCCGTCATCCAGCACGATGTGCGCCGGCTCGACCGGCTGATCTCCGACATCTCCGACGCCTCGCGCCTCGACGCCGAGCTGGCCCGCAACGACTCCGCTCCCGTCGACGTCGCGCAGGTGCTGGAAGCGGTGGTGACGATCCAGAACGAGACGCGCCGCGACGGCCAGGCGAGGATCGAGCTCTCGGCCGACCGCCGCAGCCAGAAGCTCGGCGACGACGCCTTCCTGGTGATCGGCCATGATTCGCGGATCGGCCAGGTCATGGTCAACCTGATCGACAATGCCCGCTCCTTCTCGCCGGCCGAGGGGACGGTGCGCGTCGTGCTCTCGCGCGTCGCCAACGACGTGCTGGTCACGGTCGAGGACGAGGGGCCGGGCATCGAGCCGCACGCGCTGGAACGCATCTTCGAGCGCTTCTACACCGACCGCCCGAACGAGGGCTTCGGCCAGAATTCCGGCCTCGGCCTCTCGATCTCGCGCCAGATCGTCGAGGCGCATCGCGGCTCGATCCGGGCCGAGAACCGGCTCGGCCCGGCCGGGGCCGATGGCGAGGCGCCGCGGCTCGGCGCCCGCTTCATCGTCCGCCTGCCGGCCGCCTATCAGCATGCCGCCTGACCCGGTGCGCAAGCCGGCGCCGCGGCAGGCCGGCGAGGAGCGCGTCCATGCGAGCGCGATCGCCGTCGGCGAGGCCGGGCTGCTGCTGCGCGGCCCTTCGGGCAGCGGCAAGTCGTCGCTCGCGCTGGCGCTGATCGGGCTCGCCGGGCTGGGCGGGCGCTTCGGCCGGCTCGTCGCCGACGACCGGACGGCGCTGGCGGCGCGGGGCGGTCGGCTGATCGCCCGCCCGGTGGCGCCGCTGGAAGGCATCGTCGAGCGCCGCGGCCTCGGCCTCACGCCGGAGCCGGCGACGCCGGCCGCCGTGATCCGGCTGGTCGTCGACCTGACCGGCGAGGAGCCGGCGCGGATGCCGGAGCCGGAGGAGCTGGTGGACAACCTGTGCGGGATCGACCTGCCGCGCCTGCGCGTGGCGGGACGTGCCGGCGACGAGCGGCTGGTGCTGGCGGCCCTCGACTTGTTCACAGGCCGCGACTGATCGGCCATGATTTCGGCGCCTTTGGTCGCAAGTGGCTTGCGATTATTTCGCACCTGCCGCATAAACCGCCACCTTGTCCGGGTGCCGATGGGCACTCTCCGGTGCTGGATGGAATGATCGGACTGGTCCTCGTGACTCATGGGCATTTGGCGACGGAGTTCCGCGCGGCCCTCGAACATGTTGTCGGCCCCCAGGCGAACCTGGCCACCATCGCCATCGCGCCCGATGACGACATGGAAAGCCGCCGCCGCGACATCATCGCCGCCGTCGAGCAGGTCGAGAGCGGCCGCGGCGTCGTCATTCTGACCGACATGTTCGGCGGCACGCCCTCCAACCTCGCCATCTCGGTGATGGAGCCGGGCCGCGTCGACGTCGTCGCCGGGGTCAACCTGCCGATGCTGATCAAGCTCGCCAGCGTGCGCGAGGAAAAGACACTCGACGAGGCGGTGACGAGCGCGCAGGATGCGGGGCGCAAATACATCACCGTCGCCAGCCGCGTGCTGGCCGGAAAATAAAGGACGGGCGGAAGGCCGGGATGGACGACGACTGCGACTGCCCCGAAACCGAAATCCCGTCCGGCGCCCTCCATGGCGAGTTCCAGATCGTCAACAAGAAGGGCCTGCATGCCCGCGCCACGGCGAAATTCGTGCAATGCGCCGCCCGCTTCGACGCCGACGTCACGGTGAGCCGCTGCGGCGAGACGGTGGGCGCCACCTCGATCATGGGCGTTCTGACGCTCGGCGCCGGCATCGGCTCGACCATCACCATCGTCGCCAAGGGGCCGGAGGCCGGCGAGGCGCTGCAGGCGCTGAGCGCGCTGATCGCGGATCGCTTCGGCGAGGGCGAGTAGGTGCGGCTCCGATCGCTCGAATCATCGGGCCTCGCTGGAGCGGGCCGATCTTGCACGGAACCACGCGGTCATCCCGGGCTTGACCCGGGATCCATGCCGGAGCGTAGCCGAAGGAGGTTCAGGCATGGATCCCGATCTTCGCTTCGCTCCGTCCGGGATGACCCGCGTTTTCACGGAAACGCGGCAAACTCTAGCCGGCCTCGCCGGACGCCTCGAACAGCTTCGGCATATGCGCCTGGTACCAGCCCTTCAGCTCGGCCAGGGCCGGATGCTCCAGATTGCGGCGCAGATAGGCCTCGATCCGCGGCAGGTGCCTGAGATAGCCCGGCTTGCCGTCGCGCTTGTCGAGGCGGGCGAAGATGCCGGCGATCTTGGTGTTGCGCTGGGCGCCGAGGATGGCGTAGGCGCGGGCGAAGCCGGCGAGGTCGAAATCCGGGGCCTCCGCCCGGCGGGCCGAGCCATAGGCGGCGAGCAGCCTGAGTTCCAGCGCGGCCGGAACGTCGACGCGGGCATCCTGCCCGAGGGCGACGAGGTCGTAGGCGGGGTGCCCCAGCACGGCGTCCTGGAAGTCGATCATGCCGACCTTGGCGAGGCCCTCCCGACCGGGGAGCCAGATCAGGTTGGGCGAATGGACGTCGCGCAGCGTCCAGGTCGCCGGCGCCGCCAGGATCTCGTCGAAGAGCGAGCCCCAGATCCGGCCGAACTCGGCCTGCGTCACCGCCGGCAGCCTCACGCCCGCGATATGCGGGCCGTACCAGTCGAGGATCAGCTCGGTCTCGATCGCGAGCGCCTGCTTGTCGTAGTCGGGAATAATGTGGTCGCGTCCCTCCGCCACCGGCAGGATCGTCGGCAAAGTGTGGCGGTGCAGGTCGGCGAGCAGCAGCGCCGTCGCCTCGTAGCGCTCGCCGATCGGCCGGCCTTCCGCGTCGAGCACGCCCTCGCTGCCGAGGTCCTCGATCAGCAGCAGGCCGGTGTCGAGGTCCTCGGCCAGGATCTCCGGCGCCGAATAGCCGAGCGAGCGCAGGCCGCGATCCATCGCGACGAAGGCCTCGACCGTCTCGGCGAGATGGGCGATGGCGCTGTAGGGCTTGCCCATGCGGATCGGCGGCCCGTCCGGGCGCGGCGGCGAGATCATCAGCACGGCGGTCTCGCCATCGGGGCGGGTCAGGCGCTCATAGGCGCGCGTCGAGGCGTCGCCCAGCATGAAGTCGCGCCGCGCCTCGCCCCAGCCGGCCTTGTCGATCAGCCGGCGCGCCGCGACCGCGATGGCGAGGCGCTGCTTCCAGAGCACGCCGCCGGCGAGGTCGGCGATGCGGCCGGTCTCGGGATTGTCCGGGTCGACGTCGAGCACGATGTCGAGGCGCCGCCCGGCCGGCAGGCGCTCGCCGGCCCGGTCCGGCCATTCGACGAGGATCACCGCCTGGTCGACATCCTCGACGAGGCCGAGATCGTCGAGCTCGTCCGGCGAGCGCACCCGGTAGAGATCGGCGTGCAGCACCGGCCCGCGCGGCGTGTCGTAGCTCTGCACCAGGGTGAAGGTCGGGCTCGGCGCCTCCAGCGCCGGATCGCCGGCCAGTTCGCGCAGGATGGCGCGGGCGAGCAGCGACTTGCCGGAGCCGAGATGGCCCGAGAGCGCGACGATGTCGCCGGGCTTGAGGATCGCGGCGATATCGGCGGCGAGGCGCGCGGTCGCCGCCTCGTCCGCCAGCAGGAGCCGGTGCGTGCCGGCCGCGCGGGCTTCTTCCGTCATTCGGCGGCGTCCGAGAGCGGCAGGCCCTGGGCCGGGAAAATCGCGGTGACGCGCGTGCCCTGCCCCGGCGTCGAGTCGAGCTCGACATGGCCGCCATGCAGAGCGACGATCGAGCGCACGATCGAGAGGCCGAGGCCCACGCCGCGATGGCTGGAGCCGAGCGAATGGCTCTCGAAGCGCTCGAACACCTTCTCCTTGACCTCGGCCGGGATGCCGCGGCCCTGATCGGCGACGGTGAGGCGGATGTCGCTGCCCTGCCGCGTCGCGGTGACCTGCACGGTCTGGCCGGGCGAGGAGAAGCCGATCGCGTTGGAGAGCAGGTTGAACAGCACCTGCCGCAGGCGCTTGCCGTCGGCCCGGAGCGAGCCGGTGCGCGGGTCGATCTCGACCTTCAGCGCCAGTTTGCTGTCGGTCAGCCGGTCGTGCAGCCCCGCCGCCGCCTGGGCGATGGTGTCGGCCACGTCGACCTCCTGGATGTCGAGCGCCAGCGCGCCGTTGTCGATGGTGGCGAGGTCGAGGATGTCGTTGATGATGGCGAGCAGCGCGCCCGAGGAGCGCATGATATGGGAGGTGTAGTCGCGCTGCTTCTCGTTGAGGGCGCCGACCGTCTCGGTGCCGAGGAGCTGGGCGAAGCCGATGATGTTGGTCAGCGGCGAGCGCAGTTCGTAGGAGACGTGGTGGACGAAGTCCTCGCGCAGCCGCGAGACCTTCTCCAGCGCCTCGTTCTTCTCGGTCAGCGCCCGCTCGACATTCACGCTCGCCGTGACGTCGGCGAAGGAGATCAGCGTCGCGCCGTCCGGGAGCGGCGCGGCGGCGATGTCGAGCACGGTGCCGTCGCGGCGCTCGATGCGGCAGCGATAGTCCTCGCGCGCGTCGCGCACGCCGGTGACCGTGCTCAGCAGTTCGCGCCAGACCTCGTCCTGGGGGAAGAGCGGCCGGCAGAGCTTGACCACCTCGTCGATATGCGGCGCGCTGGCGAGCATGTCGGCATCGATGCGCCAGGACTGGGCGAAGGCCGGGTTCGAGAGCTTGAGCCGCCCGTCCGAGCCGAACACGGCGACGCCCTCGCGCAGCGAATCCAGCGTCTCGCGCTGGGTCCGGGTCAGGGCGTTGAAGCGCGATTCCAGCGTGAAGCGCTCGGTGACGTCGTCATAGAGATAGGTCACCCCGCCCTGCGGGTTCGGGCTGGAGACGACATGGATGGTGCGCCCGTCGGGCAGGTACCACCAGTCCTCGTTGGCGCGGGTCGCGGTGTAGGCCGCGTGCACGCCCGCCTTCCAGCTCCGGTAGTCGCCGAGCTCGGGCAGGCGCCGCTCGGCCCGCAGCCGGTCGAGGATCTCGCCGTCGCTCGGCTGGCCGTCGAGGAAGCCGGGGTCGAGCGACCAGAGCGCGTCGAAGCCGGAATTGCGGTAGAGCAGCCGCTGCGCGCCGTCGAACACGGCGACGGCCGTCTTGAGCCGGTCGAGGGTGCGGACATGGGCGTCCATCTGGCGCTGCAGATCGGCCCGGACCGCCTCCAGCTCGCTCATGTCGGTGGCGAAGCCGGCGAAGCCCGTCGGGGTCGGCAGTTCGACCACGTCGAGCGTCCGGCGCTGGCCGGCGACGACGGCGGGGGTGCGGATCGTGAAGGGCTTGCCCTCGCGGCGGGCGCGGGCGGCGGCCTCGCGCTCGTTGCGGTCGAGCAGCTCGAGCCCGCCCTTGACCGCGGTGCCGGCGTCGGTCGCCTCGACCGCGCCGACATAGGCGCCGTTGACCCAGGCGAGCCGCCCGTCGGCGTCGCGCATCCAGGCCGGATGCGGCAGCCCGGCGAGCAGGCTCGCCAGCGCCGCATGGTCGGCGGTGACGCGTTCCAGCTCGCTGCGCAGCGTCATCACCTGGGCCCGCTCGCCGGTGACCTCGCGGAAGCGGATCACGGCGCGCCCGGCGACGGGGCGGCCCTCGATGTCGACGAAGGGGCCGGATTTGCTGCGGATCGTGAAGGCGAAGGCCTCGCCGCTGTCCTTCAGCGCGTCGGTGGCGAGTTCGAGCCGCTTGGCGTCGGCCGGCGCCGCCCAGCTTCCATAGGCGAGCGCCAGCGCCGCGCCCGGCGCGCCGAGGAAGCCGCTGTCGCCCTCGAAGACCGGCTGCGCGTCGCGCCCGTTCCAGCTCGCGATCACCTGCGGGTCGGCGGCGAGCAGGATCGAGAGCCGCTCCTGATGCCCGCGCGCGGCTTCGAGCTCGCTGGCGAGCTTCGCCTCGCGCCGCTGCCAGCGCGCGCGCTCGCGGACATAGACCAGCGAGGTCGTCGTGGCGAAGACGGTGAGGCCGGCGAGGATGATCGAGAGCGCGCCCGTGCTCATCAGGTCGAGCCTGGCCGGGGCGAGCCAGCCGCTCTGGGCCAAGGCCGGGGCGGGCAGGAGAGCGAGGGCGGGCAGGCATCTCGCGGGCAGGAGCCTGCGCGGCCGCCGGCCGTCCTCTCGTCCCTGTCGCCTCGCGCTTGTCATTCCGCGTCCGTCGCCTCTCGGGCGGCCGGAGCCGCCAATATCGCAGGTGTCGCCGGAATCGGTGTCGCGGAGCCGGGCTTTTCACCCTCTCCGGCGACCGATACACGCGCGCCACCACGCCAATCACATCAGAGCTTGAGCCGGGGTCGCGCCGTCTCGGGCCCCCGAATCAGGTCCACTGTAATCATCGCCCGACTCCGTCAGGAAGTGCTTAATCGCCGGTAAACGGAGAGAATTTGGCTGACCTTGGGAGAGTGTCTCCAGGTCGATCAAGGATTGGTGGCTGGCCGGGAACCGCATACCATAAATTGTGTTCTTGGCTTGTTCCCGGAACGCTCCCGAAATGCGAAAGGCCCGGCTTGCGCCGGGCCTCGCCTCTCCGGCGGCTGCCGGAATGTCAGTAGCGGTAGTGCTCCGGCTTGAACGGGCCGGCCTGCGGCACGCCGATATATTTCGCCTGGGCCTCGTTGAGCTTGGTCAGCTTGGCGCCGACCTTGGCGAGGTGGAGCGCCGCGACCTTCTCGTCGAGATGCTTCGGCAGGGTGTAGACCTTGTTCTCGTAATTGGCGTGGTGGTTCCACAGCTCGATCTGGGCAAGCGTCTGGTTCGAGAACGAGCAGGACATCACGAAGGACGGGTGGCCCGTGGCGTTGCCGAGATTCACCAGCCGGCCTTCCGAGAGCAGGATGATGCGCTTGCCGTCGGGGAACTCGATCTCGTCGACCTGCGGCTTGACGTTGTCCCACTTGAAGTTCTTCAGGCCCGCGACCTGGATCTCGGAATCGAAGTGGCCGATGTTGCAGACGATGGCGCGGTGCTTCATCGCGCGCATATGGTCGACGGTGATGACGTCGAGATTGCCGGTCGCCGTGCAGAAGATGTCGCCGCGCGGCGCGGCGTCTTCCATGGTCACGACCTCGTAGCCCTCCATTGCCGCCTGCAGGGCGCAGATCGGATCGACCTCGGTGACGAGCACGCGGCAGCCGGCCTGGCGCAGCGAGGCGGCCGAGCCCTTGCCGACATCGCCATAGCCGGCGACGACCGCGACCTTGCCCGACATCATCACGTCGGTGCCGCGGCGGATGGCGTCGACCAGCGACTCGCGGCAGCCATAGAGATTGTCGAATTTCGACTTGGTGACGCTGTCGTTGACGTTGATCGCCGGGAAGGGCAGGCGGTTCGCCTTGGCGAGCTCGTAGAGGCGGTGGACGCCGGTGGTGGTCTCCTCCGAGACGCCCTTGATCGCGGCCCGCGTCTTGGTGAACCAGCCCGGATTGTCCTTGAGCTGGCGCTTGATCAGCTTGAAGAAGATCGTCTCTTCCTCATTGCCCGGCTTGTCGAGGAAATCGGCCTTGCCGGCCTCGGCCTCGGCGCCGAGGATGATCAGCATGGTCAGGTCGCCGCCATCGTCGAGGATCATGTTCGGCGTGCCGCCATCGCCCCAGGTCGCGGTCTTGAGCACGTATTCCCAGTACTCCTCCAGCGTCTCGCCCTTGACGGCGAAGACCGGGGTGCCGGTCGCGGCGATCGCGGCGGCGGCGTGGTCCTGGGTCGAGAAGATGTTGCAGGACGACCAGCGCACATCGGCGCCGAGCTCCTTCAGCGTCTCGATCAGCACGGCGGTCTGGATGGTCATGTGCAGGCAGCCGGCGATGCGCGCGCCCTTGAGCGGGGCCTTGCCCTTGTATTCCTCGCGGATCGCCATCAGCCCGGGCATCTCGTCCTGGGCCATGTTGATTTCCTTGCGGCCGTAATCCGCAAGCGCGATGTCCTTGACGATGTAATCCGACACGGGGGGCTCCAATCGCTCGGTCTGAAACTGGCGGGCTCTCTAGCAGCCCCGTCGCCGGAAGGCAATCAAAGATATAAAGATGTCTTTATATGATCTCGAAGCCGATCAGCTCCGACCCTCCGCGCCCCGCCACGGGGTCATCCCGGACGAAGCGAAGCGAAGATCCGGGATCCATGCCTGAACCGGAAATGCTCAGGCATGGATCCCGGGTCTCCCTCCGGTCGCCCGGGATGACGCACAGTGGGCGGAATCCATAGGCAATCGCCCTGCGTTGCGCCCGTGACGCGAACCAGTGTCAATTTCGCCCGAAAATGCTCTAGCCTGTGCCGAAGCACAGGGAGATTCGCGTGACCATATCCTCGCCGCCGATCCGCCGGGCCATGGTGCTTGCGGCCGGGCTCGGCCAGCGCATGCGCCCGATCACCGACACGCTGCCGAAGCCGCTGGTCAGGATCGGCGGACGGGCCATGCTCGACCATATGCTCGACCGGCTGGCCGAGGCGGGCGTCGAGCAGGCGGTAGTCAACGTCCATCACCTCGCGGGCCAGGTCGAGGCGCATCTCGCCGGCCGGCAACATCCACGCATCGCCATCTCCGACGAGCGCGGCGAATTGCTCGATACCGGCGGCGGCGTGAAGAAGGCGCTGCCGCTGCTCGGCACGGCGCCCTTCTTTCACACCAATTCCGATGCGCTCTGGCGCGAGACCGGCCGGCCCGCCCTGCCGGCGATGCTGCGGGCCTGGGACCCGGAGCGCATGGATATCCTGCTCCTGCTCGCCGACATGGAGACCAGCCTCGGCTTCGACGGCGCCGGCGACTTCTTTCGCGCTGCGGATGGCCGCCTGACGCGCCGCGGCGCGGCGGCGCGCGCGCCCTGGGCCTATGCCGGCGTCGCCATCCTGAAGCCGGAGCTGTTCGCGGATACGCCCGACGGGCCGTTCTCGCTGAACCTGCTCTTCGACCGCGCCATCGCGAAGGGCCGGCTGTTCGGCGAGGTGCTGGAAGGGCGCTGGCTGCATGTCGGCACGCCCGAGGCGATCGCGCCGGCCGAGGCCGCGCTCGCCGCCGCCCAGCCGGTCGATGCCTGAGCTCAACCTGTTCAGCATCCCGGCCGGCGCGCCCTTCCTGGAGGTGCTGGCGCAGGCGATGCTGGATGGCCGCTTCGGGGCGATTCACGACCCGGCCGACCCCGCCGCCATGGCGCGCGCCACGCTCTACCTGCCGACGCGCCGCGCCGCGCGCGCCTTCACCGCGATCCTGGTGGGAAAGCTCGAAGGCCGGGCCCTGCTGCTGCCGCGCATCGTCCCGCTCGGCGATGTCGACGAGGCCGAGACGGCGCTGATCGGCTCCGGCGCCTGGGTGGGCGAGCGCGTCGCGCCGATCGAGCCGCTGGCGCGGCGCATGCTGCTGACCCGGCTGGTCGATGCCTGGGGCCGCAGCGCCAATCGCAGCCATCTCCGGCTCGATCCGTCGGAGCCCGCCCTGGTGCCGGCGACGCTGGCCGAGGCCTATGGCCTCGCCGGCGACCTCGCCGCCCTGCTCGACCAGATGCAGACCGAGCGCGTGCCGGTCGACCGGCTGGGTAACCTCGATGCGGCGCGCTTCGACACCGTCTGGCAGCTCAATGCCGGCTTCCTCGGCATTCTGGGCGAGACCTGGCCGCAGATCCTCGCCGAGCAGGGCGCCTGCGACCCCGCCGCCTTCCGCAACCGCATGCTGGCGGCCGAGCGCGAGCGCCTGCTCGCCGGCGGCGCCAAGGGGCCGATCATCGCGGCCGGCTCGACCGGCACGGTGCCGGCCACGGCGGAGCTTCTGGCGGCCATCGCTCGGCTGCCGAACGGAGCGGTGGTGCTGCCCGGCATCGACCTCGCTCTTCCGGAACGGGCCTGGACCGCGATCAAGGACGAACCCGCCCCCTCGCACCCGCAGGCGGCCTTGCATCACCTGCTGGAGGTGCTTCAAGCGACGCGCGACGATGTGCGCGAGCTTGCCGAGCCGGATGCGCCGCGCGCAGCCCGCGCCGCCATCGCCCGCGAGGCGATGCTGCCGGCCTCCGTCACCGAGCTCTGGTCGGATCTCGGCCAGCGCGTTCCGCCTGCGACCGCCGAAACCGCCTTCGCCGGCTTGCGCATCGTCGAGGCGGCCGATGAGCGCGAGGAGGCCCTGCTCGTCGCCCTGGCGCTGCGCGAGGCGCTGGAGCAGCCCGGCCATCATGCCGCGCTGGTGACGCCGGATCGCGGACTCGCCGAGCGCGTCGCGGTCGAGCTGAAGCGTTGGGACGTCGAGGTCGACGATTCCGCTGGCCTCCCGCTCGGCCGCTGGCCGGCCGGCTCGCTGCTGCGGCTGATTTTGGAGGCGGCGCTGGCGCAGATGACACCGTTGGCGCTGGTGCCGCTGCTCGCCCATCCGCTCTGCCGGCTGGGCCTGGGCCGCGAGGCGGTGGCGCGCGGAGCGGCCGCGCTCGAAATCGGCGTCTGGCGCGGCAATGCGGTCGGCCGGGGGCTCGCCGGCCTGCATGTCGCGCTCGACCAATGGGACGCATTGCGCGAAGGGCGGCATGTGCCCCGGCCGCGCGAGCGGCTGACGATCGAAGATCGCGCCACGGCAACAGCGCTGCTGCGTGCCGTCGAGCGGGCGAGCGCCCCGTTGCTCGAAGCGCTCTTCCTCGAAGAGCCGTCATTGGCGGCGGTCGTCGCGGCGGCGCGCGCTGCGGTCATCGCTTTCAGCGCAAGCGAGGCCGGCCAGCCTCTCGCTTTCGTCGGTCCTGACGGCGAGGCACTCTCAGGGTTGTTCGACGAATTGGCCGCCGCCGAGGCCGTGATGCCGCCGGGCGGCCGGGCGCAGGATTTCGTCGCGATCCTCGACGGTTTGCTGGGCGAGCGCACTGTCACGCGCAAGGTGCCCGGCCATCCGCGCGTCGCGATCTGGGGACTGCTCGAAGCGCGCCTGCTCGACGCCGACCACATCGTGCTCGGCGGGCTCAACGAAACCGTCTGGCCGCCGCAGACCACGACCGATTCCTTCATCAACCGGCCGATGCGCGCCGAGCTCGGCCTGACGCCGCCGGAGCGGCGCATCGGCCAGACGGCGCATGATTTCGTCCAGGCGCTGATGGCCCGTTCGGTGACGCTGACCCGCCCGCGCAAAGCCGGCGAGGCGGAGACCATCGCCTCGCGCTTCTGGCAGCGCCTGCAGGCTGTGACGCCGGCGCCGGTCTGGCAGAAGGCGCTGGCGGAGGGCGAGACGCTGCGCGGCCTCGCCGCCCTGCTCAGCGCCCCGGCCGGTGCCAAGCCGGTGGCGCGCCCGGCGCCGCGCCCGCCGCGCGATCTGCAGCCGCTCTCGCTCAGCGTCACCGAGGTCGAGACGCTCTATCGCGATCCCTACCAGATCCATGCCCGCAAGATCCTCGGCCTCGATGCGCTCGACGCGCTGATCGAGGACCCGACCGCGCAGGATCGCGGCAAGCTGCTGCACGGCATCGTCGAGGACTTCACGAAGACCTATCCCGAGCAATTGCCGGCCGATGCGCTGGCGCAGGTCGTGGCCATCGGCAACCGCCTCTTCCGCGCCTATGACGACGTGCCCGAGGTGCGCGCCTTCTGGTGGCCGCGCTTCCTGCTGACGGCCGGCCATTTCATCCGCTGGGAGGAGCGCCGCCGCGGCGGGATCGCCCGTATCGGCGTCGAACTCGGCACCGGCGCGAGCTTCAGGCTGGCCGATGGCAGCGAATTCCGCCTGCATGGCCGCGCCGACCGGGTCGAGCTCACCCGCGAGCCCAGCCTGCGCATTGTCGACTTCAAGACCGGGGTGCCGCCGAGCAAGGCGCAGGTCGAGAAAGGCTTTGCGCCCCAGCTCACATTGGAAGCGGAGCTCGCCGCCCGCGCCGGCTTCAAGGGGCTCGCCGGGCCGACGCCTGTTTCCGCCTTGCTCTACATGAAGCTGCACCACGACCCGAAGGGCTGGGCCAAGGACAAGCCGCTCGATTTCGGCGAGGAATCGCTGGCCGACGTCGCCGCGCGGCATCTCGAAAACCTCATCAGGCATCTCGACGCGCTGCGCTCCGGCCGTGAGGCTTACGTCTCGCGCCGCGCGCCCGATTACATCCGCTATGCCAGCCCCTATGACCAGCTCGCCCGGGTCAAGGAATGGTCGGCCGCGCCCGGCGGCGGTGACGAGGGAGGCGAGCCGTGAAGCCGGGCTGGATCGTCCCGCCGCTAACCAACCAGCGCCAGGCGCTGGCCGCCGATCCGGGGCTGTCCGCCTGGGTCTCGGCCAATGCCGGCTCGGGCAAGACCCATGTGCTGGTCAATCGCGTGCTGCGGCTCCTGCTCGACGGCGTCCCGCCCGGGCGCATGCTCTGCATCACCTATACCAAGGCCGCGGCCGCCAATATGGCGAACCGCATCTTCAAGGCGCTGAGCAATTGGGCGACGCTCGACGCGGAGAGCCTGCGCCGCGCGCTGACGCAACTGACCGGCCAAGCACCGACCCTTGCCGAGCAGGCAAAGGCCCGCCGCCTTTTCGCGGAGTCGCTGGAGACGCCGGGAGGCCTCAGGATCGAGACGATCCACGCCTTCTGCACCCGCGTGCTCCAGGCCGCGCCCTTCGAGGCCAATGTGCCGCCGCGCTTCGAGGTCGCGGATGATCTGGCCCAGGCCGAGATGTTGCGCGAGGCGCGCCGCGACCTGCTCGCTCTCGTCGCCGCCGATCCGCAGGGGGCGGAGGCCAGGGCGCTCGACCTGCTGGCGCGGCTGGCGGCGCAGGATTCCTTCGAGACCATGGTGCAGGAAGCCTTGCGCCAGCGCGCCCTGTTCAGCGACGAGACCGGCCGCGCCCGCGACCCGCAAGAGATGCGCGCCGGCATCGCCGCCTTCCTCGGCATTCCGCCCGATCTCGATGCCGGGACGGTCAAGGCCGTTTTCCGCGCCGAGCTGGCCGCGCTCCCCGGTCTGCCGGCGCTGATCGAGGCGCTCGGCGCCGGCAGCACGACGCGCCAGAATTGCGCCACCAATCTGCGTGCGTTGCTGGCGGGACAGGACGATGGCGATCCGGTCACCTTCTGCCGCCGCGGCCTGATCACCGATGCCGGCACGATCAACACCCATATTCGCGGCCGCGGCAAATCGGAGCTGGACGGTGCTCTGCTCGCCGCTCTGGAGGCTCTGGCGGCGCTCGTGCTGGCGGCGGGCGAGCGGCTGAACGCCATCGCCATCCGCGACCGCAGCGCGGCGCTCGCTCTGCTGGTGACGCGGATGCTCGCCTCCTACCAGCGCCAGAAGAGCCTGCGCTCGCTGCTCGACTATGACGACCTGATCGCGCGCACGCGCTCGCTGCTGGAGCGGGTCGAGGCGGCCTGGGTGCTCTACAAGCTCGACGCCGGCATCGACCACATCCTGCTCGACGAGGCGCAGGACACCGGCGAGGCGCAATGGGCGATCCTGCGCAAGCTCGCCGAGGAGTTCGTCAGCGGCGGCGATCTGAGGCCGAAGCCACGCACCATTTTCGTTGTCGGCGACGAGAAGCAGTCGATCTACGGCTTCCAGGGTGCCGCGCCCGCCGCCTTCGGCGAGGAGCGGCGCGCGCTGGAGCGGCGGATCGCGGCCGCCGAGCTCGCTTTCGAGGCGATCAGCCTCAACACCTCCTTCCGCTCGGCGCCGGACATCATGCAGGCCGTCGATGCCGTCTTCGCCCTGCCCGAGCATGCGCGCGGCCTCGTCTTCGACGGCGCGCCGCGGCCCGAGACCCATGACACCGTCCGCCGCAGCGCACCCGGCACGGTCGATATCTGGCCGCTCGCCGCCAATGACACGGGCGAACCGCCCGATGCCTGGACCACTCCGGTCGACGCGCCCGAGCGCCGCAGCGGCACGGTCAAGCTCGCCGAGCGTATCGCCCGCACCTTGCAGCGCTGGCATCGCGCCCGCCGCGACGATCGCGGCCACCCCTTCAGGCCCGGCGACGTCATGATCTTGCTGCGCCAGCGCGGCGCGCTGTTCGAGGCGATCGTCAAGGCATTGAAGGATGCCCAGGTGCCTGTTGCCGGTCGCGACCGCCTGACGCTGGCCGAGCACCCGGCGGTGGAGGACCTGGTCGTGCTCGGCCGGGCGCTCCTGCTGCCGGAGGACGACCTGACGCTGGCGACCGCGCTCAAGACGCCGCTGATCGACCTCGACGACGACGACCTGCTGCGCCTCGCGCCCGGCCGCAAGGGCTCGCTGCGCGCCGCCTTGCAGGAGGCGGCCGCAAGCGAGCCGCGCTATGCCGCCGCTGAGGCGAAGCTCGTCCACTGGACGCGCGAGGCCGGCCGTTGCGGCCCGTTCCGCTTCTTCGCCGATCTGCTCGGCCCTGGCGGCGGGCGCAATCTCGCGCTGGCGCGGCTGGGCGCCGAAGCCGGCGACGCGCTCGATGCCTTTCTTGGCGCCGCCCTTGATCATGAGCGGCGCTATGGCCCCTCCCTTGCCGCCTTCCTCCAGCACGTCACCGGCAGCGCCGCCGATGTGAAGCGCGATCTCTCGGCCAGCGCCGGCGAGGTCCGCGTCATGACCGTGCACGGCTCCAAGGGTCTGGAGGCGAAGATCGTCATTCTCGCCGATCTCGGCCCCGAGCCCGGCGCCCGGCGCCTGCCCAAGATCCTCGCCGTTCCGACCGGGAGCGGCGCGCTCGTGCCGATCTGGCCGCCGGGCTCGGCCGAGGATACGCCCGCGACGATGGCCGCCAAGGCGGTCGTGGTCGAGCAGATGGTCGAGGAGCATCACCGCCTGCTCTATGTCGCCATGACCCGCGCCGAGGACCGGTTGATCGTCTGCGCGGCCCAGCCCAGGGGCGAGGCGCCCGAGGGGAGCTGGTATGCGATGATCGCCGAGGGGCTCGCCGCCTCCGAGGCGGGCTTGCAGGAGATCGGCGACGAGGCGATCCTGCGCTTCAGCGTGACGCCGCCCGCGCCGCCCGAGGATACCGAAACCAAGACCGACGATGCGGTGAAGGCCGCGACGCCCGCCTGGCTCGCCCGCCCGGTCGCGCGCGAGGCCGAGCCCTTGCCGCCGCTGAAGCCCTCCGGCGCGCTCGCCGCCGCCAATGGCGAGGAGCGGCCGGGCGACGGGCCGTTCCTGGCCGAGGCGGCGGCCGCCGGCCGGCTGGCGCATCTCCTGCTCCAGGTCCTGCCGGAGGTGCCGGCGGAGCGTCGCGCGGAGACGGCGCTGACCCTGGCCGAGGCGCGCGGCCGCGCCCTGTCGCCGGAGCGGCGTCGGGAGATCGCGGCGATGGCGCTCGAATTGCTCGCCGCGTCGGCGCTCGCGGAGCTTTTCGCCAGCGATGCTCTGGCGGAAGCGCCTGTTTGCGGCGCGATCCGGCTGCCGGATGGGTCGGTGCGCGCGATCTCGGGGCGGATCGACCGGCTCGCCATCACGCCAGACAGCATCATCATCGCCGATTTCAAGACGGCGGCCCGGCCGCCGGCCGATATCGACGCGGTTCCCGCTTCGACGGTTGCCCAGCTTGCCGCCTATGCCGCGCTGCTGCGCGAGATCTATCCCGGCCGCGCGGCGCGGGCGCTGCTCGTCTACACCGCGAATCTCGCCTGCTTCGAGATCGGGCCCGACCGGCTCGCCGCAGCGCTCGCGGCCCTCGCGGACGGCACATTCGGCGGCGGTGCAGGATCATGACGGGAGGCCGAGCCATGAAGATCCTGCCCTCCCTGCTGTTGCGTCCCCGGCTTCTGGTGGCTTTGGCGGCCGGCGTGGTGGCGGCGGCGCTGTTGCCCAGCGACTGGCGCTGGGCGACGCGGCTGCTGATCGCCTGGGATGCCGGTGCGATCCTCTATCTCGGCCTGCTCGCCTCGACCATGTTCACGGAGACGGTCGCCCAGATCCGCGCCCGGGCCGAGCGGCAGGACGAAGGGGCTTTCGCGATTCTCATCATCGCCTGCCTGGCGGCGAGCGCCAGCCTCGTCGCCATTGTCGTGCAGATCGTCGGGCTCGGGGCGGTGCCCTCGGGCGAGCGGGGCGCGCATCTGGCACTCGGCGGCTTCACGATCCTGTGCTCCTGGACGCTGCTGCACGCCTTCTTCACGCTGCATTACGCCGGCATCTATTATCAGAACGGCAAGGTCGAGCCCTGCTTCGACTTTCCCGGCAAGGCGGAGCCGGACTATGTCGATTTCCTGTATTTCGCCTATACGGTCGGCTGCACCTCGCAGACCTTGGATGTCGGCGTGACGACCCGCCATGCGCGCGGCATCGTGCTGCTGCATTCGGTTCTGGCCTTCGTCTTCAACACCTCGATCCTGGCGATGGCGATCAATGTCGGCGCGAGCCTGGTCTCGGGCGGCTCCTAGATCGTCGCGTATCTTTTTGGACGCGCGACGGTCTGTCTCGTTTCCGGTGCGTCGGGTTTTTCCGCAAAGTGGATTCCACTTTGCGGTCCGATGCTCGGGGCGGCGGATGCGCCGCGCCCCTGCGGCGCGGGCGCCTTGACCGGAAGGGCGGGCGTTCATAGCTTCGCTGGCGAAGGGTGGCCCTGCCGCCCGTTGAAACCGAAAGGCGGCCAGTCATGGCGACGAACAAGGTAACCGACCAGAGCTTCGAGGCCGATGTCCTGAAGTCCGCGGAGCCGGTCGTGGTGGATTTCTGGGCCGAGTGGTGCGGCCCCTGCCGCATGATCGGCCCGGCGCTGGAGGAGATCGCGACCGAGCTGCAGGGCAAGGTCAAGATCGTGAAGATGAATGTCGACGAGAATCAGCAGGTCCCGGCCCAGTTCGGCATCCGCTCGATCCCGACGCTGATGCTGTTCAAGGACGGCAAGCTCGCCTCGCAGAAGGTCGGCGCCGCTCCCAAGAGCGATCTCTCGCGCTGGATCTCGGCCGCCGTCTGATTCGCGCCCGAGCCGGCGGAACGAAAAAGGCCCGCTTCCTGCCGGAGGCGGGCCTTTCCGATTCGGGCTGGCGCGTTCGGCCTCAGCCGCGGCTGTCCTTGTCGATCGCGAAGGCGCCGGCGCCGGCGAAGACGAGATAGAGGAAGACGAAGCAGTAGAGGATCGCCGCGTCGCCGCCGTTCAGCGCCGGGTAGAAGCTCTTGGGCGCATGCGCCATCCAGTAGGCGAAGGCCATCTCGCCCGAGAGGATGAAGGCGACGATTCGGGTCTGGAAGCCGACGAGCACGAGCAGGCCGCCGACGAATTCGAGGACGCCCGCGGTCCAGGACAGGGTGAAGGCGGCCGGCAGGCTGCCGCCCGGCGGCAGTTCCGGGAAGCCGAACAGCTTCTGCGTGCCGTGGATGATGAAGATCAGCGCGGTGACGATGCGGAGCAGGCCGAGGGCATGCGGCGCATAGCGATTGAGCGAATTCATCTGGGTCCTCTGTCGATGCAGTTGGAAGGGTTTCGATGGGTTCCTGCGCGTTTCCTACGGCTTTTAGGCAGGGCTTTCGATTTTGCGCAATATCCCGCACGCGGCGACGGTCGCTTGCGCTTTTGCAAATTTCATCACGTTCCCGCGACGACTGTGTTATTCTTGCCGCGTCACACGCTTTACGAACCCTTAAAAGCGCCATGTTTGAATCCTGTTACACCTGACCCCTCGCAGGGGCGGGTATCGGCCGAACGGGACAGGATGAACGACCGGTTTTCACGAGGCGAGCGGCGCGAGCCCTCCTTTGGCTATGAGCGCGGCGAGAGCCGCGATGACGGTGACATGCGTCTTTCTCCCGACGATCGCCCGGTCCGCTTCCAGCAGGGCCCGACCCGCACCGAGCCCGAGCGGCAGTTGCGCAAGCCGCCGCGCCGCGACAAGCGCGCGGGCGGCGGGGGCAGCGGCGGCGGCAAGAAGCGCGGCCGGCGCCGGCGGCGCTCGCTCTTCGGCGGCCTGTTCTACTGGACGATGGTGCTCGGTCTCTGGTGCGTCATCGGCGTCGGCGGCGTCGTCGCCTATTACGCCTCGCAACTGCCGCCGATCGACCAGCTCACCGTGCCGCGCCGGCCGCCCAACATCGCGATCCTCGCGGCCGACGGTTCCTTGCTCGCCAATCGCGGCGAGACCGGCGGGCGCACCATCACTTTGGGCGAGGTGCCGCCCTATCTGCCCAAGGCCTTCGTCGCGATCGAGGACCGGCGCTTCTACGACCATTTCGGCGTCGATCCTGTCGGCATCACCCGCGCCGTGGTCAACAATCTGCGCGGGCGCGGCGGGGTGCAGGGCGGCTCGACCCTGACCCAGCAGCTCGCCAAGAACCTGTTCCTGACGCAGGAGCGGACCGCCGCCCGCAAGATCCAGGAGGCGATCCTGGCGCTGTGGCTGGAGCGCACCTACAGCAAGGACCAGATCCTCGAGCTCTATCTCAACCGCGTCTATTTCGGCTCGGGCGCCTATGGCGTCGAGGCGGCGGCGCAGCGTTATTTCAACAAATCGGCGCGCTCGGTGACGATCGCGGAGGCGGCGATGCTGGCCGGCCTCGTCCAGGCGCCCTCGCGCCTGGCGCCGAACCGCAACCCGGACCTCGCCGAGAAGCGGGCCAAGCTCGTCATTACGGCGATGGCCGACCAGGGCTTCATCTCGCAGGACGCCGCCAGGACGGCGATGACGGCGCCGGCCGAGGTGCCCGAGCGCACCGGCGCCGGCTCGGTCAACTACGCCGCCGACTACGTCATGGACGTGCTCGACGACTTCATCGGCGCGGTCGATGGCGACGTCACCGTGCTGACGACGATCGACACCAAGCTGCAGAGTTCGGCCGAGACCATCCTGGTCGACGCGCTGGCGGCGCAGGGGGCGAAGCTCCACGCCTCGCAGGGCGCGCTCGTCTCGCTGGCCCCGGACGGCGCCATCCGCGCGCTGATCGGCGGGCGTGACTACACCAAGAGCCAGTTCAACCGCGCCACCGCGGCGCGGCGTCAGCCGGGCTCCTCCTTCAAGCCCTTCGTCTACCTGACCGCGATGGAGAAGGGGCTGACGCCGGACACGATCCGCGACGACGCGCCCTTCTCGATCAAGGGCTGGGAGCCGGAGAACTATTCGCGCAGCTATCGCGGCCCGGTGACGCTGCGGACCGCGATGCAGCATTCGCTCAACACGGTCGCGGCCCGGCTGATCCAGGAGGTCACGCCGAAGGAGGTCGTCCGCACCGCGCAGCGCCTCGGCATCACCTCGGCGATCCAGCCCAATCTCTCGCTGGCGCTCGGCACCTCCGAGGTGACGCCGCTCGAGATGACGGCGGCCTACGCCACCTTCGCCAATGGCGGGCAGTCGGTGCTGCCCTATGTCATCCGCGAGGTGAAGGCCACCAGCGGCAAGGTCGTCTATGCCCGCAAGGCCACCAACTTCGGCCCGGTCATCCAGAAGCAGCCGCTGGCGATGATGGACACGATGTTCACCGGCGTCATGAACGGCGGCACCGGCAGCAAGTTCAACATCCCGGGCTGGGAGGTGGGCGGCAAGTCGGGCACCACGCAGGATTATCGCGACGCCTGGTTCGTCGGCTTCACCGCCCGGCTCGTCACCGCGGTCTGGGTCGGCAACGACGACAATTCGGCGATGCGGCGCGTCACCGGCAGCGGCCTGCCCGGCGAGATCTGGGGCAAGTACATGAAGCTCGCCCATGTCGGGGCGCAGCCGATCCCGCTGCCCGGCGGCTTCTGGCAGGGCGTGCCGGCCCCGGTCGAGGCGCCGGTGGCGCAGATGGCGCCGCAGCAGGGCGGCCCGATGCCGCTCGAGGGCGACCGCGCCTGGACGCCCCCGGCGCCGCAGGAGAAGAACTTCTTCGAGCGCCTGTTCGGCGGCTGAGGCGCGGTTCCCGGCGCCTCGCTTCCGCCCGTTCGGCTCCTGCCGGTCAACTCCTGCCGGCGCGGATGCGGCGGGTCAGGTTGAACAGCAGGAAGGCGGTGATGCCGAGCCCCGACATCACCAGCGGCAGGGGCAGCGCGGCGTTCTTGAGCAGGTGGCCGACGAGCAGGCCGATGCAGGCGGAAAGCAGCATCTGGCACAGCCCGTTGAAGGAGGAGGCGGCGCCGGCGCGATCCGGGAAGGGCATCATCGCCGAGGCCTGGGCCTGCGGCATGGCGAGGCCGACGCCGCAGGCATAGACCGCCCAGGACAGCACCACGCCGAACGCCCCGCCCGCGCCGGTCGCGACGCTGCCGAGCATCAGCAGCCCGCCGAGCGCCAGGCAGAGCACGCCGAGCGCGATGACGCCGTCCATGCCGCGCGAGCCGACGAGGCGCTGCGCCAGCACGGTGCCGCCGATATAGCCGATGACGCCGGTGGCGAAGGAGAAGCCGTACTGCACCGGCGTCAGCCCGTAGACCGCCGTCAGCACGAAGGACGAGCCAGAGATGAAGGCGAAGAGCCCGGCATAGGCCAGCGCCGTCAGCGCCACATAGACGCGGAAGGCGCGGTTCTGCAGCAGCGTCCCGTAGCCCCGGAAGATCGCCGGCAGCGACAGGGGCTGCGGCGAGCGCTGCCGCAATGTCTCCGGCATCACCGTGATAATGGCGACCGCCAGTCCGAGCGCGAAGAGCAGGGAGGCGAAGAAGGTCGAGCGCCAGCCGAAGGCGACCTGCAGCACGCCGCCCATCACCGGCGCCACCGCCGGCACCAGCCCCATGATCGTGCCCATCCGCGCCAGCTCCCGCCCGGCCCGCGCGCCTTCGTAGAGGTCGCGCACCATGGCGCGGCCGAGCACGATCGGCCCCGAGGCGCCGA
Organism: Allobosea minatitlanensis; assembly: GCF_964020775.1. Taxonomy (NCBI): domain Bacteria; kingdom Pseudomonadati; phylum Pseudomonadota; class Alphaproteobacteria; order Hyphomicrobiales; family Alloboseaceae; genus Allobosea; species Allobosea minatitlanensis. The sequence goes on along the minus strand of NZ_OZ224509.1, from coordinate 4,193,912 downwards.
GCGCCTGCAGGGCCCGCGCCGCGGTCAGCGCCTCGATCGAGGGCGCGAAGGCGCAGGCCAGCGTCGCCAGCGCGAACAGCCCCAGCCCCGCGAGCAGGATCGGCCGGCGGCCGAGCCGGTCGGAGAGCGGCCCCCAGACGATCTGGCCGGCGGCGAAGCCGAACAGGAAGGAGGACAGCGTCGCCTGCGCGCCGGCGACGTCCGTGCCCATGACCTGGACGATCTCCGGCAGGGACGGCAGGTAGAAATCGGTGGAGAGCGGGCCCAGCGCCGTCAGCATGGCGAGGACGGCCGTCATCGCCAGCGTATCGGGACGAAGCTTCATCGAGGGCCTCCGGCACGCGGCCGGGCAGGGGCCGCGCGCCCCTGCTACGACGCCGGCCGCCTTCTCCGCAATGGCGGCAGGAGCAGGCCGGCCATCCGGGTCAGCCAGCGGCGACCGCCTCGGGCGAGAGCCCGACGAGCTCGGCATAGCGCGCCGGGTCGGTCGCGCCCTCGGTGTTGACCAGGAAGACGCGGGAGCTGCGGTCGAGCTTCAGCGCCGCGCGCGTTTCCGGCTGGCGCAGCGCTGCCAGGAGCCCGGCGAGCCCGGCCGCGCCGCTTTCGCCGGCGACGATCGCCGGATCGCCCGCGACCGGCCGCGCCAGCCGGTTCATCGCCTCGACGGCGTCGGAATCCGCCACGGTGAGGAAGGCGTCGGCGGCGCGGTAGAGCACGCGCAGCGCCAGCGGCGAAGGATCGTAGCATTCGAGCATCGCCATCACGGTCGGCGCGCCATGGGCGATCTTCACCGGACGGCCCTGCCGCGCGGCCTCGAACAGGCAGGCGGCGAGCTCCGGCTCGACCACGGTGAAGAAGGGGCGCTCCGCGCCGAACCGCGTCAGCATCTGCGCCGCCAGCGCCGCGGCGATGCCGCCGACGCCGGCCTGGACGAAGACATGGCTCGGCCGTTCGGGCAAGGCGGCGAAGGCCTCCTGCGCGATCGCGGTATAGCCCTGCATCACCAGCGCCGGGATGCGCTCATAGCCCTCCCAGGAGGTGTCGGACACCACGGTCCAGCCCTTTTCCGCCGCGACGCGGGCCGCCTCGACGATCGAATCGTCATAGGTGCCGGCGACGCGGACCATCTCCGCGCCGAAGCGGGCAATGGCGGCGACGCGCTCGTCGCTGACCCCGCCATGCACGAAGACCACCGACCGGGCGCCGACGAGCTGCGCGCCCTGCGCGACCGAGCGGCCATGGTTGCCGTCGGTGGCGCAGGCGAAGGTCATCCCGGCCGCAACGGCCCGCACGGCAGGATCGCCGAGATCGGCATCGTCCACGGCCCGGCCGAGCCGTTCCGCCGCGGCCTCCTGCACCAGCCGGATCACGGCATAGGCGCCGCCGAGGGCCTTGAAGCTGCCGAGGCCGAGGCGCTGGCCCTCGTCCTTGACATGGAGCCCGCCGATGCCGAGCGCCGCCGCCAGCCCCGGCAGCGCATGCAGCGGGGTCGGCGCATGGCCGGCGCGCCGGGCGAGATGGCGCGCGATCGCCGCGGCGCCTTCCGGGCCGAGCGTGGCGCGATCGGCCGGGTCGAGATCGTGCCCATATTCGGGATGGGTATTGATGAGAAGCATGGTCCCCTCGTCCTCGCATCGTCCGGCGAATGGATATTGCAAAGCGGGCGAAAAATGCGCTGAAACTTGCCGGGTGCTGTGCAAGTTTGTTTCGCGGAGGGCGGCGTGGCCGGGCCGGATATCCAACTCGACGCTTTCGACCGGGCGATTCTCGCCATCCTGCAGCACGACAACACCACGCCGCAGCGCGTGATCGGCGAGCGGGTCAACCTGTCGGCGCCGGCGGTGCAGCGCCGCATCCGCCGGATGGAGGCGCAAGGCGTCATCCGCGCCCATGTCGCGGTGGTCGATCCGGCCGCGCTCGGCCATCCGATCACGCTCTTCGTCGAGGTCGAGCTGGTGAGCGAGACGGCGGGCGACATCGACGCCGCCAAGAGCGCCTTCCTCGCCGCGCCGGAGGTGCAGCAATGCTATTACGTCACCGGCGAGGTCGACTTCATGCTGGTCGTGCTGGTGCCGAGCATGGCGGCCTATGAGGCGCTGACCCGCCGGCTCTTCTTCGCCAACCCCAATATCCGCAAGTTCCGCAGCTTCGTCGCCATGGACCGGGTCAAGACCGGGCTCGCCGTGCCGGTCGGTTAGAAATCGCGTGAAATCAGCGCGCTCCGGCACGGTTTCCGCGGTGCGGCCGTTTCGGGCGCGGGCTTGCCCTTGTCATCGGCATCGCGCTATGCGAGCGCCGGCCGACGCAAACCCCTCTGCCCGACGGGGCCTCCCGTGATCACCGCTAAAGCTCCCGACGCCCCGCCCGCCGATCCGCAGCAGGGCCTGCGCGCGCTGATCCGCTCCAGCGAGATCGGCATCGTCGTGCTCGCCTCCGTGATCGGCATCCTCGCCGGCATGGTCGTGGTCGCCATGTCGGCGGCGACGCAGCTCCTGCACGAATGGGTCTTCGGCCTCGCCGACGGCCAGCGCCTCTCGGTCACCACCGGCATTCCGGCCTGGCGCGCCGTGGCGGGGCCGGTGGCCGGCGGCCTCGTCGTCGGCTTCGCCTCCTGGTTCTTCTTCCGCCGGCGCAGCCAGCCGGTCGACCCGATCGAGGCCAATGCCCTGCATGGCGGGCGCATGTCGATGCGCGACAGCCTCATCGTCGCGCTTCAGACCATCGGCTCGAGCGGCAGCGGCGCCTCGGTCGGCCTCGAAGCCGGCTACACCCAGGCCGCCAGCGGCTTCGCCTCGCATATCGGCCGGCGGCTGCGCCTGCGCCGGGCGGATATGCGGCTGATCGTCGGCTGCGCCGCCGGCGGCGCGATCGGGGCGGCCTTCGACGCGCCGCTGACCGGCGCCTTCTACGCCTTCGAGCTCATTCTCGGCAGTTATTCGATCGCGGTCTTCGTGCCGGTGATGGCCGCCACCTTCATGGCGACCGTCACGCATGACATCCTCTCGCCGGCGCTGCTCTCGGTCGAGGTGCCGGCGATCGGGTCGATCACGATCTCCGACCTGCCGCTGGTCGTGCTGCTCGGCTCCGCCTGCGGCCTCGTCGGCATCGTCGTCATGCGCGCCGCCGCCTTCATCGAGATGGGCTTCCGGCGCTCGCGCATCCCGACCTATCTGCGCCCGGCCTTCGGCGGCCTCGTCGTCGGCGGGCTCGCCATCTGGATTCCGGCGGTCTTCTCGGCCGGGCACGGCGCGATCAATCTCTATCTCGGCATGGAGACCAGCCTCGGCCTGTTGACGCTGGTCATGGTCGCCAAGGCGCTGGCCTCCTCAGTCTCGATCGGCTCCGGCTTCCGCGGCGGCCTGTTCTTCGCCTCGCTGCTGCTCGGGGTCGTGACCGGGCGGCTCTTCATCGGCGTGCTGGTGCCGTTCTTCCCCAATCTCGTCGGCCACGAGACGCTGTTCGCGCTGGTCGGGATGAGCTCGCTCGCCGTTTCCATCGTCGGCGGGCCGATGACCATGGCGCTGCTGGCGCTGGAGATGACCGGCGACCTCAAGCTGACGCTGGCGGTGATGGGCGCGGCGGGGGCGGCCTCGCTGGTGACACGCCGGCTCTTCGGCTTCTCCTTCGCGACCTGGCGCTTCCACCTGCGCGGCGAGAGCATCCGCGGCGCCTATGACGTCGGCTGGATCCGCGACCTCACCGCGGGCAGCATGATGCGCCTCGAGGTGCCCAAGATCGAGGCCGACGCGCCGATCGCCGAGGCGCGGCTGAAATACCCGCCGGGCTCGACCAACTACCTCGTCGCCGTCGGCCCGAACGACGCCTATGCCGGCATGGTGCCGCCGGGCGCGCTCTACGAGCCCGACCCCGCCCTCGACGACGAGGCCGCGACGGAACCGGCGCCACGCACGGTCCGCCATCTGCTGCGCAATGCGGACCGGATGCTGCTCGCCAACATGTCGGTGCGCGACACGCTCAAGCTCTTCGACGAGGCGGAGAGCGAGGCGCTGCCGGTGGTCGCCGACCGCGACAGCCGCCGCCTCGTCGGCATCCTCAGCGAGGCGCATGCGATCAAGCGCTACAGCGAGGAGGTCAGCCGCCGCAACCGCGAGCTGACCGGGGAGTAGGGGCGGCCCTTCTGGCTTGCCGCGCCGCCATGCTCCCCGCAATGGCGCCGGGGCGCTATGCGGAGCGCAGCCCGACGCTCGCAACGACCCGCCAATCGGCGATCGGCACGTCCTGCCCCGAGGTGACGATGCCGATCCGGTCGAAGCGGATGCTGCGCCCGGCGAGCCGCGCATCGGTCTCGGCGATGGCCGCGGCCTTGGCCGCCGGCGCGACCGGGCCGTAGAGCAGCGAGACATGCGGCATGAAGCCGTCGAGCTCCGCCGGATCGAGCGCCCGCTTCAGCGCCGCCAGCGCCGGCGAGACGGCGAAGCGCGCATAGAAGGAGCGGAAGAAGGCCTCGCCGCCCTCGACCCGCGCGACCGGCGCGGCGAAGGCGGCGGCCGTCGCGGCCGCGGCCTCAACCGCCTGCTGCAGCATGGCGAGCGGCATCTGCGTGTCACCTTTCAGTGTCAGATGCGGGGCGAAGAGCGGCGTGCCGAAACGCGCCGACAAGCCGCCGGCGAGATCGGCCAGCATGGCGGCGTCGGCAGGCGAGGGCAGCAGCCAGAGAGAATGAATCCGCGGTGTCATCTGAGTTTCATAAAGCTCTTGCATAGACTGCGCCCCGTACGTAATGTTTATTTCAATAAAGGCGGAAAATGGAAGAAAAATTCCATTGCCCGGCAACAAAAGCGACGATCGGGGAGTAGGCCTTGCAGCCGGAAACGCAAGCCAGAGCGGGAAGCGGCGCCGCCATCGCCGTGCGCGGCCTCCAAGTGGCCTATGGCGGCACGCGCGTGCTGCACGGCATCGACCTGGATTTCGCGCCCGGCAGCTTCACGGCGCTGCTCGGCTCCTCCGGCTGCGGCAAGACCACGCTGCTGCGCTCGCTCTCCGGCTTCGTCCCGGTCGAGGCCGGCTCGATCGTCGTCGGCGGCCGGGATATCGCGGGATTGCCGCCCGAGAAGCGCGGCATGGCGATGGTGTTCCAGTCCTATGCGCTCTGGCCGCATATGACGGTGCTGCAGAACATCGGCTACGGCCTTAAGCTGCGCGGCAGGTCCAAGGCGGAGATCGCCGCCAAGGTCGGCGAGATGCTGAGCTTCCTCGGCCTCGCCGGCTACGAGAACCGCAAGGTGACCGCCCTGTCCGGCGGCCAGCGCCAGCGCGTCGCGCTCGGCCGCGCGCTCGCCATCGACCCCGGCATCCTGCTGCTCGACGAGCCGCTCTCCAATCTTGACGCCAAGATCCGCATGACGATGCGCCACGAGATCCGCGCCATCCAGCAGCGACTCGGTCTCACCGCCGTCCATGTCACCCATGACCGCGAGGAGGCGATGACCATGGCCGACCGGCTGGTCATCATGCAGGCGGGGCGCATCGCCCAGGTCGGCACGCCGGAGGAGGTCTATGACCGCCCGGCCTCGGCCTTCGTCGCCAATTTCATGGGGGCGGAGAACGTCCTGCCGCTCAGCATCGCGCGCAGCGGCGCGCAGGCCGCGGTCGCCGCCGGCGAGGCCCGCGCCACGCTCGCCGACGCGGCCGCCGCCGCGCTGCCGAGCGGCGAGGCGCTCGGCTATTTCCGCGACGACGTCGCCAGCCTCGGCGCGCTCGACGCGCCGGCCGCGAGCGGCGACCTGCTCGTCCCCGGCGTCATCGCCGCGCGCGCCTATCCCGGCGGCATCTACCGCTACAAGGTCGAGGCCGCCGGCCGCCAGATCACGGTCGACGATGCCGGCCGTCACGAACTCGGAACGAAGGTCGGGCTGCGCATTCCGCTGCAGCGCCTTCACATCTTCCCGGCGACCGAGGCCGGGATCGCCGCCTGACAGGGAGTCAGACACATGCGCATCCTCACGCTTGCCTGCTCGCTCGCCGCGCTGATCGCGGCATCGCCGCTATCGGCGCAGACCCTCAACGTCGCCTCCGCCGGCGACCAGAACATGGTCGACTACGTCAAGGACTATCTCGCGCCGATGTTCGAGAAGGCCCATCCCGGCGTGAAGGTCGTCTCGGTCGGCACCGGGCCGGGCGATTCCGGCTCGCAGAAGATCTATGAGAAGCTCGACGCCCAGAAGGGCGCCAACGCGACCGATTTCGACGTCGTCGTCATCCACCAGAAGGCCGCCGGCCAGATGGTCAAGGAAGGCCTGCTCAACAAGTACACGGGCAATGTCGACACCGCCAAGCTGGTCTCCAGCGAGACGGCGAAGAACTCGCTCGGCGCCGATGTCGCGGGCTACGTCATCCCGATGTTCCAGTCGCAGACGGCGCTCGCCTACAACGCCGACATGCTGAAGAACCCGCCGAACAATTTCGCCGAGCTGGCGGAATGGGTGAAGAAGAACCCCAAGCAGTTCGGCTATAACGGCATCAAGGGCGGCATGTCCGGCGTCGCCTTCGTCGCCGGCTGGGTCTACGCCTTCGGCGGCGACGCCGACAAGCTGATCCAGGGCCCCTATGACGCGGCCGAGAAGGCCAAATGGGACAAGGCCTTCGCCGCGCTCAAGGACTTCAACCGGAACGTCGTCATCACCCCGGGCAATGCCGGCACGCTCGACATGCTCAACCGCGGCGAGATCGCGATGGGCCCGGTCTGGGTCGACATGTTCTATTCCTGGCAGGCCGACGGCAAGCTGCCGCCCAACATGAAGCTGAAGCTCGCCGCGCCCGGCATGCCGGGCCAGCCGATGTATTACGCCGTGCCGGAGAAATCGGCCCAGAAGAAGCTGGCCGAGGAGTTCATCGCGCTCGCCACCTCGCCGCAGGTCCAGGCCGACGGCATCGTCAAGAAGTTCAACTGGTATCCGGGCATCGACGCCAAGAACCTCGAAGGCAAGCTCGACAAGGCCGCCTGGGACAAGCTCTTCACCGACATCACCCCGGCCGACCTGTCCAAGAACGCCAAGCCCTTCCCGATCGCGCCCTACTTCAACGACATCCTCGAGGGCTACGAGAAGAAGGTCGCGAACTGAGGCCTTTCCGCCCGGGATGGCGCGTGAACGGACACGTGGTCATCCCGGGCGGAGCGAAGCGCAGACCCGGGATCCATGCCGGAACGGTTCAGGCATGGATCCCGGATCGGCGCGGCTGACGCCGCTTGTCCGGGATGACGTCGCGCTTTGGACTCCGACCCTTTTCATTGCCGAAAGCCTCGCTCGCCATGAGCCTTTCCCAACGCCAGCTCGCCTTGCTGCTGATCGCGCCCGGCCTCGCGCTCGTGGCGGCGCTGTTCCTTTACCCGCTCTTTTTCTCGCTGGTCTCGGCCTTCACCGGGCCGGATGGCGGCTTCTCGCTGCAATCCTTCGGCAAGGCCTGGGAGCTCTATTCCGGCGACGTCGTCTTCACCGTCGTGATCGTGCTCGCCTCCTGCTTCTTCACCGGGCTCGCCGCGATCGTCATCGCCGGCACGCTCACGCTCGGCGAGAACCGCTGGATCGTCGGGACGCTGAAGGCGCTCTATCGCTGGCCGCTCTTCATCCCCTTCATCGTCGCGGCGCAGTGCATGCGCACCTTCCTCGCCAAGAACGGGCTGATGAACAACAGCTTCGTCTCGCTCGGGCTGATCGAGCCGCTTCAGGCGGTGAGCTTCCTCGACTGGCGCGGCATCATCGCCACCTTCGTCTGGAAGCAGACGCCCTTCGTCGCGCTGCTGCTCGCCGGGGCGCTGGCCGCCATCGACCGCGCCACGCTCGAGGCCGGCCGCAATCTCGGCGCTTCGCGCATCCGCGTGCTGATCGAGCTCGCCTTGCCGCAGGTGATGCCGACGCTGCTCGTCGCGCTCGTGCTCTCCTTCGTGACGATGCTCTCGGTGCTCTCGGTGCCGATGATGGTGGCGGGCTCGCAGCCGACCATGCTGACGGTCGACATGGCTTTCCGCATCAACGCCTATGGCGACTATGCGACGGCCAACGCGCTCGGCGTCATCACCTATCTGATCTCGGCCGGCGCGGCGATCATCTATCTCAGGCGCGGCATGGCGCAGGAGGGCGCCCGATGAACGGGCGCGCCGTGATGCGCCTGGCTGCCGCCGCGCGGGCGACGCTCGCCGCCTTCCTGCTCGCCGCCTTCGCCTTCGTGCTGATCGGCCCGCTCGCCAATCTGGCGCTGTGGTCGGTGGCGGAACGCTGGTACACGCCCTACAAGCTGCCGGTCAGCTACGGCACGCGCTACTGGGAGCAGGTCTTCCGGCCGACCGGCGATGCCATGGCCTCGCTCGGCACCTCGGTCTGGATCGCGGTGCTGACGGTGATCGTCGCGCTCGCGCTCTCGATCCCGGCCGGCTATGCGCTGGCGCGGCTGAAGCTGCCGGTGCGCGCCTTCTTCATGATCCTCTTCCTGCTGCCGCAGGCCTTTCCCTCGGTTGCGATCTACATCAACGTCGCGCGCATCTTCTATCAGCTCGGCATCAACGGCACGGTCTTCGCCGTCGTGCTGGTCCATGCCGCGCATGGGCTGGTCTATTCGGTCTGGATCGCGGCGGCGGCTTTCGGCGCCGTCGACCGGGACCTGGAGCTCGCCGCCCGCAATATCGGCGCCTCGCCGCTGAAGACCTTCTTCTCGGTGACGCTGCCGCTCGCCGCGCCGGGCATCATCGCCAGCGGCATCTTCGTCTTCCTCGAATCGCTCGACGAGTTCACTGGCACCTTCTTCGTCGGCGTGCCGCAGGTCACGACCCTGCCGCTGCTGCTCTACAACGCGGCGATGGGCGGAAACTACCAGGTCGCCTCGATCACGGCGCTGATCCTGCTCGTGCCCTCGGTGCTGTTCATGCTGTTCATCGAGCGCTTCCTGCGCGCCGACGTGCTCGCCAAGGTCGGCGCCTGAGCGCGGGCGAAGACCGGCGATGCGGCTTGTGCGCACCGCCGGCAGCCTTCATTGCCTTGCCTTGTTGCCGGCAATCTCGCGGTCCCATTTCTCGAACATCGTCACCAGCGGCTTGGCGTCGAGCGGCGGCTCTGTCGGGTTGTCGGCGATCATTGCGGCATATTCCGGCCGGCCGAACCTGGCGATCGTCTCCTGGCTGTCCTTCGGCGCCATGTCGATGGTCACGCCGTGGATCGAGGGGCCGGGATACATGTAGCCGTGGTCGTACATATAGGCCTGCTGCGCCGGCTCCAGCAGATAGGCCATCAGCGCCAGCGCGACGTCGAGCTTCTCGCCGGTGACGCCCTTCGGGATCGCCATGTAGTTGGCATCGCCGACCCAGTGGAAGCCCTTCAGCGTCGCCACCTTGAAGCTCTCCGGCACGATGCCGAGATAGCGCGGATTGATGTCCCAGCCGGTGGTGGTGGCGATGATGTCGCGCGAGCCGTCGCCGAGTTCCTTCATCGTCGCGGTGGTGCCGGACGGGTAGTACTCGATGCAGTCGTTCATCTCCTTCAGATAGGCCCAGGTCTTGTCCCAGCCCTTGACCGGATCCTGCGGGTCCTTGTCGCCGAGCAGATAGGGCAGGCCCATCACGAAGGTACGGCCCGGTCCCGAATTCGCCGGGCGGGCATACATGAAGCGGTTGGGATGGGCCTTGCACCAGGCGAGCAGCTCCTCGGCCGTCTTCGGCATGTCCTTGACCTTGGCCGGGTCGTATTCGAGCAGCGGCCCGGACGGGTACCAGTCGAGCACCATCGCCTGGCCGCGCGCCATCTTCTGCATGGCATAGGCGCCGGGGATGTAGAGCTTGTCGAGCGCGGGAAAGCGGTCGGCATATGTCGGGAAGATCTCGAGCCAGAGATTCTGCTCCATCCCGGCCGCGAGCGCGTCGTTGCCGGTCAGGACGAAGTCGATGTCGACGCGCCCGGCCTGCTGCTGCGCCTTGAGCTTGCCGGCGAGCTCCGGCGCCGTCGCCTTGGTGAAGACGAAGCGCGCGACGAGGTCCGGATGCTCCTTCTGGAATTTCTCGATCGCGGGCTGGCTGATCTGCAGGTCGCCGGCGACGTCGATGACGCTGATCGTCAGCGGCGCCTTGGGCTTGGGCAGGGCAGGCTTCGGCTGCGCCTGGGCGGCGAGCGGGCCGAACCCGATCAGCGCCGCGGCGGCGGCGAGGATTGACCATCGTGACATCGCGTTCTCCTCCATGGTCCGGCGCCCGTCCCGCCTGCCTGCGGCGGCGGCGCGTCCGGTTTCGCTTCCTCGATCGTGAGCGGGGTGCGCTTCTTCCCGGCTGGCGTTGCCGCTTTCCGGGGCTTGCCGCTCAACGCTTTCGGTCAGCCCTTGCCGCGCAGCGACATGCCCTGCGTAATCGCGCTCTTCTCCAGCCGGCAGGCGACGCAATAGGCCGGGTTGAAGACGTTGGCGACGTCGTAGCGGACCGCCTGACCGAGCAGATGGCTGGCCTCGACGGCATCGACGCCGAGATCCTCGCCGATCCAGCGCAGCATCTCGGTGGTGGCGAATTGCAGCGGCTGGTCGAGCGGGCGTCCGGCGGCGATGACGAGCAGCTCCGTCTGCGTCTCGCCGCGCGGCCAGAGCAGCCTCTGCCGCTTGCGCAGTTCGACGCGGAATTCGACCTCGAACGAGGTCTCGACGCCGGTGCCGGCGATCTCGCCGTCGCCCTGGCAGGCATGGCCGTCGCCGAGGAAGAACAGGCCGCCCTCGGCCTGGACCGGGAAGGCGACGGTCGCGCCCGGGCCGAACAGCCGGTAGTCCATATTGCCGCCATGGGCGCCGCTGGTCGCCGTCGAGATCGCCTGGCCGCGCTCGGGCGCGACGCCGAAGCAGCCGAGCATGGGCGCGAGCGGGAAGCTCCAGTCGCGGATGCGCGGCGAGGGGTCGAGCAGCTTCACCGTGCCGGCCTTGGCGTCGATCGCCCATTCATGGCGCTCGCGCTTCGGCAGCTCGGCCAGGATCGCCGGGTCGAGCACGCCGGGCGCCAGCGGCGAATAGGTCCAGCCGGTTGCGCGGTTCGGCGTCATCCGCTCGATCGTCACCAGCAGCGCGTCGCCGGGCTCGGCGCCGGTGACGAAGAAGGGGCCGGTCATCGGGTTGCCGCGCGGCGCCTTCTGGGCGCCGTCATGGTCGGTGCCGGCGGCGTCGAGCGTCGTCGTGACGACGCTGTCGCCGCTGGCGATCTCGAGCACGGCGGGCAGGGTGCCGATCACGTTCGCATATTGCGTCGGCTGGAAATGGTGGCGCGTCATGGCGGACCTTCTGCGGCTGGAGGCGGGCGCGGCGGCGGGCCGCCGCGCATCGCGATCCTAGAAGAAGGTGCGCGTGGGGGAAGGGCGGGCGGCGGAGGGCCGCCCTGCCTGTTTCGCCGGGCTGCGCCGCTATTCGGCCGGCGTCGCCATCTCGGTGCGCGAGCCCTGCGCCAGCCAGTAGAAGGCGACCGAGGCGCACCAGACGACCAGCCCGAACAGGGCGGCCGCACCCAGCACCAGCCCGAAGCCGCCCCGCGCATAGAGCACCGCCAGCATCGGCACCACGAAGCCGCTGACCGTGAAGCCGAGGAAATAGCGCACGCTGAACGCCTTGGCGCGGTGTTGGGCCGGGACGTAGCGGGCGACCATCGCGTCGTTGATGACCACCTGCCCGTAGATCGCGGTCATCGTCAGCACCAGGCCGAGCAGCAGCGGGACGCCCTGCGTCATCGCCGCGATGACGAGCCCGATCGGCTGCAGCAGGGCGAGGCCGACGAACAGCGCCGGCAAGGTATAGCGGTCGACGAGCCGGCCCATCAGCCATTGCGCCCCGGCGCCGAAGATGAAGACCAGCGTCGCCAGCGAGCCGGTCAGCGCCAGCGGCAGGTCGAGGCCGAGCCGCTCGTCGAGGATCTTCGGCAGGGCGATGGTCGTCAGGTTGAAGGTCATGCCGCCGGCGATGATGGCGATGGCGAAGACGATCAGGAGCGCCACCGGGCGGCCCAGCGGAATCAGCTCCGCCTTGCCGGCGCGGTTGGCATGCGGCTCGCCGTCGCCGGGCACCAGCATCAGGAAGGCGACCCCGAGGCCGAGGCAGATCAGCCCGGGCAGCACGAAGGCGGCGCGCCAGCCGAGGCTCGCGGCGACGAGCGCGGTGACGCCGGCCGCCGAGGCCGCGCCGAGATTGCCCCAGACGGCGTTGACGCCGAGATCGCGCCCGAGCTGGCCGGCGTGGTTGACCAGCATCGTCGAGCCGACGGGGTGGTAGATCGCGGAGGCGACGCCGAGCACCAGGAGCCAGGCGGCGAAGGCGGCGGGCTGGCTCGCGCTGGCCACGCCGAGGCAGGACAGGCCGTAGCCGAGGAAGAACACGGCGAGCATGTTGCGCCGGCCGAAGCGGTCGGAGAGCCAGCCCATCGGCAGGGAGCACAGGCCGAAGGCGACGAAGGCGCCGGTCGCGAGCCCGATCAGCTCGGCATAGTTCAGCCCGGTCTGCGCCGCGATGGCGAGCACCGCGGTCGGGTAGATCAGCAGCACGAAATGATCGAGCGCATGGGCGGCGTTGACGAAGCGCAGGGTTCGCTTGGACAGGGTTTCGGGCGACATGACGGTGCTCGCTATCGGGACCCTGTTTTCTAGCTTGACCCGCTGCGCGCTGTCGGGCCGTTCTATGGCTCGTCCGGGCCAAAGGAGGTCGCGATGCGCATGGAGAGCGATGCCTATCAGACGGTCCCGCGGGCCGTCGCGGTGATGCCGAAATCCTATGAGGGCGGAGCGAGCACCGGCTGGCACAGCCATCCGCGGGCCCAACTGCTCTACGCCACCTCCGGGCTGACGCTGGTGACGGCGGAGGACGGCACCTGGGTCCTGCCCGCGCGGCATGCGCTCTGGATCCCGCCGGGCCTGTCGCACGAGGTCAGGATGCATGGGAGCGTGGCGATGTGCTCGGCCTATGTCGCGCCGGAGGCGGTCGGCGTCCTCCCGGCGGGCTGCCGCGTGCTCGAGGTCACGCCGCTGCTCGCCGCGGCGCTCGCGGCGCTGGCGGCGGAGCCGATGCTCTACGACGAAAGCGGGCGCGGCGGCCTTCTCGCGGCGCTCGTCCTCGACGAGATCGCGCGCGCGCCGGAGACCTCGCTGACCCTGCCGCTGCCGCGCGATCCGCGCCTGCGGCGCGTCTGCGAGGCGCTGCTGAGCGAGCCGGGCTCGCCGGTCGACCTCGACGGCTGGGCCGAGCGCGCCGGAGCGAGCCGGCGCACCCTGACCCGCGGCTTCCGCGCCGAGACCGGCATGAGCTTCGGCGACTGGCGGGCGCGGCTGCGGGTCGTGCGGGCGCTGGCTCTGGCCTCGGACGGCCACCCTCCGCATCAGATCGCCCGCGCCGTCGGCTATGCCGATGCGCGCGCCCTGCGGATCGTGACCAGGCGCGTCCTCGGCGGCGTGGACCTGCCCGGCTGAGACGCTGCCGTCGCGGCGCTCAGTAGCGCCGGTCGCGCGCCACCAGCCCCGCGATGGGGTGCCCCCGGCGATGGCGCTCGATCGTGTCGAGCACGAAGGCGGCGCCGCTTTCGGGGCGCGTCATGCTGGCGATATGGGGCGTCATCACGATGCGCGGATGATGCCAGAACGGATGCTCCGGCGCCGGCGGCTCGGGGTCGAGCACGTCGATCAGCGCGCCCGAGAGCTGGCCGCTCTCCAGCGCCGCCAGCAGGTCGGCCTCGACGAGATGGCCGCCGCGCCCGACATTGATCAATGCCGCCCCCCGCGGGAGCTGCGCGAACAGCCGCGCATCGAGCAGGCCGCGCGTCGCCTCGGTCAGCGGCAGCAGGCAGACCAGGATGTCCGTCTGCGCCAGGAAGGCGGGCAATTCGTCCGGGCCGGCAAAGGTCGAGACACCCTCGATCCGCCGCGGCGAGCGGTTCCAGCCGGAGAGGCGAAAGCCGAAGGGCCGCAGCCTTTCCAGGCTCGCCTGGCCGAGCTGGCCGAGACCGAGGATGCCGACGCGGCGGTCGCTGCCGGCCCGGACCTGGATCTCCCGCCACTGCTTGCGGCGCTGCTGGTCGATGTAGCCAACCATGTCCCGATGCAGCATCAGCGCCGCCATGCAGACGAATTCGGCCATGCTCTCGGCGATGCCGGGCTCGAGCATGCGCACCACCGGCAGCTCCGGCGGCAACCGGTCGAAATCGAGCTGGTCGACGCCGGCCCCGACCGAGAAGACCATCTTCAGATTCGGGAAGGTCTCGGCGATCCGCTCCGGCGGCTGCCAGAGCAGCAGATATTCGACGGCGGCGGGGTCGCCGGTTTCCGGCCAGATGTGGAACGGCATGTCGGGCGCCTGGCGGGCGAAGGCGGCGGCCCATTGCCCCGCCCGCTCCGGGCTCGCCTTGTAGACGATGCTCACGCCGACGCTCCTAGAACAGCCCGACCGGGGCCAGCGGGCGGCCGTCGACCAGCCGCTCATAGCCATAGGCGGCCGGGTCGACCAGGGGTGCGTCGCCGTTGACGATGTCGGCGGCGAGCTTGCCGGCGGCCGGCCCGATGCCGAAGCCGTGCCCCGAGAAGCCGGTGGCGAGGAAGAAGCCCCTCAGGCTGGGCACCGGCGAGATCACCGGTACCGTGTCGGGGGTCGAGTCGATGGTGCCGCCCCAGGCCTCGGCGATGCGGATGTCCTTGAGCACGGGATTGCCGGCGATCAGCGCCGCCAGCGCGGCATTGACGAGGTCCATGTCCGGCGCGGGGTCCTGCACGCGCACCGCCTCGAAGGGCGAGGGCTGGTCGAGGCGCCAATTGGCGCTGCCGAAGAGCTGCCTGAAGAAGTCGGAGCCGAGCCGCAGCTTCAGCCCGGCGCGGCGCTGCTTGAAGGTCGGCCAGAAGATCCTGGCGTAGCGCAGGATATCGGGCGTCAGGTTGACCGTGCCGCGCCCGCGCAGCGCCAGCGTGAAGCCGCCGTCGAGCCGGCGGCGGATGCAGTATTCGGTGGTCCCCAGCGCGCCGTCGGTGAAGTCGGGCGCCGGGGTAGTGCGGCAGGCGGTGGCGTCGACGAGCCCGATCGGCAGGTCGATGCCGTGGCGCCGGCAGAACAGCGAGGACCAGGCGCCGCCGGCCAGCAGCACGGACTGGGCGCGGATCGTGCCCTTCTCGGTGACCACGGCGCTGACGGCGCCGCCCGCCGTCTCCAGCCCGCGCGCGGCGCAGCCCTGATGGATGGTGACGCCGCGCTTGCGGGCGGCCAGCGCCAGCGCCGGCACCGCCAGCGAGGGCTCGGCCCGGCCGTCGCTCGGCGTGTGCAGCCCGGCGACCCAGGTCTCGGCGTTGCCGGGCAGCCTCTCGGCGATCTGGGCCGGGGTCAGCAGGGTCGAGTGGACCTGCTGCTCGCGCGCGATTCCCGCCCAGCGTTCCCAGTCGGCCGCCTCCTTCGGGTCCTTGGTCAGGAACAGCACGCCGGTGCGGCGGAAGCCGGTATCGGCGCCCGCCTCCTCCTGCAGTTCCTCCCAGAGGCGCAGCGCCTCGCGGGCGAGCGGGATCTCGGCGCGCGCCCGGCCCTGCTGGCGGCACCAGCCCCAGTTGCGGCTCGACTGCTCGGCGCCGACATGGCCCTTCTCGACCAGCGCCACGGAAAGCCCCTTGCGCGCCAGATGATAGGCGCTGGAGACGCCGATCACGCCGCCGCCGATGACCACCACGTCGACGGCCTCCGGCAGGCGCTCGTCGCTGGGAATGCGGTTGACCGGCGGGGACATGGACAGGGCTCCTGTGGGCGCGTTGGCGGCGGCTGCGTTGGAGGGAAGGTCAGTTGATGTCGAGGCGCGGGTCGAGCGCGTCGCGCAGGCCGTCGCCGATGAAGTTGAAGCTGGTCACCGCGAGCGTGATCGCGATGCCGGGCAGCAGCGCGAGCCAGGGCGCGCTGGTCAGGTAGATCTGGGCGTTGTTGAGCATGTTGCCCCAGCTCGAGGCCGGCGGCTGGATGCCGTAGCCGAGGAAGCTGATATAGGATTCGAGCAGGATCGCCTTGGCGACGTTGAGCGTCGCCGCCACCACGATCGGCGCCATCGCGTTGGGCAGCAGGCTGCGGAACATGATGTAGAGATCGCTGGCGCCGACGGCGCGGGCGGCGGCGGCGAAGTCGCGCTCGCGCAGGGTGCGGATCTGGGCCTCGACGATGCGGGCGACGTTCATCCAGGAGGTCGCGGCGATCAGCAGGGTCGTCGCCAGGATGCCGGGCTCGGTCAGCGCCGCCAGCGCCAGCAGCAGGAAGATCGTCGGGAAGCACAGCACCGCGTCGACGAAGCGCATCAGCGCCGCGCCGAGGAAGCCGCCATAGAAGCCGGCGACGACCCCGACCGCGATGCCGATCGCCATCGCCATCGCCATGGCGAGGAAGCCGATCGCCAGCGAGATCCGCCCGCCCATCATCAGCCGGGCCAGGATGTCGCGGCCGAGCTCGTCGGTGCCCAGCACATGCACGCCCGAGAGCGGCGGCGCGAAGCGCTGCAGAATGTCGATATAGGTGTCGTCGAAGGGCAGCAGCCAGGGCCCGAAGACCGAGCCCAGCGCCAGGATCGCGATGGTGACGGTGCCGGCCATGGCGAGCCGGTGCCGGCGGAAGCGCCGCCAGGCGGTGTTCGCGGAGGCGGCGGGGGCGGGCCCGGCCGGGACGGATGCGGCTGACGCGCTCATCGCCTCACTCCATCCGGATCCGCGGATCGACCACCGCATAGAGCAGGTCGGCGATCAGCGAGCCGAGCATGACCATCGCGGCCGAAAGCATCAGGATGCCCATCACCACGGGGTAGTCGCGATAGGCGATCGAATCGAGGAAGAGCCGGCCCATGCCGGGCCAGGTGAAGACGGTCTCCGCCACCAGCGCGCCGCCGAGCAGGGTCGGGAACTGCAGCCCGGCGACGGTGATCATCGGCAGCAGCGCGTTGCGCAGCGCGTGCCGCGACAGGATGCTCCATTCCGGCAGGCCCTTGGCGCGGGCGGTGCGGATATAGTCCTGGCCGATCACGTCGAGCATGGAGGAGCGCATGAAGCGGGCCCAGATCGCCATCTCGACCAGCGCCAGCACCAGCGCCGGCGCGATCAGGTGATGTAGCAGGTCGAGCACGGAATCGTCGCCGACCGTGTGCCGGTTGCCGGCCGGCAGCCAGCCGAGCGTGACCGAGAAGACGTAGATCGCGACCAGCCCGAACCAGAAGGTCGGGATCGAGAGCGCGACCATCGCGCCGACGGTGGCGAGGGTGTCGAACAGCGAATAGCGCCGGATCGCGCCGAGGATGCCGATCCAGCAGCCGAGCAGGCAGGCGACCAGCGTCGCCGTCGCCATCAGCTCGAAGGTGGCCCGCAGATGCGAGCCGATGACGGCGAGCACGGCGCTGCCGTCGCGGTAGGAGGTGCCCCAGTCGCCCTGCAGCATCCGCCAGAGCCAGTCGGCGTACTGGACCGGCAGGGGCCGGTCCAGGCCGAGCTGGTGCGAGATCCGCGCGATGTCCTCCGGCGACATCTGCGAGGACAGCGCGAATTGCGACAATGGCCCGCCCGGCGCCAGATGCAGGATGGCGAAGCCGAGCATCGAGACGATGAGCAGCAGCACCAGCGCCTGCCCGAGCCTGCGGAGGAGATAGGGGAGCATCGCGCGACCCGCCGGCCGTCAGGCCCAGTACCACTCCCGCATGTTCCAGCAATTGGAGGAGGTGTTGATGTTGGGCGCGAAGCCCTGCAGCCCGTCCTTGGTGCCCTCGGCGATGACCGACTGGAACAGCGGCAGGATGGCGAGATCGTCGCGGATCAGCTTCTGCAGCGCGCCATAGGTCTTCTTGCGCTCGGCGAGGTCGAACTGGGCCGCGCCTTCCGCCAGCAGCCGGTCGGCCTCCTTGTTCTGGTACTGGTAGGTGTTGTAGCCGCGCCCGCCCTTGGCCGGGATCGCGCCCGAGCCGAAGCGCGGCGTCACGTCCGGGTCGCTGCCGAGCATGAAGTTGACGCCGACGATCACCGACTGGAACTTCGACTGCTGCCAGAACTCGCCCCAGATCACGGCGGCGGGCATGTTGTTGATCCGCATCGAGGCGCCGATCGCCTTCCAGTCCTGCATCAGGAGCTGCTGCGTCTGCTCGCGCACGGCGTTGCCGCTGGTGGTCGAATTGGCGAATTCCAGCCTGACGCCGTTCTTCTCGCGGATGCCGCCCGCGCCGCGCTTCCAGCCGGCGGCGTCGAGGATGGCGTTGGCTTTGGCCGGGTCGTGGGCATGGGCCGGCAGCTCCTTGTTGAAGGACCAGGCCTGCTGCGGCACGAAGGATTCGGTCGGCACCGGCAGCCCGTAGTTGAGGGCGTCGATCAGCCCCTTCTTGTTGATCGCGAGATAGAGCGCCTCGCGCACCGAGCGGTCGGCGAGCGGCCCGAATTCGAGATTGGGCGCGATGTGCTCGATCGACGCCATCGGCGAGACCGTCACCTTGCGGCCGGGCAGCGTCTTCGCTTCCTTGACGAAGTTCGGCAGAACGCCCTGGATGCCGGTATAGTCGATCTGGCCGGTGCGGAACTGGGTGTAGAGCACGGTCAGGTCGGGGATGTATTTGAACACCACCCGCTCCAGGAACGGACCGCGCCCGTGATAGCTCGTGTTGGCGAGGAGCTGGATATGGTCGCCGGGCACCCGCTCGCCCCAGCGGAACGGCCCGGTGCCGATCGGGGCGTTGTTGAAGGGCGAGGCGTTGGGGTCGGAAGCCTTCTCCAGCGCGTGCCTGGGCACGATGAAGAACAGCGACAGGATCGACATATAGGGCGAATAGGCGCTTTCCATGCGCCAGTGGATCTCGTCCGGCGCGACCACCTTGATGTCGTGGACCAGGCTGTGGCCGACGCGGTTGCGGGCACGGAAGGCGGTGTTGTTGACGAGGTCGATGCTGAACTTGACGTCCTCGGCGGTGAACGGCGTGCCGTCATGCCATTTGGCGTCGTTGCGCAGCTTGACCTTCCAGCTCAGGCCGTCGGCGGAGAGGCCGCCATTCTCGACCGTCGGCACCTCCCTGGCGAGGTCCGGCTGGAAGCGGCCTTCCGGGTCGATGTACCAGAGCGTGCTGAAGATCTGCCACCAGACGCCCTGGTCGACCTCGATGCCGGGCATCAGCGGGTGGAAGACGGTCGGCTCCTGCGAGAGGCCGGCGACGACCTGGCCCTTCGGCACGGAGGGCGGCTGCGCCGCCCGCAGCGAGGACGGCAGGGCGGCCCCGGCGGCGAGCCCCATGCCGAGCGCGAGCGCGCCGCGGCGCGTGGGATTGGTGACTCCGAAAGGCCCCTCGGACATGATGCGCTCCCTCCCCGGAACTCGCTCGCCGCGGCGTGGCGTCACGCCGCTTGACGGGCGGTGTTTCAATCTCTCTAACTTTTGTTGACCTGAATTCAACATGGTTGAAAATGCCTGTCAATCGCGCCGATGCCGGTCGCGCGGCGGCAGGTCCGGCTTCCCGGCGGGTCGCCGGGGTCCGTCCCTTCCGCCGGCGGAGGGGCGAGCCATCTCTATGTCGAGGTGACGGATGTCTCCGAAAGGCGGATTCAAGTTTCGTGCCCAATGCTCTGGGCGCGGTCGGACAACAGGACGGGGAGGCGATCGATGAGCAGGGACGCGGCTGAGGCGGAGACGCCGGAGAGGACGGCCGGCGAAGCCATCGTGCTGCCCGAGGATGCCGAGCATCGCCTCGGCGAGACGGTGCGGCTGCTGCGCCAGCGCGCCGGCTTCTCGATCCAGGAGCTGGCCCGGCGCACCGGGCTTTCCACCGGCATGATCAGCCAGCTCGAGCGGGGGCTGGCCTCGCCCTCGATCCGCAGCCTCAGGCTGCTCAGCGTCGCGCTCGGCGTGCCGATCTCCTATTTCTTCGAGCCGCATGCGCCCGATCCCTCGTCGCAATACATCGTGCGCCGCAACGACCGGCGCCTGCTGCGGCTGACGGCGAGCGGCGTGCTCAAGGAATCGCTGACGCCGGCCCAGGGCGGGGCGCTGGAGATCTACGAGCTGACGCTCAATCCGGGTGCGTCCTCCGGCGCCGATTTCGTCCAGCATGTCGGCGAGAAGGCGGTCTATGTCCTGGCCGGCCGGGTCCGGATCTGGCTCGATCACGAGCCTCACGTGCTCGCGGCGGGGGACAGCGTCTGCTTCCCCAGCACCGTGCCCCATATGTTCGACAATCCCGAGCAGGAGGTGGCGCGCGCGATCTGGGTGACCACCCTGCATTCCGGCCCGCCGGCCCGGGAGGGGTAGGCACGGCCGCCGACCATCGCGAAAAGCCGATAGTCTAGTCGCCCGGTTCGGCAGAGAAGACCGGGCCCGGTCCGGTAGAATCCCTCCGCCGCAGGGATAATCCGCCGCGCCGTCGAAACGGTGCGGCGGCTCGGCCAGCTTCGTCGCCGGGCTTGCAGGTTGAACTGCCGGCTGCCCGATGCTATAGGCTCGGCCATCATCTGATGCAGGCTACATCTGCTGGTTGGGGAGGACGGTATGTCTCACGACGCCCTCTTCCAATTGGGGATGGGCTCAGTTTTACTGATTGCCTCCCAAACGGAAGAAATCCTTGCTGCGCGCGCGGCGCGTGCGCCGGCCAGGGCCATCGACAGGGGTAGCCCGGGCCGACCCGGCGGGCATCCGGCGCGCTTGCACGCCGATCCGTTCCACCGACAGACGAAGCGGAGGGGAAACAGTGCGAAAGCGCTCGCCTTCCGCGGGGACCTCGCTGCCCCTCCTCCCTCAGCGTGAGCGCCCCGGCCCCGGCCGCGTGACCGGCGCCGTCCTTTCCGCCTCCCATCCGAGCTGACGGTCCGCGAGCCCCTCGCGCCGGCAGGCTTTTCCCGATCGTTACCCGGCATGGCGCCTCCGCCGTGCCGGCTGGCGTCACCATCGCAGCGCATGGCGCAAGGTCCCGATGATCGCGACACCCTACTACCTGATCGACAAGAGCAAGCTGCTGCGCAACCTGCGGATCATCGACGAGGTTCGTCGGCGCTCCGGCGCCAAGGTCGTGCTGGCGCTGAAATGCTTCGCGACATGGTCCGTCTTCGACCTGATGCGCGAGCATATCGACGGCACGACCTCCTCGTCGCTGTTCGAGGTGAAGCTCGGCCGCGAGGAATTCGGCGGCGAGACCCATGCCTACAGCGTCGCCTTCGCCGATCACGAGATCGACGAGGTCGTCGCCAATGCCGACAAGATCGTCTTCAACTCGATCCGCCAGCTCGAACGCTTCGCCGATCGCACCGGCGGGCTGAGCCGGGGCCTGCGGCTCAACCCCGGCATCAGCGCGTCGAATTTCGACCTCGCCGACCCGGCGCGCCCCTTCAGCCGCCTCGGCGAATGGGATCCGGAGCGGATCGCGCAGGTCATCGACCGGATCGACGGCTTCATGGTCCACAACAACTGCGAGAACGGCGATTTCGCCTTGTTCGACCGCATGCTCGGCCAGGTCGAGGAGCGGTTCGGCGCGCTGTTCTCGCGGGTCTCCTGGATCAGCCTGGGCGGCGGCATCCACTTCACCGGGGAGGGCTATCCGCTCGCGGCGTTCTGCGAGCGGCTCGCGACGTTTTCGCAGCGCCACGGCGTGCAGGTCTATCTCGAGCCCGGCGAGGCGGCGGTGACGCGCAGCACGACGCTGGAGGTCACGGTGCTCGACACGCTCTTCAACGGCAAGAACCTCGCCGTCGTCGACAGCTCGGTCGAGGCCCATATGCTCGACCTGCTGATCTACCGGCAGCAGGCGCGCGTCGAGCCGGACGAGGGCGGGCACCGCTACATGATCTGCGGCAAATCGTGCCTGGCCGGCGACATCTTCGGCGAATTCGCCTTCGACCGCGAACTGGCGCCCGGCGACCGCATCTCGATCCAGGACGCGGCGGGCTACACCATGGTGAAGAAGAACTGGTTCAACGGCGTGCAGATGCCGTCCATCGTCCTGCGGGAGCTCGACGGCAGCCTGCGCCTCGTCCGCTCCTTTTCCTACCGGGACTACCGCGCGAGCCTGTCCTGAAACGCGGCCGAACATCCGAAAACCGAAAGGAGGCCCCAGCCAAAATGAAGAGAAATGTCCTGATTGTCGGCGCCGGCGGCGTAGGCCACGTCGTCGCCCACAAATGCGCGCAGAACAACGACGTTCTCGGCGACATCCACATCGCGTCGCGGACCCGGGCGAAGGCCGAGGCCATCGTCGATTCGGTCCACGCCAAGGGCAGCCTGAAGACGGGCGGGCGCCTGCTGGCGCACGGGCTCGACGCTCTCGACGTCGAGCGGACGGCCGCGCTGATCCGGGAGACGAAGAGCGCGATCGTCATCAATGTCGGCTCGGCCTTCCTCAACATGTCGGTGCTCTCGGCCTGCCTCGCCACCGGCGCCGCCTATATCGACACGGCGATCCACGAGGACCCGCTGAAGATCTGCGAGACGCCGCCCTGGTACGGCAATTACGAGTGGAAGCGGCAGGCCGAATGCGCCAGCGCCGGCGTCACCGCCATCCTCGGCGCGGGCTTCGACCCGGGCGTCGTCAACGCCTATGCCCGGCTGGCGCAGGACGATTATTTCGACAGGATCGACTCGATCGACATCGTCGACATCAATGCCGGCGACCATGGCCGCTACTTCGCCACCAATTTCGATCCCGAGATCAATTTCCGCGAGTTCACCGGCCAGGTCTGGTCCTGGCAGAAGGGCCGGTGGACCTCGAACAAGATGTTCGAGGTCGGCAAGGAATGGGACCTGCCCGTCGTCGGGAAGCGGACCGCCTATCTCACCGGCCATGACGAGATCCACTCGCTGTCGAAGAATCTCGACGTGCCGGATGTCCGCTTCTGGATGGGCTTCGGCGAGCGCTACATCACCGTCTTCAACGTGCTGAAGAATCTCGGCCTGCTCTCGGAGCAGCCGGTCAGGACGGCGGAGGGCCAGGAGGTGATCCCGCTCAAGGTGGTCAAGGCCGTGCTGCCCGACCCGTCCTCGCTCGCGCCGGGCTATGTCGGCAAGACCTGCATCGGCGATGTGGTCAAGGGCGTGAAGGACGGCAAGGCGCGCGAGGTCTTTATCTACAACGTCGCCGACCATGCCGAGGCCTTCGCCGAGGTCGGCAGCCAGGCGATCTCCTATACGGCGGGCGTCCCGGCCGTCGCCGCGGCGCTGCTCGTCGCCAACGGCGCGTGGGACGTGCGGAAGATGGTCAATGTCGAGGAGCTGGCGCCGAAGCCCTTCCTCGCCCTGCTCGACCGCATGGGCCTGCCGACGCGCATCAAGGACGCCGAGGGCGACCGGCGGCTGCGCTTCGCCGAGCCCGCCCGCGAGACCGCGCAGGCCGACCCGGTTCCGGCCGCCTGAGCGGCGCGGAACCCGCTTTCCGGGCCCGGGCCGCCAGCGAGGCGGCCCGGGCCTCGTCCAGCGCCCGGCTCTGCCGGGCCCTTTCGTTCGGGGATGCATCCTTGCGCCTCCCGTCGACGGACGGCGGCGATGCGATCGCGCACGTCCCGCCGGTCGGAGATGGAAGAAGCCCGCCGGAACGGGGCTTCTCAGGGGCGGTTGGCGTGACCCTCGGCCGGCCTGGCGCCGGGCGGATGCGCCGCGCCGATATCGCCGGACAGGCATGGGTATCGGGCCGCGCCCAGCCGCTGCCTGACGGGGTCGACCGGGCCCGCGCACCAGGGGCAGCGGGCGGCGGCGCGGGGCACGGGGCGACGGCAGCTTGCGCAGACCAATCTGGAACGGCCGGCCATGGAATCTCCTCCTGCGCCGGCAAGGCGGCGCCAAAATCACGATCGGATGGGCTCGTGACCCGGAGAGGGCCGTCGGCAGTATTGTCAGGCCGGCGGGAATCCTCTCCGGGTAAAGACATGTGCCTTCCGGATCGTTCTCGGCGTGAGATTCCAGGTTGAATTTGGCATGGTTCCGATATGGGCCGAGAAAAGCTATTTTCAACCAAGTCCGGTAGAGTGTTGCGGATTTGACTTTCCGTATAATTCATCGAAATATCATTAGGTCATGATTGGAATTCTTCTTCCGGCGGGTGTCTTGTGCACCGCCTGCCAGCTCGCACGGCAGTAGCCCTGGTTCGGCGCGCCGCCTGACGGCAGGTCGGGGGCGCCCGGGCCAGGGTAACTGCGCCGGCGCGAGCCTGCGCCGCCATGCGATGGGCGACATGTCGTGCGGATGTCGTTCGCCCGCAGGCGAAGGCTCGGGCCATTCCAGCAGATCGGAGGCTGTCCAGGGTGCCGTGCCGTGGCCGGGGCGGCCATGCGCGCTGCCGGCGGCCTCCCAGCGGGAAGACCAGATCATGAGCAAGAAGAAGCGCAACGGAAACAGGGAAGCGAAGAAGCCGAAGCAGCCGAAGCTTCCGCCGCAGGCCGCGACCTCGGTCGCCGACCTCGGCAAGCAGCAGGGCCTGCCGAACAGGCGGGTCGGGCGCTAGCCTTCGGGCCGAAGCGGCCCTGTGACGTGCCGGCGGGCCGCGCCCGCCGGCGACTTCGTGGCGAGAGCCGGCGCTCGCCCTCGGGAAAGCCGGCGGGATAGCGAGAGTGGACCTTCCAGAGATCACGATCACCGATCAGGACCTCGCGGTGCTGAGGCGCGTCGTCCGCGAGGCGGTGGCGGATGGCCGTTACGCCGCGGCCTCGCGCCTCGGCAACGAGTTGCACCGCGCGCGGATCGTGCCGGCCGGGACCGCGCCGGCGGGCTGCCTCGCCCTGAACCGCGCGGGGCGCTATCTGGAGGAGCGTAGCGGCGCGGTGCGCGACGTCGTCCTGGTTTCCGGCCGCGGGCGTTCCTCGTCCGGGCTGGTCTCCGTTCTCAGCCGGGTCGGAACGGCGCTCATCGGCCTGTCGGAAGGCCAGGCGATGGGCTGGCCGGACCCGCGCGGGAAGCCGCGGGTGATCCGGCTCCTGAAGGTCGAGCCCGGGGCGGGCTGACGCCTGTTCGGCTTGCGAGACTACGCTCTTTACGCGGGGGGCGCCGAGACGGTTCCGATCCGCGTCGGCGGGAGTCGGCAAGGGCGCTTGACGGGGCAGAGCGATATCCTGGTGCGCGGGCACGGGCTGGTGAATGAGGGGGCTTTCCCGCCGAGGGAGCCGACGGTCCCGAGCAAGCCCCTATTGCGCGAGCCTTCGGATCCAGCCGAGCTGGCGGTCGAGGCAGCGCTCGCGCTCGTAGCCGGCACGGACCGTCTCGCGGGCGGCGCGGCGCAGCGGCGCCGTCAGGGGCGGGTGCTGAAACGCCTCCGCGATTCGCTGCGCCAGCAGGGCCGGGTCGTCGAACGGAGTCAGGAGGCCGTTGAGGCCGTCCCGGATCACTTCCTTCACCGGCGGCGTGTCCGAGCCGACCACCAGGCAGCCGCTGGCCATGGCTTCCAGCAGCGACCAGGAGAGGACGAAGGGCACCGTCAGATAGACATGCGCCGCCGAGACCCGGAACAGGTCGATCAGGCGCTCATGGGGCAACCACGGGATATGGACGACACGGTCGGCCAGCCCGGTCTCCGCCAGCATCGCCTCGCGCCACGGCATGCCGTCCTCGCGCGGGCGTCCATAGCCGGCGCCGTCGCCGCCGACGGCGACGAAGATCAGCTCGGGATGGCGCCCGGCCAGCAGGGCCGCGGCCCGCATGAACTGCGGATAGCCGCGATAGGGATCGAGATCGCGCGCCGCGAAGGTAACGACGGGCATGCCCGGCGTCAGCTCGCGGCCGTCCGGCAGGGTGAAGCGGGCCCGAGAATCGGGCCGGCAGAGCGCCGTGTCGATGCCGTCATGACAGACGGCGATGCGCTGGCGATAGGCGGCGGGATATTGCTGGCGTTGCCAGCGGGTCGGTGCATAGGCGGCGTCGAGCGTATCGAGGGTGAGAAGCTGCGCGGCGTTGCGCATGCGGATGCGCTGCCGCTCCGAAAGGGGGATCGGCGCCGTCGCGCCGAAGTCGAGGTCCGCCCCGGAGCTGCGGTAGTAATATTCGCAATAGCCGAGCAGGGCGGCGTCCGGCAGGGCGTCGCGCGCGAAGAGAAGCCCGCCCCAGCCGGTATGTCCGATCACCACATCGGGCGGATCGCTCGCCGCGAGCGCGGTCATCAGCCCGGCGACGGCCTCGCCGGTCCGCAGGTGATAATCCGTGGCGGCGAGCGCCGGGTGCTGGGCCGGAGCCGCGCCGACCGTGTAGGCGAGCTGGCGCAGGCCCGGCTGCTCCGGCGCGGGGCGTTCGCTGATCAGCGTGACCTCGTCGCCCTGGGCGACGAGGCTCGCGATCAGAGCAGCGAATTGACCAGATCCTGAACGATGAACGAATAGGATATGCATGAGGCCAGCAGGACGCCGCCATAGCGGAGGGAATCGTTCCACCACTGCTCGAGCCGGCGCAGGGTTTCATGGGTGGTCAGGAAATCGGCGCCGACGCCGTTCTCGGCGCGCGGGCCGAACGGATGGGCCTCATCCAGCAGCCGCAGCCTCTCGCACAGCATCTGTCCTTTGAGCGAGAGAGAGATTCGCGCCAGCCGCCTGTCGCGCGGAGAGGCCCCGCGTTCGAGATAGCCGCTCTCGACGAGCTGCTTGAGGTTGTAGGAGGCGTTGGAGCCTCCGTAATGCCCGCGATCGAGAAGATCGCGCACGGCGATCTCGCCCTGTCCGATGGTGAGCAGAATCATCACCTGTGCCGGTGAAATGTCCTCGATGCCGAGCTTGCCCAGTTCGAGGCGCAGATAATCGAGGAACCGCCGACTGACCCGCTCGATGACGCGGGCGAGGTCGAAGGCCGAAACTCTTCGCTCCGCCCCATCCTCCACTTCGCCATCGCCGTTCGGCCTGTCATGGCCATTCAAGGATCTGCCTGAAAATTGCTCGCCGCCATGCAATTTGAAGTGCATTCCTTACCCCGCCTGATTGAAGTTTGAACAATCCATCCCTTTTTCTTCCCTTCCCCTATGGAGCCTATAGGCAAAGCACATGCCATGCCGATTCGATGAGCAATAAGAATCTGCAATTTGGAAATGGGTGTGAACTGGTTCAAAATTCAAAATATCGCACAATAATGCCGCATTTTCTGTCGCCTGACTCGGCAAGGTAGAGATCTAATCTGTCATAATCTTGACACCACTCCCGTATCTCGTTTGCGGATGCTGACGCATGGGTGACGCAGGGTGATGACGACATCGCCTTCTCTGCCCGACAACCTTCGCTTCCGGAGATATGCATGAAGGCGGTGAGGCCGGCTCCCGATATCCTGATCAGGGACCTGCAGAGATCGTTCGTCGGCGGGCTGGGCTACGCCGCCCTGCTGAGCCTGTGCGTGAATTTGCTGCTGCTGACGGTCCCGCTCTTCATGATGCAGGTCCAGGACAGGGTCACGGTCAGCCACAGCTACGACACGCTGACGATGCTGCTGGTCATCGCCGTCGGGGCGCTGGCGCTCTACGGCACGATCGAGTTCATCCGCTCGCTGACCTTCCAGGCCATGGCGAGCATCTTCGCGCGCCGGCTCAACCTGCCGGCTCTGCAGGCGGCGGTGAGCGCCTCGCTGGAACTGGGTTCGGGCCAGGCGACGCAGGCGATCCGGGACCTCAACGACATCCGGTTCTTCATCGCGAGCTCGGCGATCGCGACGCCGCTCGAGGCGGCCTGGTCCCCGGTCTTCCTCGCCGTGCTGTTCCTGCTCCATCCCGTCTACGGGCTGGTCGGGCTGGCTTCGCTGATCATCCTGCTGCTGCTCGGCGTGCTGTCGGACATGCTGACGCGGCGGGTGCTGAAGGAGGCCAACGAGGCCGGCGTCGCCAGCATCAACGAGGTCGGCGCCAGCCTTCGCCATGCCGAGACGATCGAGGCGATGGGCATGCTGCCGGCGCTGGCGCGGCGCTGGCGCGGCCAGCAGCTCGCGATGATCGAGCAGCTCGACATGGGCACGCGCCGCGGCAAGCTGATCGCGGCGGTGACGCGCTCGTCGCGAATGACGATGCAGCTCTCGGTCTATGCGACCGGCGCGCTCCTGATCATCCGCAACGAGGTCACCGCGGGCACGCTGATGGCGGCGAGCATCCTGCTCGGCCGCTTGCTGGCGCCGTTCGATTCGATGATCACGGATTGGCGGCAATGGGTCCTCGCCGCGGCGGCCTGGAAGCGCGTGCGCGAGCTCGTCCTGTCGCGCAGCTCGCAGCGCCAGACGGTGCCGACGCCGCCCTGCCAGGGCGATCTCGTCGTCGATCGCGCGCTCTTCGCTCCGCCCGGCTCGGAGCAGACCGTGATCAAGGGTGTCTCCTTCTCGCTGGAGCCCGGCGAGGTGCTCGGTGTCGTCGGGCCGTCGGGCGCGGGCAAGTCGACGCTCGCCCGGCTCCTCGTCGGCGTGCTCAAGCCGAATGCCGGCGGCGTCTATCTCGACGGCCACAGCACCTATCTCTGGGAGCGCGGCTCCTTCGGCGCCATGGTCGGCTACCTGCCGCAATCGGTCTCGCTGCTGAACGGCACGATCGCCGAGAACATCGCGCGCATGCAGGACCCCGATCCGCACGCCATCCTCGAGGCGGCACGCATCGCCGGCGTGCACGAGCTCATCGGCCGGTTGCCGCTCGGCTACGACACCAGCGTCGCCGACAGCGATTTCAGGCTCTCCGGCGGCCAGCGGCAGCGCATCGGCCTGGCGCGCGCGCTTTACGGCATGCCGCGCCTGATCGTGCTCGACGAGCCGAACGCCAATCTCGACGCCGAGGGCGAGCAGAGCCTGATCCGCGCCGTGATGGCCGCGCGCGAGAGCGGCGCGATCGTCGTCCTGATCGCGCATCGGCCGTCGGTGATGCAGGTGGTTGACAAGCTGCTCGTCCTGCGCGACGGCCGCGTCCAGCAATTCGGGCCGCGGGCAGCGATCGCGGGCATGATCTCGCCGAGCGGGCGCGTGGAGATCGAGCCGGCGGCGGCGGCGCCCGCCGCGGCACCGGCTGTTCGGGGAGCGACGGCATGACCGGGCGTTCATTGATCAAGCGCCCCGAACGCGCCCTGGTGGCGGTGCCGCCGCTGGACGAGTCGGATGAGCGCGTGCCGAGCCTGCGCAGCCTCGTGCTGGCGGGCGTGGCGGCGATCGGGGTCGGCTTCGGCGGCTTCGGCGCCTGGGCCATGACCGCAAGGCTGGACAATGCCGCCGTCGCGAGCGGCGTCGTCGCCGTCGACAGCAAGCGCAAGACGGTCAGCCATCTCGAGGGCGGCATCCTGAAGACCCTGCTGAAGGGGGAGGGCGAGCGGGTTTCCAAGGGCGAACCGCTGCTGCGGCTGGAGGACGCCCGGGCCCGGGCCGAATTGCAGCAATTGCAAGCGAAGCGCGTCGGCCTGGTGGCCAAGCTCGCCCGCCTGAGGGCCGAGCAGACGAAGGCCGCGGAAGTCGATTTCCCCGACGATATCGAGCGCGCCGAAACGCCGGTGACGCGCGAGGTCCTGCGGGCCGAGCGCACGCTGTTCAGGTCGCGCGCGGAGGTCCACGAGGGCAAGATCCAGATCCAGCAACGGGTCATCGAGCAGTATCAGGCCGAGGCCGAGGCGCTGAAGGCGCAGATCGACGCGACCAACCGGCAGCGCTCGCTGATCGACGAGGAGGTCAGGATCTTCGCCGACCTCTATGAGAAGCGCTATACCAAGCGCAGCCAGCTCGTCGAACTGCAGACCAGGCAGAGCGAGCTCGCCGGCCGGGCCGGCGAATACGCCGCCCGCAAGGCCAAGGCCGAGCAGGCCGTGGCCGGCGCCAATCTCGAGATCCTGTCGATCAGCCTCGACCGGCAGAACGAGATCGCCAGGGATATCCAGGAAACCCAGCTCGCCCTGTCGGAGGTCACCGAGCGCATCGTCCAGGCCGAGGACGTGCTGCGCCGGCTGGTGGTGACCTCCCCTCAGGAAGGCATCGTCGCCAATATCCGCATGCGCACCGCCGGCAGCGCCATCGCGGCGGGTGAGGCGATCCTCGATATCGTGCCGGAGAACGAGCCGCTGATCGTCGAGGCCAAGGTCGATCCGCGGGACATCGACGCGGTCCGCGTCGGCGCCGCGACCCGGGTGCGGCTGACGGCGTTCAATTCGCGGCTGCTGCCGCCGCTGGAGGCCAAGGTGAGCTATGTCGCGCCCGACCAGCTCGTCGACGAGAAGACCGGCGCCGCCTATTTCGTCGTGCGCGCCGAGATCGACCCGCAGAGCCTGCGCGACCACAAGGTCGCGCTGCATGCCGGCATGACCGCGGAGGTGATGATCGTCAACGGCGCGCGCCGGGCGATCGACTATCTGATCTCGCCCTTCACCGACAGCTTCAACCGCGCTTTCCGCGAGGATTGAGGCGGCGCGGCGGCCTGCGGGGCGTTATTTCAAATTTGGAAGTATATTTGCGCAAATAAGGAAGGTTTTTCTGAGTAAAAATCATAGATTTATCCATGATGCATCGCAAAATGGTCACAATAAATTTGTTGATGCACTGCACGCTTTGCGTAATCCTCAGGATGTCGAGCGGCGATATGATGGAATTATGTCGCCGGAACAGTATCCGGATACGAAGATCCGCGGCTGGTCCGCCGGTAGATCCGGGATCATCAACTACTTAGGAGGCGCCGAATGGCAACGATCGAAGGAAGTGCATTCGACGACCATTTGATTGGTACGCGTTTCAGCGATGTCATTCTCGCCGGCGACGGCCATGACATCGTGCATGGCGGCGACGGGGTCGACTCCCTGTTCGGCGAAGGCGGAAACGATCTGCTCTATGGCGACGGCGGCGACGATGCGCTGTTCGGCGGCGAGGGCAACGACATCCTCTTCGGCGGGCGGGGGGACGATTTCCTCTCCGGCGACGAGGGCAACGATGCCCTTTTCGGCGGCGAGGGCGACGACGTCCTCTCCGGCGGGCAGGGTGACGACACCCTCCTCGGCGGCGCCGGCAACGACATCCTCCAGGGTGGTGCTGGCGACGACCTTCTGCAGGGCGGTGCCGGCAACGACATCCTGCAGGGTGGCGCGGGTAACGATATCCTGCAGGGCGGCGCGGGCAACGACATCCTTCAGGGTGGAGCGGGCGACGATCTGCTCCAGGGCGGCGCGGGCGACGACCTGCTGTTCGGCGGCGCCGGGGACGACATCCTGCAGGGCGGTGCCGGCCACGACACCTTCGTCTTCGCGGGTGGCGGCGGCAACGACGTGGTGCTCGATTTCGAAGCCGGCGCGGACATCCTGCAGATCGCCTCGGACATCAACGGCACCGGCGTCCACTCGGCGGAGGACGTGGCGGCCCGCGCGACCACGGTCGGCGGCAACACCGTCATCGACCTCGGCCATGGCGACACCGTGACTCTCGTGGGTGTGAGCGCCGACGACGTCCAGGCCGACCCGCACTCCTACTTCTCGGTCGCCTGATCGGCCTGACGCGACTCGCCGCCCGGCCGCGGCTCCTGGCCGGACGGCGGCAGGCGCGTCCCGACGACGTCCCGGAGCGCCGGCTTCTCCGCGAGATGGATCTCCATCTCCCGCCGGCGCTCCGGGCCCCTTCCGTGCCGCAGGAACGTCTTCATGCTTTCACTCGCGCCCGTCGCCGCGGCCGTGGCCGCTCCGACCCAGCTCGAACTGCACCGTCTCGGCGGATCGGTCTTCCTGCTGTGCTGGACGCTCGAAGCCTCGCCTTTCGGGAAGCCCTCGATCGCGTTGACGGGCGGCGGCCGCCGCCTCGCCGCCGCCTCGATCTCGCTGGGCCTGCGCGACGGGCGGGAACGCCTTGCGGTGGCGTTCCGGGCCGCGGGGCAGGGCAACATCGCCGCGACCCTGTCCGGTCATGGGCCGCAGGGCGAGGTGACCGCGGCCTTCGATCCGGCGCTCGTCCACGGCCTCGCCGATCCCAAGGAGATCCTGAAGGACCTCGCGCCGCAGGCGCGGCTTGTCCTGGCCAACGCGCTGCTGCGGGCCTGGCCGCCCCTGTTCGGCCTCTCGACGGCGCCGAACTACCTGTCCTTCCTGCGCCAGTTCCTGCTGCTGCTGTTTCCGAAGCCCGTGGCGATGCAGCCCAGCGCGGTGCTGGTCGAAGGGCAGTGGCTGTGCGAGGCCATCGTGCCCGGCGATTTCACGGGCCTTCAGACGGTCTCCCGTCTCGATGGCGCCGGCCTCGTGCGCCTCGACCTCCCGTCGCGCGTCGGCATCGCCGACAGGACGGGCAAGCGCGAGCTTCACCTCGTGATGGAAGAGCCGCCCGTGCGCGGCGGCGGGCTGCTGATCCTGCAGAGCGAGCGTTCGCTCGTGGTCCGGTCCCTGCCGGGGCGGCAGGCGGCGCCGTCGCTCGGCCGCTGGTGGGCCGGCAAGGCCGCGAGCCGCGACGGCCTGCGCAACTGGGTCGTCGAGCAGCTCGCGGGCTTGTCCGAACAGGGCCGCCTGCTCGCTGTCGAGATGCAGCGGCGCGTGCCGCTGGCGGTTCAGCATGTCCGCCGCAACGACGATCTCCCCGCCGCCGAGCTCGATCTCGCGGTCTGCAACGGCGCGGGCCTGCTGATCGGCGGCTGGCTGCGCGATCCCGACGAGCTTCTGGAAGAGGTGCTGCTGCATCGCGGGGCGGGCGAGCCGATCGCCATGCTGTCGCGGCTCCAGCGCTTCCCGGTCAGACTGCCAACGGGCGAGGAAGGCGAGACGCGCGCCGCGACGGGCTTCGCCGCTTTCGCCTCGGACTATGCCGCCGGCGCGCCGGTGCTGCAGCCGCGCTGCGAGATCAAGCTGCGGTCCGGCACGACGCTGACGCTGCGCCCGCCGGTCCAGCCGGCCGACCCGGCCACGATCCGCGCTCGGGCGCTGTCGGCGATCCCGCCGCAATATCTCACCGCCGCGATGCTGGAGGAGACGCTGGCGCCGATCCTCGCTGCCTGCCAGGACGAGCTCGGCGAGACCCGGCCGGAGCCGACGGTCAAGCGCTTCGGGCCGATCGCGGCCCGGCCGAAGGCCTCCGTCGTCATCCCGCTCTACCGCGTCTACGACTTCCTGCGCGTGCAGGTCGCGGCCTTCGCCGGCGATCCTTGGTTCGTCGAGAATGCCGAGCTGATCTATGTGCTCGATTCGCCGGAGCACGAGGCCGAGGTGGCGCATCTCCTCGGGGGCTTGCATCTCGCCTATGGGCTGCCGATGCAGCTCGTGGCGATGGGGCGCAATGGCGGCTTCTCGGCCGCGTGCAACGCCGGCGCGCTCAGGGCGCGCGGCGAGGCGCTGGCGCTGGTCAATTCCGACGTCATCCCCGCCGGCAATGGCTGGCTGCCGGCGCTGATCGGCAAGCTCGACCGGCAAAGGCGCGTCGGCGCCGTCGGGCCGAAGCTGCTCTATGACGACGGCTCGCTGCAGCATGCCGGGCTGTTCTTCAAGCGCGACAGCAAGGGCATCTGGCTCAACCATCACTACTTCAAGGGCATGCCCGGGAGCTACGGGCCGGCCAATGTCGAGCGGCCCGTGCCCGGCGTCACCGGCGCCTGCATCGTCATGCCGCGCGAGCTCTTCGACGAGCTTGGCGGCTTCGACGAGAGCTATGTGATCGGCGATTACGAGGACAGCGACCTGTGCCTCAAGGTGCGGCGCGCCGGCTTCGGCATCGTCTATGCGCCGAGCGTCGCGCTCTATCATCTCGAACGGCAATCGATCTCGCGCAGCGCCGACTACACGCGCGGCGCCGCCTCCCAGCACAATGCCTGGCTGCAGACGCGGCGCTGGGATGCGCAGATCGAGGCGCTGATGCTGGCCTTCGAAAGCTCGGCGGCGGAGCCCGCTCTGCCCGAGCCGGTGCCGAGCGCACCCGACCTCGTTCCCCGCTTCACCTTCAGGAGAGCGACCGCGGCATGACGGCAATGACGGCCTTGAGAGAGATCGCGGCTGAGCCGGCTCCGGCGGAGATATCCGCCGGGCCCGAGCTCGACTGGCTGCTGGCCTCGCTGCAGAGCAACCGCTTCATGCCGCATCCGCCGCCGGATTCGATCTTCGTCGGCGACGGCGATTATCGCGCGATCGGCGCCGAGTTCCTCGGCCATTTCGTCCGGATCGGCCGGCTGAAGCCGCATGAGCGCGTCTTCGACATCGGCTGCGGCATTGGCCGCATGGCGGTGCCGCTGACGCAGTATCTCGACCCCGAGCGCGGCAGCTATGACGGCGTCGATCCCGTGACGGAGGGCATCCTCTGGTGCGCCCAGACGATCACGCCGGCCTATCCGCGCTTCCGCTTCCAGCGGCTCGACATCGCCCATCCGCTCTACAATCCGCAGGGCTCCCTGCCGGGCATCGAGGTTCGCTTCGGCTTCGGCAATGGCAGCTTCGATTTCGTGACGATGACCTCGGTCGCGACGCATCTGCCACCCGAGGAGCTGGTGGTCTATCTGCAGGAGTCTTCGCGGCTTCTGGCGCCGGGCGGGCGCCTCTTCCTCACCGCCTTCGCCATCGACGGCGCGGAGACCGGCCAGGAGCGCCTCTCCTTCAAGCGCTGGCAGGACGGACCGGGCTGGTACGCCATCGACGAGGCGCCGCTCGCCGCCGCCGGGATCGACAGCCGCTTCCTGGTGGAACAGGCGATGCAGGCCGGGCTCGCCGTCGAGGCGCTGCGGCCGGGGCATTGGCGCGGCATCAGCGCGGCGCATTACCAGGACCTGCTGATCGCGACGAAGCCGGGAGGCAAGGAACCGGGAGGCAAGGAACCGGGAGGCAGGGCATGAGCCGCCGCATCCTCGTCGTCGCGCACAATCATCCCGCGCTGCATCCGGGCGGCACCGAGATCTTCGCCCATGATCTCGCGGGGGCCTATCGCGAGCAGGGTTGCGAGGTGCTGTTCCTCGGCGCGACCAACGCGATGCATCGCGAGCCGCATCCCGGCACGGCGCTGCAATCCGTCGGCGACGACGTGCTGCTCTGGAGCGCGCATTACGACCGCTTCCACATGAGCCAGATCGATCATTACGGCACGCTGCAGGACCTCGGCTCGCTGCTGGAGGAGTTCCGGCCGGAGGTGATCCACGTTCATCACCTGGTGCTGATCGGCGCGGAGTTCCTGACGCTGGCGCGCCGGCTGCTGCCGCAGGCGGCGATCGTGATGACGCTGCACGACTATTACCCGATCTGCCACCATGATGGGCTGATGGTGCGGCCGGGCGACCGGCAGCGCTGCATGGGCTCCTCGCCCGCCGCCTGCCATGGCTGCTTCCCCGAGATCGGCTCCGACCGCTTCCTGCTGCGCGAGCGCTTCATCAAGACGCATCTCGCCGCCGTCGACCGCTTCGTCGCGCCGAGCCGTTTCCTGCGCCAGCGCTATGTCGATTGGGGCCTGCCGGCGGAGCGGGTCGAGGTCATCGCCAATGCCCGCCCGGCCCAGGAGGCCGCACCGCACCGCCCGGCCACGGGCCGGCGCGCCAGCTTCGGCTATTTCGGCAATCTCAACCCCTGGAAGGGCGTGCTGCCGCTGCTGCAGGCGGCCAGGATCCTGCAAGCGTCCGGAGAGGAAGGCTTCAGCCTGCGCATCCATGGCGGCGCGCCGTTCCAGAGCGAGGCCTTCACCAGCGCGCTCGATGCCGCGCTCGCCGATACTGCGGGGGTCGTCAGTCCTTGCGGGCCTTACGCCCGCGACGAAGTCCCGGCGCTGATGGCCGAGATCGACTGGGTGGTGATGCCCTCGATCTGGTGGGAGAACGCCCCGCTCGTCATCCAGGAAGCCTTCCAGCATCGCCGTCCGCCGATCGTCAGCGCCATCGGCGGCATGGCCGAGATGGTGCGCGACGGGATCGACGGGCTGCATGTCCGGCCGGGCGACCCGGCTGCGCTCGCCCGCACCCTGCGCCGGGCGATGGAGGAGGCCGGGCTCTGGCAGCGCCTCGTCCACGGCATTGCCGAGCAGCCTTCGCTCGCTGAATGCGCCGGCCGCCACCTCGCCCTCTTCGACAGCCTCAAGCTCGCGGAGGCCGCATGACCACTGCTGAATATCAGGACAACGAAGCCCGCCTTCCGAACGTCAATCCGGCACGGCTGAACGGCCGGATCGACGCCCTCGACGGCAATCGCCTGCATGGCTGGATCTGGGACGAAGCCCGCCCCGACCAGGCCGTCACGGTCAGGCTCTATTGCGACGGCAGGCTTGCGGCTGAGACCGCGGCCGATCAAAGCCGCATCGATCTGCGCCGCAACGGCATCGGCGACGGCAAGCATGCCTTCTCGATGGAACTCGACGAGGCGCTGGTCGCGGCCCGCAACCGCCTCAGGGTCGTCGGCGTCTCGCCCGAGACCGGGGCGGAGCTGGAATTGCGCCTGCCGGCTCCGGACGAGCTCGCGGCCGAGGCCGCGATCGCCGTGCCGCTGGCGCGCTTCTTCGACAAGGTCGAGGTGCTGATCGCGCTCAACCGGCGCGGCCAGCTCGCCCAGAAGGAGCTCAACGAGAAGCTCGACCGCATCGCGGCGCGGCTCGAGGAGAACCATGCGCTGGCCGAGGCGACCAAGGCCGAGGCCGAGAGCCAGAGCGAGATCATGCGCCGCATCGCCGAGCTGGACGTGTTCCAGCTCCGCTTCGACGGCACGCTGCGCGGCTTCGACGAGCGCCTGCAAGCGATCCGCAAGGAGGCGCGGGCGCCGCTGCGGCAGGTCACGGTCATCCTCGGCTTCCTGTCGGCGCTCGCCGCCGCGATGTCCTTCGTCACGCTGGCCGTGACGCTGTGGGGAGGCTGAGGCGATGAGCGAGGTCATCGTTCCCGAGAGGACGGCCGTCGCCCCGGCGCCGACCGTGGCCTGGACGCCGCTCGGCGAGAACGCCATCCTCGTCCGCAGCGCCTGCGATGCCATTCCGGCCAAGGTGCCGGTCGCGGTCGACGGCAATCCGCGCAATCGGGCGCAGACCATGGTGCTGAGCTGGCGCCGGCCCGGGGCCGAGACGTCTTTGGCCACAGGCTTCCTCTGCCTGGCGCCGGCGCCCAGCGTCGATGCGAGCGGTAGCGGCGCGTTGCTGATCGGCCGGCCGGGCCGGCCGTTGCGCCTGATCCTGGCGGCGAAGCCGCAGCCGTTGCAGGCCTTCCTCTCCGATCTCGCCGACGATGCCGGCCAGGCCTTTCCGAGCGTGGTCGACGGGCTGCTCGAAGTGCTGCTGACCGGCGCGCCCAATCCGCGCCGCCTGCGGGCGGTGGCGATGCTGTTGCAGACCGTCGCGCGGCCCGGCGGCTTCGTCGAGGTGATGGGGGCGCTCGGCGAAACGACGGGGCCGGGCGAGGGTATCTTCCTGCAGGGCTGGACCTCCCATTTCGCCGCGGGGCGGGTCAAGCTCCTGATCTCGCATGGCGGCCTGTCGCCGGCCCATCTCGAAACCGGGACTTTCGAGCGCGACGATCTCGGCGACGGGGCGCGCGGCTTCTTCGGCCTGCTGGAGGACTGCCATGTGCAGCGTCCGGGCGAGATCGAGCGCCTCTATTTCCGCGGCAATGACGGCTGGCGGGCGCTCGAGGTCTATGAGCGCTACGTCCTGCTCGAGCCGATCACCGTGCCGGGCCATCTGCGCGACGGGTTGCAGCGCGGCACCGCGCCTCAGGCGACGGCAGACAAGCTCAGGCGGGCCTCGCAGCGCTTCGACGGGCGCGACACGGTCTGCCTGCTGGAAGAGCCGGTGCGCGCCGGCATCGACTCGGTGACGGTGATCGAGGGTACCGGCGTGCTGATCATCGGCTGGCTGTTCGATCCCGAGCGCCGGGTCGGCGGCGTCACGCTGTGTAGCGGCAGCCGGTCCTGCGCGGTCGACCGGCTCTGGACGCGGGTGCAGCGCGCCGATGTGACGGCGGCCTTCATGGAGGATCCGCGCTTCGGCCCGGCGCTCGCCTCGCGGCGCAACAATCACGGCTTCATCGTCTTCGCCCCGAAGCTCGTGCCCGAAGCGGGCCAGCCGCTCTATCTCACCTTCGAGGTGCAGGGGAGCGGCCCGGCCTTCCTGCCGCTCGAACCCAATCGCGCCCCGGCGCGGAGCGCGCTGGAACGCGTGCTCGGCCTGCTCGATCCGCGCTCCTCGACCGCCAACGCCGTGGTCGAGCGCCAGATCGCGCCGGCATTGCAGGCGGCCGAGATCGCGCCGCCGCGCGCGGCCGAGACCCTCGATGTCGGTCCTTTCGATCCCGAGGCGCCGCTCGGCCTCGTGGTCGGGCTCGACCATCGCCACCGGGAATTGTCGGCGCTGTTCGCCCTGCTCGCGATGGACCCGGAAGCCCGGCCCCTGCCGATCGTGCTCGCCGCCCCGTCGGAGAGTTTCGACCGCGTCGGTGCGGAAGCGCGCCGGCTTGCGCGCTTCTACGGGCTGTCGGTGCGCCTGGTCGCCGTGGAAGGCGTCGAGGATGCCTGCGACGCGCTGGAAGCCGGCGTGCGCGCCTGCCGCTTCCAGACGGTCGCGCTGCTCTCAGGGGCCGCGCAGATCCGGATGCCGGGCTGGCTCGGCCGGCTGGAGCGGGCCTACCGGGCGCGGGGCGGCCAATGCGTCGCCAGCCCGACGCTGCTCTTCGAGGACGATTCGATCCGCTGGGCCGGCGCCTGGCTGGAAGGCGAGGGCGCGAACCGGCGTATCGCCAACCGCTTCGTCGGCTATCCGCTCGATGCGGTCGGCAATCTCGGCCCGATGGAGGTCGCGGCTGGCGCCAGCGAATGCTGCGTCTTGTCGCGCGCCGCCTTCATCGAGGTCGGCGGCTTCGCGCGCAACTATTTCACCACGGCGGAGAAAGGGCTCGATCTCTGCCTCAAGCTCAGGATGGCGGGCTCGCCCTCGCTCTGGGTGCCCGATGTCGAGGTCTATGCGGTCGATGACGGCGAGACGGCGACGCCGCATGCCGGCGCGCTCGCCCAGCTCGCCGACCGGACCAGCTTCGACCGGCGCTGGGCGCTCGCCATCTCCAATATGAAAGGCTGAGGATGCGGGTTCTCGTGATATCGCACGGCCATCCCTCGCTCTCGCTCGGCGGGGCGGAGGTGGCGTCCTACAACCTGCACAAGGGGTTGCAGGCCGGCGAAGGCGTGGATTCTCACTATCTCGCCCGCGTCGGCGCGCCGACGCCGCGCCATGCCGGCACGGCGCTGATGAGCCTGCGCCAGCGCGGCGGCGAGCTGCTCTACTATGCCGAGGATTACGACCACTTCCTGATCTCCAACCGGGCGACGGAGGAGATCGAGCGCGATTTCGTGCGCGTGCTGCACGATCTCAAGCCCGATGTGGTGCATTTCCACCATTTCATCGGGCTCGGGCTCGAATGCCTGTTCGCGGTGCGCGATGCGCTGCCGGACGCGCTGATCGTGGTGACCTTCCACGAATATCTCTCGATCTGCCACCATCACGGGCAGATGGTGAAGACCGGCGCCTTCAAGCTCTGCTACCGGGCCTCGCCGACCGACTGCAACGCCTGCTTCCCCGAGATCGCGCCGGCGCGCTTCCTGGCGCGCGAGACCTTCATCAAGGGCATGCTCGGGCTTGCCGACCACTTCGTCTCGCCGAGCCGCTTCCTGGCCGACCGCTATATCGACTGGGGCCTCGCCGAGGAGCGCTTCTCGGTGATCGAGAACGGCATCGACGTCGCCGCTCCGGCCCCGCCGCGCCCGCTGCCGGAGGGCAAGACGCGGCGCTCGCGCTTCGCCTATTTCGGCCAGCTCACGCCCTATAAGGGCGCCGACGTGCTGATCGATGCGGTGACGCGCATCCCGGATTCGGTCTGGGACGATGATGCGATCCTCTTGGTCTATGGCGGCAATCTCGAACGCCAGCCGCAGGCCTATCAGGACAAGTTCGCCGCGCTGGTCGAGAGCGCCGGGCGCCGGGTGCGCTTCTGCGGCCCCTTCCAGAACCACGAGATGCCGAACCTGATGCGCTCGGTCGACTGGGTGGTGATGCCCTCGGTCTGGTGGGAGAACTCGCCGATCGTGATCCAGGAGGCGTTCTTCCACGGCCGCCCGATCCTGGCGAGCCAGCTCGGCGGCATGGCCGAGAAGATCACCGACGAGGTCGACGGCCTGCATTTCCGTGCCGGCAGCCCGGAGGACCTGGTCGATTGCATGACCCGTGCCCTGACCGAGCCCGGGCTCTGGGACCGGCTGCGCGGCGGCATCAAGCGGCCGCTGAGCCATCGTGAATGTGCGCAGACGCATCTGGAACTCTACCGCCGGCTCATCGCCGAACGCAGCCGTCCTCAGCCGGCGCAGCGCGATCCGGCCGCGATGATCGCCTGAAACCATAACGAGAAACAGGGGAGATCCCGTCCATGGCCCGCATCCTCGTCATCAGCCCGTCCGGGGAGGTCTACGACCACGACAATGTGCGCTGGTACGACTACGCCAATCTCGCCGCCCATATCGATCACTATCACAATATCGGCGACGCCTTCGTCTTCGATTCCTCGCTGAAGCTGCTCAATTTCGAGAAGCTCGACGAATTGCCGATCGACCGTGTCGACCCGGCGGCGATCGACCGGCTCAATGCCGAATACGACTACGTCTTCCTGCGTGGCTCGAACTATGTCCATGCGGAGATGGACTGGGCCCAGGCCCCCGACGTGCTGCGCCGGCTCAGGATTCCGGTCATCGCCTTCGGCATCGGCGCGCAGGCGCCGGTCAGCGGCAAGCTGGAGCTGAGCGAGGCGACCAAGACGGTCCTCAGGCTGATCGCGGATTCGACCGCCTCGCTCGGCGTGCGCGGCGCCTATTCGGCCGAGGTGCTGAACGATCTCGGCATCAGGAATGTCCGCATCATCGGTTGCCCGACCGCCTTCCGGAACAACGATCCCAACCTCGCGATCCGCCTGCCGCCGCTCGACCGGGTCAGGAAGGTCGGCGTCACGCTGCGGCGCGAGGTCTCCAAGACCTATGCGCAGGACATCAAGCGCTACCTCACCTTCCACCGCGATCTGGTGAAGGCGATGGCGGACCGCTTCGAGGTCACGCTGATGTCGCAGGGCGAGGCCGAGGAGAAGAAGCTCGCCCTCGGCACGCCCGAGCAGAAGGCTGCGGCGATGGCTGCGCTCAGGGACAACGCCTGGGCGGACAACTGGTATCTCGATGAGCAGGTCGCTGGGCTCTACCAGGGCCGGATGTTCTATTCCGACGTCGTCGCGGAATATGAGCGGCTGGTGCGCGGGCTCGATCTGGTGCTCGGCTACCGGCTGCACGGCAATCTGATGGCGCTCGCCAACGGCACGCCGGCGATCTACTTCACCTATGACAGCCGCACCGTCGAATTCGCCGACACCTTCAGGATTCCGAGCGTCGACGTCTTCTCCGGACAGGATTTCAGGCTGGAGGAGTACTGGGACCAGTCCCGCTTCGACCGCTTCAACGCGGCCTACGCCCAGGTCTACGGGCAGATGCGCGACTTCCTCGTCGAGAACGGCGTCGACAACAAGATGATGCCGCCGGCGACGCAACCGCAGCGGAAGGTGGCATGAGCGGCGCCCGCACAATGCGCGCGGCATCGTGGGCGGCGTTCCTGCTGCTGGCGCCTCTGGCCGCATGGGCGCAGGCACCGGGCTACCGGCTCGAGGTCGCGCCCGGCGCCCAGGAGGAGACGGTGGTCTCCTGGGCGCGCGAGCGTTGCGAGGAGTGGGATCTGCCGGACGCGCCGCTGCGCGCCTTCCGCGACGACAAGGGCGAGGTCGTCGCCTTCGCCAGCCATTATCGCAGCCGTCCGCTGATCGGCGCTGACCTGTCCTCCATCCGCAAGAGCTGCGCCGTCTCTTTCGAGGCGAAGAACAGCGCCGATCCGAGCGCGTTCAGCGACAAGAGCTGGATCGCCGCGACCTGGACCGGTGACGGGCGCCATGTCGAGGCGCTGATCCATGCCGAGTACCATGCCGACAAGCATCCCGGCGCCTGCCGCTTCAAGGACGCGATGAGCTGCTGGTACAACGTCGTCACCGCCGCCCGCTCGGACGATGGCGGACGCAGCTTCAGGACCGACGAGCCGCGTCCGCTCGTCGCCGCGCCGCCCTACCGGCAGGATGTCGATCAGGGCCGGCATCGCGGCTTCTTCAACCCCTCGAACATCGTCGAGAAGGACGGTGCCTGGTATGCGCTGATCGCGACGACCGGCGGCGAGGGCCAGAAGAGCGGCGTCTGCCTGTTCCGGTCGACGGACATCAAGGACCCCACGGCCTGGCGCGCCTTCGACGGGCAGGATTTCACGATTCCCGCGGTCGATCCCTATCGCGACGATCTCAGCCAGGCGCGGCCGTGCCGGACGCTCAGGGAGCTGCCGACCACGGTCGGCTCGGTCACCCGGCACGAGGCGAGCGGACGATGGGTCGCGCTCTTCCATCTCGGCCCGGACCCGCGCCGGAACATCGCGGGCGGCCGCGTCGCCTATAGCTGGTCCGACGATCTGATCCACTGGTCGCCGCTGCAGACGCTCCTCGTGCATCCGACCATGTGGAGCAAGGATTGCAGCGACCAGGTTCGCTACGGCTACGGCGCCATGGCCGACCCGCAATCGCGCTCGCGCAATTTCGAGACGACCGGGGACACGGCCTATCTGTTCATGGCGCGAATGCACGTCACCGGCTGCAAGCTCGGCCCCGACCGCGACCTGGTCCGCCTGAAACTGCGCTTCGTCAAGGAGGGCTCATGAACGCGCCCGTGCTCTCGCCTGCCTCCGCCGCTTTGCTGGAGAGCGCCACCCGAATCCTGCGCGCGACCACAAGCGAGATCGTCGTTTCCGTCGGCCGCCGGCCGGATGGAAGCTGGCCGGCGCTCAGGCTGATGCTCGACGGGCAGGATTTTGCCACGATCCAGCCCGGCGCGATCGTCACCGGCGAAGCGCCTGTCGCCGAGCTGGCGATTCCGCTGCCGCGTCTGCCCGAGGGGCGCCTGCGCTCGATCGCGGTGGCCGATGCCGCCACGGGCACGCTCGCTCCCGGCTCGGGCCTGCGTCCGATTCCGACCGAAGCCAAGCTGCGCGCGCTGGTGATTTATCCGGCGGGCGAGGTCTACGACCACGACAAGGTGCGCTGGTACCGCGCGCCGATGGAGAAGCTGCTCAGCGAGTATTTCAACATCGGCGACATGATCGTCTACGATTCGACGCTGAAGCTCCTGCGCTATGCGCATCTGGAGCCGATG
The DNA here is from genome assembly GCF_964020775.1 of Allobosea minatitlanensis. NCBI lineage: Bacteria > Pseudomonadati > Pseudomonadota > Alphaproteobacteria > Hyphomicrobiales > Alloboseaceae > Allobosea > Allobosea minatitlanensis. The sequence goes on along the minus strand of NZ_OZ224509.1, from coordinate 4,150,899 downwards.
AAGATCATGGCGCCGACGGATGCCGACATCGCGCGCTATGCCAGCGAGTTCGATTTCATCTTCGTGCGCGGCTCCAACTTCATCCATGAGAACATGGAGTGGTTTCGCGCCGTCGAGGTGCTGGAGAAGGTGAAGCTGCCGGTCTATGCCATCGGCGTCGGAGCCCAGGCGAGCCGGAACCGCAGGATCGAGCTGCCCGAGGCTTCCAGGCGCTTCTGGTCGATCGTGGCCGAGCGCTCGGCCGCCATCGGCGTGCGCGGTGCCTTCAGCGCCGAGACGCTCCGGCAGAACGGCATCCGCAATGTCGAGGTGGTCGGCTGTCCCTCGATCTTCCGCACCCGCAATCGCGACCTCCAGATCCGCGTGCCCGACCAGCGCGAGATCCGCAAGGTCGCGTTCAGCCTGCGCCGCGAGGCCGACAAGAGCTATACCGCCGATCCGGAAGCCTATCTGCGCAACCAGAAGGCCGCGCTGCTCAAGGTCGATGCCCAGAGCGAGATGGTGATGTCCTCGCATGGCGAGCAGGAGGAGAAGGCTTTCTTCCTGCGCGATGCCGCGGCCAAGGAAAAGGCGGTTTCCGAATTCGTCCGGACCGGCTGGTGGAGCGGGCCGGACGATGCCGCGATGCGCCGCATCTACGAGAAGCAATTGTTTTCCTTCTTCGACGTCGAGCATTACGACGCCTTCGCCCGCTCGCAGGATCTCGCCGTCGGCTATCGCGTCCATGGCGTGCTGCCGGCGGTCGCGCATGGCGTGCCGGGCGTGCTCGTCGCCTATGACACGCGCAGCCAGGAACTGGCCGAGACGCTGAAGATTCCGGTCGTGCCGGAAGCGGCCCTGGCCGAGGGCGGCTGGCGCGCGGTGTATCGGGAGGCGGCGCTCGGCAGCCTCGTGAAGAGCTACGCCGCGTCCTACGACCGGATGCGCGATTTCCTCGACCGGAACGGCATTCCCCACCGGATGTGAGGGCGGGGCGGGATCACGGTCGAACTGCCCCCGCCCGATGAACCGCCTTCGCAGGCTGGGGAGGGCGCAGGGCCCCGAACTCAAGACTGCAAGCCTATCGGTTCTCAACCCATCAGGAGACGATCATGAAGATCGAATACGATGCAGGCACGGCGCTTTCGATCATGCGCGGCAACCCCGTGCGCGGCTGGACCTCGGGCAAGCCGGAGAAGATGGCCAAGGAGCGCCTGACCACGGGCGGCTATCTCGCCATCGAGCACAAGCCGAAATTCAGGATCGATCCCTCCTGGCCGATCTTCACCATGGGCTCGTGCTTCGCGCGCGAGGTCGAGAACATCCTGATGATGCGCGGCCTGCAACTGCTGCTCAACGGACACGGGGTTCCGGCCGAGCATTTCGAGACCTGGAACGAGGAAACCGGCCGTGGCGGCGGTGCCGATCGCGGCCAGCTCAGCCGGGGCGCGCTGAACAAATATTCGGTGCGCTCGATGACGCATGAACTCAAGCGCGCCCTGCTCGGCGAGAGCTATCCGGACGAAGGGCTGATCGAGCTGGCCCCCGGGCAATGGTTCGATCCGCAGGCCAGCGGGCTCCGGCTGCTCGACCGCGAGAACGCCCTCGCCAACCGCAAGCGTCTCGCCGCGGCGACCGCGCAGATCAGGCAGGCGCGCGTCTGCTTCTTCACGCTCGGCCTGACCGAGACCTGGCTCGATGCCGAAACGGGCATCGCCATGAATGCGCATCCCGGGCCGAGCTGGCTGCAGCGCATGCCGGAGCGCTTCCGCTTCGTCGACTACGGCTATGACGCGACGCTCGCCGACATGGAGGAGATCATCGGGCTGATCCGGGAGCATTGCCACCCGGAGATGCGCTTCGTCGTCACCGTCTCGCCGGTGCCGTTCGGCGCGACCTTCAAGGACGCCGACGTCATCGTCGCCAACAGCGCCTCGAAATCGGTGCTGCGGGCGGTCGCCGAGGAGCTGTTCCGGCGCCACGATTTCGTCGACTACTTCCCGAGCTACGAGATCGTGCTCAACTCGCCGCGGGCCATCGCCTTCCAGGACGACCAGCTCCACATCGCCCGCGATATGGTCGCGCATGTGATGACGACCTTCCAGAACGCCTATCTGGCGCCGCAGGAGCAGTCGCAGGCCGCCTGACCCGTAGTGTTCGCGCTGGGGATTTAGGGTGTGTTGAGAACAGGGGTTCGACGTCGCCCGCTGCACGGCCGAACGCCTGATGGCCGAGCTCGGCCTGTAAGGTGTCATTCGCGGCAAGCCGATCCGCACGACCGTCCGGAACAAGGCCGCGCCGCGCCCGCCGGATCATGTCAACCGGGTGTCCGACGCGCCGGCGCCGAACAGGCTCCGGGTCTCGGAATTCGCGACGCTGACCTGGCCGATTGGTTTCATCATCGCCGGCTGCTGGAGCCTATCGGCAACAGCCCGCCGGCCGAAGCTGCGGAACGCTATTTTGCGATGCTGGACGAGCCGGCCATCGCAGCCTGACTCAAACCAAACCGCCTCCGGCGAAACCGGGGCGGTTCATAATCTCCAACCTGCGACACGGTCTGCTACCGTACCATGTTCGATTTGCAACGCTTCGATCAATCCGATGAGCGGCGGGAACGGGATCGGAAGCCGACCGTGGACGAAATCTATGCGCCGGGGTTGCGTCGCGGTTTCGGACCGACGCAGAGGGAAAGATCACCGCCGCGATTTTCTCCCCAATCAGCGCGTCATGCGCTTGCGCAATCCGTTGCGGCCGTCGCGGCCTCGACGAGGAATTTCAGTTTGATGATCTTTCAGTGCATTCTCATGGTCGACCAATCGCCATTCCGCACCCCCAATTCTGCCTGCCACAGACGACGTAAAGTGTCGCCTTCACCCTGAAAACGTTCGGTGGTTGGCGAACAGGATCGAACTCGATCGGTCCGGAAGCGGCGGAAGGCGCCCCTCAACTCGCACCAGGCGACGATCATGTGGGCTTCGACGTCATACACAAGCGCTATGGGCATGATCAGTCTGGACGTTGCCTCACCTTCGGCATCTGAATAGTTGAGGAACAGTTTCCGCTCCTCGCGAATGGCCCGCCGGACGATGGTCACATCCACGCCCATGACCGGGGAGGGGCCATTCGGCGTCGCGTAAAGACTGTCGGCAACAAGCGGACCACGAACAGATTGCGGGATCACGTCCCGAATCTTCTCCAGGATCGTTTCGGCCGCGATGTTCAAGCCTGCGTCGCCCGTCCGCTGCAAGAGGCACAGAGCGACGACAAGAGCTTCAACCTCCTCGATGGAAAACATGAGCGGCGGCAAGTCGAACCCCGGTTCGATCAAGTAACCGACTCCAGCTTCGCCTCTGATCGGCACGCCCATCGCCTGAAGCGATGCAACGTCGCGGTAGATCGTCCGCTTGCAGACCTCAAGTTGCTCGGCGAGCCCCGCCGCCGTGCGCGGGCGCCGTGCCCCTCGCAGCGCCTGGATAAGTTCGAAAAGGCGGCTCGTTCTTCTCATGGCAGACCTCTTAAGGCAATTCGCATGAGATTGCTGACAGGGTCATGTCAGCAGTCGACGAGTATCTAGTATCTACTTGTTTCAACGTGGAGAAATACAGGTGATCGGAAGCTGCCGCAGTGGTCATCACATGATCGATTCGGGCATCCCGGCCATGATCCCGTTCGGATCCCGCCCCAACTCCGGTGGCTGCATCCGGGCCGCTGCTGGGTATCCTCGGCGTCGGCATCGGCTCGCCGAGCTGCAGCCTGGCCATCGCCGTGTGCGAGCAGAACGGGATGTTCTGGACCATCCACCCGACGCTACCGTTCCATCTGACAATCCTGTCGGGATGCTGCTTTCTCTGGATGACGGCCCTGCGTGGGTGCGCGTGCTCCCAAAGTTCAAGCCACTCATGCGGTGAGCGCCGGACGTGACCTCCTCGCCGCTCACAGCACCATCTCAAACGTCGCCTTCGGATTCCTCGCTGCCATCGCGACCGCCGTCCTCGGCCTCTTCCTCGGGTTCCGCGCCCTCTGAACCAGCACCAACCAGTCGCCACCGAAAGGACCAATCATGACCACCGTGCCCGCCCATCCTGCCGGATCGAACACCGTCAATCCGTTCATCATGACCCACGACGCGAGTGCGCTGATCGCGTTCGTCACCGATGTTTTTGGTGCCGTCAATGTGCCCGAGGCGCATACCGTCGACACCGATGGGCTAATCCTGCACTCCGAGCTGCTCATCGGCGACTCGATGATCACGATCGCGGACCGCAAGCCCGACTGGCCCTTCACCCCCGCATTCACGCGGGTCTATGTCGATGATGTCCCGGCGACCCTCGCGCGCGCGGAACAATTGGGTGCCCGCATCGTCACGCAGCCGACGGAGTTCTTCGGGGACGTCCTCTCGCGCTTCCAGGATCCGCAGGGCAATCTGTGGTGGGTCTATCGCCATGATCCTGTCGCGGGCACGCAGGACTGGGAGCAGATGGATGGGGCAGCCAACGCCGGCAACAGTTGGGAGTCGTTCACGAGTCCTGAGCTGGAGTACATCCACTCAACCCTTGTCGACGCGATGGCAGCACTCAAGGACCCACGGGCGTCATAGGCCCCTGTGAACCGCGCGAGCCAGACGCCACCGACAGGACAACGCACATGCGGGTTCTCGTCACCGGAGCGACCGGCAACGTCGGACGACACCTCGTCGCCCAGCTCCATGAAGCCGGCCACGAGGTCCGTGCCCTCACGCGCAACCCGGCAAATGCCGGGTTGCCCGCTGGAGTCGAAGCGGTCGCAGGCAACCTGATTGACACGGGTACGCTCGAAGACGCTTTCCGCAGCGTCGACGCCATTCATCTTATCACCTTCGGAGGCGGCGGTTACGACGACCTCACAAATGGCCCCGAAATCGTGGCACTCGCCGAACGCAGCGGCATCCGGCGTGCGACCGTGCTGGGCGGCTGGTCCCCGACGGGTATCGAAAGCGCGCTCACGTCCAGCAAGCTCGTCTGGACGATCCTGCAACCCAAGGAGTTCATGGGCAACGCCCTGGAATGGGCGAATGAGATTCACGCCGCCAACACGGTGTCGATGCTTGCCACCTTCCGCAGCGCCGTCGTCCACGAAGCCGACATCGCCAGCGTCGCCGTCTGCGCGCTGACCGAAGACGGACATGGTGGAAGGAGCTATGTGCTCACCGGGCCGGAGGCGCTGACGCCCGAGGAACGAACCCGGATTCTTGCAAAAGCCACGGGCCGGGACATCACCTTCGTGAAGCTCACGGAAGACGGCGAACGCGAAAGGTTGCGAGGCTACGGCTACGACGATGACTACGTGGAGTTCGGCATCCAGCTCGCGACCAAGCCGCCCGCTGAGGCCGGCGTCGTGCTGCCTACCGTTGAGATTGTCACGGGGCGTCGCGCTCGTACCTTCGCCCTCTGGGCGCAGGAGAACGTCGAGCAGTTCCTCTCCGTACGCTGAGGCATTGGTCTCGAAAAAACTGCCGATGACAACCATGGAACAGATCATGAGCTCCATGTCGCCTCCTGAACGACTGGAAACGGCAGATCCGCTTGTCGCGTACCTTGCGGTTCGATGAGCAATATGGGCGCGGCCTGGCCGAACACGGCGAAGCGGCTCGCTGGCTCAGCAGCAGGCCGGGCGTGATCAACTCTCGCGCGAGCGGAGGAGGTCTCGCAGGTCGCTCTCGAACTGGGCGAAGTCTTCGGGTTCGGGCGCGAAAATACGTTGCAGAAGGAACCCGTAACTCAGGGAATGGACCAGCGATGCGCTGCCCGGGCCCACGATGGCCGCAATAGAGTCGCGGAGCATCGCGTTCGATCTCGCGACTCCTTTCCGCGCCTCCTCGTCGTCTCCAACGGTTCTCAGGTAGTCCGTGAGCAGCATGATTTCGTCGTGGAAATCGCCACTCAACGAACGGACCCCGGCCAGGATTGCACCAACGGCGGCATCGGGACTTGTCTCTTCCACAGGAGGGGCCGCGAAAGCGTTCGCCATGCGCGCCACGGCAAGCTGACCGGCCGCCTCGAACAGGGCTCGCTTGCTTGGAAAGTAGTGGTAGAGGGCGCTTTTCGACACACCCAGCTCCTCGGCGATCTCGCGCATACCGAGCGCGCTGTAACCCCGGCGGAGGAACAGCCGGGCCGCTTGCTCGGCCAGTTCGTGACGCAGTCTGGCATGATCGACGACCTTGGGCATGGCACCTTCATATCGACCGTGTGGTCGAAAAACAATTGACGTCGCCGTTCGACAGGATTATTTCGACCAGTCGGACGATAAAGCGAGGCCGTCATGGCGAAAGTTCTCGTCATAGGAGCCACCGGCTATCTTGGCTCGCCAAGAAGACCGGCCGCGATCACGGCCGCGCGCTCAGACTCTGGAAAACGGGCACCCGCGACGTGCGCGTACTTGCCATCTATACGGCCGATCCCCGGCAGCTAACGCCGGAGGAGGCCCGGCGCTGGGCTGACGACTTCGATTCCTGGGAGATTGTCGATACCGCTGCCGACCTGTTCTTGGAAGCCGGGCTTGACCAACTCATCCCGGAGTTCGCGGAGGATGATCGCGAGTTCGTTCGCCGCACGGCCTTCGCGATGATCGCGGGAATGGCGGTCCATCGCAAGACGGAGCCGGACGCCACGCTGCTGGGCTTGCTGCGGTTGATCGAGCGCCATTCGGGCGACGGGCGCAACTTCGTCAGGAAGGCGGTCAACTGGGCGCTGCGCAATATCGGCAAGCGAAACCTTGACTGCCACGGGCCGGCGCTGGCTCTGGCCGAGAGGCTAGCTATGTCCGCCGACAAGACGGCGCGCTGGATCGGCAAGGATGCCGTTCGCGAGTTGACCACCGAAAAGACGCTGGAGCGGCTACGGCGAAAGATTGGCAGCATCGCCGGTGGAGGAAAAAAATGAAGCCATTCTCGGCATGCGCGTTCACGCCGGGCGACAGCCAAGAGTGGTCCATCTGCCTACATCGAACGTCGGCTTCAGGCATTGGCGTTTGGCGCCGTTATGACCGAGATGGGGTCGCTTGCTGCCGTCGCTGATCTTCAAGATATATTCGGCTGTAGGGTAGAATCGGCGGTTCTCGGCACCGCTTGGTGCGAGCGTGGTGATCGGCGGCAATATCGCGCCATAGAGGGCAATCGGCGGTTATGGCGGAGGATAGGAAACTGGATGCGGACGTTCTGCTCGCAACAGGCCGAACTACAGCGCAAGGCCACGCGCTCCCAGATCAGACCCACGGATTCTCGAAAACGACGCTTGCTACGAGAGAGATTGCACGCCTCGCATTTGTCTCGTGATCTGAACGTGAGCAGTAATGGTCGTCGATTAATATCTTTGGCCCTCTAGAAGGCTTGAAATGAACCAGAGCATTGCGCTCCCGTCGCAACCATTCAAGGTCACCTGCAAAGTCAGAATTGGCAAAGGCCGCCTGCATGCTCCGTCGAACTCCTCACCAATTTCTGCTTCTCGAAGGTGAGCATCGACTATAGTGCACGACAAAATAATCGCGCTGATGAATGCGCCCGCACAGAAAACGGATTGCAGATCCACAAGCAGTGCAGTTGCGTGCTCGCCAACAACGTATGCGCCACCGCGTCGCTCAGTATCGAACTCCGCATCAAACCACGCGCGCCGGGCCTCCCACGTCGCGCTATTCGGATATTCGATCTGATCCATGCTCATCTGGCCAAGCCGTCTATTTGATTTTTAGAGTATACGGTCAAGGCAATATACGAGCAATTGTTCGGACATGGCCTTGACCACTATTCGTCACATGGTCCTGCCGTTCATCTGCCTGATGGTTGCCAGGAGATCCTCAGCAGCATATTCGAGATGGGCAAGTTTGACGGCGGCGATCAGATCGGAGCGTCCGGCCATGCTCAGGAAGGCATGAAGCACCTCATCGGAGTTCCGGGCAAGAGCGACGAGATGCTCGCCGCTCGGACCGTAGCGCCCAGAGAACCAGTTCTTCGCAGTTCGTTCGTTGGCTCCGGTCCAAGCTGCTGCTGTTTTCACGGCCGCATGGGTTGAACCCAGCGACCGCTTCAACGCAACCGCAATTTCGACGGCGAATCGCGTCTCACTCGACTGCGACCCACCACCATTCGCTCCATTGCCCGGAAAGGACTTGCCCTTTTTCGGAAACGACATTCCACGCTCCTTCGCCTTAAATAGGCGAAGAGCATTGATCTGGAGGCGTTGCAGGAACGACGAGTTACGCCCGATTGTCGCGTGAGGATGGAAGATTGAAAGGGCAGCTCTCAAAGCCAAGACACCAGGTCACTGACGATGTCGGCAACGATATTGCCGCCGTCGCTTACGTGCGCATGTCGACAGACCATCAGAAATACTCGACGGAGAATCAGCTTGACGTCATCAGGAAGTATGCTGTTGCTCGCGGTCTGAAGATTTTGCACGTCTTCGAGGACTCTGGTCGAAGTGGTCTTCGCCTCGATGGCCGAGAAGCTCTGCAAAGCCTGATGGCCGAGGTCACATCCGGTCACGCCGGATTCTCGGCCATACTTGTCTACGATGTGAGTCGCTGGGGCCGCTTCCAGGACGCGGATGAAGGCGCCTATCATGAGCACATCTGCTCCCGCGCTGGCATTCGGGTTCACTATTGCGGGGAGCAATTCGAGAACGACGGCAGCATCGGTTCCAACCTGCTGAAAACCGTCAAGCGCGTCATGGCTGGCGAGTACAGCCGCGAACTTTCAGTCAAGGTATTTGCAGGCCAATGCCGCTTGGTCGAACTCGGGTTTCGTCAGGGCGGCACACCAGGCTATGGCCTGCGCCGTGTGCTGATCGACGAGCACGGCAACACCAAGGGCGAGCTGGGGCGTGGCGATCGAAAAAGCCTTCAGACCGATCGTGTCGTGCTCATCCCAGGACCGACGGAAGAGGTCGACACCGTCCAGCGGATGTATCACCTGTTCGTGCATGAAGGGCGATCCGAGAGAGAAATCGCGGCTGCACTGAACGCAGACGGGATCGCAACGGACTTCGGCCGGCTGTGGACGCGGGCAGCGGTCCACCAAGTCCTGACCAATGAAAAATACATCGGCAACAACGTCTACAACAAGGTCTCGTTCAAGCTGAAGCAGCGGCGCGTCGTCAATCCGAGAGAGATGTGGATCCGGGCTGAAGGCGCGTATTCCCCTGTCGTCGATCAGGCTCTCTTCGAGCGAGCACGCGCGATCATCGACGCGCGCAGCCGGCACTATTCCGATGAAGAACTGCTAGCGATGCTGCGTGCCCTGCTCGAAGAATACGGCAGCCTGTCGGGCATCGTGATTGACGAGCATGACGAGATGCCGTCGTCGAGCGCGTATCGGTATCGCTTCGGCAGTTTGTTGCGGGCCTACGAGTTGATCGGCTACGAGCCCGATCGCGACTATCGCTACATCGAAGTCAACCGCGCCCTGCGCGACGCGCATCCACAGGTCGTCGCGGACGTCATGGCCGGAATTGCCGCGGCAGGCGGACGGTCCGAGCGAGATCCCATCAGCGATCTGATCCGCGTGAATGACGAATTCACGGCTTCGGTTGTCATCGCCCGCTGCTTCGAAACCCCAACAGGATCGTTGCGATGGCGAATCCGGCTCGACGTCGGTCTCGTCCCGGACATTACGATTGCCGTCAGGATGAACGAGGTGAACAAGGTTCCCCTCGACTACTACGTTCTGCCGGGCATCGACATGAGCCTGCCGCGCCTTCGTCTGGCCCATCAGAATGGGTTGGCGCTCGATGCCTATCGCTTTGAAACGCTCGATTTCTTCTATGCGCTGGCCGGGCGGGCCTATTTTTCGGAGGCCGCTTGATGCAAGGCAATATCGTCAACGGGAGCCAGAAGCAGGTAACCCTCATCCCGACCGAGCGGGTGCGCGTGCTGAACCCCCGCGTGCGCAATCGGCGCAACTTCGAGGAGATCGTCGACAATATCGCCAAAGTCGGATTGAAGCGGCCCATCACGGTTAGCAGACGACCAGGAACCGATCCGACGGAATATGACCTCGTGTGCGGTCAGGGACGGTTGGAAGCATTCATCCAGCTCAAGCAGAGCGAAATCCCGGCCATCATCATCAACGCCAGCGAGGATGAATGCCTGGTGATGAGCCTGGTCGAGAATTGCGCCCGTCGTCAGCATCGGGCGATCGATCTCATGCAGGAAATCGGAACCCTGCGCCGCCGCGGCTACAACGACCGCCAGATCGCCGAAAAGATCGGCGTCAGCCCGGAATACGTGAACATGATCGCCGGGCTGCTGGAGCGTGGTGAAGAGCGTCTGGTCTCGGCGGTGGAAACGGGGCTCTTACCGCTCAATCTCGCCATTGAAATCTCGCGCACCGACGACGACGGCGCGCAGCGCGCTCTGATGGACGCCTATACCGAGAAGAAGCTGCGGGGCAAGAAACTCGCGGCCGTCCGTCGGCTGTTGCAGCAGCGCAAGCGCCGTGGGCGCCATGTCGACGAAACCCCGTTCGGCCGCAAGGTCCAGCGACCACTGACGAGCGATGCGCTTGTCCGAGTCTATCGGCAGGAAGCCGACCGCCAGAAACTGATGATCAAGAAGGCGGAGGTTACGCAGAACCGACTTCTGTTTGTGGTGGAGGCGTTCCGTGCTCTGCGCGAGGACGAGCACTTCCTGACGCTTCTGCGCGCAGAGGGACTGGATTCCATGCCGGCTTGGCTGGAGAGCCGGCTGGTCGCGGGGGCGAGCTGATGAAACGCGAGCCGCGTCGCCCATCCGACACCGTGAAGATCGCCTTCGAAGAAGACTTCGTCGTCCTACCGATTAGCGCGATCCTGCCGGTTCACACGCTGCGCAAGACGGTGAAGGCGAGCCAGAAATACCGGCAGATCACCGCATCGGTGCGTGAGGTCGGCTTGGTCGAGCCGCCGGTGGTGGCCCGCGACAAAAGTAAATCCGGAACCTTCCTGCTGCTCGATGGGCATTTGCGGATCGAGATTCTAAAGGACCTCGGCATAACCGAAGTCGAATGCCTCATTTCAACGGACGATGAGGCGTTCACTTACAATAAGCGGATCAGCCGGCTCGCGGCCGTTCAGGAACACAAGATGATCCGGCGTGCGATCGAACGCGGCGTGCCCGAGGAGAAGATTGCCAAGGCGCTCGATATCAATGTCCAGAGCGTGCAGCGCAAGGTGCGGCTGCTGGACGGGATTTGTGAGGAGGCCGTTGCGCTCCTGAAAGACAAGCCGTGCCCCATCGGCGTCTTCGAGACATTGCGGAAGATGAAAACGCTCCGCCAGATCGAGGCCGCCGAGCTTCTCGTCAACGCCAACAACTACTCGGTCGCCTACATCTCGGCGATTCTGGCCGGCACCCCGCAGTCCCAGCTCATCGACGCGAGCAAATCGAAACGCCTCAAGGGTCTGACGCCGGAGGCCATGGCTCGAATGGAGAGCGAACTCAGTCGGTTGCAGGAAGCGATAACCTCGATCCAGGACTCCTACGGGAAGGACCACCTGCAGCTCACCGTCGTCAAAGGATATCTCGCAAAGCTGCTCGGGAACGGTCGCATCGTCCGCTACCTGATGACGCATCGCCCCGAGTTTGTCGGGGAGTTTCAGACTATTGCAGAAATGACGTCGACCTTGCCGGCCGAATTGTCCTGACCGCCGGTCTTGGCGACGACGATGGGGACCCGGACCCGATAAGCGCGGGGACCGCGGGAGAAGCCGCACGGTGGGGCGGATCAAGCGCGGTGGTGGGAATGGCGGCGAACCCGTTCGGAGCCCACAAGGCCGGCTGAGTTTTCGCCGGCCGGATGCCGGTTTGCACCGGCATTTCGATGCAGAGTGGGGCGTGCCGGACCAGGGATTATCGGCACGCCCCTTTTTCGCTCACTTGGGTGCGCTCCCGACGCCGGCACGCAGAGTGCCGAGGCCGAGCGCGGCGAGGATCTGAGTAAGCCAATCGGAGCCGACATCGACGCCAGGCACGTCGATGCCGAGCCCCTTCTCGACGATCACGACAAGGATCAGCGTCGCGGCGATGATGTAGGTGCGGTAGCCCGCGCCGAACTGCAGGATGGCGTTCATGGGTGGTCTCCAATGAAAGATGATCAAGCCTCGTTGACCGAGAGGCTGCCGGAAGAGCCGAGGACGATGGGGCGCACGTTCACTGGCCGGGCCAGGTAGGCGGGCCGGCGCACGGCAACGAGGCGCTGCTTGGAGAGACGGGAGATCGTCACGCGGTCGGACTGGTTTCCGCCGAGGACATGGAAGGCCGAGGTGTCATGGCCGACATAGAGGCCGACATGTCCTCCACCGCTGCGCTTGAAGACGAGGACATCGCCGAGTGCTGCCGCGCTTTTCGGGATCGCTTTGCCGAACGCGGTCCAGGCGAGCGCCGACAGGTAGAGTTTCGGCGGATTGCGTTCCGGCCGGCGTTCGACATTCGCCCGATGGGCGGTCACCGCCATGAACAGCCCGCACCAGGGGATCGCATCGGCGTCGTAGAAGCCGCCATAGTCTCGGCCGAGCCCTGCCGCCTGAAGCTCACGCTGCCAGCCGAGAATGCGCGGATTGTCCGCGTTGCCCGGCACCTCCATGACACCGAATTCTTTCAGGGCTTCGACCAGCATGCGCGGTCCCGGCTCGCTCGCGAGCCAGCGGTAGTCTTTGGGCAACATCGGGATCTCCAAACAAAAAAACCCGCCGGAGGGCGGGCTGGGTGGCGGGGATGGGTTGGAAGGTCAGGCGTGCTTCCGCTCGTCCTCATGGTTTTCGAGGCGGTCGATGCGCTCACGAAACTCGCCAAGCGTCGCCTTCATCTGGGCGATGTCGGTTCTGGCCTCGGCGACGACCTTGCGGCCGGCGATGTCGTTCGAGACGTCCACCTTGATCTCTGCGATCTCGCGGGCGTTCGCGGCGAAGCTCGCGTCGATCAGGGCAAACCGGCCGGAGAGCCACCAGGCGATCCTGACGAGGAACACGATCAGGATCAGAAGCTCGGCGATGATACTGCCTGCGACCATCCAGGTGATCGTGATGGCTTCGGGCGCGACGGTGACAGCCGCCGCAGGGACTGCGGACATGGTGACTCCTCTCAGGGTTTCGGGTTGGCGAACGCTGGCGCACACGTCGCCGACGGGCGCGAAGGGCGGGCGGAGCGCGGTATCCCCCGCAGGCGTGTGCGGTCGCGCCCACGGTCGCCTGTCGCGCGACTGTGGCCGGTCAGGCGTTGGGGGCCGTGAAGGCGAGCGCGTAGAGGACGAGGCGCACCTTGCCGCCGGTAAAGTTGCCGCCGGCGGCGGTCACACGGACGGGCGTGTCAGCGTAGAAAGCGGTTGGACCGATCACACCGATATTGGTTGAGCCCAGCGCGATCCCGAGCGAGCCGCCGAACTGGCTGGTGTTGCCGGCGACGCCGACCGAATAGGACGTCGCTCCAGTGATGGCCTGCGTGGTCCGCGACGCGACGGCGAGAACAATCATCCGATCGGCGATCACGACGGTGGTCGCATCGATGTAGGCGCCCGAGAGGGTAAGCTCTTGTTCGAGCGCGACGAGGCGAGTCGCCCCACCATTCGGCGTGCCGACGATCCGATCACGCCAGGCGCCGTCGGACCAGGTGAGCGTCAATCGCTCATCCTCGACATGGATCGTCCAACCGGCGTTGGGGATGAGGAAGGTCCAGGCTCCCGAAAGCCAGACCGCGATCTGCCCGGCCTTGCTCGCCCAAAGACCCGTCGGGCTTGCCCCGATGATCCAGCGCTCGCCCTCATTTGGACTGGCGGGTGGCGCGGAGAGGCTGCGGGTCTTCACCGCCGGCATGACGAGGGCATCAAGCAGTGCGAGCCCTTCATTGACGGTGACGTGCTTCTGCGCCTGGTCGGCCGCGAGCTGCGGCAGACCAAGATTGGTCGTCGGCATTGTCGTTCCTTCGGTTGGGAGATGAGGTCAGAGCGTGCTTGTGATTTCGGCACTTCCGCCCGGACCGAAGACGCGCGAGACCTGCGCCACGCGCCATTTGAGCGTTGCCGGCTGCGCCCCGAAATCCGCGACCTGCTGGGCCGCCGTGTAGAGAAGGTTCGCGCTCGTCACCCGCGTCGCCCGGAGCACGGTCGATCCGTTGAGGATCGCAACGTCGTATTCCTCGGCCTCTTCGCCGAGTGGAACCTCGGCAAACCAGGAATCGCCGCCGATGCGGCTGCGCCGGATCCAAGAGAGGCGCACATCGCCTCCGGTTTCGCGGCTGGCCCTCAGATGAACCGGCGTGAATGGCTTCAGGCCGCGTCCGCCATTGGCGAAGGGCAGCGACAGCGCATGATCGCCGGCGGGCCCTTCCGGCACGGGCGCCCCCTTGTAGGCGATCGTCAACCCGAGCCGCGAAACCGAGAACGTGGGGCGCACCTGCCGGGCGGGGTCGAGCATGATGAAGCGCGATCCGGCCGGATGGGTGACGACCTCGCCCTCGGTGCCGCGCTGGCCGCGCAGGAGGCGCGAGAGGCGATAGCGCCCGGCGGCAATCAACTCGGCAGTCGCGAACTGGACGATCTCGTTGCCGATCAGCGCCGCGTTCGATCCCGCCAGCACCCGCTCGTCGGGCAGAGATTGCAGTGCGCCGTGGTCGAGCTGAACCTCGACGCTGTTCCCGCGATCCCAAGTCCAGACCGGCCCGGAAGACAGAGTGGTCACCGTCGCCCCCATGGTCGAGGCAAGCGTCGCGACGGTCGCCGAAACATAATCGAGACCATCGGCTGTCGGCTGAAAGAGGCTTGCGCCCCGGAACCGACCGCCGCCGAGCGGACATGCCGCCATGTAGAAGGACGGCGATGATGCCTCGTGCGCATCGATGAGGATGGGCATATCGAGAAGGTCGATGCGCACGGGCGAGACCGGCTCGGGAGCGGCAGGCGGCAAGCTGCCCGATCCTGTTGGGACCGAGACGAAGTCCGGGTTGCCGCCATCGGTCGCCTGGCCGCGCACCAGCACGAGACCGGGCTTGCCATAGGTGACCGAAGTCACACGGTATCGCCGCAGCACGCCGTCGACCGGCACCTCGACGACGTTGGTCGGGTCGATCTTGAGCCCTCGGGTGGGCAGGCGAAGATCGATCGCCTCGCGCCCCTGCCACATCTCGCGCAACGCCCGCTGCCCGATGGTTTGCGCCTGCTCGACCGAAAGCACGACCGGCAAGGAGAAGGTCGTCACGCTGTCGGAGTGGCCGACCTGCTTGCGGATGGTAACGGTCGAGGACTGATAGTCGCGTCCCTCGTCGATGTGGACGATATCGACGGCGATCGGCAGCTCGGTATCCTGCGTGCGCTCGATTTTCACCCGTGAGCGATCGCTATCGCTGTCGGAGGCGCCAAGATCTTCAGCATCGATCGCTACGATGCCACTTCCGCCGCGCTTGACGAAGACGAGCTTGCCGTCGCGCTCGACACAATCGAAGAAGTAGGCCGTCTGAAGCACCGCGATCATGTCGCGGATCGATTTGCGTTCGGTCACCACATAGCCGACGACCTCGTCATCAAGCGCCGAGGCATCGAACTCGGATGCAAGCAACCCCGCACGCAGGCATAGATCGCCGACGATGTCGGAGAGGCGCATGTTGCCAATCTTTCCGTTGATCCAGTGACCGAGCCGGTAGTTCGCCCCGTCGCTCCAGACATTCGATAGCGTCGGGAACCATGGATAGGGCCGCGCGTCCCAACACCAGACGAAGCGTCTGGCCAGCATCGGTCCACCATAGGCGGGCGAGACCGGGTTGTTGGCCGGGTCGCGCCAGTATTCCTCCGTCGCCTCGAGCGCGGCGCGTTGGACGACACGGTCGACCGCGCCCGTCGAATAGTACGGCGCGAAGCTCTCGACCGATTTCGGGTCGATGAAGACGTTCGGCTGGTTGGTGGCGCAGTTCACCGTCGGAAAGCCGATCTCCGTGAACCAGATCGGCTTGGCGCGCGGCGTCCAATCCGTCGGCGACCCAGTCGGGACGCCGGCGACCCTTGGGATGTGAGTGTTCTCCCACCACCAGCGCAGCGCCTTGATCGCCCAGAAGGGCTCAGAGATCGGCGACCGGATCGGCGCAAGCCCACGCCGGTCGAGATCGCGGTCGGAGGGGCTCGCATAGTAGTAGTCGACGAGTTCACCGCCCTGCCAGCCAGCCTTGATCGCTTCCTTGTCCTGGACAGCGCACGGCGCGTCGGTCAGCGGGAAATAGGCGTCGATCCCGACGACATCGATACTCGGATCGGCCCAGAGTTCATCGAGCGGGAAATCGACATCGCCGCCGCCACGGTCGTGATAGCGATATTCCGACCAGTCGGCGCAATAGGTCACCTTGCAGGCAGAGCCGAGACGGCTCTTTGCCTCTGCGGCGATCTGCTTCCAATAGGCCACGGCTGGATAAGCTCCGCCGGCGTCCCGGATGCGATTGAGGGCGACCATTTCCGAACCGATCGCAAAGCCATCGATACCGCCTGCCTGCTCGCAGAGCGTCATTCCGTGCCGGATGAGCCGCAGATATCCATCGGCACGGGTGAAGAAGCCGGGCACGTCCGCGGCGGCGCCGGTGATGCGCCCGCGCCACGGAAAAGGCGCCGGATCGGGCGGCGGGATGTCCATCAGGATGAACGGGTAGAACAGAACCTTCAGGCCGCGCGCCTTCAGATCCTGAATCGCGCGCACAACGGCACCGTCGGCGATTGTCCCGCCATAATAGAGGCCGAGCGAACCGTCAGGATAGGTATAGGACGAGACCATCGGCCAATGCGGCAGGTCGGAGATCCCACCATCCATGCCGAAGAGTGGACGGCCGATGCCGGCGACGCTCCAGACATAAGGGCGGCTCTCCGGCACCTGATCGGCATAGACGCCCGTCTCGCATTCCGGGCGCAACGAACAGGTCGCGACATCGAGCGACGTGCCAAACCAAGCATAGACCAGCGAGATCCATTCGACGTTCGGCAGTTCGCGCTGCAGATTGTCGATCGCGACCGAGAAGTCGGCGCGCTTCTGGCCGGCATGGGCGTTGATCGCCGCCTTGAAGCCGCTGCCCGCACCATGCCGGTTCGAGAACACGACGTCCGGATCGTAGGCAAACTCGCCCGATGCCGGGATGAGGCATACGCTCTCGACGAGATGGCGCGCATCCGAGGTGCCAGCGGGCGATCCGCGAAACACCTCGATCTCGAAGTTCGGAAAGCGGTTGCCATAGGCGGTGAGATAGAGATTTTCGAGAACGACATAGGCCGTGCCACGGAACGCCGGCGTGCGGTCCGAGCCTTCGACCGCCTGGATCAGCGGATCGGGGCTTTGCGTCTGGTCGCCATAGTAGATGCGGACCTCGTCGACATCATCGGAATCGATCGGCTTGCCGTCGACCCAGATGCGGTAGACCGAGGTCAAGGGCCCTTCGCCGAGACCGAGCGCCACATCGGCGTAGTAGTGGTAGCTGGTCGTGACGACGGTCTGCGATCCGCCGCCACCACCTTTGCCGCCGCCACCGACCGTTTCGGTGGTCGTGCGTACCTCCTCACGAATGCCGCGTGCCCAGATGATGTTGGCCGGGATCCGCCCTCGGCCATAGACATTCGGCCGGGCCAGTCCATAGGCCGATCCCGAGAGCCGGACATTGGTGACCTTGCCTTCTTCCCGCGTCTGACGGTTGGTCTGTGGGCCGAACAGCTGCTGGTCGAGGATGCCACCAATCGTCGCGCCAAAAAGCGCGCCGAGACCCTGGCCGAAGGCTCCACCCACCGCCTGGCCGAGCGCGCCGCCCGCCAAGGTGAGCACGAGCTGGGCCATGGATCAGGTCACCACTTCGAAAGAGAGCTGGGGAAGCCGATTGCCGTAAGGCGTGATGTGCAAGCGTTCGAGGACGATATAGGCGAGCCCGCGATAGGCCGGGGTGTTCGCGACACCCTCGACGGCTTGGATCAGGGGATCCGGTCCCTGTGAACCGGAACCGGTGTAGACGCGCATGTCGGATACATGGGCTGGATCGAGTGCATTGCCATCCGCAAAGGCGCGCGGCACCGAGGCGATCGGCCCCTGGCAGAGCCCGACCGCCACGTCGCAATAATAGTGGTATTCCACGGTCGTTGTCGTCGTGCTGCCACTGCCGCCCCCCTTGCCACCGCCGCCGACCGTCTCGGTCGTGGTGCGCGTTTCTTCCTCGAAACCACGCATCCAGATGATGTTCGAGGAAAGGCGCCCCTTGCCGTAAAGCGCCGGAATCACGCTGCCATAACTCGACGACTGGACGCGCAGATCCTGCAGTCGCGCGCCGTAGATCGTTTGATCGGGCGTGCCTGAACCGAAGATCTGCTGGTCGACCATACCTCCGACATAACCGCCGATCGCGCCGCCAATGGCGCCACCGATGCCGGGCAGCAGCAGATTGCCGAGGACGTAGCCGCCGATGGTGAGGACGATGCGGGCCATTATTCACTTCGACCTTTGAGTGGTCAGCCTGGACAGGCATCGTCCGGAAATTGACCGAAAGCTGTTTCTCATGAGACGCGCTTTCAAAGGCACGATTGCGCTATCACCTGCGTCGAAGCTGCGGCCCTCGAGATCCTCACCACCGCCGACGCCGCAGCGTGGCAGGTATTCGTGATCGTCGTGGCGCGATGCTATCTTCGTCGTCACCTGGGCGGTGGCGTTGATGGCAACAAAACGGGGCGGCGATGGACGAGATCGATGATCACGACGGGCCCATGCCGCGCGAGCCTGAGGAGATCGAGACGCACGAACTTGATCAGGCCCTGCGCGCACTGAAGCTGCTCGGCGACGATCCCTACCTCGGCATGCAGGCCACGAACGTCGCGCTCGTTGACGGCTTCCTCATGCAGATGGAGAGCGAGGCCCGCGCCTACCGCTCCGCTGACGGGGGCATCGACATCGGCCACGCGATGCTGCTGAACGCGCTCAGCCAGCAGTGGCTCTTCGCCGTCTACGAGCTCCTGCGAACGTGGCGCGAGCGCGCCAAGGACGTTCTGAAGTGGAAGGCCAGTGGCGGCCTCGAACTCAAAGCGGCCGCACTGGAGGAGAAGGGTAAGCCGAGCGACCTGAACCTCGGACGGGACGCCTTCGCCCGCGTGCTCCGTTGCATCATCGCGGACCCAGCGATCACGAAAGAAATCGAAGACGACTTGGCGCGCACGCACGTGCTGTTCCGACAGCTCGAATTTCTGCGCGTGGCCCTCGCCAAGCATGAAGTTTCAGGTCGCCCGAAGCTGTTCGCCCGGGCACCCGGCTACGCCCGGATCGACATGTGGACGGGCTCGATGTCCTATGAACTCTCGAACGACTTCGCGATCTTGGACGAGGTCACACGCCGCTCATTTAGCGACGGCATCCGGGCGCTCGCGACGGATCGGACCGTCCCGACCAAGGAGAGCCTTGCCAGCTACGACGCGTTCATGGCCATGAAGCCGGGTGACGTGCCGGACTTTACGGCGCCGCCGGGTCCCCCCGCCCCAGATAGATAGTGCCGTCATCCAGCGGCAGCGCGTCGGACAACCTCTACCGGTCACCGTCGACGAAGCCGTAGGGCACCCGCCTCGGCTGTTGCGCAGTCCGACGTGTGCACAGCTAGTCGACGCCTCGGCCGCGATGGCTTGAAGCCTAGCTGCTAAGGCTAACCAAGTGGGCATTCCAGACGTCAGCTCAGGACGCCTGGCTGTCCTCCTTGATCCCGGGCAGCCGGAACGCATGCCTCAGCTTTGGCTGCCACCCGTCCGAGAATGCATGCTCGACGACGCGTCCGGCTTCCTGGTAGCAATGGATCAGCCCGCCTTCGGGCGTGAGAAGCGCGCAGTGGTGTGCTGGGCCCTTGCCGGCACCGAAGAGCAGGATGTCGGAGGGGATAGCGTCTGCAGGGTCGATCTCCTCGGCGACCGCCTTGAAGCCGAGATACATGCGCGGCTCGGCCCGGTAGAGATGCCAAGTCGGCGTGTAGTCGAGCGGAATATCGACTTTGCCGAGGAACGGCTCTGCCACTCCCCGGATGAAGCCGATGCAGTCGCATCCCACCCCTTTGACCGAGGCCTGATGATGCCAGGGCGTGCCGAGCCATGTTCGGGCCTCGGCGATAACGTCGTCGCGGGTGAACATCAGTCACGCACCGGATAGCTGAAAACCTTGTCGTTGCCGGGGATGTGCGGCTCGCCCCGGAAGTTCAGGACGTTGGAGAAGCGGCTGTGGCAGGTCTCAATGGTCTTGTCACACCCGGCGACGAGGCGGACCTGATCCCCGATGGCAATCGGTCGGGACATCGGTGTGAAGAGCGTCACCGACTGCCCGATCTGGGACAGGATCTCGGTCGCTGCCCCGGCATTGGCGCCGGTGAGGAAGGTGCAGATGCCGAACGTGTAGAAGCCTGACGAGCGCGCCGTCGGTACAGTAAACGTGTCGCCGGACGCGACCGCCGAGATGGTGAGCGTCTCGGTGAGCGGCACGAGGTCCACGGTGCATTCGGCCGATCCGAGATCGGTGCGGCAGAGCCGCGAATAGAGCTGGCCGGAGGTCTGCTGGAGCCGATTGGCGATGCCCCGCACTTCGGCTGAAAAGCGTTGATCCGCGCGCTTCACTTCGCCGAGCCAGCCGCGACGCAACAGGACATGCCCTTGCGCGAGATCGGCCCAGTTGACCAGCATGATGTCGATGCGCGCGCCATCGAAGCGTCCCGCCGTCAGGTCCTCGGGCTTCAGGGCGTCATCGTCGAGGAAACCGTCGACATCGAGGTTGTCGACGGAGAGGTCGGCGCCGGACTTGATCGCGGAGGGCAGAAAGCCGGTCGAGGCGACGTAGTTGAGGCCGAGATAGGCGATGTCCTGATCGTGGTCCGTAAAGCCGCGCACCCAGCCGTCGGCGCGTTCGAGACGCCAGAGGCAGGCAAGCGTCGTGACCTCGCCGTCGAGATGAGCGGCAAGGCTGGAACTCATGGTCTTCATGGGGAATGACTCAGGTCCTGATTTCGACGATCGGGATCGACGATATCTGCTGAAGGTGGAAGGCGGTCGCGACCACTGGCAGGTGATCGGTGTCGAAGCGGCACGGCACATCGAAGCGGAAGTCCGCATAGGGCGTGGCTCCAGGCGCGGACGGGAACGTCACCCTGCCGGTCAAGTGATCGACGGTAACGCCGATGGGCGAGCCGCTAACCCGCACGATCACCGAGCCGACTTCGGGCTTGGTGATGAGACGGACGTCCTCGCCCGGTCCGCTCGGATAGCGTCGCACCAGCTGCCAGATAAGCGAGTTGGCGGTCGCGAGCATCGCCTGTCCCGCCGCTTCGAAATCCGTCCAGTCACGGAACCGAAAGCCATAGGCGCGGCCCTTGCGAGCACGGAAGAAGGCGATCACCTCGGCCATCTGCTCGCGGGTGCGGATGCCGGTGCCGATGTCATAGCGGGCGCGAGCGGCCTGCCAGTTGATGTTGCGCTGTTCGAAGCCGGAGGCGACCGCGATGATGTCGGTCGAGTATTCCGGCCCGCCGGTCGCGCCGCGCGCGATCGCATCGGGAAACCGCACATCGTGAAAGCCCATCGGAACATCCGTCAGAGATTGCGCCGCGATCGTTCGATCGCCGCCGCCATCTCAGCGGTGATCTGCGATTGCGCGCGCCGGAAGGAAGAGGCGTCCGGCGTCGAGACGTTGAAGGTCAGCATGATCGGCGAGGACGATCCTCCGCGACCGCGCTCATAATCCGCGGCCTCAGCCCGGTTCAGGACCCTTTCACCGCGCTGAAGGATTGCCGGCATCTCGTCAGGCTTGAGATAACCGCCGCTGTGAAGCCGCGGCGCGCCGGCGAAAGCGAGAGCCGGCATCATGCGCATGGTCCCGCCGGCCCCGACGAGACCACCTTCGTGAAAGAGGCCAGCGAAAATCTGGCCGAAGAAGCCGCCAGCATTCGAGAGCGTCGGCAAATTGCCGCCGAACAGGAAGTTCTTGAGCGGATTGAGGACCGCGAGCTTGATGATCTCGCGGCTGATGTCCTGCAACGCCGAGCGTCCGGCATCTGCCCAGGACTTCCAGTCGGTCTTGCCCTGCGCCAGCACATCGCCGAAGCGGTCGAGCGCCGAGCCGACCGCGTTTTCGAGGCCGCGATAGGCCGCATCCTGCTTCTGCAGCTCCTGCGTCAGGCGCTCGACGCGACCGGCATTCTCGACGATCTTCCGACCTTCCTCGGAGGCGAGATCGATGCCGCGCGAGCGCAGGCCCTGTTCGGCGCGGATTTGGGCTATCACCAGACCGCGCTCAGAGGCACTGCGGCCGACAAGCTCGATCTGTTTCTCGAGAAGCTTGATCTCGTCTTGCTGGTCTAGGATCGCCTGACGTCCGGCAAGCGTTCGCATCAGTTCCTCGATCCGCCGTGCGCCCGAGAGTGCCGCCTGTCCTTCCGGGCTGTCCTTGTCGATCCCAGCGCGGCGAAGCGCCTGGATTTCGCGAAGAACGGCAAGCTCGTCGCCACGCTTGGCGACTGAGGCCCCGACGAGCGCCACCTGGCGTTCGAGAAGAGCGATCTCTTCGCGCTGCTCGACAAGGCGCTCCTGGCCGCGCAGGCTTCGGCCGAGGCTCTCGATCTGGCCCGCCGCTTCGACATAGGTGCGTCCTTCGGCGGAAGCGATGTCGATGCCGCGCTGGCGCAGCTCCTGCTCGGCGCGCAGGATCGCCAACGCGCTCGAACGGGCGGCGACGCTCGCATTGACGAGCCCGACTTGCCGCTGCAGCAGTTCGATCTCGCGCCGCTTGTCCTCGATCGCCGAGAGCGCCTGCCCGCGAGCCTCCTCCGCGTTGAGGCGTCCATAGGCTTCACGCAGGCGCTCGATGATCTGCGTCAGCGTCGCGCGCGCATCGCCTTCCGCCAAGGCCTGCGCCGTAATGAGCGGCCGCAGGGCCTGTTCGAGCTGAAGCTGCTGCTGGGCGCGCGACGATGTGATCGTGCCCGAGGCGACGAGATCGTTGACCCGACGGCGCGCATCCGCCTCGAGGCTCAGATCCTGAACCTGTTTGGCGGCCGTCGCCGCGGTTTCGGCGATCCGCTCGCGTAGGGCCTGGCGGGCGCGGGTTTCGGCGTCGATTCCGTCGCGCGCCTGATCGATCAGCCCTTGCCGTCGGGCCTCAGCCGTCTCGGCGGCAGTCGCGCCTTCGAGGTAGGCCCGAGCGAGCGCCAGCGTCGCCCGGATCGTGACTTCGGTGACATTCGACTGCGACCGCAGCGCTTCGGCGGCAATATCCGAGCGGCTGCGGAACGCCTCCGCAGCGACTGCGGCAGTTCCAAGGCCGTCGCGATAGCGGTCGAGTTCGGTCCGGACGCGGGCGTAGGCCTGTTCGACCTGCCCGACATCGGCGAGCTTGGCGCCTGCCTGCGGGTCGGAGAGCGCCGCTCGCAGCGCGGCTTCCTGCTCGCGCAGACGCAGGAGATCGCGATAACCCGGCGTGAGATCCCGCGCGGTTTCTCCAGCGCGGACTGAAAGCTCGTTCGCTCGGGCATCTGCGGCGATCTCGCGGGCGCGGCGCTGCTGTTCGTCCAGCTGCCGTTCGAGTTCTGCAATGCGCTGCTCGACCTGCGGCAGCATGAGGGGCACGAAGCCCGCGCTGTTCGCATTCTCCTGAAGCCTGGCGCGTTGCCAGCGCAGGAGATCGAGTTCTTCCTCGGGCCTCCGACCATCGACCGCCCGATCGACGGCGCGTCCGATGGCGTCCCAGGCGTTCGAAGCTTGGCGCCTGACATAGTCCCAGGCGCGACCGAAGGCATTGGTCGCCTGTTCGGCATTGGCGAGCGCCGGCACGAGGGCGTTCAGAAGAACGCGCTGCGCCTCCGTCCGGTTGTTCTGCTCAACCAGCGTGCGGATATAGGTCCGCGTGCGGTCGTCGAGGAAGGCGAGACGCTGATTGAGTTCGTCAGCGCCGCGGACGGGATCGGCGAGCGCCCCCGCCAGTTGCTCGGCGCCCTGCTTCGTCTCGACGCCGAGGGTGACCGCCAAATTCCGAGCGATGCTGATCGCCCGGCCCATTTCCTCCGCGCCGATCTTGCCGGTGCGGAGGAACGCGACCTCCATCTCGCGTGCTGACGAGACGGATACCCGGCCAACGTCCGAGGCTGTCCGGGCGATCCGTTCGAGTTCGGTGCTGGTCGAGCCCGAAGCACGACCAACGCCCGCGAGAGCCGTGGCGACGGCACGGGTCGAGGCATCGTTGGCGATCCAGGCGGCAGTGAGCCCGGCCGCAGCCACCGTGACGCCGGCGATCACGCCACCGACCACGCCGATCGCCGACCCCAGCGTTGCCAGCGTCCCCCGCAGGCCGCCAAAAGCCTGCGTCACCTGACCACCCTGCTGGAGCAGGATGGTCATCGGCGAGATGCCGGAGCCGAGCGAGGCGACGACATCATTGAACGTATATTGCAGCGTCAGGAGCTGCTGGCGCGACAGCGCGCTTGTGCCACCTACACCCCTGAGCGCCTTTTCCGTCGCCTCAAAACGCTGGCGGGCGAGCGTCTGCGCCGCCGCGTGCTCGGCGCTGGTGATGGCGCCGCGCTTGGCAAGCGCCGCATATTCTCCGAGTTCGCGGTTGAGCCGGTCCTGCGCGGTACCCAACGGGTCGAGTTCCGCCCGGAGCGCCGCCGCCCGACGGGCGAAGCTGTCAGCCTCGCGCGCCGCTTCCTCGAAGACGGCTGCCGAATCCCGCGCCGATTTCGGGACGGCAGTATCGACGCCGAGCACCGTGTTGAAGCGCTGCTGCGAAGCATCGGCCGCAGCAGCGAGTTTCGCGGTTTCCGCAAGGCGCTTCAGCCGGGCGGCCTGGCGGTCGATGGCAGCGCCAGCCTGATCGGTCGAGCGTTCGACCTGGCTGAATGCCGCCTGTCCGGCTCCGGCGACTTCCTCGAACCCACGCTTGACCTCCGCTTTGCCTTCGAGCCCGAGGCGGATCGAGACATTGGTGGTGGACATGGAGGTGGATCGGCTTTCCGGGCTCAGGCACCGTCGGTCCCGCGCCGGTAGGCGGCGGCGACGATCGGTTCGATTTCGGGCAAGATGTCAGCAAGGAGCGCGGTGCCGGCCCCCATCGCCTGCGCGAGCGCCAGGATCGCGGCGAAGTCGAGCGCATAGGCCGTTCCCATCACCGCTCGGATCTGTCCAGTCGAGCGACGGATCACTTCCCAGGCAAGAAGCCCGTCGCCAGTCTGCGGCGCATTGATCTCATAGGGGCAATCAAGGCACCGGCTCGGACACGCCGAGCAATAGCTTTCGCCCCCGTCGAAGTGCCATGTGGCGAGGGCGATCAGACGTTTTTTTCATCGAACCCGGTGAGAGCCGGCCCGACATAGAGCCGGTCGAAGGCGTCAAAAGCCGGCCAATGGTCCATGAGCTGATCGATGCGCTCCGGCGTCGGCTTCACCGGGGTGCCGTCCTTGTCGCCGACACCGTCCCAACTCACGATTGCGTGCCGCGCGAGCGCACGGGTGAAGGCCTCACCCGCCGCGATGGTGGCATCGTCATCCGCTGCGCGCAGCACCTCGGCGGCTGCGGCGCGCGCCAGCAGCATCGCGGCGACGGTGATCGGACGCACGGTGACGCGAACGCCCGACAGGAGGTCGAGATCGACAGGCGTTTCCGAAATGACATCGAGCTTGAGCATGGGTTTTCCTTCAGTATGAGGCGACATCGTTGATGAGGACGCAGGTTGCGGTCTGGTTGAGAGTCGGGTCCCTGGCCGACTGGAACGCGAAGGGGATCTGGATGCCGCCCGGGCCTTGGATCTGGCGATCACCGCGCGGCAGAAACACGCGATGCAGCGTCCAGGTGAGCGACGCGCTCGGACCCGCCGTCCAGCCGAAGGAGAGTTCACAGGGCGTCCGATTGGTCGCCTGATCGACGAGCGTGGTGTCGGAGAAACGGGTGGTGATCGTGCCCGTCGCGGCGATGATGCCGGGGTCGGCATCGGCGATGCGCCCGTCCGAGCGGATGACTTCGACCCGTTCGAGATTGTTGGAATAGGCGAGCTCGGCTGAGACGATATTGCCGAGTGCAACGCCGTTGCGCTTCACCTCGCCCTGAAATTGCGAGAAGCGATCGAGCACCAGGCTCGTGGGCGTTCCAGCTTGCGTGCTCGTTGCGACGCTCTCTCCCTGTGCAATGAGATTGATCGTTGCCGAGAGAAGGCCGGAGCGTTGTGCCTGGACCTGGAACCGATTGACCCGCGCGCCGTAGGTCATGCCGAAGAAGGGCACGTCGGGAAGTTGCATCTCGATTGCCATTGACGGCAGGGATTGCGCTCCCGAGACGAAGGTATGGCTGTTGGCGCCGCCGGCGAGGGTCGCGCCCGACGGCGTGCCGTTCGACGCCGCCTGCGTGGCAAGCGTATAGGCATTGCCGGCAGCTCCGATCGTGTCGTGGGTGATGGTGAGCGTCGTGCCGCCCGTCTGGGCGTAGGTTGCCGCGGCGATCTGCGAGACTGCTGAGGCGTTCAGAGCGGTCACGAGGTTCGTCAGGGTCGCTGCGAGATTGGCGCCGATCTGGCTCTCGTTCCCGCTCGGAGCGGAGCTGACGAAGGTCCACGCGATGCCGTTCAGCGTGATCGTCGAACTATTGGCGGGTTGGGCTGAGAACACGATCGAACCGCTGGCTGCGACCACAGCAGCACTCGTGGGTGGCCCCATGAGGCCGCGCAGCCAGAAGCCGATATTGCGCTGGTCGACCGGGACGACGACGTCGCCCTCGTTGTTGATGACGTCGTAGGCCGGCTGCTGCGGCTCCCGCCCGAAGCCGAGAAGATCGCTCTCGATCAGGCTTTGCTCTTCGCCGAGATTAGCCGAGACGAAGGGGAGCTTGCGGTAGCCGGAGGCCGGAGGGACTCCGTAGGTCGATTCGAACACGGCCGCGAGGCCGGCGTTCGCGCCGCGTGCGCGCGCCATGTCGATGCTCCTTGATGTGAATGGTCAGAATTGCTGGTCCGCCTGCGCAGATCGATCCGCGTTCAGCCCAGCGGGTCTGAAGTCGCGTAGATGGCGAGGATCGAGAATTCGGCGATGCGCCCCGGCAGTGCGCCGAGCGTCTCCACATCGTCGGTCACTGGCGCTTCTGCTTCGATCCAGTCGCAGAGCCCCCCGAGCGTGCGGTCGCTCACGAACGACGCCCCGATGGCCCCGAGCATCTGGTCGATGACCGCCTCACGAGGCAGCGTTGCGCTCTCATAGGCCGCGATCTCCACGGGCACGCGGTGGCTATAGAGATAAGTGAGTGGTGACAGCGTCACCTCCGGCTCGCCGGGATCGCCATCGCGGACGACGACGAGACCGCCGGGGCCGATCCGTTCCGCCTTGGCGAGATTGCGCTTCACCTCCGCGCCGGGTAGCGCCCCGACGATCCGGGCGGTGACGGCCTTCAGGACCGCTTCGCGTTTCGAGGTCATGACGTTCGCCAATGTCGGGCGATGAGGGACGGCACGCGCCCGGCCCATACCCGCGCCGCAGCGTCGATATCGAGGCGCTTGCGCAGGGAGACCTGCGGGACGAGCAGGAAGATCACAGCCGTTGCCTGCCCCGTCTTTCGCCGGTTAGGCGCGGCGCGACCCTTGCTGTTGATGCGGGCATTGTCCGCAACGAGCAGCGAAGGGCGACCGCGACGATAAACGAAGCGCAATCGCATGCCGGTCCTGCGTTCCCAGCCGCCCGGCGTGATGCGTGCCGATCTGCCATTGGCTCCAATGCCACGCGGCCCGGCCGCAGCCGTCGGGATGGCAAGCCAGAAGCCGTTCTTCGAGCGGATCACCACCCCACGATCGAAGGCGTCGATCAGCTTGGGCGCGTTCGACCAGACGAAGGCGGCGGCCTCCATGCTCGCTCCGGTATCGGGATAGGTTTTCCCGCGCCACGTCCGCGACAGTCGCTCGCCGAGCCGGGCCGACATGACGTCCTGACGCAGCGCGTCCTTGAGCCCAGTCGTCGCGTCGCGCATCCCGGATGTGACGGCACTTTCGATGGCCTGTTCGGTGCCCGCGAGCGCCTTGCCGAGATCAGGCATCTGGATTGTCAGTCGCATCTCACAGTTCGACCATTTCGCAGGCCCAGATCATGCCGAGCCGGTCAATCATGGGCGTTCCGATCACCTTGAAGGTCGAAGCGCCGATTTCGACCAGGTCGCCTTCGGCTGGCGCCAATATGTCGGATTTCCGGACATCCAGGACGACCGTCGGCAGCACGACGCGGGTGTCACCGAAGCTGTCGCTGGCATCCGGCGCCTTCGGGATGACTGGCACGGCAACCTCTGACCCGATCCCTCCGGCCTTCCAATGCGCTGTCTCAGTAAGGTTGGGGTCGGTAAACAGGGTGTCGATGGCGGCACGGAACGCCTCCACGGGATTTTCCTTTCGTTAGCAAGTTTCTTTGTATATTATTCCTGTAGAAAGGAAGCGCCCATGCCCCCCCTTCAGTCCGCTGCCGCTCGCCCCGAAGCCGGGGCCGTTGTCACGAAGGCCGTTCTTCGCGCCGCAGATCAGTTGGGCGTGACCGCCCGGATCCTCGCCACCGTCATCGGCGTCAGCGAGGCAACGGTGTCGCGCATGAAGCGCGGCGACTTCGGGCTCGATCCCGGCACGAAGCCGTTCGAGCTTGCGGTGCTCTTCGTACGCCTGTTCCGGTCGCTCGATGCGATCGCCGGCGGCGACGAGAAGGTCGCCGCAAGCTGGCTTGCCAACCCCAATACCGTCCTCGACGCCCGGCCGATCGAGAAGGTGCAAACCGTGAGCGGGCTCGTCGATGTCATCGACTATCTGGACGCGCGTCGCGCTCTCGTCTGAGCTCCGTCACTTCCATGGCGCGTGCTGGCGGCTAGTCGAAGCCCAGCATCGCGTCTCGACGCTGAAGCTGACCGATACGTTAGCCGAGCAGGAGTTGTTGGAAGACCTGATCGAGGACACCAAGCCGGCAATCCCTCCGGAGTGCCGCCACCTCGATTTTCTGCTGGCGACGCCGTTCCGCTATGGCGCCGTCTATCCAAACGGCTCCCGCTTCCGGCGCGCCGGGCGCACGCTCGGCGTCTACTATGCGGCTGAGAACCCTTCGACCGCTGTGGCCGAGATGGCGTTCTATAGACTCCTGTTCTTCGCTGAGTCGCCTGACACTCCCTGGCCGTCTGATGCGGCGGAATACACTGCCTTTTCCGCCGACATAGGGACCGCCCGGTTGCTGGATTTGACACGAGAACCGCTGTCCGCCGACCAGAAGCTCTGGACCGATCTTATCGACTACACAGGATGTCAGGCTTTCGCCGACGCCGCCAGAACGGCCGATGCGGATGCGATTTGTTACCAGTCGGTGCGCGATCCGGCGAAGGGCAGCAATCTGGCCATCCTCATGTGCCGTGCCTTTGCGAAGCCCGCCCCAGTCGATCGCCAGACTTGGCGCATACGTTTGAGTGCCTCCGGCGTTCAGGCACTTTGCGAGTTTCCTCGCCAAGCGCTGGAATTTCCGCGCGATGCGTTTGCTGCCGACCCGCGTATCGCCGCCTTGAACTGGGAGCGGCGCAACATTTAGACGGTGCCGTTCAGCCGAACGCGCCCGATGGTTTCACCGGCGCCGCTGCCGACAGCCTCGATCGCTGCACCGATCAACGTATTGGTGCTGACGGTCTTTGTGACTTCCTTGGCGGTGTTGTCCCAATAGACCTTGTCGCCGACGGACCAGGCTTGGCTCGCGGTCTTCTTCAGATCGAAGACGCCGACAAAGTGTGCCTCGACCAGTTCGCCAAGTGCGGCGGAAGCGGTCGCAACACCGAAGATGGAGCCGACGAGGAGACCGTCGCCGGACGCGACGGCATAAGGCGCGGCGAGCGTGATCGTGCGCCCAGGCTGGACATAGTTCTTCATGGCTTCTGTTCCTTGAGTGGAAAGGCGTTGACGATCGCAACCGGATCAGGCGCCGGGATTGCGATAGAGGCCGCGCCAGTCGATCGCCTTCGCGCCAAAGTCGAGACGGCACTTGATCTCGACGCCGTCGACATCGAAGCCGTTGCGGGTTTCGATATAGGCGCCCTGCTGACCTTCGAGATAGGCGTATTCGATCGTGTCGATCTGCGCCGGGTTCGCGGCGAGATACCAAGCGGTGGCGCTTGCCGCGTCGAGCCGGGGCTCGGCAATAGGGGTGAGCGTCCGGATGGATTGCGGCACGACATCGCCGGTCTTCGCCGGGACGAGGTTTTGCGCGATGATCTGCTCGGCGGCGAGTTCGAGCGCGGCCGGCACCAGCACATAAGCCGGGCGCACGTTGAGAACGGTCTTCTTGTCGAGGCCGGTCTGTTTGGCCATGGCCGTCCGACCGTCCCCAATGGCGGCAACGCTGAGCGCTGAGGCCGGGGAAGCGAGGTTCTTATGGGTCGCGTGGAAGAGCGCGACACCATCCGCCATGTTGGCGTTTGCGGTAACGATGCCCCACACGACGTCGCTTTCGAGCGTTGCGATCGCCGTGCCGTACATGGCGGGGATGCGGGTGAAGGCGTCGAGATCGTCGTTGATGAGGACCTGGCGGGTGATGGCGACGACACGGCCATAAGTTTCGATGCGATAGCTCTCCTTCGACTCCGCAATGGTGCCGCGCTTGAATTCGCCACCTTCATCGACCTTCAACAGCTGGGGCGCTTCACCGATCTGGACGCGGTTCATCGCCTTGAAGTCGGTGGCGAGGACCTGCCGGCAGAAAGGCATGAACGTGCGCGGATAGACCTCGTAGGCCTGGCGCAACGTCTTGTTGGTTACTGCCGAGAGGATCTCGGGAAAGTCCGAAGCCGAATGCAGCGCGCGCGTTGCGATCTCGTCCCGCGAGAGACCGCGCACATTGACGCCAGCCGAACTCAGCTGCTCGCGGGCGAGTTCGAGCAGCGTCATGCCGCGATATTCCCTCGCCGGATCCGTCAAAGGGAAGAGCGTCGGGGCATAGCGGTGGAGGAGCGCGTTGGCGACCGCTTCGCGGCGGGTCACCCGCTCGTCGCGGCCACCGAGCGGCACGCTAACCTGAGAGGCCACGCGCACCTTGTCTGCTTCCGCTGCCACCTTGTGGAGAATGGCGGTGCGTGCTGCATCGATGGCGACGCCGCGTTTCACCAGATCCTCGGCGAAGCCTCGATCCAGCGAGAGCCGCCCGGCAAGGTCGTAGATGGTGGCGACACGTTCACGCTCGGTGTCCCGTGCGCGCGTGGCGATAGCCTCCGCATCCGGCGCAGGCGTGGTCTTGTCCAAGGTGCGGGTGGCTTCGGCGCCACCGCTCTCGGCGGTCGCAGTATCGGTGGTTTCAATCTCGTCCATCGGGACATGCTCCTTGCGTTGAAGGGTGGAAGCGCGGATGGGTGTTGACGGGGGCGGCGCCGGGTCTGTGCGGGCATTGGCGACATTGGCCCGCGCGATCACGCAGGGGATCAGCGGCGTTCCGTCCGTGGTGTCGTGCAAGCGGAAGCCTGCTGCCGGATCGGCGCCGATCGGCACGGCGGAGATCTCGAACGGTGTCCAGTCGACAGCACGCCAAAGCTCCGGGGCTCCGGCCTGCTTGGTCACCTCGAAGCGATGGACCTGATAGCCAATCGAGACCGCTCGGATGTGCCCGGCCTCGACGTCCCGCCATACGGCCTCGGCGTCCTCGCGCTCTGAAAACCGCACGCGGGCAAGGCCGCGGCCGTTCTCGATCCTGGCGCTGCCGGGCACGACCGAACCGATCACGCTGTCGAGCGCCGAAGCGTCATGGACCTTCAGAAGAGGCGCACCGCCATTGAGGCGATCAAGCCGAACCGATTGCGGGTCCATGGCGAGTTCTTCGTCGAAGGGATCGCTGAAGAACGGATGCCGGCGGACGCGCGCGCCGGTCGACCAGATGACTTCGATGGTGCGCGCCTCCCGGTCGATTGAGGACGGCAAGAGGTCCGCCGCACGCATGAGCGGCGGCAGGTCGATGTGACGGTTCATGTCGATGTCCTTGGAAATCAGGCGTCCGATGGGTCGGTCGATGCCGCCTGCATGACGCCGGTCTTGGTGACGCGGCGTGGATCGCTGTCGAGCACGAGCCCGAGCGTATCGATCTTGGCGTTCATGGCCGCGATTTCGGCGAGCACGGCATCGGGGTTGTGGCCTTGGCGGGAGATCGCTTGCGCGAGCGTCATGGTGCCGGAGCGCAGGGCCAGAAGATCGGCCGTGGCATCCTTCAACGGGTCTACCGCCTCGAAGCGCGGCGGCGACCACTCGACCGCAATATCGAGGCGCGGCAGCTTGCCGGCAGCCCAGGCCGCCTCACAGAACCAGATCCAGAGCGGCTGGCACAGGCCGGGAATGACGATCTGCCACTGGATCGCGTCGATCAGCCGGCGGAACTCGACGAGCCCCGCCCGGATCGAGGAATAATTGACCTGAGAGAGATCCCCGGTCAGCAGCTCATAGGGCATGCGGAAGCCAGCCGCGATGATGTGCAATTGGCTGCGCAGCCATTCCCCGGTTCCGGCCGTCGTCGCCGGCTGATTGAAGCGGATGTCCTTGCCGCCGCGCGCGTAGGCGATCAGCCCTGGTTCGAACTGCTCGACCCGTTGGCCGTCGGCGTCGACGACTGCCGGCGCAATGCCCTGGTCGGCTTCATCCGCGCCGAGCACGATGCCGACGACGCAGGCTTCGGTTTTCTTTCGGACGAGCTCGGCTTGCGTCCAATCGTCGAGATCGCGCAAAGCCCGCATGACCGGCGTCCCCCACGGAACGCCGCGCACCTGCGTGCGCTGCTTCTCGTAAAGATGCAGGACATCGCGCGCTGGCACTGCGGCACTGTCGAAACGGCGGCGCATCGAGACGATCGCGTCGCCGGGATGCTGGGCGTAAAGCCAATAGGCGCGACGGCGACCGATCGCATCGAACTCGATGCCCTGCAACTGCCGACCGCCGTCCGCGAGATCGCCGTTGCGGGTGGCGTCGAGAAGATCGGCCTCGATCACCTGAACCTGCAACGGCAGCGGCAGCCCGTCCGCGGCGCGTCGGGGACGACGACGCAGCAGCACTTCGCCCGCTTCGATCATTTCGCGCACGGCAAGCGTCTGCACGCCAAGGATGTCAAGTTGCCCGTCGGCATCGGCGAGCGGCGACCAGGTCTCCCAAAGCCGATTAACGGTCTCGTCGAGCTTGGCGTCGCCAGTCGCAGCACGCGGAATGATGCCGCTGCCGACGATGTTGTTGACCAGCACGGACACGGCTTTCGCTGCGTGCGGATTGTTGCGCACGAGATCGCGCATCCGGTCTCGCAACAGACCGCTGGCCGCGGAGATCTCCGCGTCGGCTGACGTGCCCGGCGCTTTCCAGCCGTCCGTGCGGCGCCCTCTGGCGGCGCCGTCATAGCCTCGCCGGCCGGTCGCCAGAGCCTCGAAACTGCGCCGGGCAATAGCGCGCCGGACGCCGGCCTCCGGGGAGGCCCACGCCACGAGGCGATCGATCAGCGTCACCCCGCTCATCGATCGCCCCGACCGAACCCGGCAAAGCCCGCGATCGGGCGTGCCGGGCCGCCCAACGTTGCCGCGATCTCGCTTTCGATGGTGCGGATTCGCTTCAGAAGATCGTCGGCCGAGCCATACTCGATCGTTTTGCCGTCATAGCTCACCCGCAGCGTGCCGGTGGCATAGGCGCGCTTCAGCGCGTCGAGTTCCGCTGTGGTCCACGCCATGTTCGTTTGCCTTCAAAGCCATTTCTTGCGGGGGCCGAGCCAGTCGCTCGACCGCTTCGCCGCAGGCGCGGGCGGCCGAGCGAGAAGCCCGGCCGGGTGGTCGACCTCGGCGGCGTCATCACCCTGCGAGGGGCCGATCTGGTCCTCGAGGTCGCGCCATTTTTCTTCCGTCCAGCGATCGGCGCCGACGATCCAGGCAGCGGCCCGCGCATAGACACGGCAGTCGAGGGCCTCGTTGCGCTCGCGCATCTTCTGCCATTCGAGCTTCTGGAAACCGCGCTTGGTCGTGACGGTGATGAGATGCTCGGCGACGAGCTGCTTCACCCATTCGGTGTCGACGCCGTGCGGCAGGTGGATGGCGCCCGGTGGATCGACCACGCCTTCGGCGCGCTCTTCGTCCGTCGGTCGGGAAAGCCGCAGGAAGCGATAGGTTTCCGATTTGAAGGTCGAGACCGCGACGGTCCAGAGCCGTGCGCCGCGACGAATCTTGCGCCCGCCTTCGGTCGCGTCGACGAAGGTCGGACCAGTGACCGGGCTCACGCGGTTGAAGCCGTCGACGCCCTTGATCGCCGCGACCTGCGTGGCACCTTGGGCGCGTGCCCAGGCATAGACCGCCGCGGTCTCGAAGCCGGTGTCGACGGCAAGCCTCACGATCCCGAGCCTCGGCCCGTGCGCATGGGGCCAAGTGCGACCGAGAAGTTCGGTGATCGCAGCCCAGGCTTCGGCGGAGTCCGGGCCGCCGGGGATCACGACATGATCGACGAGCCAACTCGTCAAACCGCGCCCCCAGGCCCAGACCGAAACTTCGATGCGGTCCTTCTGCAGGTCAGCGCCGGCAGTCAGGAACAGCCCACCACTCGGGACGATTCCGAAGCGGTGTGCGCCACGCCGCTCGTAGAGGCGTTGCCAATCGGGCGCCTCGCCGGTCTCGATCCAGGTTTCGCCAAGAACGCCATTCTTGAAGCTGCGCTTGGCTTCGTCGCTCCCCTGCGCGGCTTCCCACATGCGGGCGATGTCGGCCCACGACAACCATCCGACCGGGGAATAGAGCGCCGACAGGTGATAGCCTATGGTGCCGCTCGTGCTCACCGGTCGCGTCGGGCGCCATTCGCCGCCCTCCATCATGGCCGTCTTGTGGTGCTCTGCGATCGCGCCGTCGCAGGCTTCGCAAGCGTAGTGCGCCGTGTTCGGCTCGCCCTTGTCCCAACGCAGGCGCTCGAACCTGAGCCATTGCCGATGTCCGCAATGCGGACAGGCGACGAAGAAGCGGCGCTGATCGCTCGCTTCGAATTCGCGCTCGATCCGCGAGACGCCGTGGATCGTCGGCGTCGAGGTCAGAAAGACCTTGGAGCGCCAGGAAAAGGTCCGCGTGCGTGCTTCCGCCAGCGCGACGGGATCGCCTTCGTCGTCGGCCGAGGGCGGATAGGCGTCGACCTCGTCGAGAAACAGATAGCGCGCCGGCATGGAACGCAAGCCGACGGCGCTGTTGGCGCCGGTGATGACCAGAAGCCCCGCCGGGAACTCCTTCGAGAGCATCGTGTTGCCGGCGTCGCGCGACCGCTGCGGCTTCACGCGCTCGCGCAAGGCCGGGCTCTCGGCGATCAGCGGATCGATGCGCTGGCGTGAAAAGCGCTTGGCCAGCTCGACGGTCGGCTGAACCGCAAGCATTGGACCCGGCGCGTGATGGATCACATAGCCGATCCAGTTGTTGCCGGCCTCGGTCGCCCCGACCTGAGCCGCCTTCATGAACACGATCCGCCGCGTCGCATTCGTCGGCGACAGCGCATCCATGATGGCGCGCATGTAGGGCGTGCGTTCGGTTCGATACCGACCGGGTTCGGCCGATGCGCGCGGGCTCAGGAACCGTTCGCGATCAGCCCATTCCGAGACCGTGAGCGCGGGATCGGGCGTGATCCCCGAGCTCCAAGCGTCGAGGATGGCCTCTGCACCGTCGAACGCGACGATCTCACCTAAAATCCGGGGCGACCTCGGCGAGTTCTGCGAGGTGCGCGCGGACATATGTTTCGAGAACCTTCTGCATGGTGTGCGCGTCCTGACCGAGTTCAGCCGCCATCAGCGCGGCGATGCGGGCTGGCCAAACCGACCAGGCGTCGCGCTCTTCCCGAGCCAGGCGAAAGACGAGCGCGGTCGTGCGCGCGCGGTCGACGAGTTCGCCTTTCATGCGCTGCAGCCGAAGGCGTGCGAGATGGGCCTTGGCGATCTCGTGCGCGGTCCGCGCCTGCACGAAGGTGACGTTGCCGCTGGCGGGGAGCCCCTGTTCCTTGAGCGTCTCGCGGACGGAACCGAGCGCCGCTTCCGGCACGGGCTTCATCGCTTCCGGCGCGGGCCTGGCGGTTCCCTTTGCCTTGCCGGGATCGGTCGAACGTTCCCAGGCCGCGTCCGCCTTTTCCGGGTCAATGCTGCCGTCGGCTTCGAGCGGGATCCGACCCGATTTCGCAGCTTTCAGAACGGCTACGTGGGAGACGCCACGGCTTCGCGCATAAGCGCGGATCGACACGCCCACGGCTCGCCCTCACAGTCAAAAAATCTAATCGGATGAGGCGCTTATTCGCTTGGTTCCTCTCCGAAGCAGCGCCTGTATGTCGTCATCAAAAGCCGGAGACGACCATGCCCCGCCGCCAGACCAACGACCAAGCCCTCAACGCTTTCATCAAGCGCAAGGCCGAGATCGACGCTGCGCTCGCCCGCCTTCAGACCCTCAGCGGCGATCATTTCGATGTCCATCCTGACGAGGTCCACTGGGGCCACGTCGGGACATTGGCGCACTACGCCGAACTTCTGACGCGCATCACCGACAGCGCCTTCCGCGAGGGCGAACACGCGGAATGAGACTCGCCTGAACCTCTGCAAGAGCTGGCCCCGCGTTGCGATCGCCGCGACCGGGGCTCGGGGTCGTGAGAGGGCCGCGATGGTGCTGGCCCCTCGAAGGAGACCCCTACCATGACCAAGCTCACCGACACCCAACTCGTCATCATCGCCACTGCCTGCCAGCGTCCCGGCCGCGTGATCCTGCCGCTGCCCGAGAACCTCAAGGGCGGCGCCGTTGCCAAGGTCATCGACAGCCTCGCCGCCAAGGGCATGATCGAGGAAGCGGACGCCAAACCGGGCGAGCCAGTCTGGCGCGAAACCGGCGACGGACACCGCGTCACCCTGATCGCGACCGACGCCTCGCTTGAAGCCCTCGGCATCACCGAGGACCCGCCGATTGAAACCGCGTCCGAGGCCAGCGAACGCGAGCCCGCCCCGGTCGCCGACTTTTCTGACGCTTCGTATCCGCTTGCCGACGAGGGCATGGAGGCGTCGCTTGCGCCGAAGCGCTGGGCGCGTGACGACAGCAAGCAGGCCAAGCTGATCGAGATGCTGCGGCGGCCGGATGGCGCGACAATCGAAGAGATCGTCGGCGCCTTCGGCTGGCAGCCTCACACAGTCCGGGGCGCGATTGCCGGGGCGCTGAAGAAGAAGCTCGGGCTCGACGTGACCTCGGAGAAGGTCGAGGAGCGTGGACGGGTGTATCGAATCGCTGGCTGAGACCGCCTCCGCGACAGGACGTCGTCGACCAAATGGCCCGGCACTTCCAAGTGCCGGGCCATCGTGATATCAGCGTGGCGCGAAAACGACCCTGCCTCCGATCGACATCGTCTAAGTTTTATTCGTGGCCCTCCGGCCGCGCGCCTCTTCGCGCGCTATTTCAACCGGAGAACCACCCCATGCACCACAAGCGAAAGAAGCCCCGGACCAAGAGCCGGAGTGTCGGCGCGTTTCCGAACGGAACACCGTCGCACTGGAACATCCTGTTTCACAATCGACCGCGCCGCCGACGGGAGCACGTCCGTCTCCTGGCAATCCTGCGCGGCAAAGATCCCGAGACCTTGGTCTGGGATCTCGGCAATTCTCGGCCGCACAAATATTATTGGTGATGTGATGACCCCTGCCTCGACGGACCACGGCAGCATTCTGCCATCGGATGCCTCCGCGCTCATTGTCTCCGCTGACGGCGAGCTTTCGTTCATGCTCGCCGATTACCCCGAGGATCAAGCTCTGCCGCGCATGGTGCAATTGCTCGCTGCAGTCGTGCTGCGCTCGACAGATGCAGACTGGGTGGACGAGATGATCGCTATCTTCGACGAGACGCCGCGATCGTGAGGCGGCCCATGCCCGTGAGCCGTTCGAACAGCCGCCGGAGGCAATAGGACCGTGCGATCGAAACGAGCGTAAAGATCAGTCCGATCGCGAGTGTATCGCCGAGCGTGGCGTGCAGCCCGAACCACGGAAAGACCAGAATCTGCGTCGTGACGGCGACGCCATAACCGACGAATACGTTGACGATGGCTTCCACCAGAGACATGGCGCGCGTTTGGCGCATCGCGCGAGTTCTTTCTTGCTAGAAAAGAGCGCCCTGTTCGATGTCCGGGAGTCGAACGATCCCGTTTATCAGCCAGGTGTCCGGGTACTGCGAGTGCGTGCCCATCGCCAGCAACATGCCTTTGCGTGGATATTCCTCGCCAAAGACCTTGCGAACCTCATCGGCCGCCTGAGCCTCGCCGTATTGCCGAGCCCAATTGAAGAACGCCGCTTCTGTTTCCCAGTCCTGGCATGTGCCGAAGCGCTCTCCATCATCGGTCCGATATCGATACCGGAAGCGATAAGGACAGGGTTGGTAGGGCGTCGTCTGTTTGGCGAACAGGTCGGTTTGGGCACGCAGAGCTTCAAATCGAGCGGTCTCTTCCGTGATCTCAGACGCTTCCTTCTTCTCGACGACAAACTCCAGGATCTCGGGCCTGAGAAGCGCCAACGATCTGCCCGCACCGCGCTCGCGCTGCAGGCTGGTGACGATCGATTTGGCCAGGAACCGCTCGCGTTCAGCCTTCTTCAGCTCGCCGACTATGTCGATTGAATCCTGATCCACCCGGCGGCTTTCTGGCCTGGTATCGTCGTTCGGGAGGCGCCACTTGAATTGAATCCGGTCCCACCGCCCGAACTTCTTGCGGTCTTCGAGAAGTCGAAACGAAACCGGGTAGAGACGCAGCCAATTACCGTAGAGGTCGATCCCGGCGCAACAAACGGTTTCGCCGTGCCGCTGACCAACCTGCGGCGCCGCTTTGATGATGACGACGGCTTCGGTGCTACCCGATGTGGAGGGCGGCTGCATGGTGCGTGCGCGCGCTCCCTATCTTAGGCCACGGCTTGCCGGCCTGGTTCACCCCCAGATGAACCAGACGAAACCCACCACGTCGCGCCATCTCCTCGCCAACGATGCACCGATGACAATGCTTGTGATCGCGCTCAAAGCAGAGCAAGCACGCGAAACGATCCTTGGCGGCTTCGATGCCGCGCACCAAATCCGCTTGCGCAGTTTCCGAACGCAGATGGGCGTCGAAGATGCGTCGGAAATCCTCGAAACGCCCCTCGCGCGCTGCGACGCGGCCAGGCTTGGGGTCCCCCAAGCCCTTCAAGTGAAGATAATCGACGCCTTGCGCGCGAAGTTGTTGAGCAAGTCCGTTTTTGGAAAAGCCCTTCTTTCGCGAGATCGGAACATCGCGCACGTCGATAAGCAAATCGATGCCAACGTGCGTCAACGTCGCCAGGAAATCTTCTATCGAACTACCTTCATAGCCGATGGTATGCAGCGCCGCAGTCGGCATATCACTCCGATTCTCCGCCTATTTTATCGTTAATCATCAAGGTGACATGGTTAAGGCGCGGTTAAGGGCCGACGTCAAGATGTCTGGGCGGGCGTCCTTTCGGCTCGTCGGCCACAGAACGTCTGCCACCGTTCGACAATCACATCGCAATAGCGGGGATCGATCTCGATCGCGAGACAGGCGCGATCGGTGGTCTCGGCGGCGATGATCGTCGTGCCGCTGCCCGCAAAGGGCTCGTAGACCAGCTCGCCCTTGGCCGAATTGTTCAGAATTGGGCGGCGCATGCACTCGACCGGCTTCTGCGTGCCGTGAACGGTCGCCTCGTCCTCGTTGCCACTCACGCCGATCGCCCAGAGAGTTGACTGATCGCGAGCGCCTTGCCAATGTCCCGTCGCCTGGCGACGGACGGCGTAGAGGCAGGGCTCATGCTGCCAATGATAGTCGCCCCGGCCGAGCACGAAACGCGACTTCGACCAGATGATCTGTGAGCGGATCGCGAAATCCGCGGCCTCCAGGCTTTCGATCACGGTCCTGGTGTGGATGCCGGCATGCCAGACATAGGCGACATCGCCGGGGAAGAGGCGCCATGCGTCGCGCCAGTCGGCGCGATCGTCATTCCGCACCTTTCCGGTCCGCGTCGTTGCCGAGACGCCGGCGTCGTTGCGCCAGTTCGGGTCGTATTCGACGCCATAGGGCGGATCGGAGACCATGAGATGTGGCTTTGCCCCATCGAGCAGCCGCGTCACGTCGGAAGCCGACGTCGCGTCCCCGCACAGGAGCCGGTGAGAACCGAGAATCCAGAGGTCTCCGGGCCGTGTGACGGCCTCTTTCGGCGGATCCGGGATGCTGTCTTCATCGCTTTCGGGCCTGTCGGCGTCGACATCAGCACCAGACAGGAGCCGATCGAGTTCATCCTCCTCGAAACCGAGCAGATCGAGGTCGAGACCGTCCTCCTTCAGCCGCGCAAGCTCGGCCGCAAGCGTCGCCTCATCCCAGCCGGCGTTGAGCGCGATCTGATTGTCGGCGATGCGATAGGCACGCGCCTGCGCATCGGTGAGATGGGCGAGCCGAATAATGGGAACGTCACGCAAGCCGAGCCGTTTGGCCGCCAGAAGCCGTCCATGCCCGGCAATGAGAATGCCGCGCTCGTCGATCAGACAGGGCGCGTTGAAGCCGAATTCGGCGATGGAAGCCGCGATCTGCGCGATTTGGTCGTCAGAATGCGTCCTCGCATTGGCTGCGTAGGGCAGAAGCGCTTCGACCGGGACGCGCTCGATCGTCGAGGCGTCACGCCGCACGGCTCTTCTCTCCCTTGCCGCGGGCTGCGGCGATGTCCTCGAAGGTTCGCTCTTCGCCGTCGAGCATGACGGGCACAGTCGGATGAAGCTTTCGCCAGCGCGCGATCGCGAGATCGACGTATTCGGACGCAAGTTCAATGGCCGCAACGCGCCGACCGCAACGTTCAGCGGCGAGGATGCAGGTCCCAGAACCGGCGAAGGGCTCGAAGACCAGATCCCCCTCGGCCGAAAAGGCCTGCATCACGAATTCCGGCAACGCGATCGGAAACACAGCCGGATGCTCGGTTTCGATGCCGCGAGCCTTGTGGCGCGTGATGCGCACCACGCTGTCGGGAATCCGCATCTCCTGAACGCCTTGGCCGGCATGCGACCAGGCGCCGACGGTACCGTCCTGCGCGCGCATTCCGCCGTGGCTGTCATTGACGTGTCCAGCCCATTTGCAGGGCACGATCTTGTTCGGCTTGCGCGCCTTGCGATTGAAGTGGAACAGAAACTCGAAGGCTGGCGACAATCGCCCGTTCCAATCGCCGGGGAGGCCCGGCCCTTGGTCCCACACGTAGAGGCCGAAGCGACGCCAGCCGTCGCTGCGCATCCAGTCGAGCCAATCCGCCCAATAGGGCTGCCATTCGTTGTCGCGATGGACGAGGCCGAGATTGACGAGCAGCTGGCCGTCCTCGGACAGCACCGCCCCTGCGTGGCGGAAGACGCCCTGCATGAGAGCGTCCCAGTCGCCGATCCCGCCCGTATAGGTACGCTGCTGCGCGTAGGGCGGCGACGTGAACAGAAGCGTCGCCTTGGCGCCATCGACAACGCGCGCAACGACGGCTGCGTCGGTGCTATCGCCGCACAGAAGACAATGATTGCCAAGGCGCCAAAGATCGCCCGGCAGGGTGACCGGATCGGTGGGCAGCGCCGGCGTCTCGTCGATGTCATCGGCAGCGGCGTCGGTGTCCGCCTCGTTCTCGTCGATCGGCGCCAGTAGGTCGTCGAGTTCGTCCTCGCCGAATCCGGTGAGCGTAAGATCGAAGCCCTCGCTGTTGAGGGCATGAAGTTCGCCAGCGAGGAGCGCATCGTCCCAGCTCGCGTTGAGGGCGAGCTTGTTGTCCGCGATGACGTAAGCCCGCCGCTGCGCAGGGGTCAGATGATCGAGGATCACCACCGGCACGGTATCGAGCCCGAGTCGCCTGGCAGCCTCCAGTCGACCATGGCCTGCGATGACGTCGCCATCGACGGAGATGAGCACGGGGTTGGTCCAGCCGAACTCGACGATACTGGCCGCGATCTGGGCGACCTGGGCGTCGTCATGGGTTCGCGGATTACGCGCATAGGACTGCAGCCGATCGATCGACCAATGTTCGATCGCGTCAGGCAAGCGGGGCGACATGGCGGGCGAGGTTCATCCGGTAACCGACGCGCGCTGGTTACCACTTGCGATGCCAACGGAGGCGCGCGGAACTGTGAAATAATTCAGAAGGTTCGCGAGAGAGCCGGTAACCAGCCCTTGTCGGCTGGTAACTCAGGTTTCCGGGGTGGCACTAGCGAAGTTCTGCGCTGCTGCCCCCCGCATAGCGCAAGGGCCGGGAAGGACCCGGGCCTTTCGACCGGCCGGGGCGCTGCGCTCGCGCCTCCTGCGAGGATGCCCCGAAACCTAGCCTCATTCGGGCTTTTCGTCTCAGCGAAAAGTGTCCGCCGGACATCTTCCGCAGGGCTTCGCGCGGATACCCTCAATCGCCGCGCACAGCTCAGGGCTGGGGACCACAGGCTGCCTGTCGCCGTTCGGCTACAGTTTGTCTTGTCGTCGAGCGACGACATTGCTATATTGTTGCCGTTCGACGACACGAAGGCCTCGCGCCATGCACATTCGCACCCCTCTGGATCTCGGTCTCATCATTCGCGACAGACGGCGCAGGCTTGGTCTCAGCCAAGGCGAGCTTGCCTCAAAGGCTGGTGTTGGCCGGCAATGGCTCGTGGCGATCGAGCAGGGCAAGGCCCGCGCCGAGATCGGCCTGGTCCTGCGCACGCTGTCAACGCTCGGGCTCACGCTTTCTGTC
This sequence comes from Allobosea minatitlanensis, assembly GCF_964020775.1. NCBI lineage: Bacteria > Pseudomonadati > Pseudomonadota > Alphaproteobacteria > Hyphomicrobiales > Alloboseaceae > Allobosea > Allobosea minatitlanensis. The sequence goes on along the minus strand of NZ_OZ224509.1, from coordinate 4,108,236 downwards.
GACGAAGAGGCTTCCAATCGCAGGGCCGGCAACCATGACGAGATCGCGCCCGTCGACATTGACGCCGTCGTCTCATCCCTGAAGGGGGATGCCCGATGACCGACCGGCTCGTCGTCCTCGCCGATGGCCACATCATGGGCGAAGTCCGCCGCTCGCGTTCGGGGCGTCTGGCCTTCGTCTACCACGACGGCTGGCGGAGGAGCAGCAATGCCTATCCGCTTTCCCTCTCCATGCCGCTCGTGGTCGCCGAGCATGAGCATGGACGGATCGAGCCGTGGCTTTGGGGGCTCCTGCCGGACAACGAGGCGATACTCGCCCGTTGGGGACAGAGGTTTCAGGTTTCGCCACGCAACGCCTTCGCCCTTCTGGGCGCCGTCGGTGAGGATTGTGCGGGCGCCATCCAGTTGGCCCCCTCCGAGCGTGTGCCAACGCTCATGGAAGCCGATCAGGGCTCCGTGGCTTGGCTCTCGTCAAGCGACATAGCTGAGCGCCTTGCCCTTCTGCGCAAGGACCAGTCGGCTTGGCGTGTGGCGCGGGACGCCGGTCAGTTCAGTCTGGCCGGAGCCCAACCGAAGACCGCACTTCTCTTCGATGGTGAACGCTGGGGAATACCGTCCGGTCGCATGGCCACGACGCACATCTTGAAACCGCCGATCGACGCCTTTGACGGTCACGCTGAAAACGAGCATCTGTGCCTCGCGCTGTCGCGCGCGCTCGGATTTCCCGCCGCCCGGTCGCGCGTCATGCGCTTCGATGACGAGATGGCGATCGTCGTCGAACGCTATGATCGCCAACGCACCGCAGCCGGCATTCGACGCCTGCATCAGGAGGACGTCTGCCAAGCGCTCGGCTTGCCGCCCACCAAAAAGTATCAGAACGAGGGTGGCCCTGCGCTAGGCGAAATGCTGGAAGTCATTCGCGCCTATTCGGGAGTTCCCCAGGAAGACGAGTGGACATTCGCTCGCGCCCTGATTTTCAACTGGCTGATCGGCGGCACGGACGCGCATGCGAAGAACTTTTCCATGCTGATCGGCGCTGGTGGACGAGCCCGTCTCGCCCCCCTCTATGACGTTGCCAGCACGCTGGTCTACGATTTCGATCCACGCAAGCTGAAGCTCGCCAACAGGATCGGCGGCGCATATCTCATCGAAGACATCGGTCCGCGGCAGTGGGAGCAGTTTGCGGTCGAGACACGCCTTCCGAAGCAGGATGTCCTTAATGCCGCCCGCGCCATGGCGAGCGCCTTGCCCGCGGCCATTCATGCGGTTGCGGATCAGGCGCGCAGTGAAGGCCTCGATCATCCGGTCATTCCAAGAATGGTCGATATCTTGAGCGCGCGCGCCGAACGATGCGCCCGGCTCTTCCCGGATTGACAGGGGCACCGCATTGCAATGACGGCAGCGGGCCGCATTCGGCGGAAATGGGTGCAATTGGGTGTGCATTCGGGCGTGGCCCCGCTATTCCTGGGGCAGCTCCAAAGGCTCGCAAGCCCGCTTCACCATTTCGATGACATAGCGTCTGGACCGGAGCTTTGGCACGGGACGGTGGTTCAAGCGCCAGGCGATGACGCAGAGGGCGTAGAGCCAATGTTCATTGGCGGCGGAGCGTTGCAGCCCGACGGTCCAGCAAATGGTCTTCCAACGCTCGCCGTGGGCGCGCAGCCAAATGATCTTGCCGTCGACCGGATCGAGACCGGTCGTCCAGCTCAGCGTCTCCTCCATTCGGCTGATGGCGGCCGGAGACGGCGGGACGCGCATCGGCCTTGGTTCCTGGCCGACCAGATCGCTGAACTCATAGAAAATCTTCGGCCAGGTGCTGAAATACCCCTGGACCCTCGCCGAAGGCAGACGCTTCAGGACATAGGCTGCTTCGGCAAGGCGGGCTTCGACGAGGCTCGGCGTCCATTCGCTCATCGCACGCCTCCCTGAGTTTCGATGGCCCAGAGGAGCAGCGCGATGGCGTCGGCCTCGTTGTCGTCCTTCGGGTTGAAGCCTCGCGCGGTGACGGCCGCGATCACAGCGTCTTTGCCTGCGTTACCCTTGGCCGTCGCATGACGCTTGATCGTGCCGACGGGAACGCCCTGATAGGCAATGCCCCGATGTTCGCACCATGCCGTCAGCGTCGCCAGAAAGCCGCCATAGAGATGGGCGGCATCGATACCGAGGTGGCGGCGGACCTCTTCGAAGTAGATGGCGGCGAGCCCGGCAGCATCGTCGGCCATCGAGTCGAGCCAGCCTGCAAAGCGGACATACCGCATGCCGCCACCGTCGAAGCGGCTGGGCCGGAACGAGACCGAGCCCGAGAGGATATGGCCAGTCGCGAGCCGCATGGCCCAGCCGGTCGTCGTGCCGAGATCGAGAGCAAGCATGGCGCCCGAGCCATTCTGGCCGTGGCCCGGACTGACCAGCAAGGCGCCCGGCTCATTGCCGGTCACGAGGACGGGCTGGAACGAGGTCGCCAACACTGCTGCCGATGACCCAAGTCGCGACGGACGAGCGCGCCTGACAGGAGCTCGCTCGTCTCTCCCGTAGGGAGAGCGGAAATTCCGGCAATCTGGCAGCTTCTCCAAGCTGTTGAAATCGCCACTCTTTTTGGAGTTGCCAAATTGCCAAAAGGAAGTTGCCAGATTGCCGGCCGGCAACTCCGCCGCCGGCGTAACACATTGAACTGAAAAGGATTTCTGTGTCGGCAAGTTGCCAGTTGCCGAAGTTGCCAGTTGCCAGAACCGTCGCTTTGGCAACTTCTCGACGGGCGTGATCATGGGGTCTCTCCTTCGGGATAGACCCAGACGAGCGGGTTCTCGACGTCGAGGACCGCGCCGGTCTGAGCCGACTTGTAGTGGGTTGGAAGAACGGGGATGAAGGACGGCGTGATCTCCCCCGTGTCGGGATCGATCGTCTCACCGGCGGGGAAGTGCATGCCCTCGATCACGAGGTAGCCAAGCTTTGAGCGGGCATTGGGCAGGCCGTAGGGGCGGCCGTCGCGGGTGAACTTCACATAGCCCTTGGTGGTGAGAACGCTGACGCGCTCGCGGATCGTGGTCCGGCCGCCAAGCCCGGCCTGGTTTTCGAAGGCCTCGGCGAACTGCAAAGCGGTGTAGAGGTGCCCGGCTCGCGCCTGGTCGTCGAGGATTTGCAGGATCACGTCGCGCTTGCGCGCGCGCTCGGCATCGAGGCGTTCGCCGAGGTCCTTGCGCACGATCCGTTCGGATTTCGGATCGATGATGACCCAGCGCCCCTGACGCTTGTCGATCAGGATCGGATCGAGCGCGGGTCCGTTGCGCAGCTCGAACTCGAGGCGACGCTCGGGACGATCCTCGTCGGGCCGATGCATCAGAATGCCGGCGCTGTAGAAGCCTCTAAGCGCACTTGCGCCGGCGAGCGCCAGAAAGGGGTCTTCCGCGATCTGCCGCTTCTGCGCTTTTCGGGTGTGGTGGCTGAGAATGAGCCCCGCTTCCGGCGCGGCGGCATTGCGCAATGCTTCCACGCGCGCCTGCAGGAAGAACAACATGGCGTCGTTGTCGTTCTCGCCGCCGCCATCCGGTCCACCGTCGAACAGATTGCGGATCGGGTCGATGCACAGGATGTCGGGGCGCTCGCCATCGAAGGCGCCCAGCATCGCTGCCTCGACCAGCGCAAGACCGCGACCGTCCAGAATGAGCCGCAGCTTCGGCGTCACGACAAGATTGTCGCGCGCAGTTGCGAGCACGGATTTCGGGAGGTTCAAGCCCTGCAAGCGCTCGCGCAAATAGTGGTAGTCGATCTCCGCCTGGAGATAGAAGACCCGCAGAGGACGCGGCGGTTTGAAGCAGAGAAAAGCCGACCCCGCCGCCATGTGGGTGAGAAGGCTGATCAGGAAGTCGCTCTTGCCCACCTTCGGCGCGCCGCCGAGCACCAGCATGCCGCCCGGCGTGAGCACGCGCGGCGCAATGATGTCGGCTGGCATGGGGCTCTGGTCATCGAGCAGCGCGCCGAGACTGAAAGCGGGAATGGCGGCGATCGGCGCAGCGCTGAGCGTGAGACCCGGCCCGTTGCGGGCGACATGCCGGCGCCACAGCCGGTCGAATTCGGCGCCGATGCGCTCGGCCGGCCAAGGCGGATCGAGGCATGCCTGATTGAACTGCTGGATCGCCTGGCGGGCCTCTTCCTCGGTTTCGCGTCCCTCATGGACGAGACGGACGTGGTGGCCGATCACCATGCTCGCTGCTTCAAAGCGGGTGATGGGATCGATCCCACCGGCGCGCGTGCGCCGCTTCAGGACGTCGTCGAGGATGGGCTTTGGGTGGGGCGATGTCTCGGCCATCGGCGGCGTGATGCCGGGCAGCATCGGCATCATCTCCGCGGCATCCGCGAATTCCCGCAGGTCGACCTCGCTCGAAGAAATCTCGCGGATCGCGACGAGGCGCGTTGCCCCGCCTTTGAAATAGAGCGTGCCGGCGACACGGATGGGCTGGTGGGCGGAACGGAAATGCGGATCGCCGCCGACCTTGTCGGCGATCATCCCGCGCAGCGCGCAGACGAGATCGATGTCCGCTCCTTCCGCCGGCTCGTTGAGCCGCCACCAGACATGGAGCTTCGGCGCGCCGGTCTCGGTGCGTCCGCCGCTCTCGACCACCATCACGGGCGGCGGCAGATACCGCCTGAAATGTGCGAGCTTGACCTCGACATCGCCGGTATCGAGATCGGCGACGATCGTCTGGATCTGCTGGATGTCATCCGCTCTGGCCTGCCCCTGTTCGGCGACCGTGCCGGGCACGACATAGAGCGCCGCGCCTTCGCGAGCGGCCCACACCGCCGTGGTGTGAACGTGCGCCGCGGCCTCAGAATCGACCGGAAGCCAGGACGTGTGCGGCCGGCCGGAGCTTCCCTTCTCGGGCAGGCCGCGGACCGGGATAAGCCCGTCGCAATAGCCGAAGACGCGGTCGACGAAGAGCGCGATCGCTTCGGCGTCTGGTGTGAGCGCGGGATCGACGATCGGCGAGACGTCGTTGAAATCCCGCCAAGCATCGATGCGCACGACATTGTCGGCCGAAACGTCATCCCCGCTCATCCGGGCAACCCCCAGCAGCGTTCGGCCCAAGGGCAGAAGCGGCATTCGTAATGGGCGGGGTCGTGCGCGAGGCGCGGCAGAAGCTCGTGGACCTCGGTGGCGCGCAGGATGCGCACGGCGCGATCGCTCGCAGCCTGCGCGCGGGCGGCGTCGAAAGGCACGAGTTCGTGGTGAAGCTCTGCCGTGTCCTTGTTGATCGCGGTGAAGAGCGCCGGATGCTCCGAGACGCCCGGCAGCGCCGGTTCCATATAGGCTTGGTAGAGCGCGATCTGGACGGCATAGATCGGCTTCGCCAGGACGACGCCCTTGGCGACGGTCTCCCGCCACGCCTTGGCGTTCATGGTCTTGCATTCCCAGATCGCCGGGGCCTGAAGAGCCGGGAAGCCCGGTGCGCCGAAAACGACGCCGTCGACGTGACCGCGGATTCGGCCGCTCGCCACCGAAAAACCGATCTGCCCGCCGTCCTTCGTGCGGGTGACGAGATCGAGACCGGCCGCGTGCAGCCAACGGATCGCCACATCTTCGAGCACATGACCGATCTCGAAGATCCTGAGCGTCCGACCATCGAGGTCCGCCCCCGCATCGCGCGGCGTGTCCGTGAATTCGAACTGCAGCGCGCGATCGCAGGGGACGCCGAGACGGGAAGCGCCGAGATAGGTGCGCGCCGATGTCGCCCCGCGCTCGGCTGCGAGCGCGGCATCGATGCGCTGGTTCAGGTGATCGGCGATGCTGGCGCGATGGTTGAAGTTGAGCATCAGAACGGAATCTCCGTGCTCGCACGCGCAGCGCTCGCCGCCATCGCTTCCTGGAAGGCGCCGACGGCCGCTTCGATCAGCGTGAGCACCTGCGCTTCCGATAGGCCGGCGAGTGGCGTCGCCCAGCCGATCTCCTCCATGAGTTCGGCGACGGGTTTCAGCGCCGCGCGCATGGCCGCGCGTTCCTGTTCGGTGAGGTCAACCACGGAACGCCTCCGTGCCGACGAGGACCAGAAGGCCTGACAGGTGATCGAGCAGAACCAGCGATCCGGGCGCGGCCGACTGGAACGGAAGGGCTCGCGCCAGCCAAAGCCACGCGCCGGTCGCCAGCAGACGGCGCAGGGGATCCCGCGCGGGTGCCAGAGCCGCTCGCGGGTCGAGGGGAGCGTCGACGTCATGGAGCTGGTCCGCCATCACGCGGCCCTCGCCAGAGCGTTGCGGTCGGCGCCGAACACGAGCCTGCGGATTGCAGCCTTGTTGAACTGGAAGGCGATCAGCGCCGAGGCCTGGTAGCGGGTGAGCCCGAAATCCTGCCGATACTCCGCCGGCAGAAGCGCGAGCTGCCTGTCGGTAGGCGGCTGCGAAAGCCAGCGGCGGGTCTTGTGCGCGCTCTCGTCGCTCTCGTGCTCGTTGAGCCAGTCATCGGCCGCCGCGAGGCACACCATGCGCTCGCCCGCGCCGACGAGCGTGGTCGGCTGTCCTTGCCGACCGCCAACCGCATACCAGCGCCCGTTGAGGAAGAAGACGCCTGCCCAGGCGGTGAAGCCGGTGGCGACCAGAGCAGCGTCGTCCCCGAAGAGATCACACCACTTGAAGCTCGACCGTTTGAGCAGATCGATCTCGCTCATCACGAAATCGCCGAGGGGCTGCGGCTCATCACCCCCGTCGTCGCAGGCGAAGGCGTGACCGCAAAGCGGGCATTCCCGCGACGAGAGGGGAATGATCGCCTCGCAGGACGGGCAGGTTTTGGTTGGCGCGTCCCCGGACAGCTCGCGCCCGTCGAGATCGACGTCCTGCTCCAGCGAGCCGTGCAGGAGCGTCGAGGTCCCGAAATCCAACACGATGCAGTCGGTCTTGAGGATGTCCGGATGCTCCTGCGGGTTCGCCGTCCTGAGACCCCGGCCAACCATCTGGACCATGGTCGAGCGATAGGAGCTGGGGCGCAGCAGCACGACGCAGGAGGTCGGCGGGTGGTCCCAGCCCTCGGTGAGCACGGCCACGTTGACGACGACGCGCGCCCGGCCGTCCGCAAAATCGGCGAGCGCGGCCTTGCGTGCGGCATCCGGCATTTCGCCGGTCACGAGCACCGTCGGCACGTCGGCCTGGCGGAAGGCCTGCGCCACCGCGGTCGCATGGGCGACATTGGCGCAGAAGACCACCGTCTGCCGGTCGCCGGCCCTGTCGCGCCAGTGCTGGATCACCGCCTCGGTCACCGGCGTGCGGTTCATCACCTTGGCGACCTCGGTCATGTCGAAGTCGTCGGCGGTCTTGCGCACCTTGCCGAGGTCGGACTGCACGCCGACGTCGATCACGAAGGTCCGCGGCGGCACGAGATGTCCTGAGGCGATCAACTCGCCGATGCGAATCTGATCGGCGACGTTCGAAAAGACCGGGCGCAGCCCCTTGCGATCGCCCCGGTTCGGCGTCGCGGTGACGCCGTAGATGAATGCCTTCGGATTGCGCTCGCGGACCCGGTCGATGATGCGACGATAGCTGTCGGCTGCGGCGTGATGCGCCTCGTCGATGACGAGGAGGTCGAGCGCCGGGATCTGGCCGAGATTGGTTTCCCGCGCGAGCGTTGGCGCCATGGCGAAGGTCGCTCGCCCGCTCCAGGACTTTTCCTTCGCATCGACCACTGAGGTTGAGATTTCCGGATTGACGCGGGCGAATTTGGCGCGGTTCTGCGCGGTCAGCTCGTCGCGATGGGCAAGCATGCAGGCCTTGGCGTCACTGTCCTTCAGGATCTCGCCGGCGACGCCGGAGAGCATGATCGTCTTGCCGGCGCCCGTGGGCGCCACGCCGATCGTGTTGCCATGGAACCGGAGCGCCGAGATGCTGCGGTCCACGAAGAGTTTCTGACGGGGGCGAAGCAGCATGGCATCGCCTCACTGTGCCCAGGAGGGACGCATGCCGGCGGCCGGAGCAGCGGCAGGCTGAGCCGGCGCCTGCGCGCCAGCCGAGCCCTGGAAGCCGAACGACTGGGTCACCGGCCCCATCGCCGCGGCATATTCCTTGTGGTCGGGCGTGACGGCGGTGCGGATTTCGTTCTTCGGATCGCCGTTGGTGTCCGTGCCGATGTCGATCTTAGCGACGAACTCGATGCCATCGAGATCGGCGAAGCCACGGATGCGCCGGGCAGCTTGCGCCTGCGGCGAGACATCCTTGTCGGAGATGCCGCGCGCGGAATTGAGGATCGCGCGGATCAGCGCCCGGCCCATATTGCCCCAGTCGGGACCCTTCGGGCTGTAAAGACCGATCAGCGAGAAGATCTTGCGCCGCGCATACGGGCCTTCAAGGACCGTGAACTCGGCGTTGAGATAGACCGCGCCGGTCGAGCCGCGCGTCGCATATCCGCCGGTCCAGCCCTGGCCGGGATCGTCATAACCGCCGGGGCGGATCGAGAGGCGCACCTTGGCGATGGCGCCTTTCGGGATGACGTTCGTCGGCGTCTTGGCGTCGTTGAAATCGCTCCAATTGGACATGGGGGATCACTCCGTGGTCGTGTCGTTCGAAGAGGTGTCGGGATGGGGGTGGCCCGGCAGGCGGCCGGAGAAGTCGAGGGGCTGGCGTGCAGGCCCGCGGATTTTCGCCATCAGGCGGCCGAGATGCGGTTCCTCGATCATGTCGAGCCGGCCGCTACGGTCCTTTGCCGGGAAGCCGAACGGGTTCAGCGTCTGGCAGATGAAGGCGCGCCGTTTGGTGCCGTCTTCAGCCTTCACCTCCGCCATCGTCAGGACCTCGTCGACGATGCCGGGCAGTTCGAGGCCGGTCTTCGAGCCATCGATCTGGGGCGAGAAGACGCGACGATTGAAGTCGTCGAGACGCTCGTCGAGGATCCCGACGAACCAGACGTTCTTTGCCCGGGCGTGCTGAAGCTGGGTGAGCCAGGCGATCATCTCGCGGCCATGCAGGCCGTAGGCGCCGCGCACGTCGGGCTTGCCGGTCTTCTCCGAAATGGCCTCGGGCTGGCCGCGACACCACTGGAAGCAGAGCCGGCCGGCGACTGTGATCGAGTCGACGAAGATCGTCTCGTAGCGATCGAGGGCGCTCGGCGGGCCGAAGCGTTCAGCCACAGCAGCGAAATGCGCCTCGCCATAGGCTTGGTCCGCGCGCAATGCCGGATTCGGCCCGCCGATGAACACGGCGAGATCGCGGCATTCAGCCCAGGTGCGCGGCCGGAGCGCATCGCCAGTCCAGCCTTCGATGGCGAGATCGCCCGCCTCGAGGTCGATGAAGAGCGTCGTCTGCGGATCGAGGCTCCAGAGCAGCGAGGTCTTGCCGATGCCGGACTTGCCGAAAATGCAGCCCTTGACGCCACGCGCCTCGGCGAGCCGCTGATCCGCGGTGATGATGGGGAGCGCCATGATCAGCGCTCCTTCGTCGCACGGGTCGCGACATCGACGGCGCGATCTGCCCCGAGACCGCCGGCATCCCGCGCGATCTGGCTGAGCTTGCGCAGCGCGTACATCTGATCGATGAGCGCGTTGGACGCAGCCTCCAGCCCACGCAGGGCGAAAGCGATGTCGTCGAGGGTCACCTCGGTGATCGGCTTGGCGTCGATCGCATCCTGGCCCGGCACCGCCGGGACACGGATGGCATCGGGAAGCGTGGCGAGTCCGCAATGCGCATCGCGCAGCGTTTCGAGCGCGGACAGAGATTCTTCGGGCTTGGTCTTGCCGAACGAAAACATTGATTGGTCCTTTCAGTCGCGGAGAAGTCGGAAGGTCGGTTTGCCGGTCTTGAGCGTTCGAGCCGGCTCGAAGGCGCGACGGATCGCGTCCGGCCAGGCGCCGTAGGCGCGCTCGGAAACTTCGAGCCTGATCTCGATGTATTGGGTGGGATCTTCGCCGGAGGCGCGGATCGTCTCGACGAGGGCGGCGAGCCGGCCCTGGTCCCACTCGACCTTCTTCGGCAGGTCGGCCACGATGATGACCGCGCCGTCGCTGAAGCGGACAGTGCCGGTGTCCTTGCCCAGCGTGGCGCGCGCCTGGCGAGCACGCTCGCCGAACTTCAGGGCAATGGCGCCGTCGAGCCAGTCCTTGAGCGTTTTCGCGTTTTTCAGCGCGGCGTCGGCATCCTGCTGCAGGATGGCGAGGACATTGGCCGGCAGAACGGCGATCTCGCCGACCGGCATGGTGCGGATCGCGTCGAGCGTGATGGTGCTGGAAATCATGGCCAGCGCGCCCCCGCCGCCATTTTCGCGGCCGGCTTGTTGGCCGTGCTCGCGCGGATCTGTTCCTTCTCGTATTCCTCGACGTCTTCGAGCCGATAAACGACCCGGCCGCCGATCTTGATGTAGCGGGGTCCTTCCCCCGACCACCGCCACCGTTCGAGGGTGCGGTGGCTGATGTTCCAGCGAGCGGCGAGCTCGATCTGGTTCAAATGCCTGACCGACATCTGCGTCTCCTTCGGTTTCAATCGAAAACCTGCGGAGAGGATGGCGCGGGCGTGGGGAGGAGCCGGGGAGGAGAAAGGAGGGAGCCAGCGGAGGAATCGCAGCTCCGCGGGCTGAAATGAAAAAACCGCCCGAAGGCGGTTTGGACGTGGATCAGGTGGGTATCAAAGATCGATCCGGCACCGTCCGCGCTCTTCCTTGATGAATTCGCGCCAATCGGTGCGTCCCTTGAACGCCTTTCCGAGCGTTCGAACCTGGTCGCCGGAGTCCGCGGCCTCCAGGACGGCAGCGGTCAGACATTCGGGCTCGCCTCGCTGCCATGCCTCGAAGAGGTATCGAATGATCGCGCGCTGTTTCGTGCCGGTGAACGCGTAGGTCTTGCCCCTGACGGTGATCGAACCGCCGTCCGCAGCCATGGACACCGGTTGGCCGTCATCTCGCCGGTGCGACAGGCGCGCAGCCAGGATCTGCGGATCGATGCGGAGCTCTTGGCTTGCGTCGATGACCGATTGCACGGCGATGATCTCGTGCCCACTCACATAATCTTTGGGCAACTTCGCTTCGGGCGTCAGCGACAATACGAGTCGCACGCCCGGAGCCGGTCGCTGCCTGGTCTGTTCAAGAAAAGAAGCCCAGGCCGTCGGCTCCGACAGCCGACGTCCGACCCAAACGGGCACGCGAGCTGCGCGCCCCGGCAGACGCGCGGCGCCGACTTCCCAGATCAATCCGGGCACCAGAGACACAGGGCGTGAGGCGAGAGCACAATCGAGCCCTTCTAGCAGCTTTGGCAGGAGAGCTTCGAAGTCCAGAGCAAAGACAGTCTGTTCGCCGGGTGCCGCCGTCACCCAGCCTGCCTGCGGGCTGAAATAGCCGAACGAACGACCGTCAGGTGATCGCACGAGCGAAATCGGCGAATCGTCATGGTCAGCCATGGACGTCACCGCCGCCTCGTCTCCCACCCGGGTCAGCACACCGAGCGCCTGAAGCTGCGCTCCGACTGCCGGATAATGATTCGTCAGGGCAGCAGCGGTGATGCGCGCATCACGGGTCTGAGCAATCGCGCAGACGAGGGCCAGCGCTTCCTGATCAGAGCTTCGAGGCGATCGCATCATCGGCGAGGATCCCCCAGCGGCGGAGATATTTTTCGCCGATCAGTTGCTCTTCCTCGGTCTGGTCCTTGAGATTGCAGCCGTGCGGCATGGTGATCGTCAGAGGGAGAGTCCGGCCGCGTCTCGCGTCGCCCTTCGGATGGAACTTGATGGTCAGCTTGGCCTGTGTGGCAACCCACCCGCCGTCGATCGGATTGCCCGGCCCGAGCCTCTCCTCCGCCATGCTCCAGATCGTGCGGCCCGCTTTGGCCATGCACTCCAGCGTGACGCGCTCGCCAACAGCGTCGAGCGGCATCAGCCGCAACAGGCGGACGTCTACCCGTTCGATGCCATCATCAAGGTCGGTCGGAAAATCGAATGGCGACAGCAGCACGTCGAGATCGTAGCGACGAACCGGGACCTTCTCGTTCTGGAAATCGACGCCGAGGAGATCGCGCGCCAGGAACAGCGCCATTTCGGCGCGGCTCTCCCGGTCACTCGCGACGACCTCGATGACTCCAGACGCCGGCTCATAGGTCATTGCCGCCTCGAACACCGGACGATAGGCGCGCCGGATAAGTATGCCGCCGTCATCGAAGGCAAGCTGGTCATCCGGCAGGCCTTCCCGGTAGACGGTGATCTGCACAAGGTCGCAGTCTTCTCCCTCAAATGTGGGGCGCACGCGCTCAAAAATATCGACATGGACGTTCGCAGACGCAAAGCGCGTGCGGAGCGACGCCTTGAAAGCCTCGATGGAAATCGGATCGCGACGAACTGTCCCGCCAGCCTCGATGATGAAGCCATCCCAGCTCCGACCACGCCGCTTCTCGTCCGTGAACCGGACTTCCTCGGCGTGACGGAACAGCACCGGGTGATTCAGAAACAGCCAGAGTGAACGAGCATGGCCATTCGCGAGAACGTCGAGGAGCGCTCGATCATCAATCACGCTGTAGAGCGCGGTCTGGCCGGCATCGTCCGCGAGCGCGCCGACGCGCTCGGCATCGTTGATGACGCGGGCGCGGGCCTGCTCATCCATTTCGTCGACCGCCTTGAGCGCGCCGCGAACCACTTCAGGTTCTGCCGCGGACCAGTCGATCGACACGGAACCCAGGATCCCGACCTGAGAAAAATAGGCCTGCAGCGACGAAGCAGGCGTGTTGCGAATGAAGCTCGTCACTGAGGCCATGCCCTATCTCCTTAACCCTTGATGTTGCGCGGGTCGTTCCCGTGCGAATCGGACTGGCCGATGCGGCCGTCGCGGTTGTGGATCTTGAATTCCGTGCCGGCGTTGCGGCTGATCTCGCGGCCGCGGTCGACCGCCTCCTGCTTGGCGTCGAAGTGCCCGCTGGCGCGATCAGCACCGCCGCGGCGGACGTCCCAGCCTCCACCCGAGTTCGGAACAACGTGATGGGTCCCAGACCCCTTACCCTTGGCCATGTTGGTCTCCTGTGTTTCGCAATTGCGAGAAGTTAAGTTCGTTATCACGAACTTCTGCGCAAGATAGGTGTTGCGAGTATGGCGTGTCAAGGACTAGGGGTATCGCGAAAACGAACCACGCACAGGCAGGAGAATGTTCAATGCCAACCCCCTTGGGTGAACGAGTTCGAGAGCAACGGCGCAAACGTGGCCTTACACTCGAGGCGCTGGCCGAAAAGGTCGGGTCCAGCAAAAGCTACATGTGGGAGATAGAGAACAAAGAGGTTGCGCGCCCTTCGGCGGAGAAGCTCGCACAAATAGCTGCGGCGCTGGAAACCACGGTTGAGTATCTGCTGGAAGGCGACGGCGCCAACGAAGCGGAGGACGCTACAGACATCGCCTTCTACCGCAAGTATAAGAAGCTCGATGCACCCGTGAAGGAACGGCTGCGCAAGATGCTCGATATCTTGGATGACGATTGATGGTCGAAGGGGCTGCGAAGTCACCAAGGAAAGAAGCCATCCGGCTTTCCAAGCTGCTGGAGATCAGCCTCGGAGCCGACCGCTTTCCCGTCGACGTCGCCAGCCTCGCAAGAGAAATTTCGCGCAACTACGGCGATCCTATCGACAAGATTGTCGGCGATGAACTGCCAGGGTTCGAGGGCATGCTTCGGCCGCACAAGAAGCGCCCAGCCTGGCACATCGTCTATTCGACCAATCCGCAATATCGCGGGCGCGAGCGTTTCACGATCGCGCATGAGTTCGGGCATTATATGCTCCACCGGCCCGAACTGTCGGCGGCGGATTATCGGGACGGCTTGCTGACGAAGGAATGCGGCTTCGAGTGCTTGCCACTGCAGTCGAACGAGTGGAAGCAGGCCGAACGGGAGCGCGAGGAAGAAGCCGACACATTCGCCTCATATCTTCTGATGCCGATCGACGACTATCGTGTGCAGGTCGGCCGGAATGAAATGTCGCGCGAGCTTCTCGCACACATCACGCGCAGATATGGCGTTTCTCTCTTGGCCGCGGTCCGGAAGTGGATCGAATTCACCGACACGCGCGCCGCCATGGTGGTGGCCTACGACGGCTACGCCCGTTGGGGGCGCGCGAGCGACACCGCGCTCAAGACCGGGATCTTCATTCCGTCGGGCATGCCGATTCCGGAGGCCTCCGTCGCGGGAATGGGACCGTCGGCATTGAAAGACCAGGATCGAGCAGTGCAGTTGCCCGCGGGCATCTGGACATTTCGCCGGGGTTCAGAGCCGGTGCGGGAACTCACGATTTTTTCCGAGCGCCTGGGACTGTCCGTCACACTGCTGATGTTTGATCGGGCCCCTTTTGGCGTTTCGCTCGCCGAAGAGCATATTCCGGACACCTACGACCAGTTTGTCCAGAGCGGACAGGTGTGATTCGTCTCCGCATTGGGTGAGCGATTCGCTCGCGTGGTGGTTTCCAAACGGATTGAAGCCGAGACTACGCCTCTCCGGCCTTTCGAATGTTTTTGATCGGGCACGCAGAAACTTGATAACAATCTGATTTTGCTTGTTTTATTTGGATGCTTGCCTAGCGTTTCCTTCATGCGAAACGCTTTCGATCTTGGTCCCCTGGGGGCTGGCCCCAACGCCCTGCGCCCCGACCTGATGAGCGATGCCGAGCGGCTTCAGGAGGCCGGTGAGATCCTCGCGCGCGGCGTGGTCCGGCTTCGGCGGCGATGCGAGGGACGCCCCACACCTTTATCTCGCGAGCCCGGAGAGAGTTGGCTGGACTTGTCCGCCAGCCAACGCGGTCATGCCGAAGACGAAGTCGACGGAGACCGACAATGAATGATCCCGTGCTGGCGCGAGTCGCCGCTATCAAAACCATGCCGACGCCCGCCCTGAAAGCGATGTGGCGCGATCTCTATGGAACGGAAGCGCCGCCCTACAATCGGCGCTTCCTTGAAAGCCGGTTGGCCTATCGCGTCCAGGAACTCGCCTATGGTGGGCTGAAGCCAGAAACCGTGAAGCGGCTCGACGCGCTCGCCCGCGGCGTCGAGGATATCAACCCGAAGACCCGCCGCATTCGCACCGATCGGAAGCCAATCGCAGGGACGCGGCTGCTGCGCGAATTCAACGGCGTCGAACACGTCGTGACGGTCACCCTCGAGGGGTACGAGTATCAGGGCAGGCCCTACAAATCACTCTCGGCGATCGCGCGCGCCATCACCGGCGTCAAATGGAACGGCTGGGTCTTCTTCGGACTGAAAAGCCCGAGGAGCGGCGCATGACCCGTACAACGCCCGCCATCAAACATCCCGCGACAAAGGTCACGCCGAAAATCCGGTGCGCGATCTACACGCGCAAATCGTCGGAGGAAGGGCTCGACATGGAGTTCAACAGCCTCGACGCCCAGCGCGAGGCATGCGCCGCCTACATCATGAGCCAGAAGCCGGAGGGCTGGGTTCTGGTGCCCGATCACTATGATGACGGCGGGATCTCGGGTGGAACGCTGGAGCGCCCGGCGCTGAAGCGCCTCATCGCCGACATCGAATTCGGCAAGGTCGACGTCGTGGTCGTCTACAAGATCGACCGTCTGTCCCGCTCATTGATGGATTTCGCCAAGCTCGTCGAGGTGTTCGAGCGTCACAGCGTCACCTTCGTCAGCGTCACGCAGTCGTTCAACACGACAACGTCGATGGGGCGGCTGACACTCAACATCCTGCTCTCCTTCGCCCAGTTCGAGCGGGAAGTGATCGGCGAGCGCATCCGCGACAAAGTCGCGGCGTCGCGCAAGAAGGGCATGTGGATGGGCGGCTATGTGCCCCTCGGCTATCGGGTCGAGAACCGCAAGCTCGTGATCGACGAGGCGGAGGCGGTCACAGTTCGCCGCATCTTCGAGGGCTTCGTGAAGCTCGGATCAATCAAGCTGCTGATGCGGGAACTCAAGGAAGCCGATATCCGGAGCCGGCGTGGCCACCCGCTCGACAAGGGCGCGCTCTACAAGCTGCTGAACAATCGGGTCTATATCGGCGATGCGGTTCACAAGGGTGTCGCCTATCCCGGCGAGCACGAGGCCATCATCGACATCGCTCTCTGGAACCGCGCTCACGGCATTATGGGCGAAAGCCCGCGCACGCGCGCCAATAGGACCCGTCTGTCCGGGCCGGCGCTTCTGCGCGGCCTGATCTTCTCCCCGAACGGCAACGCCATGTCGCCGAGCCACACCCGAAAGGGGGACCGGCTCTACCGTTACTATGTCACCCAGTCGGTGTTGAAGCGCGGACCGGAAACCTGCCCGGTCCGGCGTGTTCCTGCCGCCGAGATCGAGGCGACGGTGGTCGAGCAGCTTCGTGGAATTCTGCGCGCGCCGGAACTGATCGTCCGGACATGGATGACAGCAACGGTACATGACGACCGCATCACAGAATCGGAGGTGCGCGAGGCCTTCGAGCGGCTCGATCCCGTATGGGACGAGTTGTTCCCTGCCGAGCAGGCGCGTCTCGTCCAGCTTTTGATCGAGCGGGTCGATGTAAAACTCGACGGCATTGCAATCCGGCTCCGCACCGGAGGTCTCACTGCACTGCTCGCCGAGCTTCAATCGATCACCGGACGGCAGGAGGCAGCCTGATGGCGAAAGGCACGATCCTTCACGACACGGACACGCTTACCGTCACCGTGCCGATGACCTTCAAGAAGCGTGGTGGGCGAAAGCTCGTCATCGCTCCAAACGGCGCCGATGCCTGGGCGCCGCCGCGGGCACGCATCGACAACACGATGGTGAAGGCGCTCGCTCGTGCCCATCGATGGAAGAAGCTGCTTGACACCGGCGACTATCCGACTGTCCAGGACCTCGCCGGGGCCGAGAAGATCAACCCGTCCTATATCGCCCGCATCCTGCGTCTGACGCTGCTCGCGCCCGACATCGTCGATGCGATTCTCGACGGGCGGCAGCCGGCGGGGCTTCAGTTGGACGACCTGCTCGCGCCGTTCCCAGTGGAGTGGGAAGCTCAAGAGCGTCGTTTTGCGTTCTTGCACCTCAAGGTGCCACGGCGAATCTCGCCCGAAATCTAGCTCTCGATCCTTTTTTGCAGTAGACTTTCCTACAGCGTATCGCTGCATTGACGGCGGGCCGGCGAGCGAATATCTTCTGTAGAAAGAGTTACAGAGGATTTTCGATGCGCCTCGCCGATGCCTGCGCCATCCACACCGGCTACACCGCTCGCGGCAGACTGGAGCCGACGGCCGCCGGGGGCGTGCTCGCAATCCAGTTGCGGGACATTTCCCCCGAAGGCCTCGTCGATCCGGACCGCCTCACGCGCGTCCAACTGGAAGATTTGGCGGACCGTTATTTCGTGCGCGCCGGTGACGTTGTGTTTCGATCGCGGGGTGAGCGCAACACAGCTTCCGCCCTGGACGAGCGTCTGCAGGAGCCTGCCCTCGCAGTGCTCCCTCTGATGGTGCTGCGTCCGAATCTTGATGTGGTGACGCCCCAATATCTGGCGTGGGCGATCAACCAGCCCCCGGCGCAGCGCCACTTCGACGTCGCGGCACGCGGCACGAACATTCGGATGATTCCCCGATCCAGTCTCGACGACCTCGAACTCGACGTCCCGGACATCGAGACACAGAGAAGAATAGTCGCAGTCGATGCGCTGGCCGAAAGGGAGCGGGAGCTGTCCCAACTCGCCGCCGAGGCACGAAGAAAAATGATGAGCCTGATCCTCGTCGAGCGAGCGAGCAGGATGCGCACCAGAACGAGGAAAGGAAAGACGCCCCAATGAACGATCAACTTACCCAGCAACAGGTCAACCAGACGGCCTGGGCCGCTTGCGACACCTTCCGGGGCGTCGTCGATGCCGGACAGTACAAGGACTACATCCTCGTGATGTTGTTCCTGAAGTACATCTCTGACCACTGGAACGACCACCTCGAAGCCTATCGCAAGCAGTATGGCGGGGATGAAACCCGGATCCGCCGCAGGCTGGAACGTGAGCGCTTCGTCCTCCCCGAAGGCGCCAGCTTCTACGATCTCTATGAAGCGCGGAACGAACCCAATATCGGCGAGCGCATCAATATCGCGCTGGAGCGGATCGAGGATGCCAACCGCGCCAAGCTCGAAGGCGTGTTCCGGAACATCGATTTCAACTCCGAGGCAAATCTGGGGCGCGTCAAGGACCGCAATCGCCGCCTCAAGAACGTGCTGGAGGATTTCGCTAAGCCCGCGCTCGACCTGCGCCCTTCGCGGGTGACCGAGGACATCATCGGCGAATGCTATATCTATCTGATCTCGCGCTTTGCCTCGGACGCGGGCAAGAAGGCCGGCGAGTTCTACACGCCCTCCGCCGTCTCCCGCCTGCTCGCGAAGCTGGCCGCTCCCAAGCCGGGCGATACGATCTGCGACCCGGCCTGCGGGTCCGGATCGCTGCTCATCCGCGCGGCCGAGGAGGTTGGGTCCGAGAACTTCGCCCTCTATGGCCAGGAAGTGAACGGCGCGACATGGGCGCTGGCGCGGATGAACATGTTTCTCCATGCCAAGGACGCCGCGCGCATCGAGTGGTGCGACACGCTCAACAGCCCCGCGCTGGTCGAGGGCGACCATCTGATGAAGTTCGATGTGGTGGTGGCCAACCCTCCGTTCAGCCTTGACAAGTGGGGCGCAGAGAATGCGGACACCGACCAGTTCAAGCGCTTCTGGCGCGGCATTCCGCCGAAGTCGAAGGGTGACTACGGCTTCATCACCCACATGATCGAGATCGCCAAGCGCCAGAGCGGCCGAGTAGCCGTCATCGTTCCTCATGGCGTGCTGTTCCGCGGTGGGGCCGAGGGGCGGATCCGCCAGGCGCTGATCGAGGAGAACCTGCTCGATGCGGTGGTGGGGCTGCCCGCCAACCTGTTCACCACAACGGGCATTCCGGTGGCCATTCTGGTGTTCGACCGCTCCCGTGAACAGGGCGGCGCGAACGAAGACCGGCGCGATGTCCTGTTCATCGACGCCAGCAAGGAATTCACGCCGGGCAAGACCCAGAACGTGATGGACGAAGAGCATATCGGCAAGGTGCTGGAAACCTACGCCACGCGGGCGGAGATCGAGAAATACTCGCACCGCGCCAGCCCGGAAGAAATCGCCGAGAACGACTTCAACCTCAACATTCCCCGCTACGTCGACACCTTTGAGCCGGAGGAGGAAATTGACGTCGCCGCCCTGCAGAAGCAGATCAACACCATCGAGGCCGAACTGGCCGAGGTGCGCGGGCGCATGGCTGGCTACCTGAGGGAGCTGGGCGTCGATGTCTGAGGGCGAACTGATCCTTTACAGCACCGAGGACGGAGCCGCGACCATCGGCCTGCGGGCCGTGGACGGGACCGTGTGGCTGAGCCAGCGGGAGATCGCGGAGCTGTTCGACAAGGATGTGCGCACGGTAAACGAGCACATCCGCAACGTCTTCGCCGAGGGGGAATGCGACCCGGGGCCAACTATCCGGAAATTCCGGATAGTTCAAACCGAGGGCACGAGGCAGGTCGAGCGCGAGGTCGACGCCTACAACCTCGACGTCATCCTCTCGGTCGGCTACCGGGTCCGCTCGGCGCGCGGCGCCCAGTTCCGCCGCTGGGCTACCACCGTCCTGCGCGAATACCTGGTCAAAGGCTTCGCCATGGATGATGCCCGGCTGAAGCAGGCCGAGCAATGGGACTATTTCGACGAGTGGCTTGCCCGCATCCGGGACATCCGCGCCTCGGAGAAGCGCTTCTATCAGAAGGTGCGCGACCTCTACACGACCGCTATCGACTACGACAAGACGTCCGAGCAGGCACAGGCCTTCTTCAAGAAGGTGCAGAACAAGATGCTCTGGGCGGTTACGGGCAAGACGGCCGCCGAACTGATCGAAAGCCGCAGTGACCCCGACGTACCCAACATGGGCCTGACCAGCTGGAAGGGCTCGGTCGTGCGCAAGGGCGATGTCGGCACCGCCAAGAACTACCTCAAGGCTGAGGAGGTCGAGGAACTCAACCGCATCGTGGTGATGTACCTCGACTATGCCGAGGACCAGGCCCGTCGCCGCCGCCCGGTCACCATGGCCGAGTGGGCCGACAAGCTCGACGCCTTCCTGTCCTTCAACGAACGCGACGTGCTGACCCATGCCGGACGGTTGCGGATGGACGTGGCCCAGAAGCTCGCCGTCGAGCGGTTCGAGATGTTCGACGCCAACCGCCGCGCCGCCGAGGCGCTGGCGGCGGATGAAGCCGATATCGCCCAGTTGGAGGAGATGGAGAAAGCGACGAAGAAAGGCCGGAAGAAAGGGGGCGACGATGCTTGAAGGTTGGAAACGCAGATCGCTCGCTGACCTTCTTGAGTTCCGGAATGGGATGAACTTCACGCAGGCATCGCAGGGCGAACGGGTCAAGGTCATTGGGGTCGGCGACTTCAAAGACAAAGAAGTGCTCAATGATTTCTCGGAGACGTCATCGATCACACTCAATGGCAAGATCAACCCGGATGATCTTCTCGAAAACGATGACCTACTTTTCGTACGCTCCAACGGCAACAAGGCCCTGATCGGTCGCTGCGTATTGGTCAGCGGGATAACCGAGCCGGTTTCGTTCTCAGGGTTCACGATCAGGGGGCGCGTCAAATCTGACGAGATCGACCACAGCTTTGCGTCGAAGCTCGTGCGGTCGCCATTGTTCAAAGAGCATCTGCATCGAATGGGTGGGGGCTCGAGTATCAACAACCTCAGTCAAGACACGCTGTCCGAGTTCTGCTTTTCGCTCCCCCCACTCCCCGAACAGCGCAAGATCGCCGAAATCCTGCGGACATGGGACGAGGCCATCGAGAAGCTAGAGGCGCTGCGGGCAGCGAACCTTCAACGTCGCATCTGGATGCGCACTCATCTGTTCACTGGGCGCACGCGCCTACCCGGCCAAACGGGGAAATGGCGCGAGGTCGCCCTGGGCGAGGTGCTGACCGAGCACGGGCTGCAAGGCACCGGCGCGGAGGAAGTCTTCTCTGTCTCGGTCCACAAGGGCCTAATCAATCAGATCGAACATCTCGGCCGGTCCTTCGCCGCCGCTGAAACCGATCACTACAACCGCGTCCTCCCCGGCGACATCGTCTACACCAAGAGCCCGACCGGAGACTTCC
Organism: Allobosea minatitlanensis; assembly: GCF_964020775.1. Classification (NCBI taxonomy): domain Bacteria; kingdom Pseudomonadati; phylum Pseudomonadota; class Alphaproteobacteria; order Hyphomicrobiales; family Alloboseaceae; genus Allobosea; species Allobosea minatitlanensis. The sequence goes on along the minus strand of NZ_OZ224509.1, from coordinate 4,087,193 downwards.
CGCTCGGCATCATCAAGCAGAGCAAGATCTCGCAAGAGGTGATCGTCTCGCCGCTCTACGGTGTGTTCACGCCGGCGGCACGCGCGCTCGGCGTCATCCTCGACGCTCTGTTCGAGTCTCCCGTCGCCGTGCGCAACTACCTGCACCCGCTGGTGCAAAAGGGCGCCAAGAACACCATCGCAATCACCAATCGCCGTTTCCTCGAAGGCAAGCTCCACCTACCGATGGATCCAGCCGAGCAATCCGCCATCGCCGAGGTGGTGGATGCATCGCAGGCTGAACTCACCGCCATCGAAGCGGAGATCGACCTGCTCGCCCGCCAGAAGCGCGGCCTGACGCAGAAGCTGCTGACGGGCGAATGGCGCGTGAAGGTGGAGGCTGACTGATGGCATTCGGCTTCCGCCAGCATGATCCTGCGCGCGACGGCACCCTTGAGGTCGAGGAGGTTCATCCGAACTTCGTCGAGGTCTACTTCGTGCCGCCGGAACACAGTCTGCTTGCGGCCAATCTCGACCCGAAGAAGGCGAAGCAATACAGGGCCAAGCTGCTGGACATCAATGGCCAGCACAAGTTCCTGACGATCCACCCGATCAGCACGTTCGGCGACAAGTCCGATTTCCTGAAGCCGAAATATGGCCAGGTTCAGCGGATTACGCTCGATCGCACCGACATCATCTTTCCAGGATTCGACGGGGCCGTGCCAACCAAGCCCGAAGGTGTGCTTGAAGTTCTGGAAGAACTGCCCTCAGCCTTCACGAAGGACTATGCCTACGGGCTCGGCCTAGCAAAGCCGTATCGATTCATCATCGATGCTGTGGAAGAGCTTTCGGATTGCACCGAGATCGTTATCAGCCGCGAACACGCCACGGGTCCGGACACGGACTGCGATCAACTTTTCTACATCGCAGAGAAAGACTTCGAGCAGGCGCGGCGCGCCATGAACAGCATCGACAGCCTCGCCCAGACTGCTGCCCGTGCGGTGAAGGAAACAACGGCTCACAACATCATCGCAGAACGGCTTGGTGTCCCAAAGCTGGAACCTAAGACAGGCCGGCACCCCTACCGAAAGCTCTTCACCACCGTGGCGCAGGGCAAGGAGGAACTGTCCGAGGAGGACCAGAACGCTGTTATCGGTGCCCTGAGCAGCCATGCCGCAAGCATCGCCGAAGAACAGCCAGAGAAGCTCGCCAAGCTGCGCGGGGATATCGAACTTGTGACGCTCGAAGCGCTGATCAAGCGATACGGGGAAATGCTCGGTGAGAGGCTGGCCGAGGGTCGTTGGCAGGACTTCTTCAATGAAAACACTTTCATCCTGAACATGGCCTTCGGCTATCCCGTCATCAAAGTGCGCGGCCAAGCCTCAGTTGGTGGGCGGAAGCTGTCGGGCGATGGGGAGAAGATAACCGACTTTCTGGTCAAGAACAGCCTGACCAACAACACGGCGATCTTCGAGATCAAAACACCGCAGACCGCAATCCTCAACAAAACGCCATTTCGCGATGGCGTTTTCACGCCATCGGTCGATCTATCAGGATCGATCAATCAGGCGCTGGATCAAAAGTACCAATTTCAGAAGCAAATTGCTCAGATCAAGGACAATACCCGGCTCTATGACATCGAGTCCTATGCTGTGCACTGCTGCCTTGTCATCGGCAGGACGCCCGACGGCGACGACCGGAAGAAGTCATTCGAGCTGTTTCGGCGCAATTCCAAGGACGTGGAGATCGTGACGTTCGATGAGCTGCTCGAAAAGCTTAAGCAGTTGAGCGTCTTCCTGCGCACTGCAGACGACCCTGCAAAAAGCCAAGAACTGAAAGGCGATGCCAATGGCTAAGAAACACATCGAGATGGCAATCGCCTACGACTTCGATGGCACGTTGGCGGACGGCAACATGCAGGAGCACCAGTTCCTGCCCGACATCGGCATGAAACCGGCGGTATTCTGGGCCGAGGTGAAGCGCCTGACCAAGGAGCATCAGGCAGACGAAGTGCTCGTCTACATGAACCTGATGCTGCGCAAGGCCGCCGCCGCCGGCGTTCCGGTCAGGCGCGACGATTTCAAGGCGCGGGGCAAGGCGATCCAGCTGTTCGAGGGGGTCGAGGACTGGTTCGATCGCATCACTGGCTATGGCAGGGCGCAGGGCGTCCGCGTCACGCATTATCTCGTCTCGTCGGGGAACGCAGAAATCTTCGCTGGGACTTCCATCGCCTCCAAGTTCGCCCAGGTCTACGCGTCGAAGTTCATGTTCGATGAGAACGGCGTGGCCGCGTGGCCGGCGCTTGCCGTCAACTACACGACCAAGACACAGTACCTTTTCCGCATCAACAAGGGCTCCTTCGACCTGAGCGACAACAGCAAGGTCAATCAGTTCGTGGAAAAGCGTGACAGGCCCGTGCCCTTCGAGAACATCGTGTTCATCGGCGATGGCTCGACCGACATCCCGTGCTTTCGACTCGTGAAGGAACAGGGTGGCCTTTCGGTCGCGGTGTTCAAGCCACACACCAAGGGCGCGCGCGGCAAGGCCGACAATTACATCACGGATGGCCGGGTCCACTGCGCCGTGCCCGCGATCTACACGGACGGCAGTGAACTCGACCGCGTCATTAAGGCGAACATCAATGCCGTCGCGGCACGCGCGGCGCTGTCCGGGCTGCTTTCGGAGGGCCCGCAATGACTTTCGATGCCGCCGAGAAGCACCAGTCCCAGATCCCCGCCCTGCAGCTCCTTGTGGCGCTGGGGTTCACGCCGCTTTCCCAGGCGGAGGCTGTGCGCCTCCGCGCTGGTCGTCTGCGCAACGTGGTGCTCGATGACATCCTTGCTGACCAGCTTCTCCGGATTAACAGCTTCACCCACCGTGGCCGGGAGTATCCCTTCGACCTCGAGGATGCGCACGAAGCCATCCGGCGGCTAAAGCCCACGCCTGACCGGCAAAAGGGACTGCGCGGCACCAATCAGGACATCTACGACACCCTCGTCCTTGGCACGACCATTACCAAGACGATCCAAGGGGACTCCAAGTCCTACTCCTTCCGCTACATCGATTGGGAAACCCCATCGAACAACGTCTTTCATGTGACGGCGGAAGTCTCCGTAGAGCGGACGGCCAGCACCCAGACCAAGCGCTGCGATATTGTCGCCTATGTGAATGGCATTCCGTTCCTCGTGATCGAGAACAAGCGGCCGACCGAGAGCCTGAAGAAGGCCGGTAGCCAGCTGATCGGCTATCAGAACGAGGACAACATCCCGCAGTTGTTCCACTTCGCGCAGCTTCTCATGGTGATGAACCGTGTCGAAGCGCGCTACGCCACCGTGGGCACGCCGCGGCAGTTCTGGCAGACGTGGCGGGACGAGGAAGACCGCGACGAAATCATCGACCCGATGGCCAATCGACCGCTTACGGCGGCGGAGGCGGACGCGGTCTTCTCGGGCGACTTCGCTTTTGCCCGCGCTCATTTCAAAGCTCTGGCAGCTGAGGGTGCGCGCGCGATCACGGCTCAGGACCGCGCAATCTATGCGATGTGCCGGCCGGAACGCCTTCTGGACCTGATCCGTCGCTTCACCGTGTTCGATGGGGGCGCACGCAAGGTCGCGCGGCACCAGCAGTTCTTTGGGATCCGCAAGGCTGTCGAACGCGTCCGCCAGTTCAATCTCGACGGCCGCCGCAAGGGTGGCGTGATCTGGCATACCCAAGGGTCGGGCAAGTCGCTGACCATGGTGATGCTGGGGCGCTCTCTCGCGCTCGACAAGGCCATCCCCAATCCGCGCATTCTGATCGTCACTGATCGCGATGATCTCGACAAGCAGATCAAGGACACCTTCAAGTCCTGCGAACTGGAACCCGTAAGGGCAACCAGCGGCGCCCATCTCATCGAGTTGATCCGAAACCGGACACCACTCGTGACGACCATCATCAACAAGTTCGATACGGCGGCCAAAGCTGCCGAGGACGTCGATCAGGATGCCAACGTTTTCGTCCTGGTCGACGAAAGCCATCGCTCGCAGACCGGCCGCTATGGCGGTCACAGCCAGTTCGCTACGCGGATGCGCCGTCTGCTGCCGAAGGCTTGCTATCTCGGCTTCACCGGAACGCCGCTCCTGAAGAAGGAGAAGAACACCCTCTCGACCTTTGGCGGCCTAATCCACAAGTACGCGATCGACGAGGCCGTTGCTGACGGAGCCGTCGTACCGCTCCTCTATGAGGGACGGCTCGTCGAGCAGCAGGTCAATGGCGGCGTGATCGACAAGTGGTTCGACAAGATCAGCGAGGGCTTGACCCCCAGCCAGAAGGCTGACCTTAAGCGCAAGTTCTCCCGCATGGATGCGCTGTCGAAGACAGGCCAGGCGATCCGAGCGAAGGCTTTCGACATCTCGGAGCACTTCCGCCAGCACTGGCAAGGCACGGGATTCAAGGCGCAGCTTGTGGCGCCGTCCAAGGCGGCAGCCGTCCGCTTCAAGGAGGTGCTCGACGAAATCGGGCACGTCACAAGCGAAATCGTCATCTCGCCGCCCGATGATAACGAGGGCAACGAGGAGGTCGACAAGGAATCGAAGGACCTCGTGCGCGGGTTCTGGGCGCGGATGATGGCCCGGTACAAGACCGAGGACGAATACACCCGGCAGATCATCGATGCCTTCAAGGGCTCGGGCGATCCGGAGATCCTCATCGTCGTGTCGAAGCTGCTGACCGGGTTCGATGCCCCGCGCAACACGGTGCTCTATGTCTGCAAGTCGCTGCGCGAACATAACCTCCTGCAGGCCATCGCCCGCGTGAACCGGCTCTATGAAGACGGTGCGACCGAGAAGCAGTTCGGCTTCATCATCGACTATGAGGGGCTGCTCGGAGAACTCGACACAGCCCTGACGACCTACAGCGCCTTCGAGGGCTTTGACGCCGCCGATCTCGCTGGGACTGTCCATGACGTGCGCGAGGAAATTCGGAAGCTGCCTCAGCTGCACGATCAGCTCTGGGACCTGTTCAAGCCGGTCAAGAACAAGAAGGACATGGAGCAGTTTGAACAGTTCCTGGCCGATGAGGCGATCCGGCAGGAATTTTATGAGCGACTGAAGGCGTTCAGCCGCTGCCTCCATATCTCGCTGTCGTCGGACAAGCTCTTCGACGTCTTCGACGAGTCGAAGATCGACGCCATGAAGCGGGACTGGAAGCAGTTTTCCGAACTGCGGCGCTCGGTTCAGCTGCGCTACCAAGAGACCGTCGACGTCAAGGAGTTCGAGCCGAAGATCCAAAAGCTGCTCGATGACCATGTGGTTGCCATGCCCGCCGAGACGATCATCGAGATGGTCAACATCAACGACCCGGACGCGCTGAAAGCCGTGGTGGAGGAGACGAGCGTCTCGGAGGCGTCGAGGGCGGACCGGATCGCCAGCGCGACGCGGCGGACCATCACCGAAAAGATGGACGAGGACCCGACCTTCTACCGGAAATTCTCTGAGTTGCTGGAGGAGACCATCCGCGACTATCGAGCCAAACGGATTTCCGAACGGGACTACCTCAAAAACGTTGTCGATCTGGCCAGCAAGGTTGCACGCAAGGACCGGGGTCGCGATGTGCCGGATGCGATCAAGGGCAACGACGATGCGCAAGCGTTTTTTGGGGTACTTGAAGGTGCGCTCGCGACCGATGATGGCAAACCGATCGAGACTGATGAGGTCGCGACCATCGCGCTCACAATCATCGACATTATCAAGTCCCATCACATCGTCGACGTCTGGTCCAACGACATAGCTCAGAACAAGATGCGCAACGCCATCGACGACTATTTCTTCGACGTCCTCCGCGATGAACGTGGCATCGAGCTGCCGGTTGAGGTGATGGACGACCTTGAGCTCAAGATCATGGACCTTGCGCGGGCGCGGTTTCCGGGATGAAGACCGCACGGCACAGCATCCAGTACGGTGAACACAGGATCGATTTCTCCATCGTGCGCCGCGAACGGACGACGCTGGAAATCGCTGTCGAGCCCGATGCTTCCGTCGTTGTCGCTGCGCCGAAGGACGCTCCGTTGGCGGCGATCGAAGAGAAGGTGCGCAAGCGCGCTGCCTGGATCGGGCGTCAGCAGCGATACTTCATCCAGTTCCTTCCGCGCACCCCGGATCGCCAGTATGTGGCAGGCGAGACTCATCTCTACCTCGGACGCCAGTATCGGCTAAAGGTGGTGCCCCACGTCCAGGCGACAGTGAAGCTCACTCGTGGCTTCATCGTCGTCCAAACTCATAGGCCGGAGAGATCCGAGGTCACTCGTGAGCTTGTCGAGACTTGGTATCGACAGCGAGCACATGCGAAATTTGCCGAACGCTTGGAAATCAACCTTCTGCGCTTCCCGGCGCCTGACGACTTTCGCCCCAAGGGTGTGATCGTCCGCCAACTTCGGCAGCGTTGGGGTTCGATGTCGCCGGCTTCTCGCTTGCTGCTCAACCGGCGGCTGATCGAAGCGCCTCTGGACGCAATTGACTACGTCATCACGCACGAGCTTTGCCACATCGCCGTGCCGCACCACGGGCCGGAGTTTTTTGAACTATTAGGTCGCGTCCTTCCCGACTGGTCAAGGCGCAAGCACAGGCTCGAAAAGGCAATGGCCTAGACCCTCCCGTCCTCGCCACCCCCCGATACTGTAGACCCTGCACTTTACCGAGCGGCGCTCCGAAACTCCCCGGAGAATTCAATTGGTGCGTTCACGGCCGCCATTATTCCTCGTCGTTTGTTTGAACGAAATGGTACCGAGAGCCAGGCTTGATGAAAGGCGCTACATTTCAATGCGTTGCAAGCTCCGTATCGTCTGCTCCAAAGTCCACGGGTCCGGAGAGAAATCGGCAAGCCATCGAAGAAGGTGCTGCCGTCGGCCGAGACCGCCAGGCGGAACCTGTCCGAACCGAACAGGCCGACCAGGGCCTTGGTGACGTAGCCAGTCTGCAGCGTGAGGCCGAGATCGCGGCCGGCGGCCTCCTTGTTCATGGTGTAGAATAGATCGCCGGTGCCGCCCTCGGCGATCGATTTCGCGGTCCAGAGCGCCGCGTTGAGTTTCGCCGAGAACGGGTTCGACGCGTCCGCTGTGGTGCCCACGCCCAGCAGGGCAAGGTTCTGAAGTGCGTCGGGCGTCGTATCAATCCAGCTGGAGCCGTTGAAGGCCAGCAGCAGGCTTTCGTCCTCGATCCATGCAAGCCAGCCGGCGCGTGGCGGCAGACGCAGCCAGGCGCCATCGGTCCAGAGCGCGACATTGAGGTCCCAGCCGGCCCATGCACCGGTTGCGCCCGAGCCGACGATGTAGCGATCGCCGTCATAGGGACTGCCGGGTGGCGCCGCCAGGTCGCGATCCTTGACCGACAATTGCACGACGCCATCGAGGACGCGCAGCGCCTCATTATGAGTAACGTGCTTCTGAGCCTGCGCGGCCATAATGAAGGGCAGCGCCAGATGCACTGTTGTGTCGGACATGGGTGTCTCCGATGATCAGAACCAGAGGGTAGTAGTGAGCGCAGCACCAGCGCCAAACGTCTGCCCGATCTGGGCAATGCGGACGTCAAGGGAGGAACCCAGTCCGAGTGGTGCGCCCCAGTCGGCGCTCTGGTCGGCTGCGCTGTAGACCACGCTGGTGGTGGCAGTGGTCAAGGACCGCTTGGCGGTTGCGCCGTCGAGAATCTCGACCTGCCAGGATTCGCTGGCCTCGCTCATCGGGATTTCAACGGCATTCCAACTGTCTGCGGCGAGCGATCGATCCCGACGCACCCAGCGAATGGTGAGATCACCAGGCACGCGCGCCTTGCGCCATGGTTGTTCGACATGGACCGGCGCGAAGGGCAGGAGCCCAACACCCTCGGGCGTGAAGGTCTGTGCCACATAGGTCTCGTCGCTGACAGGTTTTGAGGCCGGGCCGATGCGCCAGTTCATCGCCATGCCGAGATTGGCCTCAGTGACCGGCAGGTCGGCGAGCATGCTGTCGAGCACCACCACGCGCGCACCCGCCGGCACCGGATCGGCCATCGCGCCTTCGGTGCCGCGCTGACCGCGCAACAGCCGCGTCAGCCGGTAGCGGCCCGGCGCGATCAGTTCGGCCGATCCTGCTTGCAAGACCTCCCAGATACCTGGTGCGCTTTCCACTGCAAGCGCATTGGCGCCGCCGAGGAGCGCAATATCGGTGACGCTTTCGAGCGTGCCGGAGACGAGATCGACGATCATGACGTTGCCATGGTCGAAGCGCGAGACCGGTCCGGACCACAGATCATTCGTCAGTGCGCCGATGCGGGCACGGGTGCTGACGGCAGTGACCAGCTCGTAGCCGTCATTGCCGGGGCTGCGGAACACCGCCAGTTGCCCCGGCCATGGTTGTGCCTGCGCGGCGATCAGCGGATGATGCGGGATATGCGCTTCCGTCAGTTGCGGCAGGTCGAGGAACACCACCTCCGGCGCGCCGAAGACGATGGTTTTGGAGAGCGTCGACGGCCGTGCCGCACCAGGCGGCAGGTCGTAATCCTGCCGATCCTGGCGGATCGCCTCAATGGAACGGGATTCGGCATCGGCGACCGACACCAGACGGAAATCGATCTCGCGGCCATCATGGTCGAGCCGGATCACGTCGGCCGGATCGAGCGCCAACCGCGATGGCGGCAGCCGGAAGACGGCGCTCTCACGCCCGGTCCAGGCTTCCATCAGCGCACGGCGGCAACGGCGTTCGGCTTCTTCGGGCGGCACCGCAAACGGAAAGGTCTCGGAGGAAATGCGGGATGCTTCAACGGTGATGCGGCGGGCTTCGACGATCGCCGCATCGTAATCCTCGTCGGCGCGCGCTACCTGCCATTTGAGCGCCTGGGGCAGTTCGGTCTCCTGGCTGCGAATCAGCTCCAGAACCTCGTTCTGATCGACCGCGACCATGGTGTCGACGGTGATAGTGGTCGTGGGAGCCCGGCCGCGCATGACAAAGCGAATCCTGCCTTCGCTCTCGACGGCATCGAAGCCGAAGTGACGGGCAAGGTTCGCGATCGACGACCGCGGGCTCTCCAGCGCGCCGATGACATAGCCCTCGACGGCGCCCCACAGCCCTGAGACATCGATACGCTCATCTCGCATGCCGGCGCACCGACACAGATGTCGCACGAGGGCGGCGAGCGAGACCGCGCCGAGACGACCGGTCAGCCAGTGGCCGAGCCGCCAGTTCTCTCCATCGGTCCAGACGTCGGTCAGCTCGGGAAAGAACGGATAGGGTCGCGCATCCCAGGTCCAGGCGGCGCATTCGGGCACATGAACCATGCGGCCACCTGAGATGGCCGAGATCGGATTGTTGGCCGGATCGCTCCACCACAGATACGTTGCTTCCAGATAGGCGCGCTGGATGGCATCGTCGCGCCAGCCGCGCGAGAAATACGGCACCTCGCTTTCCGCCGACTTCGGATCGACGAAGACATTGGGCTGGTTGGTGCCGCGGTCGATGGCCGGGCAACCGAGCTCGGTGAAGCGGATCGGTTTGGATTGCGGCACCCACGCTGTCGGCGTCGGACTCTCCACCCCGCCCGGACGGTCGTAATGCGCATTCGACCACCATGAGCGCAGATCCTTGGTGCGAAACACCCACGGTTTGCCAGCGGCGCCATCGGTGATCGGCGTGCGGGTCTGGTTCACCCGGTCGGCATCGGAGGCGTAGAACCAGTCAAAACCTTCGCCGCCTGCGATGTTCGTCTGCAGATAGGCGCGGTCGTAGATCGCGGGCCAGCCGGCTTGTGCGTCAAGATGATCGAAGCCATCGCGCCAATCGGAGAGCGGCATGTAGTTGTCGATGCCGATGAAGTCGACGTTGCTATCGGCCCACAGCGGATCGAGGTGGAAGACAACATCGCCGCTGCCGTCCGCCGGCTGATGCCCGAAATACTCGCTCCAGTCGGCCGCATAGCCGACCTTGGTGCCGACACCGAGGATCGACCGGACATCTGCGGCAAGGCTCTTCAATGCCGCGACGACCGGATAGGTGGATGCGCCGGAGCGGATCGTGGTGAGCCCACGCATCTCCGAGCCGATGATGAAGGTATCGACGCCGCCGGCCAATTTGGCGAGCTGGGCGTAGTGCAGCACCATGCGGCGCAGGCCCCATTCGCCGGTGGGGCCGGTCCAGAGCACTGTCTCTCCGAACGCGACAAACTGGGCCGGAGTCGCCGTGCCGAAGAAGGCTGCCACTTGCGAAGCGGCGGCAGCGGTCTTGTCGACGCTTCCCGCATAACCGGCTGCCGGCGAACAGGTGATCCGGCCACGCCAGGGGAATGCCGGCTGACCGGCCTCGCTGGCGTTGTCGGAATACGGGTTCGGCAGGCTGTTGTGAGGCGGCACATCCATCAGGATGAAGGGATAAAGGGTAACCCGCAGGCCACGCGCCTTCATCTCGCGGATCGCCTGCACGACGGCAAAGTCGGCCGGTGTGCCGCCATAGACCGGGCGGTTCTCGGCATCGCGGCTGACGAGATGGGCGTTGGCGCGCGGCACACCATTGACAGTCCAGGTCTTCGGGAAGGTCAGCTTCGACGCCAACTCCACGCCCGGCCTGATCTGGCAATTGCCGGCGCGCAGATCGTTGCCGAACCAGGCGACGACAAGACTGACGCTTTCGATTGCAGGCATCGTCGCCTGCAGATGATCGAGCGCCACCACCATGTCGGCGGTGTCGGAGAGCGCGTTGAGGTTGGCCGGCATCTGCGTCCAGGCGCTGCCATGGCGGATGCCTTGCGTCGCGTAAGTGAACTCGCCCGAGGCTGGGATCATGGTGACGGCGCGAATCAGTCCTTCGGCGGTGTCGGGATCGGCGAGCGGCCGAAACACCTCGAAGGAGAGCTGCGGCAGACGGTTGCCGTAATTGGCGAGCGGCAGTTCCTCGAACACAACGTAAGCCGTGCCGCGATAGGAAGGCGTATCGGCGGCGCCCATCCTGGCGGCAATGAAGGGGTCAGCGGTCTGGCTTTCGTCGCCGGGATACCAGCGCCAGGCGACGCCTGCAGGATCAAGAAGCTTGCCGTCGGCCCAGATGCGGCCGATGCCGGTGATCGGGCCTTCACAGAGCGCGACCGCAAAGCTCGCGTAATAGAGATATTCGGTGGTCTGCACCTTGGCGCCACCACCGCCCATCGAAAATCCCTTGCCGCCACCTTGCGTGGTGGTTCTGCTCTCCTCACGAAAATCCGTGGCCCAGATGATGTTGCCGCCGATGCGCATGCGGCCATAGAGCCGGGGAATGACGGCGCCTTCGGTCGACGAGGTCAGGCGCAGGCTGTCGAGGCGCGCACCTTCGATACGCTGGGTAGGCGCGAGCGAGGAGACGATCCAGCTGTCGACCATAGAGCCTGCGGCGGCGCCGACAAAGCCGCCGATGGTGGCGGCACTGACGCCGAGGATGGTGCCGCCGATGCTGCCGCCAATGGCGGCACCGGCAACACCGAGAACGAGAGCGGCCATGGATCAGGACCTTGTCTTGCGCCGGGCCTTCTTGCGCAGGACAAGGGCCGGCCGCGGAAACAGAAAAGCGAAGGCGATACGCCGTCGCCAGGGCAAGGTCAGCGGCTGCTCGATCACGCCGAGCCGCTCATAGGCATGAAGGAAGCTGTCGGCGCTGGTCAGAATGCCAACATGTTTGGCGATGGCGCGCGGCGCCATGCGAAACAGTACCAGCGCGCCAGCACCGGCATGTTCTGGTGCAATCTCGATCATGGCGCCGCGGGCGCCCTCGGCCAGCACCTCGCGCGGACCGGTCTCGCCCCAGTCGCGACTGTAGGGCGGGATGATGAAGGGCTCGTCACCCACCACCTCGCGCCAGACACCACGGGCGAGGCCGAGGCAGTCGCAACCGACACCCTTGAGGCTTGCCTGGTCGTGATACGGTGTGCCGAGCCAGGTGCGCGCGACAGCGATCACACGTTTCGGCGTAGCCGGCTTCACAGCACCGCTCCATCGTGGGCACCGTCGCGCGTTGCATAGCGCAGCACCGCGTCCTGACCGGGGATGTGCGGGAAGCCGCGGAAGTTCGCGACGTTGGCGAATTTCGCATGGCAGGTCGCGATGCGCTTGTCGCAGCCGGCACGGATGACGAAGGCATCGCCCTCGGCAATCGGCCGCACCGGCGCCTCGAGCAGCGTCAGGATCGCGATGCCGTCGACGAGATCATGCGACAACACCTCTGCGCGTCGCCCTGCATTGACGCCGCTGGTCCATGTCACCGTGCCGAAGGCAAACCAGCCTGCGGCAAAGCCACCAAGCCCCGATGCCGTGAAAGCACGATCGCGCAGCAGATCGATGACCGCACCGGTACCTTTGAAGGCCGACGCATCCAGGTTGATACGGCAACGGGCGTCGCCGAGCTCTGCGTCGCAGGTCGCTTGGAACATGCGGCCGACAGTCTGACCCAGCACATGCGCCTGGCTCCGCATCTCGGCGACAAAGGCGAGCCGGCCGCGCCGGATCTGACCGATGGCGCCGCGGCGTATGAGCACACGTTGCGAGGTGTCGGCCCAGTTGACCCGCCAGAGCTCGACCTCGGCATTGTCCCAACGGCCATCAAGGATATCGGTCTCGGTGATGCGGTCGGACGACAGCACGCCTTGCGCTTCCTGCGCATCGACGGCAAGGTCCGAGCCCGCACGCACTTCTGACGCCGTCAATCCGCTTTCCGGCTCGAATTCGGTGCCGTCAAAGGCAACCGTGCGGTCATGATCGGTGAAGCCGAACACGGCACCATCTGCGCGAGTGATGCGCCAGCACCAGGAAAGCGTCGTCGTGCCCTCGTCGAGATGGGCCTGCAGAGCGGACGAGAGGGATTTCATGGTCGATCACCGGCCATCATGACCGCTCGGCCCACTTGGCAAGCGCGTCTTTAACCGTGTGGCCACCCATGTAGAGGCCCATGAACCAGGCGGTCAGCGTCATCATGGTGGAAAGGTCGACGGTCGCTGCGATGCGGGAGCCAAAGACTGCGTCGGCCAACGGCACCAGCACCAGACGGAACAGGAACAGAAAGCCGAGGAACCACATCCACGCTGGTCGCCAGCCCCAGGTCCACCAGGGTCGCCCCTTGCTCATCTCGGCCAGCATCAGCCTGTTGGCTTCGCGCTGCTGTCCGACCCATGCCGCGACGAGCTGCGGCGCGTCGACCTCGGCAGCGGCCACGGCCGCTTCCAGATCCTTGCTCGGGACTGAGCGGAGATCGTCTGGTGGCACGCCGGCCTTGCCGGCAATGGCGTCGATGACCATGCCGCCAATCTCGCCGGCGGTGCCACCGACATGCTTTTCCAGCAGGCTCTTGACGATCGGCGCGCCGACCCTTGCCGCAACGTCGATCAGGATCGAGGCGAGAATGGCACTCATGACATGATCCTTCCTGCCTCGATGGCGTAGGCTGACGCGCGTTGACGGTGGATGATGGCGCGAATGATGAGGATGACGGCGACCAGCACGCCGGCGCTCAGCAGTCCGCCGAGCACCCAGCCGGCGATCTGGTCGACATGATCCGGGTTGAAGAGCGCGTCGCTGCCACCGGCCGTGGTCGCGGTGCCGGCCGCACTGGCGCCTGCGGTTTGCTTGTTCGAGGTGGCGGTCGCGGTTGTCGCTTCCTTCGCCAACTGCTCACGGACTTGAATCGGACCCATCGATTGCGCCAGCGCCCAGGCGACGCCCTTGGCCTCGATGCCAGCGACACGTTTCGACCAGCCGTTGCCAAAGGTGTCCCAGATGGCGAGCGAGCGCATGAAGCCGAGACGTTTGGCGCAGACGAGTTTGACCGTGTCGTGGTCCGGGCCGCCGATTGAGGTCATCAGCCATTGTCTGGCGCGCCCAGGACCGGAGTTCACACCGGCATCGAAGGTGGCAAGGTCGACACCGACCGCAAGGCGATCACCGCCGACCTTGTCCCAGTAGTCGGCGCGGTAGATCTTCGCGACAGTCTCGTTCGCGATGTTGCGCAGCTCGGTCTTGGTCGCACCCGGTTTGAAGCGGCGATAGGAGGCGAGCGTGATGCCCTTCATGGTGGCGCCGCCGGGATCGGAGGGATGATCCGACCAGCCGCCCTCGTAGCCCAGCGTCACCGCCAGGCAGTTCTGGAAGTTGGCGTGCATAGAGTTACCTCAGCAGGTAAGCGATCAGGATGAAGAGAGCGACCACCACCCCGATGCGCATGCGATGGGCGAACGCCTCTCGCGGATCGGGGCTGTCGCAGCGAAGCTGGCGGGCCAGGCGCAAGAGCTCACGCATCGCGGTCGCCTCCCTTGTTGCGAAGGCGCGCCAACGTCATCTCGATGAAGGCAGGTCCGAAGACGCCGACCAGATAGGCGGCGGAGCCTGCCGCGCCTCCCGCCGGGATCGCCTCCGACGGCAGGCCGAGCCATCGCGTGACCAGCGCCATCGACAGGCTGCCCATGCCGGCGGCGATGATGCCGCCGAGCAGGATGTGGCGCAGCGCATCGCGCAAATGCATCTTGGTGGTCAGCGCGTTGGTGGCGCCACCAAGCGCACCCCAGACGGCGAGGATCACCGCCGTCGATGCCGCAAGGTCGCGCAGCACCGCGGTGATGAAGCCGGGTTCATCATTCATCGTCGGATCTCCACGAGGGGAATGGAGGTGATCGAGCCGAGCCGCTCGAGATCGAGCGTGACGTCGAGCGTGTCGGTGTCGAAGCGAACCGGCACGTCGAACGCGAAGCCGGCGGTGATAGCGACGCCGGAAGCAGGTGCGGATACGAAGGTGACGAGACCGGTGGCCGCATCGACCGACCAGCCGGAGGACGTTGGCGTGCCGTTCAGCGCGATCGCTACGCTGCCGGCAACAGGCTTGGTAATGATGCGTACCCATGCCTGCGCGCCGGAGGCGTAGCGCTTCACCAGCTGGAATGTTTTGGTGCTGGCGTCACCAGTGCCGATCGCCTGATCAGTGGCGGCGGGGATCTGCGACGGCAGGCAGGACTTGTAATCGGCCCAATCCTTGAAGCGAAAGCCATGCAGTCGGCCGTTGCGCGCCTCGAAGAAGGCGACCACTGCGGCCAGATCGTCGGCGCGACGGATACCGTAGGCGACATCATAACGGCGGCGAGAGCTGGCCCAGCTGGCGTTGCGCTCCTCGTCGCCGGAAGCCAGCTCGACGATCTGGGTGCGACGCTGCGGTCCGCCGCGCGCACCACGCGAAATATCGTCCGGAAACCGGACCTCGTGGAACGCCATGTTGGAGCCTCAGAGCCCACGCCGGCCGAGCGACACGGCGCGGGCGATATCGGCGGCCACCTGCGTGCGCGATTGCCGAAAGCTTTCCGCATCGCGGGTCGTGATGGTGACGTTGACGGCCGGAGCGGATACGCCGTGTGCCGAGGTTGATGCCTCGCGCTTCGACAGCACGCGCTCTCCGCGCTGCAGGATGGCTGGTACTTCGTCGGGCCGCAGACCCGCCCAGCCGCCGGCATGCAGGCGCGGTGCCGCGGCGAAGGTCATGGCCGGCACCATGCGGCTGGGGCCGGGTGCGCCGACGATGCCACCGCTGTGGTAGATCGGTGAGCCAAAAAGTCCCGCGGCTGCCGCAACCGGGCCGGGGGCGCCAAAAAGACTGCCGCCAAGACTGCCCAGCACGCCGGACAGCGCATTCGCAATCGGGCCGAGGATGAAGCGCCGTGCCGCGAGCTTGGCGAGATCGGCGATGAGCGAGGTGACCAGGTCACCGAACTTCAGCTTGCCGGTCTTGACGAACTCGCCGACTGCATCCTCCGCGCTCTTGAACGCGTCGACCAGCGCCTTGCCGACATCGGCACCGATCTCGCGGGCCTTCTCCGCATAATCGGCCAGGCTCTTGACCACCGCTGCCCAGCCTGTGACTGCTTCTTCAGCAGCCTTCTTGTTCGCCTTGCCGGCCTTCTTCGCAGCGTCCGCTGATGCATCGAGCGCATTGGTGACACGGCCAGCCGCATTGGCGGCATCGTCGAGTGCGGCCGCGCTGTCCACCTTGCGCACCGCATCGCCCAGCGCTTGTGCCGCGGGGCCGACGGCATCGAAGGCGTGCGCCCGCGTATCCGTCGCACGCTCACGATAGCGATCGGCCGTCACGCCGGCATTGCTGGCGGCATGATCGAGCATCGAGGAATAGGACTTTGCCCCGAACCAGTCGATCCGCGTCTCAGCACCGAGGGTCTCGGCCACCTTGTTGAAGGTCGGACCGATGCTGCCGAGAAAGTCGGCCCACTTGTTGGTGAGGTACGCCATCAGCTTGAGCCAGAGCTGCTCGACACTGGCTGTGATCGCCCGGAAATCATCGACAAACGAGCTGGCGGTCGCCTTGATGCCGTCCCAGACGGCCCGTGCCAGATTGCCCATCAGCTCGAGCGCGGCGCCAAAACCGCCGGCGCCTTTCACCAACTGCCCGAACCAGTAGATGAGCTCGCCGGCGCCGACGATCAGCGCGCCGATGCCGGTGCGGATGATGGCGCCGCGCAGCAACGCCAGCGCACCCGACAGGCTGAAGGTGGCAATCCGCGCTGCAACGAAGGCCGCGACCCAGCGCCCGGCGATGAAGCCGGCGAAAGCGATGCCGATGGCGGCAAGGTGCTCGAGATTGTCGGCGAGCATGATGATTGCGGCTGCGACGGCGGCGGACGTTCCCGCCATCTTGTCCCAGCGGCCCACCAGCTGCAGCGCCGCATTCCCCAAAAGCGTAAAAGCATCGCCAATGGTGGCCGGCATCGCGTCGGCTTCCTTGCGCAGGCGCTCGAGATTGCCGAGCAACGCACGCCGGATCACATCGCCGGTGATGTCACCTTCCGCGCCGAGAGTGCGTAGCTGATTGACGTTGACCTTGAGCTCCGCCGCCAACAGCTCGGCGATCCGGCCGCCGCTGGCGATCACGGTGTTGAGGTTCTCACCGGACAGCTTGCCGAGCGCCATCGCCTTCGACAGCGCGTTCTGCACCGAAGTCGCGCGATCCGCCTTGGCGCCCGACACCACCATGGCGTTGTTGAGCGCCTCGGTGAAATCCAGGCTCTCCTTGGTGGAAAGCCCGAGCTCGCGCAGCGCAGTGGCATTGGCGAGCCATGACTCCGTTGTTTGCGTGATGCTCGAATAGGTCCGCCGTGCCATGGACGCCAGCCGCTCCATGACGGCGGCACCGCGTTCCTGCGATCCGGTGGCGAGATCGACCCGCGAGCGCAGGTCGGTCCAGGTATTGGTGTAGGTGACGAGTTGCTGGACGCTGATCGCAGCGCCGAGCACGCCCATGACCCGGCTCACCACCTTGCCGGTGATATCGGCCTGCTTTTCGATGCGCTTGAAGCTCTTCTCGCCAGCCTCGCCAATGCCCTCGAACTCGGACCTGACCAGCCGGCCGCCCTCGGCAACGAGCCGGACGGAGACGCGTTTTTCGGCCATGGGTCAATCTTCCTGTCAGACGGAGACACGCCTTGCGTGACGGTGCCGATCCGCGGAAACTTGAGTCATGTCCGAGATCGTCACCTTGTCCGCCAAATTTGAGATCCAGATCCCCGAGGCCCTCCGCGCTGCGCGGGGCTGGAAGGTCTGTCAGGTCTTCGCACTCATGCCAAAGGGAACTGGCATTCTGCTGATACCGGTGCCGGAACAGAGTTCACTTGCCGGGATCGCAAAGGGTGCTGAAGCGACCGATTGCCGGGATCGGTCGGATCGGTTCTGACCGCCAAATTCCCAACAAGGCTTTGCCTGTGCGTCATTGACATATGCGTCTGGCAACCTGGAGGAAGATGACATGAGCGAAGCTTTCAAGAGCATCGAACAGGGCCTGAAGGAGGCGCTGGCGCATGTGCGTGGTGAGCGGATGGCCACGGTCCACGAAATCGAACTGTCGGAACCGGACGTCCAGGCGATCCGGGCTGATACCGGTCAGTCGCAATCCGCGTCTGACGGCAGCATTGGCAGGAAGAAGAGCAGGCGCCTGAACCGGGGGTAATGCCGCAAGTCCTGACAGGCCGGCGTGCAACAGTCGTATCTGATCAGGCGCGCTCGGCCGCCATCTGTTCGTTGAGCTTGCGCACCATCACCGCCTCGATCTCGGACAGACATTCGGCGGCAATCAGCGGACTGACACCGAGTGCGCGCGCCATGGCTAAGGCAGCGTTCATGTCCCAGCCGATGACGACCGTGGCGCCCATGCCGCCAACCACACGCAATTGTCCAGTCAGGCGCTGGACGAGATCCCAGACCTGCCAACCCTCCGGAGTTTCCGGAGAGTTCAGCCGCGCCGGGCAATCTTCGCACAGGCTTTCGCAGGCTGCGCAGTAGGCCTCGCCCCCGCCGAAGTGCCATTCGGCAAGGGCGATGAGGCGTTTTTTTCCGCATCCAGCATCAGATACGGCGCGAGACAGCGGGTCTGGAACGCCTCGAACACCGGCCAGATGTCGAGGAGCGCATCGATACCTTCCGGTGTGACCGACATCGGCATGCCGCTCTGATCGCCGACGCCCTCCCAATCGGTCACTATGCGGCGCGCAACCGCCTTGGCCATGACCACCGCCATCTGCTCCTGGCTGGCGTCCTTGGGCAAAGATTCGACTGTCGGATCGTTGCGGGCCGCGACCATGGTGGCGGTGGTCACCGGCAGAACAAGGAGGCGCAGGCCAGATCCAAGGTCGAGCCATTTCGGCTCAGTGGAAAGGTCGAGACGGATCATGGTCAGTAGTCCTCCACGTCATTGATGAGCACGGCGGTGCACATGCGTCCGAGCGTGGCGTCGCGCGCCGCCTGCCAATCGAACGATGCCTGCACGCCCTGCGGCCCGGAAATTTCCAGGCGGGGCCGCGGCAGATAGACCGCGTGCGCCGTGAAGGTCAGGCTTTCGCCAGAGATGAGTGTGTATGAAAACTCCAGCTCGCAAGGAGCGCCGTTGATCGCCTGTGTCACCAATGTCGAGTCGGCAAAGCGGACCTCGGTACGGCCGGTGAGCGCCGCAATCGACGGATCGGCGCCATCGATCATGCCGTCGGCACGGATAGTCTCGATGCGGTCGAGATTGTTGGCATAGGTGATCTCGGTCGAGATCACGTTGCCCAAAGCGGTGCCGTTGCGCTTGATCGCGCCGTTGAAGTGCCCGAAGCGGATGAGATCCAGCTCCGCGGGCGTGCCGGCCTGTGACGTGGTGTTGATCGTCTCGCCCTGTGCCACCAGCCGCGCCGTTGCGGTCAGCAAGCCAGAGCGCTGCATTTGCCAGGTCAGTTGATCGAGCACTGCGCCGGAATAGAGTGCATATCGCGGCACCTCAGGCATTCCGGTCTCGATTGCCATCGACGGCAAGGTCCAGGATCCGGATTGGAAAGTGTGGGTGAAGGGCCCCGGTGCCGTCCCCGTCGTCGTCGGCGCACCAAACGCCGCCTTCAGCCAGAAGCCGAAGGCTTGCGCATCGATCGGCACCACGACGTCGCCATCGGCGGTCACCGCATCCTTGACCGGCGCCAGCGGATCGCGGCCATAGCCCAAGAGCTCGGAATTGAGCAGCGGCTGTTCCACTCCGAGCGTCGTGCTGGCGAATGGCATGCGGCTGAAACCGCTCGCCGGCGGGGTGCCATAAATCGTCTCAAACGCGAGCGCCATTCGCGCCCGCGCCCCTTGGGCTCGTGCCATGGTGTTTCTCCTCGGATTGTCGGGATCAACCGAGCGGGTCGGCCGTCGAATAGTGCAGCACCACCGGGATCATGGCGGCTTTCAGGGCGGCCGCGCCCTCGATGGGCAGATCGACCGGCTGCGGCGCTTCCGCCTCGATCCAGTCGCACAGTCCCCCGAGCGTGCGGTCGCCGGCAATCGCCGCACCAATGCTGGCGCACAGCGCATCAAACGCCGCATCGCGGCCCGCGCCCTGCACGACGGCCTCGATCTCGGCCCGGTGCTGATAATGGTAGATGAGTGGCGACAGCGTCGTCTCCGGCTCACCCGGATCGCCATCACGCAAAATCAATAGCCCTGCCGCAGGTACACGCTCGGGCAGCACCTCGCCGCGCAGCACGGTGGCTGGCAACATTGAAAGCTGCGCGTGTAGCGCGGCGAGGATGGTTTCGCGGGTGGTGGGCATGATGGTCCCGGTTCGCCGGGACCAGCCCGGCGTCAGTGATCCCTGTCGGGCTTCGGTTCCGTAAGGGCCGCGAGCCGCCGCGGCAAATCCGAGCGGCCGTGCAGGAAATCGACGATGATCACCTGATCGGCGTCCTCGACGAAAATGACGAAATGCTGACCCGCTCGCGTGAAACGCAGATCCTCGGGCAGGTCCGGATTGATGAGGCGGCGGCAGTCCTGCGACATAGCCGTGCCCGCCGCGATCATCACGCAACGTGCGATCAGGTCTTCCTCGTAGGCGGCAGCCTGTCGCGGACCGAAGGTCTCATGCGTCCAGCGAGCGATTTCGACGAGCGATGTTTCCGCCTGTCGCGTCAGGCGCCAGGGTTTCGGCATCAGGACGATTAGCGCGCGGAAGTGAAGGCACGCCGGATCGCATCCTCACCGCTCCCCTCGGCCAGATCACCACGCCGGGCCTGGTCCAGCCCGTCACGCAACCTTGCCTGCAATTCGCTGAACTCCGCCTCCTCCCTTTCGAGAAGACGCAACCCCGCCCGCAGGGCTTCGGAGGCATTCTGATAGCGCCCCGACGCCACCAGCCGGTCGACCAGAGCAGATTGAGTGTCGGTAAGAACGACGTTGCGGGTGGCCATGCGTGTCTCCATCAAGGATATTGGCAATATATGCCAATGTCCCATGAATGTCGACCGCTGGCCAAATGCAGGTTTGTGGTGCCAGGCCCCCCCGATCCATATTGGCGTGGCACCGTGGAAAGGATGATGGTCATGGTACGCAGCCTTCAGGACAAGCTCGCCAGGCTCGACCCGGCCCGCCGCGCGCGGATCGAGGCCGAGGCTAATCGCCTGCACACCGAATGCCGGGCGCCGATTCTTGATAGCACGATTACCTGTCCGCATTGCGGGCATTCGCAAAACGAGACCATGCCGACGGATGCCTGCCAGTGGTTTTACGAGTGCAAGGGCTGCGGCACGCTCCTCAAACCAAAACCGGGTGATTGCTGCGTTTTCTGCTCCTACGGCACGGTACCCTGTCCGCCGATCCAGGCCCATAAAGGATGCTGCAGTTGATAGCCTGACTGGATCGAGCCGCTCAGGAACGCGTTTCCGTCCAATTCGCCACGATCATCCCCGGCAGGGCATTCTCCACCGCACGCGCATCGCGCGCCAGATCGAGGCGTTTCGGCAGCTTCACCTGCGGCACCAGCAAGAAGATCACGGCGGTGGCGCGACCTTGCAGCCGACTCGAGACGCGACCATCCTTGTGCCGGGTGATGTTTTCGCGGACACGGCCCGCCTTGCTGACGCGAACATTGTCGGCGACCAGCAGGCTCGGACCGGTGCGGCGATAGACGAAGCGCAGGCGCATGCCGGTGCGACGCTCCCACGCGCCAGGCGTGACGCGGCCACCACGAGATGATTTGCCCGCTACCGGCATCGGGATCGCCAGCCAAAACCCGTTCTTGGAGCGGATCAGTGGGCCGGTGTCGTGCGCACCAACAATCACTGGTGCTTTCGACCAGACCAGCGCTGCCGCGTTGAGACTCTGCCGACCTTTCGGATACTGCTCGGAGCGAATGGTGCGGGCGAGCCGAGACCCGAGACCCGCACCGGTAATTTGTGCGCGCCAGGCGGACTTGAGACCGGCGCCAGCTTTGCGCATGGCGGCGGTGACCGCCTTTTGGCCGGCGCGGGTTTCCGCCTCCATTGTCCGGGCGATATCGCCGACAATCCTGATGCCGAGTTTCATGCGGAGCGGAGATCCAAAGTCCAGACGAGCCGCTCGCGATCACGCACCGGCTCGCCCTGAATGATGAAGGTGTCACCATCGATCTCGATCCGGTCGCCAGCACGCGGGTTCGGGACCTCGGCGAGGCGAAGATCGACGCGGGTGGTTTCCGACCATAGCCGCGCCTCACCGAAGCCAGTGATCTCGTCCGCACGTCGGGCAATGATGCGCACGGGCACGGCCGATCCGCCATCGGGCGTATAGACCGCATCTCTGCCGATATTCGGATCGCCGAACAGGTCGTCGATCGCCTTCGCGAAGGCGCTCATACCCATCAGTTGCTCGTGTGGATGCGCACCGCGAGCCGCGGGCGCTTGTTGACCGGTAGGGTCGAGGCCTCGGTCTTGACCTCAATGGCGCTACCGTCGTGACGTGCGATCTGCCGGGCATAGATCGGCAGGCCGACGGTGTTGACTGTCTCGATCAGGTTCGCCGGCGCGCCGTAGGTCACGAAGGTGTCGAGGGTGCCGAGCGGGAACGCGATGCCCTCGCTCGCTGGGATCAGCGTCTCGGTTTCGCCGGTGGAGAGGGTGACAGTGGCGTTGTACTCCTCGAACATGATGCCGGCGAAGGGGAAGCGCCGGCGCGTATCTTCGCGGAGCGGTTGGGCGCCGGTCGAGGCATAGTACTTGTAGGCGTCCTCGACCTTGGCGTGGCCGATCAGCTTGTCGAAGAACTCAGGGCTGACGAGCGCCAACACGCCGGTCATGGTCTCGCCCTTGAGTTCCGTCTCGACCTTGCGCAGCACCTCACGCACCTTGGCCTGGACGTTGGTACCGGCGGTGCCGAGCACGAAATCGACCGCCTGCTGGGAAAGCCCGAACTCGGTGAAGTAGTTGTAGAGCGTGGTGCCGGCGCCGTCCTTGACGATGCCGCGCAACGCATTGACCTCCATGTACTCGCGGGTCTGGGCGTGCTTGACCCGCATGCGAGTGAGCTTGCGCTCCATGACGGTGGCGAGCGGGTCGGCCGCGTCGGCGACGCCGAAACCGCGCACGCCCTGGATGTCCTGGGGCGTGATCACGTCGTCGTGGGGAATCCACGGCACCGTGAAGGAACGCATCGAGCGCGTGTCGCGGTTGGCGACGGTGGCGGGACCGCCGAGCGGCACGGTCGGCAGGAGGTTTAGCACGCCTTCCGCCTGCTCGATGACGACGGAGCGCTGTGTGACGCCCTCGAAGCGGAACAGGCCCATCTGGCCGAGCCGGGTGTAAACGTTGGGCAGGATGTTGATGGCCTGGGTCATCTCGGCGAGCGAGTAGCCGCCCGCGTCGAACGGGTTGATCATGGCGACCATGATGTCGGGTCTCCTTGGGATGCGACGGGCATGAAAAAGACCCCGAAGGCGGACGCCTCGGAGCCGGTGACGGATTGGATCTGACGAGCGCGGATCAGGCGGTGTCGCGCGGCACGATACCGGCAGAGCTCAGCTCGGTGTGCTTGACGGTCGTCTTGGCCGCGTCATCGACGGAGGCGTCGAAGACGAGCGCCGCCTTGGAGACGATCGCCGGGCCTCGGGCAACCATGAGGCCGGTCCTATCGCCGGCCGTCGCGTCGACCGCCTCGATCAGGACGGCCGTTGCGACCTCCGCACCCTCGTCTCCGACGACCTCGGCGTCCGGCGACAGGCGGTACTTGCCCGAGGCGGTGATCCGGCCGAGGACGGATCCGAGCGCGTAGTTCGTGCCAGCCTTGAGGGTCACAGCCTCGCGGCAGTAGCTCGCATTGAGCTCGTATTTGAGCAGGTCGCCGAGGGTCGGCGACATGGTGAGAACAGTCATGATGATCCTCCTTGTCGTCAGCTGCGGTTGGCCGAGGCGCGCTCACGCGCACGACGCACGATGGGGCTTTCGCCGCCGTTCGAGGCCGGCGAGCCGGCCGGTGACGGCGCCACGGCGACGACAGAGCTCGCCTCGGCGCGTGCTGCGAGGGCGTCGAGGATGGAGCTTCGCAGCGCGTGCGGCGCAATCCCCTTCGCCATGGCGTCGGCGGCGTCGATTGCGACGCCCAGCCGGGCCCCTTGGGCGGCGATGGCGGCGATCTCCGCATATTCGGCGCGCAGCCGCTCGGCCGTTTGATCCGTCTGCGCCTCCGTCGCCTCCGGCGGCGCGGCGGGCGCCGCTGGTTGCGGCGTTCCGAGAGTTTCCGGATCGGACGCGTTCGTCTCCTCGACAGCCGCGTCTTCGGCAGTCGGGTTGAGGTCGGGTTCTACTGTCATTGCGGTCTTTCTCCTTGGAGGTTGACGACTGCGGGCGCTCTGCGAAGCACCCCTGATCAGGCGTGGCGGGTCGAGCATCCGGGTGAGATCGGCAAGTGCGTGGCCGACGGTGCCGACTTGGTCGGCAAGGCCGGCGTCGATGCCCCGCTGGCCCCGATAGATCGCGGCCTGCGTCGCGTGGACAGCGCCGGGGCTCATGTTCCGGTTGCGCGCCACCAGGGTGACGAGGTCGGCATGGAGCGCGTCGACATCCGCCTGGATCGCCGACAACGCCGTATCCGAAAGCGGCTCGTGGGCATTGCCCTCGATCTTGCGATCGCCCGCGTGAACGAGCGTCCATTTGAGGCCGGCCATGACGTCGGCGATGCTCTCGTCGACATGGATGGCCACGACGCCGATGGATCCGACCTCCGCCGTCCGGGTGACGTAAAGGCGGTCCGCCACGCTGGCGATGGCAAAGGCAGCCGACAGCGCGCTTTCGCTCGCGACAGCCCAGAGTGGCTTCTGCGCGGCTTCGCGCAAGGACACGAGGCGATCGACCAGATCGAAGAGACCGCCGACCTCACCGCCTGGCGAGTCCAGTTCCAGCAACACGGCCCGCGCAGCTGGATCGGCCAGCGCGGCCTCCACCGCAAAAGCGATCTCGCCATAGTCGCTGGCGCCCAGAAAACCGGTGAGCCAGTCGCCACGCGTCACCAATGGCCCGAGGATCGGCACCACGGCGATGCCGGGACCGGTAACGGAATGGCTCGCCACCTGCGGCGCATCGCGGGCCGGAAGCATGGCCTGGCGTGTATCGAGCATTGGGCCGGCGGCGAGCAGGCCGTCGAGCGCTCGCGGGGCGATCGCCAAGGGCCGGCCGCCGAGCCGGGTGAGCAGCGGATTCAATCGCGTCATGGAAACCTCAGTCGGCGGCGACGTTCGCCTGGTTGTCCGCTGGTGCTGCCTCTTGAGCATCGGTCAGCAGCCTCGGGTCGGATGCTCGTTGCGGCTGAGCGGCAGCATCTCGGAGGGGATCATCTGCAGCTGCAGCGGCACCATGAGCCCGTCATCGGGCCGGCGCGGACGGAAGCGGAAGAACACTTCACCGGCGATGAATACCTCGCGCGCGGCGCGCCGCTGCTGGCCATAGAAATCGGTGAACCCCTCGGCGTCGCTGTCGTCGGTCCAGTCGAGCCAGAGGCGCTGCACGCGCGCCTTGAGTTCGGCATCGGCGATCAGGGACGACGGTTTGATGCCGTCGCCCACCACATTGCCGGCCCAACTCTCGATGGCGTTCGCCGCATAGCCGTTGTTGCGGACCAGCCATCGGGCGCGCGCGGTGATGTCGGCGCCGGCGGCGGCAATCAGCGTGTTGAGATGCGCCCGGCTCGGCTGGAAGTGCCGCAGCCTTCGGCTTCCCTGTCCCGCTTCAAAGCCGCCCACCAGAGCGCCGATGCGGCGGCGCCACCGTGTGATCGATTCCAGCACGAGTCAGAGCCCCTTGCTTGCCGTCGTGCGAACGATGCGACGGCGCGCGCCGGTTTGCTCCTCGGCGATCCGCCGTTCGAGGTCGCCGAGGGCGACCGCCATTTCGGCATCGCTCGCATAGGTGATGCGGCGCCCCTCGACCTCGACGGTGCGCACGCCGCGCCATCGGGCGGCGAGCAGCGCATCGCGGCGCGCGATCATGTCCTCAAGCGTCATGGTCTCGGTCTCAACTCAGATAGCTGGGCGTGAACACCCGTCGGCCGCGCCGGGCAGGCGCTCGTCGCACCAGACCCGCGGAGGCGATCTCTGGCGTGCCGGGGTCAGAGGCCGTGGTCTCTGGCGCCGCTGTGTCGCGTGGATCGAGCGAGCCGACCTGGCGTTCGAGATCGCGCCATTTCTGCTCGCCCCAGCGGTCGGCACCGGCGATCCAGGCGGCGGCACGGGCATAGACCCGGCAATCCAGCGCCTCGTTGCGTTCGCGGAGCTTCTGCCATTCGAGCCGCTGAAACCCGCGCCTGGTCTTCACCGTCACCAGCTGTTCGGCGACGAACTGCTTGCACCACTCGCTGTCGGCCCAAGCCGGCAGGTGGATGGTCCCTGCGGGAAAGCTGGCGCCTCCGGCACGCTCCTCGTCGGTCGGCCGTTCGAGCCGGAGGTAGCGATAGGTCTCGGCCTTGAAGGTCGAGACCGCGACCGACCACAGCCGCGCGCCGCGCCGCAATCGCTTGCCGCCGGCGGTCGCATCGACATAGGTCGGGCCGGAGACCGGGCTCGCCCGATTGAAACCCTCGACACCCTTGACTGGCGCCACCTGCGCGAAGCCGGCGCGCCGGGCCCAGCCGTAGACCGACGGCGCCTCGAAGCCGGTGTCGATCGCGAGGCGCGACAGGCCCATCGCCACCCCAGAGGCGTGCGGCCAGTTGCGGCTCAAGAGACCGTCCAACGCGGACCATGCGGCGGCGTGTTCGGGGCCGCCCTCAATGACGATGTGGTCGATGAGCCAGCTCTCCAGCCCGCGACCCCATGCCCAGACATCGACCTCGATGCGATCCTTCTGGACGTCGGCGCCGGCGGTGAGAAACAGGCCGCCCATCGGCACCGTGCCGGCCGGCCAGCTCTCCCTGCGATCGTAGAGCCGCTGCCAGTCCGGCGCTTCGCCCGTCTCGACCCATGTCTCGCCCAGCGATGTATTGACGAAGGTCTTCATCGCCTCGTCGCCGTGATCCTTCGCCGACAGAAAGGTGCGCACCATGGCTTCCAAGCGGACCCAGGAGGAATAGACCTCGTTCAGGTGAAAGCCGGCGATGCCGTCGAACGGGGCCTCAGCCCGCCATTCGCCCCGGCGCACGGCGGCCCAGCGTTCGGCGTCGCTCCAATGCGCGCCGCAATGGCGGCATTGGTATCGCGCGGTCTCCGGCCGGTGGGCGCCGTCCGCGTCGCGGTCCCAGCGAACCTGCTCCCAGACCAGCGTCTGATGCTCGCCGCATTCCGGGCACGGCGCGAAGAAGCGGCGCCTGTCGCTTTCGGCATAGGCGGTCTCGATCCGGCTCGCGCCACGGATGGTCGGCGTCGAGACCAGCACGATCTTGCGGTTCCAGAAGGTGACGGTGCGCTTCTTCGCCAGATTGACCGGATCGCCCTCGGCGCCGGCGCTGAACGGATAGCGGTCGACTTCGTCGCACAGGAGGATGCGGATCGGCCGGCTGGCCAGGCCCGAGGGTGCATTGGCGCCGACGATGGTCAGATGCCCGCCGGGAAACTTCTTGTGCAGGATCTTGTTCGACCCGTCCCGCGACTTCGGATCCGAGATGCGCCCATGCAGACAGGGCGTATCGCGCGCCATCGGCGAGAAACGGTCCTTCGACCAGGTCTCCGCATCGCGTTCCGTCGGCATCACCACCATCACCGGCGCCGGGTCCTGGTCGATGTGGAATGCAACGGTGTTGAGCAGCACCTCCGTCTTGCCGGTCTGGCTCGACGACATCACGACGACGCTTTCGACCGCCGGATCGGAGATCGCGTCCATGATGCCGCGCTGGTAGATGGCCCGCTCGGTGCGCCAGCGGCCGGGCTCGGCGCTGGCTTCGGAACTCAGGCGGCGCCTGGCGTCGGCCCACTCACTGATCGTCAGGGTCGGCGGCGGCGCCAGGATCGTCAGCGCCTTGCGCGTCGCCTGCGCCAGCCGCGCCGGCCCCTTCAGCACCAACGGCGATGGCCGGGAGGCTGGCGAGTTCCGCGAGCGCTTCGGTGATCGCGTCGCGGATCTGCGCGCGCGTGCCGGCAATGGTCGTCTCCTCGTGGACGAGCGGCGCCAGCCTGTCGGGCAGGACCAGCAGACGCGCGCGCAGGCGGGCCAGCACGGCGATCCAAGCCTCCTCGACCTGAGCGGCCGGCAAGAGGTCGCCGCGCCGGACAGCTGCGTCCATTTCGGCGAGATCGGCCTTGGCCTTGATCAGCCGGGCGCGCTCGACACCGAAATCCGCGGCGCCCGTCTGCGACCGCGTCGCCAGCTCGCGCAGGTAGCGCACATAGCCGCGCACCGTGCCGACGAGGTCGTAGCGCCCGCGTTCGGGGCCGGTGCGAGCTGACGCCGGGATGATCCCGTCGCGCGCCAGCTGCTGGACCCGCCTTTCGGTCAGGTCCAGGAGCCGGGCGATGACCGCGATCGGTTGGGTATTGGTCGCCATGAACGGGGGCCGCTCCCGGGCAAGATCAGGTCATGTCGGGAGCCCCGCCATCACTGCATAAAAGGCAATGAAATGATGCACTTATCGACTTGATGAGGGCGTCGATCAGAGCCTGTATGGGGTCACCATCAAGCGCTGGAGACCGCCATGACCAAGTCCAGAAACACCGCTACCGCCCTCGACGCATTCATCGCCAAGAAGGCGGAAATCGACACGATGCTGGAGCGCATCAAGGTGCTGAGCGACGACCATTTCGACACCAGCCCCGACGAGATCAACTGGGGCCATGTCGGAACGCTCAGCCACTACACCGAACTCCTGAAGCGCATCACCGACGCAGCCTTCAAGGAGGGCGAGCACGCCGATTAGACGCGCCGCTTCCCGCCTTCGCCCCGATAGGCTCACCCTCGGGGCTCGGGGCAGTAGAAGGTCCGCGATGGTCGCGCGCCTCTCCTGAAGAAGGATTGCCCCATGACCAAACTCTCCGACACACAGATGATCGTCCTCAGCGCCGCCGCGCAGCGCGCGAACATGCTGGCGCTACCGCTCCCGAAGAACCTCAAGGGCGGCGCAGCGCAGAAAGTGATCGCTTCGCTCCTCAAGCAGGGCCTGCTCGAAGAGATCGATGCCGACACGCGCATCGGCGAACACGTCTGGCGCGAGACCGGCGACGGCCACGGCGTCACACTCGCGATCACCGAGCACGGGCTCGCCGCCATCGGCATCGAGCCGGAGGCCTCGCGTGACTTTGCGGAGCCCACGCAAAGCGGTCACGCTGCCGTCAAGACGTCATCGAAGCCAAATGCCCGCGAAGGCAGCAAGCAGGCCCAGCTGATCGCCATGCTGCAGGGCGCCGACGGAGCAACCGTCGCCGAGATCGCCGCCGCATTCGGGTGGCAGCCGCACACCGTGCGCGGCGCCATCGCCGGGGCGCTCAAGAAGAAGCTCGGGCTCGACGTGACCTCCGAGAAGGTCGACGGACGCGGTCGGGTCTACCGCCTCAGCCGGGAGGGCTGAGGCTATGGCGAGGATCACCATACACGACCGTCTCGTCGCCGCCCTGCAGCACCGAGGCGAAGCGATCATCGCTGATGCACGCTCGACCCGCTACACGGTCCTCACGCGAACGCGCCGGGAAACCGGCGAGCAGGTCGGCTTCTATTTTGTCGGCCGTGCCGGCGCGCTCCGGGCCGGCCGCACGGTGGCCGAGAGCCGACCGGTGGGCGCCGACTTCCGGGCGAAGCTGCTCGGAGCGACCGCCAGTTGACACGTCATCATCACTGAAGCGCCGCTGCCCGCGATGGGCGGCGGCGTTTCGCTTATGCAGACAAAGCGCGCATCCGTTCGAAGATGCGCCGCACGGCATAGCTACGTGCCACCGAGACCAGCGTGAACAGAGCGCCGATCAACAGATTGTCGCTCAGGGACACTTGCAGACCGAACAACGGGAAGACCGCGATCTGGGTCAGCACGGCCACGCCGTAGCCGATCGCGACATTGCTCAACGCCTCGATCAAAGACATCCGGCGCGATTGCTTCATGCCGCGTCCTTTGCGCCGTCGCCAGCGCCAAGACGCGCGGCTTTCACCTCTTCGAAGCTGCGATCTTCGTCGTTCAGTTTCGCCGACTTCCCCGTGAATACCTGCCAGCGGTTGACGATGACGTCGCAGAAGGTCTCGGAGAGTTCGAGCCCAAAGACGCGTCGCCCTGTGCGCTCGCCTGCGATGAGTTGCGAGCCCGAGCCGGAGAACGGCTCGTAGCAGATTTCCCCCGGCACCGTGTGCAGCTCCATCGGCAGTGTGAATACGCGCACCGGTTTCGAGGTCGGGTGCTCGCGCGTCTCGATCTCGCTCGACGGGATGGACCACACCGTCGTCGGCCAGTTCTCGAAGCCTTCGCGGTTGACGCGCGGCTTGTTGCCCGAGCGCCAGCCGAACAGGCAGGGCTCGTGCGCCCACAACATGATCGAGCGCGTGAGCACCGGACGGCTCTTGGCCCAGATGATCTGCTGGTGATGCAGAACGTCGAATTTGGACCAGCAGGCTTCCAGCATCGCCTGGCGCCGCGAGGCATGCCAGCAATACCAGGCCGCGTCCTCCTTGATGGCGCAGTCGATGGCGACCTGCATGAACGCCTCATAGAACTGCGGCCCCTGGGATGAATCGTCCCAGTGCTTTTGCTCGATGTAGTCGTCGGACCAGTCCTTGTTTGCGATCTTCTTGGCGCGAGCGGACGCGTTCTTCTTCGTCGGATGGTTGGTGCCGTCATAGTCGACGAGATAGGGCGGATCGGTCGCGAACAGCGCGGCGCGCTCGCCGTTCATCAGGCGGGTGACGTCCTCGGCCGAGGTCGAGTCTCCGCAGAGCAGGCGGTGGTCCCCGAGGATCCAGAGATCGCCGCGGCGGGTGACGAGCGTGGCGGGCGGCTCCGGAACATCGTCTTCGTCCACCAGCCCCTCGACAGGCGCCTCGGCCAGGAGACGGGCCAGTTCATCGTCTTCGAAACCGGTCAGCGCCAGGTCGAACTCGTCGAGCTTCAGATCGGCCAGTTCGAGTTTCAGCAGCTCGTCATCCCAGCTCGCATTTTGATGCGAGCGGTTGTCCATCAGCCGGTAGGCGCGCAGCTGCGCCGGAGTCAGGCCATGCGCGACATGCACCGGCACGCTCGTCATACCGAGCCGCTTGGCCGCCTCGTAGCGGGTGTGGCCGACGACGATCACCATGTCCTCGTCGACGACGATCGGCTGACGCCAGCCGAATTCGGCCAGCGAGGCGGCGACCGTGGCGACAGCCTCCTCGTTGCGCCGCGGGTTGCGCGCATAGGGCACAAGCTTGTCGATCGGCGTTTCGACGACGTCCATGGTCGGTCCGGTGCGATGGGTGAAGGATCTGATCCGGCGGTCGCGAAACCAGCCGATGTGCTGGGCCGGCAAAACAGGTTCCGCTTCGCCGATGCGCTCGAAACGAAACGCCCCCAACCGGCGGCTTCGCCATCGCCGAGGTCCGCAGACGCCCAAGTGTTTGAATTCACGAGGCCAAGGATGCGGGCGAAACGAAATGGCCTATTTCGGCGCCGTCACTGGGCAAGCGTCGCGCCATTGCCGCCAGCATACGATTTCGGCCAAGGAGGAACCGTGCATCGCCGGTCGGTGGTCATCCCCGCACGCGGCTCGCCCGAGCATACGGAGAACTAACCCAAATCGCCGATCTGTGTCTCGTCGGGAAATGTCTCAGCGAAAATTGTCTCACGCATCAAAATGAACTTGACGAGCGAACGCGGTCGACGAGGAAGGCGCGCGAACGTTTCGCCGGTACTTGCTGTCCGTTGAGCTTCCAGGTGATGACGCTAAGGCCGTACTCCCAGCGACGGCACGCCGTGGCGCGGGAAATCCCGAAGCGCCAGCAGATCGGCTTCCACGGCGTGCCCTCGGCGCGCGCCCAGACAAGCCGCGCATCGTCGGGTTCCAGCCATCTGAGCCAGGGCAGCGTCGCCTCCATGCGGCTGATGGCGTCGGGCAAGGGCGGCGGACGCTTCATGCGCGGCGGCTCCTGACCGACGAGATCAGCGAACTCATGCACGATCTTCGGCCACACAGAGAAATAGCCCTGCACCCGAACCTCGGGCAGGCGCTTCATGACGTCGGCTGCTTCGATCAGCCGCTCCTCGACCTGTTCGCGAGTCCATTCAGCCATGCCGTTGCTCCGTCGGCTGGCGCCGTCCGCCATAGAGCTTCTCGCCGAGCTGGAGAACGAGTTCCGGCTCGGGCCAGGTGAGGCGCGGATCGGTGGGGCTGACGACGAGGAGGCCCTGCTCGCGCCAACCCTCCCGCTTGACCTCTTCCGCCGACCGGCGTTCGCCGCCATATCCTTTCGGCAGCCATCTCATCGTTCGACCTCCTGCAGCACCGCTGCATAGCCAGCGATGTCGAGGATCGAATCCTGATGCTTGGGATCGTGCCCGAGCCGCGCCAGCTTCAGATCGATGAGGCAGAGCACGACCTCCGCCGGCGTGATGGGCCGGCCGAGCGTGATCGACCAGCGTCTGGCGACCACGGCCATCGCGGTGGCCGGTTCGCCGTATATCTTGCGGCGCTCGGCGACGACCGACGCGGCATGCCTGAGCATCGTCTCCCCGCTCATCGCACACCTCCCTCGGTCTCGATGGCCCAGAGCAGGATGGCAATGGCGTCGGCTTCATTATCGTCCGCGGGTGAGAAGCCGCGGGCGCGAACGGCGGCCATGACGGCGGCCTTGTCGGCGTTGCCCTTGGCGGCGACGTGCCGCTTGATCGTGCCGACGGGAACGCCCTGATAGGCGATCGCGTGGCTCTCGCACCAGGCGCTCAGCGTCGCCAGAAAGCCGCCATAGAGATGGGCCGCGTCGGTGCCGACATGGCGGCGAACCTCCTCGAAATAGATCGCCGCGAGACCGCCGGCATCCTCGGCGATCTGGTCCAGCCAGCTTCGGAAGCGCAGGTAGCGCATGCCACCACCGTCATAGCGGCTCGGCCGGAACGAGACCGTGCCACTCGTGATCAGGCCGTCATGGCTGCGCAGCGCCCAGCCGGTCGTGGTGCCGAGATCGAGGCTGAGAATGGCGCGATGCGCATGAGCCGGATGCGGACGGAATGCGATGGCCCCCGCTGCGGCGGGGCCGGTTTCGATGGTCGAAATCATGATTGCCTCCAAGACGCGCGGGCAAGGGTCGGGTTTCGGATCGAAGACCCGTCGCGGCGGACCGGTCGCTGCCGCTTGGAGATGGCCGAGTTGATGGAGCATGCCCATCAGAGCACCTCCTTGAGCCAGTCCGGCGCAGCGCCGTTCGGGGAACGTGGTGAGGGATGTTCCCCCGCATGTTCCCCGGTGCAAGCCGTTGAGGAACAAGTGCTTTGGGAAGGTGACGAAGGTGGGGAACGTTTTTCCCCATCCTCCATCGCGTGGGCGCAGCCGCGCACATGCATTAGTGTTG
The DNA here is from genome assembly GCF_964020775.1 of Allobosea minatitlanensis. Taxonomy (NCBI): domain Bacteria; kingdom Pseudomonadati; phylum Pseudomonadota; class Alphaproteobacteria; order Hyphomicrobiales; family Alloboseaceae; genus Allobosea; species Allobosea minatitlanensis. The sequence continues at coordinate 4,054,024 of NZ_OZ224509.1, read as the reverse complement.
AAAAACGTTCCCCATGTTCCCCACGTTCCCCTTTGGCATTGGTTTCAATGGGTTGTGCCGGGGAACGTTGGTTTTCGACGTTCCCCTCTTCGGCGCAACGTTCCCCGCCCGAAGCCGCGACACCTTGCGGAAAACGTTCCCCACGTTCCCCTTCGATCTTCAACTGCCAGCGCTGGGCTTGATGGGAGACGCCCAGCGTTCGCACGCGAATCTTGCGGCCGTCGATGTCGAACACCCTGTCGCGCATGCGGGCGAGCGCCTTGCCGAGCCGTGTGCGCTGTGACCGGTCGCCCCCGGCGCCCAGCGGCAGCGGGGGCTCGCAGGCCAACGCCACCTCGTAGAGATCGCCGGTGCCGACCTCCGCCGTCCCGAAGCGGTCCCACCAGCCGCCGATGAAGCTGCGCCAGATCGCGCCCTCGCCATCGGCAGCAGCGAGCATTTCATCGAGGTTGGCGAGAAATCCTTCGATCCCGGCGACCTCGAGGACGCCGCCCATGATGCGCGACCAGCTCTCGTAGCTCCCAATCATGCGCGCGCCCCGTGGACGGCCGGCGGCCAGCCAGGCCCGGCACAGTGTGAGGCAGGCCGCGACAATGCGCGGCCGGTTGGCGCGAACCCAGCTCATGAGATCGGGGTGGCGGAACCCCTCGCGCCGCCAGGGTTGATCCACACGAGCGTCGAGCCGGATGCGCACGATGCGGCGCGCCATCTCGTTGGAGAATTCGGGATTGTTGCCGGTCGCGATCCAGACGCAGCGGATCGGCAATCGCGTCATCTCGGACGCCCCGAGAATGCGGTCTTCCCAGAAGGGCGCGGTGAGCGCTGCCGCGAGCGCCGAGGAGTCGAGCGGGTGACGCAGATTGTCGATGAGCACGATCGAGGGAATCTGGCGCAGCTTGGCGGTTAGCCGCTTGCGCCACTCTTCGTCGTCGCGGCCCTCGGTCATCACGGAGGCGCTGACGCCGGTGAGCACGGTCGCGATTGCGTCGACCATCAGGGTCGCGCCGGTGCCGGGTGTCGGCTTCTCGATCAGATGCAGCGGCGTCGGCGCGTCGATCATGGCGCGAAGAAAGCCGAGCAGCATCAGGGCAACGGCATGCGCCCGCTCCGCGTGGTCGGTGAAGGGGAACTCGCCCAGCATGTCGTCGACGATGAGACTGCGCGCGGTCGCGATCTCCGCCGGCGACGGGCGCTCCGGCACCTGCGGCACGGCAAAGCCTGGTGTAGGCTGGTAGAGCAGCCGCGCATCGGGGTGGTAGCCGGGCTTCGTCAGGAGCGCTCCATTGCGGCCGAAGACCGGCGTGGTGACGATCCCCGCCAGCACGGGCAGGCCGGGATCGGGCGTCGCCAACAGCGATTTGATGAGCGGCGTCGGCGGATGCGCGGGGACAAGATCGCCATTGCGGGCCAGACGCCGCCAATCGGCGAGCTTGGCCAGCATGTGTCGCAGGCGCTCTTCCGTGACCGGCCGGGCCATGGGCAGGCCGTCATCGTCATGCACGGCCCATGTCGGCATGCCGCCGCTGCGAAAAAGCCAGGGCGTGTTGTTCGAGGCGAGGAGTAAACCCCAGCTGCGTGCGTGGGCGCGGGCGAGATCGCCCTCATCAGCGCGCAGTTGCGGCAAGCGCCCTTGGGGCTCGACGAAGCCGATCGGGCGGTTTCGGGCGCCATCCTGCGCATCCGTGCCATCCGCCACTGCACACGGCTCGGCCGCGTCGATGATCTGACGGACCGCATCCGCGCCGTCGTGCAACAGGACGTCGTTGAAGTCCTCGCCTTCCGCCCGCGGCAGGGCGATAGCGACGCTGCAGCCTTCGGCGCGGAGCCGCCGCGCCGCCGCCTCGGCCGCACGAAGGCCAGCGCCCGACGCATCGTGGTCGGCGAGCAGAATGACACGCCGGGCCTCCGGCGGCAGGACGACCTGTTCGAGGTTGGTGGCCGAGAGCGTCGCCCATACCGCCATGCCCGGGCAGGCCGTCATCACGGCGAGCGCCGTCTCGATGCCTTCGCTGAGACCAAGGACAGCATCGTCGGCGATCGGCGCCAGCCGCACGGCGCCGCCGCCGACCCGGCCCAGCATCTTCTTCGGCTTTTCAACCTCGGCCTTCGCCGCCCCATCCGGGCGCAGGTAGATGCGGTGCAGGGCCACCACGTTGCCGGCGCGATCGCGAACTAGGCCGACGATGGCCGGGAAACCGGTCCTCGTATCCCAATGCGCGAGATCCGGATGGAACAGGAGGTCGGACGGTGGCGGGACCGTGAGCCCTCGTGCGCGCAGATAGGCCTCACCCGGCGTGCCGGCGATCGGGAGGGCCCGCGAGAGGATGATCTCGATTTCTCGGGCAGAGTCTTTCTCCGGCCTCGCGGAAGCCGCCGACGGTTCGCGACGCGCTGGCGCCGCGGCCGACCATCCGACCAGATCGGCGGCATAGGCGAAGAGGTCGCGGCCCTTGAGGCCGGTCGCCTGTTCCAGCGTGCTCAGCGGCCCGCCGCCCTGGCCGCCGTCGAAGTCGATCCAGCCGCCGGCGTGCTCGCCTCTGAGCGTGATCACGCAGGAACCGTTCTTTCGCGGCGCCCCGCCATTGATGTTGGCGAGACGCCATTCGTCACCGTTGCGACGGCCGTTTGGAAAGTGCTGCGGCACCCAGACGTCGGTTCTGTCACGCAGGCCGGCCACGATGGCGTCGAGATCGTAATGAACCGCAGGCGTTCTGGCGGGTGCGATGTCGTTGAAGTCAATCAAGGATCACCAGCCCTTGCTCCGCACGCGTGATGGCGGTGTAGAGCCAGCGGGCGCGGTCCTCGGCGGTCCGCCCGAGACCGTCGTCGTAGACGATCACGTTCTCCCACTGCGACCCTTGGGCCTTGTGGCAGGTGATGGCGTAGCCCCAGACGCTCTCGACAAGTCCCCGCATGTCGCGCCAATCGCGGCGCAGGCGCTCGGCGTCGTAGGCGACGTGGTCGTCGAAATGCCCCTTGTAGAACCACTGGCGGCCGGGAACGCTTGTCCCGTCCTCGGTGCGCACCGACGCGCTGAAGGCGAGCGGGCTTTCGTCGCGGATGTCCGATAGGTCGAGGAACATGCCGTTGACGAGACCGAGATCGTGCCGGTTCTTGAGGCAGATGATCTTCTCGCCGAGCCCGCGCGGGTAAGCGTCAGGAAAGCCGGCCGCCTGTTTCATCGCGGTGTTCAGAAAGAGCCGCGTCGCGTTGCGGCCGCAGATCACCTGGCCGCCCTTGAGGAACTGATGCGGGCCGATGTCGGAGCGCCGCATCTTCCAGACGAAGTCGTCGTGCTCACCGTAGGGAATGGGCATGCTCTGCCGCGCGAGCGTGGCGAGACGGATGATCGCGCTGGTCTCCGCCTGGCGATGGATATCGGTCAGCATCACGTCGGGATCGGCGTCGGTGAAGGCGCCGTCGCCCTTGATCGGCGGCAACTGGCCGGGGTCGCCGAGCACCAGGATCGGTTTGCCGAAAGCAAGCAGATCGCTCGCCATTTCGGCGCCGACCATGGAGACCTCGTCGAGCACGATCAGGTCGGCGTCGCGGACCAGCGACTGCTCGTTCAGAATGAAACGAGGCTGATGGATGTCGGCAAGCCGGAGCTCGAGGCGGCGGATCTGGGTCTCGGCGAAGGAGCGCTCGGCCGGTCCCATATTGCGCACGCCTTTGCGCAGCGTCTCCAATTCGCGGGTGACGCGCTCGATTTCTTCCGGCGTCGCCTCGGACACCTTGTAGATCAGACTGTGGATCGTGGAGGCTGGCGTTCCCTTGCGGGTCATCACCAGGGCCGCCTTGCCGGTGAAGGCGGCATAGAGCACGCCGCCCGCACCACCCATGCGATCCATCGGTTCGAGACCGAGCTCGCCGATTGCATGCCGGGTGATGGTCGTCTTGCCCGTTCCTGCGTAACCGAACAGGCGGAACACCTGCTGATCGCGCGTGCGGCGCCGAAACCAGTCCTCGATCGCGGCGATTGCCGCCGCCTGCTGCGGAGACGGGATGAAGCTCATCGCTCGCCCTCCCAGCAGCGCTTCGCATAGGCGCACATGCGGCAGAGATAGAAGTCCTGGGCTGCGGCGATCCGCGGGGGGAGTTCGCGGGCTGCCGCGGCGCGCAGGATATCGACGGCCTTGTCGGACAGCGCCTGCGCGCAGGACGGATCGAACGCGACCACCTCGTGGTGGAGCGCCTCGGTGTCCTTGTTGAGCGCCGTGACGAGGGCGGTCTCCAGCTCCAGATAGCCCATGTAGAGCTGAACCTGCGCGAAGTAGACCGGCTTGGAGGCGCGCAAGCCACGCTTGACCAGGTCGTTCCAGGATTTGGCGTTCAGCGCCTTGTGTTCCCAGAGCACGGGCCAGCGCAGGCCGACATCGGGGCCGGCGACGATCACGCCATCGATGTGGCCGCGCAGCTTGCCGCCCGCCGCCTCGAACCCGAATTGTCCGCCGGCGGCGCGCTCGGTGCGAAGGTCGAAGCCCGCGCCGCGCAGCCAGCGGATGGAGAGCGTCTCAAACTGGTGGCCGGCGTCGAAGATGCGCAGGATCGCGCCGTCAAAATCCCGTCCCTCATCCTTGGGCGTATGGGTCACCTCGTAGACGAGCTTGCGCGCGCAGGGCTCGCCGATCCGGCTGCCGCCGAGATAGTCGCGCGGCTGCTGCCGCCGATTGCGTGCGACGAGCGCCGCATCGATCAGCGCATTGACCCGATCGGACACGCTGATCGCGTGGCCGATGCGGCCATAGATGAAGCCGGAGCCGTGGTTGAGATCGATTCCCATGCGCCACCTCAAAAGGGAATCGGATCGTCGAGCGGGTCGCGGGCGGCTGCCTGGCGCTGCATCGATTCCTGAAACCCGTCGACGCAGGCTTCGATAATGCGATCGATCTCTTCCGGTTTCCGGTCGTAGAACGGCGCCATCAGGTCGAGCTCGGTGAGCGTCTCGGCGAGAAACCGGCGCGCCTCCTTGATCGCTCGGGTCTCCATGTCGGTCTTGTCGATCATCCCGTTGTTCCTGTTGGCGAGCGCCGCGCCGACATCGAGGCAGCGCATCGAGCAGAAGCGGTGGTAAGGAAAGCGGTCCCAGCGCAGCTGGTGGACGTAGCCGAAGCCCCGCGCCTGACGCCCGCAGACGGTGCAGACGCCTACCCGAGCAAGAGCCAGGTCAGGTCCTCTGCGTCGTTCGGCTGATCCTTGATCCGGTGTGAGGCCAGGACGATGAACCGCGCGATCGCGTTCTCCGCCATGGCTTCCAGTTCGGGGAGCGTGAGAGCGGCGATGGGCTGGTGAAGCCTTCCGCGTCCTTCGAGCCATTGTCCCATTGCCTTCGCTGCCTCGCGCGTGACGTGCGCCTGCCACTCATCGGCCGTCATGACGGTCAGGTGTTGAGCCAAGCCGGGCCACTCGGGGCCGGCGTCGCTGCGGGTGCGGCTGCCGGGGCTGTTGCCGGCGCCGTGCCCGGCTGTGCCGGCCGGCTCCAGGCCGGGGCAGCGCTCGCGGGCGGCGATGCGGCGGGCTGCCCCCACGCCGGGGCTGCGGGCGATGCGGGTGATGCAGCCTTCGGCCGCGCGCGGGTGCTGGGGCTCGGCGCCAGGACCTCGCCGTCCATCACCCTCCGCCATTCCGGCTCGCTCGGCAGAACCACGCGGTCGAGCTTGTTGCTGTCGCCGTAGCGCGGGTCGTCGCTGGGCTCGACCTTGATCTTGGCGACGAAGGTGATGCCGTTGAGGTCGGCCAGGCCGCGCAGGATCCGCTTCGACTTCGCCGCCTCGCTCATGTCCTGCGGATCCAGCCCGAGCGCGCTGTCGATCATCGCGCGGAAGCTGCCCTTGGAAATCTTCCAGCCTATCGAGACGCCGTGCTCGTCGACCTTGCCGCCGGAGACGGTGAACATCTGCCAGAACTTGCGCCGGACGTGCGGACCCTCGGCAACGGTGAACTCGGCATCCACCATCAGCACGTCGCTGCCGGGCGCGTTCGAGGCCTTGAGCAGCCCCCGGTCGATCTCGCTCTGGCCGTCGGTCCCGCCCGGCCGAATGGTCATGGTGATCTTGGCGAAGGTGCCGTCGGGGATCAGTTCGCCGCTCTTCTGCGGCTCGGCGTCGTTCATGTCGAAGCTCATGGCTCGTCATCCTTTCCGTGTTGCATTGATCTTGGAGAGCAGCGCGCCGAGGTCGGGCGGCTCGGTGACATCGAGACGGCCGCTGCGATCCTTCGCCGGCAGGCCGAAGGGATTGCCGGCGCGGCAGACGAGGCGGCGTTCTTCGCCGCGCTCGGGCTTATGCCGCCAGCCGTCCCCGTCGCGCGCGAACAGGCTCATGGTGATGACCTGATCGACGATGCCGGGAAGCTCGCGGCCGGCCTTGCCGCCTTCCATCTGCGGCTGCCAGGTCGAGCGATTGAACTCGTCGGTCACACGTTCAAGAATGCCGACGAAGATCACGGTTTTTCCGGCGGCGTGCTGCAGGTGCTTGAGCAGGCCGATGACCTCGCGGGCGAGCAGCCCGTAGGCGCCGCGGGTGTCCGGTTTGCCGGTCTTGTCGGAGAAGGCCTCGGGCCGGGTCTTCGCCCAGGCCATGGCCTGGCGCGTGAGATCGGTGATCGAGTCGACGAAGATGATGCGCTTGCCCGCGATCATCTGAACGAGATCGGGATAGCTTTCCCTGAGATGCTGGTAATGCGCCTCGGAGAAGAAGCCGCTCGGGTCGGCCGACGGATTGACCCCGCCGACGAGACAGCCGATGTCGAGGGCGTCGGCGAAGGTGCGCACCGGGATGCTGTCGCCGGGCCAGTCCTGGACCGACTTCATGCCTGCCTCGAGGTCGATGCAGAGCGTGTCGGCCGGCGGCAGCGATTTCAGCAAGGATGTCTTGCCGACGCCGCTTGGGCCGAAGATCGCCATGGTGGTCTTGGCGCCGGCCGCGGACAGCCGTTCGTCGGCGCTGACGATGCGCAGCGCCATCAGCGGCCTCCCTTGTTGCACGACGCGACATCGAGCGCGCACTCACTCCCGTGCGCGCCGGCCTGCCGGGCGAGACCATAGAGTTTGCGCAAGGCGTGCAGGCGGTCACCGACCGCGCTGAACTCGGCCTCGACGCCCAGGAGGGCGAAGGCGATGTCGTCGAGCGTGGCGTCCTCGATCGGCTTGACCACCTGCTCGCGGCGGATATCGCCGAGCACCGGAATGACGATGGTGTCGGGCAGCGCTTCGAGCGCGTAGTGGCGCTTGCGGATCTCGGTCAGGACAGCAGAACTGGTCATCGGGCATCCTCGGACTTGATGGTGAGACGGAAGGTCGGCTTGGCGGTCCGCACCGTGCGGGCGGCGGCGAAGGCTTCGCGGATGGCGGCGGGCCAGGCGGTGTATTTGCGCTCGGGGACCTTGAAGCCGATGTCGACGTAGTCGGCCGGGTTCTCCCCGCTCGCGCGGATGCGCTCGGCGAGCGCGGCGAGCAGCGACTGGTCCCAGTCAACCTTCTTCGGGAGATCGGCAGCGACGACGACGGCGCCGTCCTCAAAACGAACGAGGCCGGTGTCCTTGCCCTCGGCCCGGCGCATCGTCGCTGCCGCGTCGGCGTAGCGAAGCGCGATCGCGCCTTCGAGCCACTCCCTGAGCCGCTTGGCGGCATCCAGGGCGGCATCGGCATCCTCCTGGAGCAGCGCCAGATGCTCCGCCGGAAGCGTGGCGATCTCGCCGACCGGCATGGTGCGGATGTCGTCGAGGCTGGGGCGGTTGTTGCGATCAGATGCCATCACGCCACCTCCGCCAGCAGGAGGGTGGACAGCGATACCGAGGCCTGCTTCGGCTTCGGGCGGGCGATGGCAAGATAGCTGTAGTCGTCGGACCGGTGGCGGCGCTGGACGAGATGGATCAGCCCGCGTTCGGCCGCCCACCAGGCGCGGCGCGCGACGCGGGCAAGTTCCGCCCGCTCCCGCTCGGCAAGGCGCGTGCCCTGCGGCATGGTGTCGAGCGCGAGGAATCCACGGTGATATTCGAGGATGTCGCCGGGTGCTGCCTGACCGATCCAGCCGCAGAGATCGATCTCGGTGAGCGGGTTCCGGACAGCGGGGAATCTGGATGCGATGACGTTCATGATGGGCTCCTACTCACGCGCTCGCCGAACCGTCTCACGCGGCCCGGACGCCGATCGCCGTCAGGGCGAGGCGGATGTCCTTGACGCGGCGGTAGAGGCTGCTGCGGGCGCCATGCCCGCTCGCGGCAAGGCGCTCGACGGTGGTGCGGGAAAGGGCTGCACAGAGAGCGCCGTCGGCGGGTTCGAGCGAGCCAAGACCGCGCTCGACATCAAGACGGTGCTCGGCGGCGGCGAATGCATCGACGGGCTGGCCGAAGAGCGCTGACAGCCCGTCGGCTTCGGCGATGAGGTCGCCGCGGGTCAGCCCGTCGATCTCGGGAATGACCTCATCGAGCGAGATCGGCGTCGCGCCATACATCCGGCGCTGCCGCTTCACCTTGTTGGCGATGCGCGTCGCCCTGTTGGTGAGGATAGCGCCGGCAAAGGCGCCGAGCGTGCCGCGATCTGCGTCGTAGGCGGGAAGCCGGGCGATCAGATCAGCGAGCAGGTCCTGGCGGACATCGTCGAGATCGGCGCGAGGAAGCCGCAGCTGGCGGACGAGGCGGCGGGCCGCGATGTCCGCCTCATGGAGAAGGATCTGAAGGTCGCCTCGGGAAATCGAAGAGTGCATCGGTCAACGCCTCGGTCATCGTTCGTGATGTCCGCAGGTTGCCGATGCGCGCGCCAGCATAGGTGGGCACGACGTGGTGATGATGTGGGCGAACTGTGGGTATGCTTGGCCCGCTCACCGGAGACTTCCTGCGATCAGCCGATCTCAATCGGTGCCGCAGGTTTGACTGACCAGTTGGGCGTTGCGCAGCTTATTTCGTTTGCAACGGTCGTTGAAATACATCCTTTAAGTCGCGCAACTGGCCGTTCTCATCGAACCAGGTCGCCACTCGAGCGATTTCTTTCTCAAAGTCACCGTCGGGGAACCAGCGCATGACTGTGCTCGGCGAAACATTCAGTGCTCCGGCGAGCATCCTGAAGCTCGGCTTGATCCCCCGCGCCTTCAGCTGCCCACCGATTGTGATCGCCGCCCATCGCTTCTGATGGGCATCAGAAGCTTGCTCATACTCAGGGTTGGAGCCACCCAGTCGCTCGCGAATGAGAACGATGAGATCCCTCGGGATGTAGAGGTCGTCGTTCCAGCTCAACGCGTCCAACATGCAGGCAATGAGCCAGTTCACCAGCTTGTCGGGAATGGCGAGCCCACGTCGCGTGAGATGAGTTTGCCCAGCCTTAGCGAGGTTCTTGGCCTCGATCAGCTTCTCCATGATCTGGAGAGAGACCTCGCTGATTGCCTCGGGATCGGCATCGAGGACGGAAGCGATCATTTCCGGATCGAACCCGTACTTCCGCAGCTCTTCCTCCATGAAGTAGAGCTGGTCCATACCACCGATTACGGCGACCTCAATTTCGGCGGACGGGTCAGCACGGCGAAGCTTCACGTAGTGCTCGATGGACGGGGCCTTCTTGTATGCCAAGCTCTGCTCATTGTACCCGCCATCTTCCTTGCTGCCGTATCCGGCCATGGCTTTTGCCTCCAAAGACGGCTTCCCGCTCAGCGAGCTAGGAAAGCAATTCGATTTCCTCCGAAGGCAGAGCCAGCCGGTAGCCGTTCGGATTTCGCCGATTCTCGATCAATGCGCGTACGGACGTGGCATCCGTACTTCCGCGAGCCAGCGCATCCCGAAGCGCGCGCACGGGTTCGCGCACCTGCGACGAAATCCTATGGATGCTCGCTCCCCAGATGTGCGCCTCGATCGCACGATTCTCGACGATGGCGGGCGACTTCAACGCATGTTCCGCCAGAAGGACCAGCAGCTGGAATTCCTGATCGGAAAGGGTTTTGGGCGTTCCGTCGAGCGATACCGTCTTGGCGGCGCGTTGAATCACCAATCGGGGCGCCAAGCTCGGTTGCGATTCCAGTTTGGACTGATCGATCGACAATCCAGGTGCAGCTCCATCGCAAGCAATGCAGTGCGATACATCGACAAGATGAAGCCCCGCGTCGACCAAGCGCGCCCGGTCATCTGCAGCCATCGCCGGCGCGATCACCGTGATGGGCGATGACCGGGCGAGCGAACGCATCAGGCCGATCAATCCCGGTTGAAGCGCTGCATCCTGCGACAGTGCGAGGAACAGCGCCCGCTGGTTCGATGTTTCCCCCAGATGCCAGACACCGGTCGCGACCGGCGCCGGCTCGCCTCCGAACCCGGACGCCATGGCGATTTCGCGGACCAGCGCGGAAGGATGAATGCGAAAGCTCCGCAGATCGTCATCGTCGAGAACAAGGTCGCTGCGCCGGTCCGTCGGGCAAACCGCGATGTGTTGCCCATTGACCTGCTGGACAGGCCGCGCGTAGAGACCGCAATCACAGGCTGGGCACACATCCCACTCTGTTGCTGGCGCCTGCTCGACCAAGACGCCGTGATCGAGCAGCCGCTCGAAATCGCGCCCGGCATGAGGCGCCGCCTGTCGGCCCCAAAGGATTGCGGGATCGCCCGCCTCACTCAGCCGCAACAGCAGCCTGGGCAGCGTCTCGGTCATTGAGCAGTCCGTTGCGGCGAAGGAGCGTCATGATCCGGCCTTCGAACTGCTGACGCTTGAACATGGCGTGGGCCGGCGGCTTCAGCTTGACGGTCACCTTCTTCGCCGACTTGCCGCCGGTCGCGAAATGAACGCGGATGACGATGTGGTTGAGGCGCCAATCCGACCCGAGACGAGCGCCCCGCATCATCTCGCCCAACCTGGCCAGGGCATTGCCGCGTCCGTCGCGCGCAACATAGGAGTAGAAGGTTCGTGTCTCGCCGGTCTTCGGATCGGCGCCGACGCGGTCGACCTGGACCTCGGTGATCTGGACCCGCTGGATGCCCGGATCGAAATCATGGTTGAACGCGAAGCCGAAGCCCGCGCGCTGCACCGGGTCGAGCGTGTAGAGGTTCTGGGCGTCGTCGCCGGCGAAGAATTCGGGCTTGCCCAGGATCTTGTCGGCGAACAGTTCCGCGAGATCGGCGCGGCGCGCCTTTGCCACGCCGCCGATCTTCAACAGGCCCGTCGTGGAGTTGTAGGACAGCACCGCGTGTTCGGCGGCGCGGAAGCTGATCACGCGCTTCTGGTCCTTTTGCAGGACGTCGGTCGTGGTGATCGGAGAGCCATGCTCGATCACCAGGACGAGTTCGTCGGCATCGTCATACCAGCCGGCGCGGCAATAATTGCTGCGGAGGTCTTGTTCGAACATCGCGGCGGCGGCGGTTTCGAATTCGGCCTTTGCGCGATCGTCCATGATCGCCTCGACGCCTTCGTCGCGGCCCACGAACTCGGCGAGCGACGTGCGCGCCATGAGCGCCATCATGTCCGACGCGGCGTCAAAGACGTCGGGATGGTCGAGGAAGACGCGCAGGGCGACGTGCTTGGGATCCTGGTGAACCTCCGGCTCGTCATCCTTCGCTTCGGGTGTCAGGCGGATCCCGAGCCGCGCGGCCTGCTGAAGAATAATGTCGAGGCCTGCCGCGTTGCCGATCTCGGCGATCCGGTGCAGGTCGGCGACGAGCCCTTCCGGATAGTTCTCTTCCGGCCCCGCGAAGAAATCCTGGACGGCGCTGCGTGCCTCGTCCTGCGCGGCCTCGCCCCTGAAGACCCCAAGGTCCAGCCCGTTCAGGGCATCGCCGTGGCGCTCGAACAGGCGGCCCAGCAGGCCGAGATCGACGGTTCGGGTAAACTTGGGATTGACGAATTTCTTCAGGTTCTTAGCCATCTCAGCCGCCCATAATTGCCTCGCATTTGTTCATCTTACGTTCTTATCGCAAATGCCTAGCGGAGTCGATTCAAAAGCCATCGCCTCGGGACGGATCGCCCGCACCGTGAGTAGAGGCCAGGGACCGCAAGCTGGTGATCAATGAGGCTGAGGCTGCGACGGTTCGGATGATCTTCGAGCGCTTCGTCGAGGTGGGTTCGGCGACGGCGTTGGCCCGGACGCTCGCCGCCGAGGGTGTGCGGACGCGGCGCGGTCGGCTCGTCGACAAGGGGTTTCTCTACAAGCTGATCAACAACCGGGTTTATATCGGTGACGCCGTGCACAAGGGCACGGCCTATCCCGGCGAGCACGAAGCCATCATCACGCGCGCCTTGTGGGACAAGGTGCACGGAATCCTGCGCGAGAGCCCGAGGATGCGCGCGGGCCGGACACGGGCCGCGACCCCGGCTCTTCTGAAGGGCCTCATCTTCGGGCCGACCGGCTGCGCCATGACGCCGACGCACACGCGGCGCGGCGACAAGCTCTACCGCTACTACGTCAGTCAGTCCGTTCTGAAACGCGGCGCGGATGCCTGCCCGGTGGGGCGCGTACCCGCCGCCGAGATCGAGGGCGCCGTGGTCGACCAGCTGCGCGGCCTCCTTCGCGCCCCGGAGGTGATCGTCGGCACATGGCGATCGGCACGACCCAAGATCGATGGTCTGTCCGAGGCTGAGGTCAGGGACGCCTTGGAAGGGTTGGACCCCCTGTGGGACGAGCTGTTCCCGGCCGAGCAGGCGCGCGTCGTCCAGCTGCTGGTCGAGCGCGTCGAGGTTGGACAGGAGGGCGTGGACATCCGCCTCCGTATCGATGGGCTGGCCCGTCTGGTTCATGAGCTTGGCGGCATGGCCGACGATCCGCAGAGGGCAGCATGAGAGCCGGTGACGCCACCACCGATCACGGGCGCACGCTGACGGTCCGTGTGCCTCTGACCCTCCGGAAGCGTGGCGGGCGCAAGCAGGTGGTGATGCCCGAGGGGGCCTGTTGGGGCCAGCCCCGCCCGCGCGTCGACAACACCATGGTCAAGGCGATCGCCCGGGCCCACCGCTGGAAGCGCCTCATGGAGAGCGGCCGATTCGCCTCGGTGACCGAACTGGCCGAGGCCGAAAAGATCAACCAGTCCTACCTGTGCCGGATCCTGCGCCTGACCCTGCTGGCCCCGGACATCGTCGAGGCGATTCTCGACGGAAGGCAGCCGGCCGCCTTGCAGATGGACGCTCTGTTGAAGCCCATGCCGCTAGAGTGGGCGGCACAGCGAGCTGCGCTGAGCCTCTGACGCCGATTGCCGGCCGCGAAACCGCGCGCCCGTCAAGTTTCTATTGCCCGGCGATCATCTCTCCACTAGCGTGATCGAAGAGCCCAGTAACTAGGCATGCCTAGTTAACAGACGGATCATGTCATTGGGAGTCCAGGGTGGCGACAGCGAAGGCCGATCTGCGATGGGGGGTCGAGCAACGACTCGAATTCATCGAGTTCCGGCTGTTTTGGGAGGGGCATGTGAACCGGGGCGATCTGATGGAGGCGTTCGGGGTGTCGGTGAATCAGGCGTCCACCGACCTGAACCGCTATATCGGAATGGCGCCGCAGAACATCCACTACGACAAGAGCGCTCGGGCCTATGTCCGCGGTGAAGAGTTCGCTCCACAGTTCCTGAAACCCGACGCGAACCGCTATCTCGCGCAGCTTAGATCTGTTGCCGACGGAATTCTGGATCGCGCCGATGCGTGGATCGGACAGTTTCCCCCCTACGATGCTGCGCCGACGCCCGTGCGGGGCGTCAATGCCAAGACGCTGCGCGCAGTGGTCGCTGCGATCCGCCGGTCCGAAGCGATCGAGGTCAAGTATCAGTCGCTGTCGCGGCCGGAACCGCGCTGGCGTTGGATTGCGCCACACGCAATCGGCTTCGACGGGTTCCGCTGGCATACCCGGGCGTTCTGTCTCAGCGACCGAAGCTTCAAGGACTTCCTTCTCTCGCGGATCATCGAGACCCGCGGCACCAAGCCGAGCGAGCTCGGTGCCGATGACGACGCCGACTGGAACGAGCAGGTGACTTTGGAGATCGGACCGCACCCAGAGCTGTCCGAGACACAGCAGAGAGTCATTGCTCTCGATTACGGGATGCGTAGCGGCCGGGCGAAGATCTCCGTGCGCAAGGCGCTTCTCTACTACGCGCTCAAGCGGCTCGGGCTGGACACAGACCCAGCTGCGCGGCAACCGCAGGACCAGCAGATCATCCTTCTGAACCGTCAAGCGGTCGTTGGGAAGAGAAATGCTGCGGGCAGCCACGAGGAGCTTTCATGAAAGCTTTCGAATTTGATCACCACTTGATCAGCTCCTACGAGCGCTTCTCGCGCTCTTTCAGCAGCATTCGTTCAGAAGATCTTCGAGCCGCGATTGACGCACAATATGATGCCGGTCGGTTCTGGCCTGATGCTCTCCTCTCCTTGAATCCTAGGTATCTTTCAGGTCCCACCGTGGATGACCTGGTCGCCTCGGGCGACCTCGATGAGGGAACTGGACGGGTCTTCCGGTTCGGCGAGAAACCTCTCCGATTTCATCGACACCAGGCGGAATCGATTGCCAAGGCGAAATCTGGAAAGAGCTTCGTTGTCACGACAGGGACCGGCTCCGGCAAATCGTTGTGCTTCTTCGTGCCGGTGGTCGACACCATCATTCGTGCATTGCGCGCCGGAAAACCGCGTACCACCCGGGCAATCATCGTCTATCCGATGAATGCTCTGGCGAACAGCCAGATGAAGGAAATCGAAAAATTCATCGGACAATCGGGTCTGCCGGACGCTCTGAAACCTGTCGTCAAGCGATACACGGGTCAGGAAAGCCAAGAGGAGCGTCAACGGATCGCCGCCAACCCGCCCGACATCCTGCTCACCAACTACATGATGGCGGAACTCCTTCTGACCCGCCAAGACGACCTGGACGCCCAGGTGGTCAAAAACGCAACCGGCCTTGAATTCATTATCCTCGACGAACTCCACACCTACAGAGGGCGCCAAGGCGCGGATGTGGCGGTGCTCGTTCGACGGCTACGAGACCGGTGCACTCCTGACAAAGCTCCGATCTGCATAGGCACGTCGGCGACGATGGCTTCGGAAGGAACCGAAGAAAGCCGAGCGGTTGCCGTGGCCAAAGTTGCAACCCGGCTTTTCGGCTCTGAAATCGGCCCGGACGCCGTCATCGATGAGTCTCTTCAGCGAGCTACTGACGACACCATCACTCTTGCGCATGCAACCGCCGGGCTGGCTGACGTGTTGAAACAGCCTATTCCGGCGAACCTGGATGACGAACAGCTCAGGAAGCATCCGCTTTCGGTATGGGCAGAACTCGCTCTCGGTCTCGATGACGGGCTGGAGCTAAAACGAAAGAAGCCCATCCCCTTCGAGGACGCCGTCAAACGGCTGGCCGGCGACAGTCGGGTCGATCAGGAGCAGTGCCGGAAGCATCTCGAAGACTTCCTGACGCTTGTAAGCCTTCCCGAGGATCAGCGCGGTGGCACCGGCGATGGGGCGTTCCTTGCCTTCAAGCTACACAGGTTCATCTCCGGCGCGGGTGAGATCTTCACCACGTTGACGGACAAGCCTCGGGCGGTTCTGTTCGAGGGCCAGCTCGAGGATCCAGATGCTCCGGGGAACCGGCTTTACCCGACACGCTTCTGCAGGAACTGCGGGCACGAATACCACGTCGTCACCAAGAACGAAGACGACGGTCACATCAGGTTTCTCCCCCGCAATATCGACGATACACCGCTGGAAGCCGAGGATGACGATGATGTGGCCGGGTATCTTTGTCCGACTCCGGAGAATGATCCCGATTTCGCTTTCGATGGCGAATTGAGTGGCTATCCTGAGAGCTGGCTTGAAGAGCGCAACGGCATCGAGCGGCTTCGTTCGTATCGCAAGAAACGCGCGCCCATCTCCTATGTCGTGACGCCGGACGGCCGGCATGGCGCCGGGGGCAGAGAGTTCTGGTTCATCCCCGGAAAGTTTGCATTCTGCCTCTGCTGCAAGGATGAGCCCAACCAGGGGATGCGTGAGCGCAGCAAGCTGGCCGGCCTGTCCGGCGAAGGGCGGAGCTCTGCGACGACCCTTCTCGTGTCCAGTGCTCTCGAGTGGATGAACAGGCCGACGAGCGGTGTTCCAAATACGAAACGTAAGCTGCTGGGGTTCACGGACAATCGGCAAGACGCGGCGCTTCAGTCGGGCCACTTCAACGACTTTTTGTTCGTGAGCCTTCTTCGTGGGGCCATTCTGCGGGCCATCATTGCGGCTGGGCCCGAGGGCCTAACCGAAGATGAGTTCGGTCTGAGCGTCGTTAAGGCGCTTGGCTTCACGTCTGCAAACAAGGATGCGCGCGCCCACTGGATGCTCGATCCAACGGCTGGCGCTGTCATTCGGGAAGACGCTCAGCGCGCACTCGCAAAAGTCCTGGCTCACCGCGTATGGACTGATCTCCGCCGGGGTTGGCGCTACACCAACCCCAGTCTCTCTGTCCTGAGCCTCCTCGATGTTGAGTTCGTCGGCGTCACCGACATGGCTTCAGACGGGGAAAGGCTGATGACAGTTCTCCCCGAGCTCGGCGATCAAACGGAAGAGCAACGGGCCACCCTTCTGAAGAGCGTGCTAGGCGCAATGCTTGAAGGGCTGGCCGTCAATACCGAGGCCCTCGATCTGACTGTCCTCGACGGTGTCGCACAGAAATCGCGTTCGCTGTTGCGCGCTCCGTGGGCGATTGATGCCAAGGAGAATCCACGCGGACGATCGTCTCTCCTCTTGCGTGCACCTAGCAAGAATGCTGTCGGCCTTCGTGAGGAACAGACCCTCCTTCGCGCGGGCCACAATTCGCGCATCGCTCGGCTGATCAACAAGAAGAGCGTGCTCGGCGCGAAGCTCGGGCGAGACGACTATCTTGAGTTTTTCTCGCGCTTGCTTGAGCTGTTCGCAGATGATGGTCTGGTCGTTCCCGTTGAACTGGACGCCAACCTTGTGGGCTGGCGGCTGACACCCTCGGCCGTCCGCCTCGTTCCCGGGCCTGCGCTTTCAGACGAGAGCAAACGCGGAAACCGATACTTCCATGATCTATACGCGTCCATTGCTGACGACTTGGCATCTGGTCATAGCGCCTATTGGGGGCTGGAAGGTCGCGAGCACACCGCGCAGGTGTCTCAAAGGCAGCGGGAATGGCGCGAGTGGCGGTTCAGGTACGAAGACGACGACCTCGAGAACCTCAGCACCTCCGATTATCGGACCGAAATCAAGGCGACCGGGGAATCCGACCAATTCCTCCCGGCGCTATTCTGCTCGCCGACCATGGAGCTTGGGGTCGACATCTCGGCTCTCAATGCTGTCTACCTAAGGAACGTCCCGCCGACGCCCGCCAACTACGCGCAGCGCGCTGGCCGCTCGGGCCGGTCCGGCCAGGCAGCGGTTGTGGTGACGTACTGTGCATCGGGCTCTCCACACGATCAGTATTTCTTCGAGCGCCGCAATGACATGGTGGCGGGTGTCGTGCGCCCGCCTGCGCTGGACATCACGAACGAAGAACTGGTGCGCTCGCACCTGCATGCGGTCTGGCTCGCTGAGAGCCGCCTAGCACTCTCGCCGGACATCCCGGACATCCTCGATCTTGGCGGCGACCGCTATCCGCTCAAGGAAGAGATCCTGACCAGCATTTCCAAGGCCGATCTCGTCTCCCGTGCGCGCGCACCCATGCAGCGGGTGCTCGAACAGATTCTGGCAGCTGATCAAGGGGCAATACCTGTCTGGATGGAGGACCCGGAAGAGTTCGTGCTTCATGTGGCAATGAACGCTCCGAAGGAATTTGATCGAGCGTTCGACCGCTGGCGCGAACTTTACAATTCTGCTCGCACCCAGCTGGCCGAAGCCAACGCCCGCTCGGAGATAACAGGTCTCTCGGCCGTCGACCGCCGCAAGATCAAGGCGGCGCAGATGCAGGCCAGCGACCAGATAGCGATCCTTGAGCAAGGGAAGGCTTCAAACGGTTCCGACTTCTACTCATACCGTTACCTCGCGACGGAAGGCTTCCTGCCTGGCTACAATTTTCCTCGTCTGCCGCTCTACGCCTTTGTGCCCGGCGAGGGAAAAACCGGCTCCTTCCTCTCTCGCGCACGTTTTCTGGCAATCTCAGAGTTTGGGCCACGGAGCCTAATCTACCACGAAGGTCGCGCCTATCGGGTGATGAAGGCGAAGCTCCCTCCAGAGGTTCGCGAAGGCGATGGATCGGAACTCGCGACCAAGGACATCTACATCTGTGCGAATTGCGGAGCTTGCCACGAGGGTGAGGTGGAGCGCTGCCATGGTTGCGATGCGCACATGGCCGGCGAAGTGCCGATCAAGCGCACGCTTCGCATCGATAACGTCGAGGCCGCGCCCACTGAGCGCATCACCGCGAACGATGAAGAGCGCGTACGGCAGGGCTTCGACATCCAGACCATATTCGCGTGGCCGAAGAAGGACGACCAGCTTCAGGTCACGAGCGCAGAATTCAAGTGCGGCGAGACTTCACTGCTTGCGCTGCAATACGCCAACAGCGCCGAGATAAGCCGTCTGAACAAGGGCCTGAAGCGCCGAAAGGACCAGACGGTTTTCGGCTTTAACATCGATCCCCGAACCGGCTACTGGGCGAAATCTGAAGACGAGGATACGGAGACCGACACTCCACCCGACGTGGTCAAGCCGATCCGAATCGTGCCGATCGTTAGAGACCGCAAGAATGCGCTTCTGTTCCGCTTCAAGAAACCGGAAGACTACGACCCGAGCACGATTACCACCGTTCAGCATGCGCTTTTGCGAGGCATTGAGGTTGTCTACCAGCTTGAAGAAGGCGAGATACTCGGCGAGCCGCTTCCAGCCCGCGACAACCGCCGCGCCATCCTTGCCTACGAAGCAACGGAGGGCGGCGCCGGTGTTCTTACTCGCCTGATGGATAATCCGGAAGCGATCAGCGAAGTCGCGCGGACAGCTCTCGGGCTCATGCACTTCGAGAACATCGACGCGGCAGTCTCAAGCGGAGATGCCGACCTGTTGGCCGAAAAAGCAGACGAAGCCTGCGTCAGAGGCTGCTACCGCTGTCTGTTGTCATACTTCAACCAGCCGGACCATGAGCAGATCGACCGTAGCAGCGGGGAAGTTACCCAGCTGTTGGTCGATCTCGCTCGCGGCCGCACGGTCGTCGAGAAGCGGTTTCCGCCCGGTGGCGCGCCGTCGCCGTGGCTGAAGGCTTTTGAGGATGCTGGTCTCCCGCACGTCGATACCATCGGCGTCAGCTTTGCCGGCACGGAAGCTGAGTTCGTATGGCGAGGCCACTTTGTGGCCGCCACCACCCAGCCGATTTCTCCTGGTGTGGCCAGTGATGCGGCTAACAAGGGGTGGGAGCTATTGGAGCTTCCAGCCTCGCCTGAAGCCGGCGTTCCACAGAAACTACTTGATCTCTTGAAGGGGTGAGCATGGTGCTGAGTTTCTCACCTGGCGATCTGGTGCGAGCCCGTGGCCGCGAATGGGTAACTCTCCCGGCGCCGCGCGACGGCGTTCTTGCGCTTCGCCCGCTGTCAGGAAACGAGAACGACATCGTCGTTCTGGATCCCTCGCTAGAAATCTCTCTGGTCGAGGCCGCGCGGTTCGATTTGCCCGAGGATGCACGGAGCACCGTCCAGGCCAAGGCAGCACTCTTGGCAGACGCGCTGCGTCTCACACTTCGCCGCGGTGCCGGGCCATTCCGATCTGCCGCGCAACTCGCCTTCGAGCCGCGGACGTATCAGCTTGTCCCGTTGCTCATGGCACTAAGGCTCCAGGTGCCGCGACTGTTGATCGCGGACGATGTCGGTATCGGCAAGACGATAGAAGCGGGCCTGATCCTGCGAGAGTTCATGGACCGGGGTGAGGTCGACGCCTTCTCAGTTCTTTGCCCACCCCACTTGGTGGATCAGTGGCTCGTCGAACTCAAGGATCGGTTCGGAATCGACGCAGTACCCGTGACTTCCGGTACCGCGGCACGCCTCGAACGCAATCTACCGCTCGCACAGACCCTTTTTGACGCCTATCCCTACACGGTCGTGAGCCTTGATTACATCAAGGCCGAGAAGCGCCGGGAGGGGTTCGCTCGTGCCTGTCCCGACTTCGTGATCGTTGATGAAGCCCATGCTTGTGTCGGCACCCACAAGGGCAAGCAGCAGCGATTTGAATTGCTTCAGGGACTCGCGAGGGACCCGGAGCGGCGGATCATCATGCTGACCGCCACGCCGCATTCAGGCGACGAAGAAGCATTTGCACGACTGCTATCACTGATCGACCAGGACTTCGGCACGCTCGACTTCGACAGCGCGAGATATCGAGAGCGCCTTGCAAGGCATTTTGTACAGCGGCGTCGAGTGGACCTCGTCGAGGGGGATTGGCACGAGGACAGATCATTCCCGAAACACGAAACCACCGAGCACGCGTACCGTCTATCGCCCGAGCACCTGGCATTCCAGGAAGCGGTCCTGGACTATTGCCTCTCGGTAGTCTCGAAGGCTGGAGAGCAGAAGAGGGATCAGCGCCTCGCGTTCTGGGGCACTCTCGCTCTCATGCGCTGCGTTGGCTCCTCGCCGGCTGCTGCGCTGAGTGCTTTGAGAAATCGTGCCGCCAACGAAGCAGACCGTCTCGAACCGCAGATCTATGACGAAGACGGCGATGACGAAGATGCCGTGGACATCGAGCCGAGCATGGCTTTCTCGGATGATCCCGCGCTCCGTGCGCTCATCGATCAGGCGAGCGGTCTCCTTGAAGCGAAAGATCCCAAGCTTGATGCCCTCATCGGTGCGCTCAAGCCTCTGATCAAGAGTGGCGCCAACCCCGTCGTTTTTTGTCGGTATCTAGCAACCGCCGATCACGTAAAGGCTGGGCTGCGAAAGGCATTCCCAAAGCTCATAATCGAGTCCGTAACCGGAGAGTTGACCCCGGACGAACGCCGCGATCGCGTTGCAGAGATGGCGCTGGCAGACGGGGAAGAAGGCGCCCAGAGGATTCTGGTTGCGACCGACTGCCTCTCCGAAGGCATCAACCTGCAGCAGCTCTTTGACACGGTCGTGCACTACGACCTCTCGTGGAACCCGACCCGGCATCAGCAGCGTGAAGGGCGGGTTGACCGCTTCGGCCAGCCGGCCGAGCTGGTCCGCTCAATCATGATGTTCTCGCCCGACAGTGCCATTGATGGTGCCGTCCTCGACGTGATCCTTCGCAAAGCCGAGGAAATCAGGAAGGCCACCGGGGTAACGGTTCCGCTGCCTGACGAGCGCGGGCCGGTTACAGACGCCTTGATGTCGGCGATGATGCTCCGCCGTGGTGGGCACAAACAGCTCACTCTGGACCTTCGGCTGGAGGATGGCACGAAGGTCATGGAAGCGCGTTGGCGCGACGCCAGCGAGAATGAGAAGAAGTCCCGTGCGCGGTTCGCCCAAAATGCGATGAAGCCTGCAGAGGTAGCGCCGGAATGGGACAAAGTCAGGAGCCTGCTTGGCTCTCCGGAGGACACGAGGCTTTTCGTGGAGCGCGCGATGTCGCGGTTCGGGGTTCCGCTTGAGAAGAAACGGAACGTCTACATCGCTCACGTCCACGCCCTTCAGCAGGCCCTGAAGGAGAGGCTCGAACAGCGCGGCCTAGAGAAATCGGTCAGACTTGCCGCAGCCGAGCCCGCTCCCTCCGGCACCTCTCTGTTGACGAGAACCCACCCGTTGACGGCGTCACTTGCCGAGAGCCTTGTCGAGGCTTCGCTGGATCAGGAGGCGCTTCCGGATCTCGGCATCGGCCGCGTCGGTGCGTGGCCGACAGCCGCGGTCTCGGCGATGACGCGCGTCGCACTCCTTCGCGTTCGTTACAAGCTCACGATCCACGGCCGAAAGGAGCGGCTCCTGCTGGCTGAAGAAGCAGCCCTGGTTGCTCTTCAAGGGCAAAGCATCGTGGCGACCGGCGACGACGTCCGTGACATGCTCAGCACGCCGGCCACCGCTGATTTTGCGACGATCGCACGAGATCGGATGATCAATGCCGCAAAGGCGGAACTGCCCGACCTGCTCGCTGGGCCGTTGGCGGCCTTCGTCAAGCAGCGGGCGGCGGAGCTCGTCGAGGACCATGCTCGTTTGCGTACCGCAGCTGGATCCATCTCTCGCGTCAGCGTCGAGGCCGTCCTCCCGCCCGACGTGATCGGCTTGTTCGTCCTCATGCCGGGCGAGGTGTGATCATGGCACGCAAACCGATCTCCGACATGTCCGCGTGGCCCTCGCTCAGCCTCGAGGGCAACCTGATCGCGCCCGCGATGATCGCAAGGATCGATCAGCGGGACGCTCCGGAACAGGCGCCGGAAGACTACACCGTCCGCAAGGGCCTGACGATTCGTGAGGAAATCTCGACGGCGTTCCGGGTCGGCCAATCTCATTTCGATGCCTTCGCGAAACTCGAGGCGCCCTCGCAGGACGCCGCCCGCCGTTTCGTAGCGGGTCTCTTCAAGGAGACCTTCGGCTTTCATGACCTGACTCCTGCCGCCGCGCCGCTCGCCATGATCGCGAGCGGCCGGGTTCCCATGGTCGTGGTCCCGCCGAGCGAGACGCTAGACCGCCGCAGCCCGACCCTGTCCGTCGACCGCTCCCGTTCGCCCGCCTTCGCGCTTCAGGACTACCTCAACGACTCCGAGGAAGCGCTGTGGGGCATCGTCACCAACGGCTCCCACCTTCGGCTCATGCGGGACAACGCGTCCCTGACGCGCCCGGCCTACATCGAAGCCGACCTTGCCCAGATCTTCTCGACCGAAGACATCGCGTCCTTCGCCGCGCTCTGGCTGCTGATTCACCGGTCCCGCTTTGGCGCTGCTGACACCCCGGCAACCGACTGCCCCCTCGAACGCTGGCGCGAGTCCGGCACGCGCGAGGGCGAGGCCGCCCGCGATCGCCTGGCAGACCAGGTCCAGATTGCTCTCAAGGTTCTGGGCTCGGGCTTCCTCGAGGCCAACCCCGATCTCGCCGACAAGCTTAAATCCGGCGAGGTAAATCTCACCGAGTGGTTCAACGAGCTGCTCCGCCTCGTCTACCGGCTCATCTTCCTGATGGTCGCCGAGGACCGAAACCTCCTCCACCCGGCGAAATCGAGAACCGAAGCCCGCGCGCTCTACGCCGAGGGCTACAGCCTCGCGGCACTGCGCAAGCAGTGCTACCGCGCCGCCACCTGGGGCAAGCACCACGACCGCTACGAGGGCATCAAGATCGTCTTCCGCGCGCTCGCCCACGGGCAGGACGCACTCGCCCTCCCGGCGCTCGGCGGCCTCTTCGCCGAGGACCGTCTGCCCCACCTCGAAAACGCCCGCCTGCGCAACCGCGCCTTCATGGAGGCGCTCTATCGTCTCTCATGGCTCGCTGACAAAACTGGCATGGTCCCCGTCAACTGGCGCGCGATGGAGACCGAGGAGCTGGGCTCCGTCTACGAATCCCTCCTCGAACTTCAGCCCCAGCTGGGTGATGACGGCAAGACGCTGCTCTTTGCCTCCGAAGCGGCCGAGCAGAAGGGCAACCAGCGCAAGACCACCGGCTCCTACTACACGCCCGACAGCCTCGTTCAGGCTCTGCTCGACACCGCACTCGACCCCGTGCTCGACAAGACCGAGGCAGAGGCGAACGATCCCGCCAAGGCGCTGCTGAAGCTGTCGGTCATCGATCCCGCCTGCGGCTCGGGCCACTTCCTGCTGGCCGCCGCCCGCCGCATCGCCACGCGTCTGGCCCGCATCCGGGCCGAGGGCACGCCCTCGATGGAGGACTTCCGCCATGCGCTGCGCGATGTCGCGCGCTGCTGCATCCACGGGGTGGACCGCAACCCGATGGCGGTGGAGCTGACCAAGGTCGCGCTCTGGATCGAGACGGTAGACCCTGGCCTGCCCCTCGGGTTCTTCGACGCGCAAATCCGCTGCGGCGACGCGCTGCTGGGGGTCTTCGACTTGAAGGTGTTGGAGGACGGCATTCCCGATGCCGCGTACAAACCGCTGACGGGCGACGACAAAGACATCGTCAGCATCTACAAGAAGATAAACGCTGCGGCGAAAACCGGCCAAGGCGGTTTCGATTTTAGCACCGGCCTCAACAAACTGCCCGAGACCAAGCCGTTCGCGGTCGACTTCTCTGGCTTCCGTGAGCTGCCCGAAGACACACTGGAGGAAATCGGCGCTAAAGCGGCGCGCTTCAAGGAGCTTCGCAAGAAGCAGGACTTCGTCCGCGCAAAAGCCGCCTGCGACCTTTTTATCGCAGCGTTCCTGCTGCCCAAGACTGGCCACGCTCCAACAGGCCCGTCAGAGCGAACCGTCCCGACAACCGAAGAAATCTGGATGGCGCTCAATCAGGGCAAGATCCGGAACGCGATGGTTGATGCGCCCAAGGTCGCGCGCGAGGCGCGCGCCTTCCATTGGCCGCTTGAGTTTCCGGATATCATGCAGCGGGGCGGCTTCGACGTGGTGCTTGGCAATCCGCCGTGGGAGCGCGTGAAGCTGCAGGAGCAGGAATTCTTCGCGCTTCGGGATGCCGAAATTGCGACGGCGAAGAATGCTGCCGCGCGCAAGAAGCTGATCGAACGGCTGGACGACACCAACCCGCGCCTGGCGAGGGAATGGCAGGACGCGCTGAGAACTGCCGCGACCGAAAGTCATTTCATGCGCGAGTCCGGGCGTTTCCCACGAGGTGGTGTCGGAGACGTCAACACCTACGCCGTGTTCACCGATCTTGCATGGCAAGCCGTCCATCCCACCGGGCGAGCTGGCCTGATCATTCCGAATGGTCTGGTGGTCGGCTTCACCTACCGAGAGTTCCTGCGACAGCTCCTGTCAGAAAAGTCTCTGGTCTCGTTCTACGGCTTCGAGAACGAAGACAAGATCTTCAAGGACGTGCACAACGAAACGAAGTTCGGGCTGCTCACCATTGGCGGCACTCAGGTCAAGATCGAGCAACCGTGGTTCACGGCGCATATCAGGCAGCCCGCTGAAATCGCCGACCCCGAAAAGCGGTACGCGCTGACCGTCGACGAGATCAAGGCCATCAACCCGAACACGCTGAATCTACCGGCCTTCCGTTGGTCGAGAGATGCAAAAGTCACGGCTGCCATCCACACGGCCGCACCGATTTTGATTGAGAAGGAAGGCAGTCAGGTTGTTCGGAATGACTGGAGGGTTTTCCTCAAGACCATGTTCCACATGGCAAATGATTCCGGCCATTTCATCGACCACGAGGACGTTGCGCCGCTAATCGAAGAACGTCGTGGCGTGCTCGCAGTGCTCCGCGATGGGCGTCAGGTCTACCCTCTTTATGAGGGCAAGATGTTCTGGCACTTCGACCATCGGTATGGGACCTATGAAAACCAGACTGAGAAGCAGGCCAATAAAGGCGTCCTTCCTAGGGTCTCAGATGAGAAGCACAACTCAGCTGAATATCGTATCCAGCCACGATACTGGATAGATGCTCGACTGACCATGGAAACGCTTGGCGAGGACGCTGGAAGGCCTTGGTTATTTTCGTGGAGAGACGTAGGCCCGTCAGAACGGACATTCATTGGTACAATCCTGCCGCCAACGGCTATGGGGCATGCTTCCCCCTATTTGACAACAGACACCTCCGCCAAAGACGCACTGGCGCTCTCTACCACTCTCTCAAGCTTGGTGGTCGACTACGCGGTTCGGCAGAAATCCAGCAGGATGACATTCTTTATTGTTGAACAGTTGCCAATGCTTGAGCGCGAGAAGCTTGAGGAGGCACCTGCATGGCTTGGAGAGGAGGTCCGTGCTTGGCTAAATAACCGCGCAATCGAGCTCTTCTACACAAATTGGGAACTCCAAAGCCTCGCAAACAGCATTGGAATGGAGACACCTCCATTCAGATGGGATCCGTCGCGCCGTCAAACCATCCAAGCTGAAATCGATGCGGCAGTCTTGCACTTCTATAGCTTGGATAGGGAGCAAGCCGACTGGGTCCTGGACTCGTTCACCGTGCTCCGAAAATACGAAGAGCGCGACCATGGCGAGTTCCGCACCAAGCGGCTGGTTCTGACTGCTTACGACGCGATGGCGAAGGCGAAGGCATCAGGTACGGCGTACCAGACGCCTCTGTCCCCGCCGCCTGCTGACATCAGCCTTTGTCATGGTGTGGAGGGTTCCGATGTTGCTCCATTGCGGCAACGCATCCAGCTTCCGCCGCTCGAGCAAATTGCCGACGCTGCTTGGGCTCGCGCGGCGCCGTCTCCGCAGCACGATCCGTTGGCAGCACTCGCGGCAATTCTGAAATCGCTAGATGGACCAACTCCAATCCGCACCGTCCGTCTGACCGCGGCGATCGTGCTTGAGCCCTACCTCTTGACACCGCTTCTTCCCCCTCAGAATCAAGCCCAATGGCGGCGCCTGGTGGGCCAGGAGGCAGAGCCTCGCTCCGGGAATGTCATCGGCTTCGCCGCCCGGACCGCGCCGGGATGGAATGCCGCCATCACCAACCATCGTGGCAACGGTCGACTGCTCGAGGACATCGCAGCCAGAACCTGGGCGCCAGGCACAGGTCTGGAAGACTTTGACACGTCGGGCTGGCCAGAAGGGCGCGCAGGATTTGTCATCGACGCGCTGCGAAACCTGAACATCGACGCAACCATGAAGGCTGCTCCCGACGAGGTTCGAGACTGGATCGCAAATGTCGCAACAGGATGAGCTCTTTCCGGTTCCGCCACTGAGCGTTGAAGTTCCGAAAGACCTCACCGAGCCGAGGCTTTGGGTTCGGCGACTGAAAATCTGGAAAGAGCCGGGCGGCGAGATCATCCGAGACATCGAGTTGCGGCCCGGACTCAACATCATCTGGTCGCCGGACGGAGATGACGATCCGGAAGGGCACGGGCGTGCAATCGGCCATGGTAGCGGGAAGACGCTGTTCTGCCGTTTGCTGCGCTATTGCCTCGGCGAGCCCCGCTTTGCCGATGAGGTCCAGCGCGATGCCATCTCGGCGACATTTCTCAACGGCGTCGTCGGCGCTGAAGTGATGCTTGACGGAGTGTGCTGGGCGGTAACGAGACCACTCGGCGTTGGCCGCAAGCACTTCGCGATTGAGGACGGCGACCTCGATGTTGTTGCTCGAATGGAGGGCACGGCTACCGGCATAGAGCCGCTCATCGACGCCATCGAGGCCAAGATCCTCGGCGAAGAAGCCTCCCAATTGGCGAGACTTTCGGCTGGACAGCGGGCCTGGCCGGTCGCTCTTGCCTGGGCGACGCGTGATCAGGAATGCCGGTTCGACGACGTTCTCGACTGGCGCTCGCCGGCCTCAGGAT
The DNA here is from genome assembly GCF_964020775.1 of Allobosea minatitlanensis. Classification (NCBI taxonomy): domain Bacteria; kingdom Pseudomonadati; phylum Pseudomonadota; class Alphaproteobacteria; order Hyphomicrobiales; family Alloboseaceae; genus Allobosea; species Allobosea minatitlanensis. The sequence goes on along the minus strand of NZ_OZ224509.1, from coordinate 4,026,816 downwards.
CGGATGCGCCACAGCCTGCAAGCGGCGAATCCAAGGGGCCTCGTCTGCTCGCTATGCGGGCGTTTCTGAGCGCTATTACGGAAGAAGAGCAAGCCACACGGCGCCAGGAGCAGGACCTTGCAAGCCAGCTCGATCAAGCAAAACGGCAAAGGTCCTTTCTCGAATGGGATCAAGGGCGGCGCGTGGAAAGCCTCATTCGCGAGCTCGGTCTTGGCGATACATCGCTGCCGGACATGCCGCTTCTTTTGGATTCCCTGAAATCGGTCGCGGAGGAGAAGCTCGCGGCGGCTGCGAAGCTTCCATCAGGAGTTCGCGCCGAACTCGATGAAGCTCGGCGTGCCTCTCAAAATGCTCGCATTGCATTGCGCGACGTTGAACTGAAGGCAGCCGGGCTCGACGCGAAATTGCCTATTGAAGAAAAGCTACTTACACAGATGAGCAGTGAAATTCCGGGGCTTTCGGCAGCCGCTCAATCTGCGGCTAGTCCGATCTGCCCCATTTGCGAGGTGCCCATCGACACAGCGCTCGCGGAAGGCTGCAAGCTGTCTCACAAATTACCTGATCAAGCGCAATGTCGTGCTCGATGGGAAGCGAAGCGTCAGGAAGTTGATGCCCAGCGACAAGCGATAGCGAGCTTCAGGGCTGAGATTGATGCCCTAAAGCCCGAGGTCGCTTTGGCCCGCCAGAAGGCTCAGCAGGCGGAAGATCGCGTGGATCGCCTCGAAAAGGCTGCTGACACTCGAAACACAAGCTGGCGCACTGCAACCCGCAATGTGGAAGATGTTCAGCGTTCCGCAGAACTGGTCGATGAGCTGGCGCACGCAGAGTCTGCGATCAGAAAGCTGGATGAGGATTTGCAACGCGTCCGCGAACGGCTTCGGGGGTTCGAGTATAAGCAGGCAAAGGCAATCGGTGCGATATCGCAAAAATTCTCAGCCATCATTCGGCGCCTGCTCGGTGACGACGCCAAGGGTATTGTGCGTCTGACCGGCAAGGGTCTTGAGATCAGCGTGGAAGCCGGGGGGGACAGGCGAACAGCCGCAATTCAGTCACTGAAAGTTCTTGCCTTCGATCTGGCTTGCCTTTGCCTGAGTATCGAAGGCCGAACACGCATTCCCGCATTTCTGATCCATGACAGTCCGCGGGAGGCCGATTTAGGGCAAACGATCTATGATGAGCATTTCCGGCTTTTGCGGGCACTCGAAGAAGAGCTGGCGGGTGGAACTTTTCAGTATTTGATCACAACGACAACAAGGCCGCCGCAGGACATCAACAAAGGGCCTTGGCGGCGTGCGGTTTTGCGCGGAGCGCCTGGCCGCGAGCGGTTGTTGGGCTGCGACCTATGAGGATCAATATGCAATGATCGAAGCGCCGCAGCCCTTCGTCATCCGCCAGGAGTGCGACAAGGTCGCGTTCCAGAATGGCTTTCGCCGCAAGCTGGGCGAAAGCGAGGGCTGGGCGGGCTTCAGATCGACCACGGTGCCCGGCACGATCCATCTCGCCGCGGCAGGCGCAGAGGGCCCGTGGTTTCTTGCCCTCGATCACACGGGCGTCATTGAAGAGCTAGATATACACCCCGTGGACATGCCGGGACCAGCTCTTGCCCGCTACGCCTGCGAGACGCTGGGCCAAGTCTATGCCGTGTTGCCACGCATCTACCAGCTGGCGGCAAGCCTTCCTGATGCACCGCTTCGCGAGTTCGAGACGAAGGTCAAGGACCTGCCGAAAACGACGGAGGCCGAACGGCTTGTCGTCCAGCGCATCGGCCAGGACATCTTCCGCTCGGGCCTGATCGACTATTGGCAGGGCCGATGCCCGCTGACCGGGATCGCCGATACAGCGCTGCTGCGCGCATCGCACATCGTGCCGTGGAAGGATTGCGCGAGCGACGCCGAGCGGCTGGACGTCCACAACGGCCTTCTGCTCTCGGCCTTATGGGATGCTGCCTTCGATCGAGGGCTGGTGACGTTCGATGACGAAGGCCAGCCGCAATTCTCACCTTCCTTGAGCGACAGCGCTCGCGCCGAATTGCGCTGGCAGGGTCCGATCCCATTGACCGACAAACATCGGAAGCGGCTGATCTGGCACCGCACTAACCTCTTCGTCAGCCAAGGAGGAGCTTAGGACAACGGTTCAGGCGCTCGCGAGCCACCCCTTGTTCTGCAAGGTCTGAAGGGCGATGCCGATCTGGCGCGGCGAAAAATGCTTCTTCCGCTCGTTCCAGGTGCTCCAGCCGTGTGCTTGAGTTCAAGTGCCTGGACGAGGGTTTCTTCTCGGAGGACTGACGCCCGGCGGAGGGGATTTCAACTCTGATGGTAGGTCGGCGTCGGTTTTTGTTTTGGTTTCTTATGGTTAGGGTTCCGTACTGCCACCGGTTCAGTCCAGAGGTCGAGAGAAAAAGGGCGGAGAGAGAACGCTCAGAGCCGAGTGTGCCGGCGTCGCAGTCCAGAGGTTCGCGCCCGAACCGTGCGGTTCCCTAGCGTTTCAGCGCCGCGTCCACGTGCGGAGAACGTTCGACAGGGTAGAAATGGCGGACAGGGCGGGATTCGAACCCGCGATACGGTTCCCCGTATACACACTTTCCAGGCGTGCGCCTTCAACCACTCGGCCACCTGTCCGGCGCGCTGCTTATGACTGCGGGGGACCGATCTTTCAAGGGCCGAGATGCAGGGTTTTTACAATCGCGCATGATTTCGCCCGCATGGTCCTGCCGCCTTCATCGGCCGGCAGGGGCGGACATCGCGCCCGCGGGTTGCGATCCGGGGGCCATGCGCGCACATCTCTCTTTGGGCTATGGCTTTGGATCGGCGCCCCTGGGCACGATGCTTTCCGGAGGCGGCGCCCTATGTGTGCCGAAAGCGGCGCTGGAGAGGAGGTCCTGTGCGGTTCCTGGTGAGATCGGTCGGATATCTGCTCGTGGCTGCGGGATTCATCGTCCTGGTGATCGACGGCGCGCGCGCGATCGCCAACGCCCTGCTGCGCTTCACCACCCTGGGAGACCTGCTCGCGGCGATAGCGCATGATCGCTACCTGTCGCTCGGGCCGGCGGTCGAGCGGAACCTCCATCCGCTGCTGTGGGACCCGGTGCTGCTCTCCGCCCTGCAGGCGCCGGCCTGTCTCGTCGCGCTGGCGTTCGGCTTCGCCCTGCTCTGGCTCGGCCGGGCCCCCGAGCCGCGGATCGGCATCGTCACGCGTCGGTGAACGGGTTTTCGACCGCGCATCCTGTGCAGAAGCCGCGGCGATGAATAGATTGGGGCCGAGGTCAACGGAACGGAGCCGACCATGTTCTCCCTGGGCAAGAAGACTGAATTGCCGACCCCGGCCGAGGCGCTGCCCGGCCGCGCCGCGGCGATTCCCACGGCCGAGACCCATTTCGTCAACGGCCGCCGCCTCGCCGGCCCCTATCCCGAGGGGCTGCGCATGGCGCTGTTCGGCCTGGGCTGCTTCTGGGGCGCGGAGCGCAAGTTCTGGCAGATGGGCGAGGGCGTGTGGGTGACCGCCGTCGGCTATGCCGGCGGCGAGACGCCGAATCCGACCTATGAGGAGGTCTGCAGCGGGCTCACCGGCCATGCCGAGGTCGTGCTCGTGGTCTACGATCCCGCCAGGATCAGCTATGAGGACCTGCTCAAGGCCTTCTGGGAAAACCACGACCCGACCCAGGGTATGCGCCAGGGCAACGACATCGGCACGCAGTACCGCTCGGCGCTCTACGTCTTCGACGAGGCCCAGTGCGCGGCGGCGGAGAGCTCCCGCGACGCCTATCGGCAGGCCCTGCTGGCGAAGGGCTACGGGCCGGTCACGACCGAGATCCGCGCGGCGCCGGCTTTCTACTTCGCCGAGGATTATCATCAGCAATACCTCGCCAAGAATCCGGCCGGCTATTGCGGCCTGGGCGGCACGGGCGTCTCCTGCCCGATCGGTCTCGGCGTCGACGCCTGAGGCCGGCCTTCGCCGCAGCCGGAAAGGCGCCGCGAGCGGCGCCTTTCCGCTGAAGTTCTCGCTATGTTCTTGCCTTGCGCCCGAAGCTCGGCTAGCCTCCCTGCGGGGACGGGGTGGGCCGGGATGGTGACGCGGGTCGCGACGGTGGCGTTCGAGGGCATCGAGGCGAGGGCCGTCGACGTACAGGTGCAGGTCGCTGCGGGCAGCGTCGCCTTCGTTCTGGTCGGGCTGCCCGACAAGGCCGTGGCCGAGAGCCGCGAGCGGGTGCGGGCGGCGCTCCTCGCCTCCGGGCTGGCGCTGCCGGCCAAGCGCATCACCGTCAATCTGGCGCCGGCCGACCTGCCGAAGGAAGGCAGCCATTACGACCTGCCGATCGCGCTCGCCGTCATGGCCGCGATCGGCGCGCTGCCGCCGGATGCGCTCGCCGGCTACACGGTGCTCGGCGAACTCGCGCTCGACGGCTCGATCGCGCCGGTCGCCGGGGTGCTGCCGGCCGCGATCGCGGCCTATGATCGCGGCCAGGGCCTGATCTGCCCGGCCGCAACCGGCCCCGAGGCGGCCTGGGCGGCGGCGGATATCGACATCCTGGCGCCGCGTTCTCTGATCCAGCTCGCCAATCACTTCAAGGGCACGCAGGTCATGGCCCGGCCGGAGCCGGCGGTGGCGCGCCAGGCCGGCGCCTTGCCCGATCTCGCCGACATCAAGGGCCAGGAGAGCGCCAAGCGCGTGCTCGAGATCGCCGCGGCCGGCGGCCATAACCTGCTGATGAACGGGCCCCCCGGCGCCGGCAAGTCGATGCTGGCGAGCCGCCTGCCCTCGATCCTGCCGCCGTTGACGCCGCGCGAATTGCTGGAGGTCTCGATGGTGCTCTCCGTCGGCGGCCATCTCGCCGGCGGGGCGCTGACCGACCGGCGCCCCTTCCGCGCCCCGCATCACTCGGCCTCGATGGCGGCGCTGGTCGGCGGCGGGCTGCAGGCGAAGCCCGGCGAGGTCTCGCTCGCCCATCACGGCGTGCTCTTCCTCGACGAGCTGCCGGAGTTCCAGCCGCAGGTGCTCGACGCGCTGCGCCAGCCGATGGAGACCGGCGACGTGCTGATCTCGCGGGCCAATCACCGCGCCGTCTATCCGGCGCGCTTCCAGCTCGTCGCGGCGATGAACCCCTGCCGCTGCGGCAAGGCGACGGAGCCGGGCTATGCCTGCCGGCGCCAGCCGAACGAGCGCTGCATCGCCCAGTACCAGACCCGGATCTCCGGACCGCTGCTCGACCGGATCGACATCGCCATCGACGTGCCGGCGGTGACCGCGGCCGATCTCATCCTGCCCGTGGCCGGGGAAGGCTCCGCCGCGGTCGCGGCCCGCGTGGCGGCCGCCCGCGCGCGCCAGGGCGCCCGCTTCGAGGCGCTCGGGCTCGGCCATGTCACCACCAATGCGGCCTGCCCGGCGCCGGTGCTGGAGGAGATCGCCCGGCCGGACCGGGCCGGCCTCGCCTTGCTGCGGGACGCGGCGGAGGCGATGCGCCTGACCGCCCGCGCCTATCACCGCGTGCTCAAGGTCGCGCGCACCCTGGCCGATCTCGACGGCGAGGCGAAGGTCGGCCGGCTGCATCTCGCGGAGGCGCTGTCCTACCGTTCGCGCGGCGGCGATCTCGCGCAGGCGGCCTGACCCGCCGCGGCCTCAAGATGGCTGCGGCCGGCCGGAGCGACCGCGGCCCGTCAGGGTTAAGCCTTGCTTGCGGAATGGCCTCGAAAGCGCGCTTTCCTCAGGCGGCTTTTTTCAGGGGCGGACGCTAGACCGGGAGCATGATGCTTTCGTTCTGGACATGGTTCGCCGCAGCCTGCGCCGTCTTCGCCCTGCTCGGCGGGGCGGGGCTTCTCGCCCTGCGGCGGCTGGCGCGGCTGCGCCGCCGGAACGCCGCCCTGCTGCGGGAGGTCGAGACGCTGAACGACCGGCTCTGGAGCCTGTCCGACAGCGAGCAGCGCTATCGCAGCCTGGTCGAGGGGCAGGGCGATTTCATCGTGCGCCGCGACGGCGCCCGCATCGTCTATGCCAATGCCGCCTATGCCGCGCTCTTCGGGGTGGAGGAGGCCGATCTCGTCGGCAGCGAGGCGCAATTGCCGCAGCTCGCGGTGCGGGCCCAGCGCGCGCTCGACGGCGGGGCGCGCAGCCTCGACGAATGCCTGGCGACGCATGAGGGCGAGCGCTGGATCGCCTGGGTCGAGACGGTCGTTCCCGGTCCCGGCGGGCGCACGCTGCTGCAGCGCGTCGGGCGCGACATCTCGGCCCGCATCGCCGAGGAGGACGGGCTGGTCCAGGCCCGGGCCCGGGCCGAGGCCGCCAACGAGGCGAAGTCGCGCTTCCTCGCCACGGTCAGCCACGAGTTCCGCACGCCGCTGAACGGTATCCTCGGCATGTCCGACCTGCTCGCCGACACCGGCCTCGACGCCGAGCAGTCGACCTATGTGCAGGCACTGCGCATCTCCGGCGAGGCGCTGCTGGCGCTGGTCGACGACATTCTCGACTTCGCCAAGGTCGAGGCCGGCCGGCTGGAGCTGGCCGAGGAGCCCTTCGACATCGTCCAGCTCGTCGAGACCGTCTCGGAGCTGATGGCCCCCCGGGCGCAGGCCAAGGGCATCGAGCTGGCCGCCTATATCGCGCCCGAAATGCCGGCCCAGCTCGTCGGCGACCGCGACCGCCTGCGTCAGATCCTGCTCAATCTCGTCGGCAACGCCGTGAAGTTCACCGATGCCGGCGGCGTCGGCCTGAGCGTGCGGCGGGTGCGGAACTCGGTGGAGATCGTCGTCGCCGATACCGGCCCCGGCATCCCGGCCGACCGGCTCGAGGTCATCTTCGGGGAGTTCGAGCAACTGGAGCAGGATTCCGCGGCGCGCCATGCCGGCACCGGGCTCGGCCTCGCCATCGTGCGGCGGCTGGTCGGGCTGATGGGGGGCGAGGTCCGGGCGGAGAGCCGCGCCGGCGAGGGGGCGAGCTTTCGCGTCACCCTGCCGCTGGTCGCCGCGCCGGGAGCGGAGGCCGTCCCGATCCCGCACTGGCCCGGCCAGCATGTCCTGCTGGCCTCGCCGGCGCCGTTCGCGGCGCGCTTCCTCTGGGAATCGATCCGCGCCACCGGAGCCGCGGTCACGGTCGCGGCGACGGCCGAGGCGGCCCGCGCGATTCTGGCGGGCGCGCAGCCGGTGACCGCGGTGCTGATCGACCATGCGCTCGGCGACGCCGCGGCGAAGGAGCTTGCCGGCAGCGTGCGGGCGGCCGGCATCCGCGACTGCCTGATTCTCCTCTCCTCGCTGGCGCGGCGCCAGTTCGGCGCGCCTCAGGCCGCCGGCTTCTCGGGCTTCCTGATCAAGCCGGTGCGGGCGCGTTCGCTCTATGAGCGGCTGGGCGCGCGCTTTCCCCAGCTTTTGCCGGCGGCCGCCCGGATGCGGCCGGCCACGCCCTCCCGGCGCCGGCCGCTGCATGTCCTGGTCGCGGAGGACAACGAGATCAACGCGCTGCTGCTGACGCGGACGCTGGAGCGCCTCGGCTCCTCGGTGATCTGGGTGCGCGACGGCCGCGAGGCGCTGCAGCGGATCGAGGCCAGCCTGACCGGCGCCGCCGCGCCGCTCGATCTCGCGCTGCTGGACATCCGCATGCCGGCGATGACCGGCCTGGATTGCGCCCGGGCGGTACGGGCGCTGGAGGCCACGCTGGAGCGCAAGCCGCGGCTGCCGCTGGTGGCGGTCACGGCCAATGTCTCGGCGGCCGACCGCGAGGCCGCGCTGGCGGCGGGCATGGACGACTGCCTGGCCAAGCCGCTCGAGCGCGCGGCGCTGCTGCGCTGGCTCGACCATGTCGGCAGCCGGCGCTCCCGCGTCCTGTCGGCTTGACGGGCGTCACGGCTTCGACGCAGTTCTGTCGCAAAGCTGTAAGCTCCAGGAGGCAAGCCTTCCGCGTGCCGGAAGCGGCCTGGAGACCGGCGCGGAGGAGGGCGGAAAGCCGCCCGCCGCTGCGCGCCGCTCCAAAAGCGTGATAGGGTGAGCTTGACCCGATCGGGTTTCGCTACGATCTGATCGGCATGAACCCTGGGGGCGACACAGGCATGGCATTGCACGTTTCAGAGCGATCGAACGCGCTGCCGGCCCGGTTTTCAGCCGGCAATCCTTTGTTTTCGCGCCTGGCGCCGATGATGCTGGTGACCGGCGGGGCGATGCGCCGCTACGGGCTGGAGGTCGGCGAATCGGAACCGCTCTCCGGCACGCTGGGGCGGCTCGGCTCGCTCGAGGTCCGCCTGGCGCGCGGGCCGCGCGAGATCTGGCGGGCGCAGCGCCTGCGCTACCGCGTCTTCTATCAGGAGATGTCGGCCAAGCCCGACGTGATCGCGCGGATGTTCCGCCGCGACGCCGACCGTTTCGACAAGGCCTGCGACCATCTGCTGGTCATCGACCATGCCGCGAAGGGCCGCTTCGGCGGCATCAAGCCCAAGGTCGTCGGGACCTATCGCCTGATGCGCCAGAGCGCGGCGAACCGGCTCGGCGGCTTCTACACGCAGAGCGAGTTCGACCTGGCGCCCCTGCTGGCGCGCCATCCCGGCCAGCGCTTCCTCGAGCTCGGCCGTTCCTGCGTGCTGAAGCCCTACCGCAACAAGCGCACGGTCGAGCTGCTCTGGTCGGGCATCTGGGCCTATCTGGAGCATCACCGCATCGACGCGATGTTCGGCTGCGCCTCCTTCGACGGCACCGATCCCGATTCGCTCGCCCTGCCGCTGAGCTTCCTGCACCATCACGCCCGCTCGCAGGGCGAATGGAGCGCCGCGGCCCATCCCGAGCACTATGTCGGCATGGACCGGCTGCCGGCCGAGATGGTCGACGCCAAGCTGGCGCTCCGGCAGATGCCGCCGCTGATCAAGGGCTATCTCAGGCTGGGTGCCCGCTTCGGCACCGGCGCGGTGATCGATCGCCAGTTCGGCACCACCGACGTGCTCGTCGTGCTGCCGGTCGCGGCCATCGACAAGCGCTACGCCGCCTATTACGGCGGCGACAACGCGCGTCACGCCGCCTGAAGCCGGCTCATTCGCCGGCCAGGGCGAGGGCGCGCAAGGCTTCCCGATAGGTCGGGTAGCGGAAGGCGTAGCCGAGCTCGCGCTTCACCAGCGCGTTGGAAACCCGCTTGTTCTCGCCGTAGAAGCTCGCCGCCATCGGCGAGAGCCGGGCCTCGGCGAAGGGGATTTCGGGCGGAGCCGCGAGCCCGGTCAGTTCCGCCGCGAAGCCGACCACGTCCTGGGGCGCAGCCGGCTCGTCATCCGTGACGTTGTAGATCGCGCCGCCGCGCGGCCGCGCCAGCGACGCCATCAGGATGCCGGCGATGTCCTCGGCATGGATGCGGTTGAAGACCTGGCCGGGCTTGTTGAGCCGCGTCGCCTTGCCCTCGCGCAGCTTGGCGATCGGGTTGCGGCCGGGGCCGTAGATGCCGGCGAGGCGGAAGATCTGCACGGCCTTGCCGCTTTCGCGCCCGAGGGCGAGCCAGTCCTGCTCGATCGCGACGCGCAGGCGGTTGCGGGCATTGCCCGGATTGACGGGCCGGGTCTCGTCGATCCAGGCGCCGCCCTGGTCGCCATAGACGCCGATCGTCGAGAGATAGCCGATCCAGCGCAGGGCGGGCGCGGCCGCGAGCTCGCCGCGCAGCCGCTGCAGCACCGGGTCGCCATCCTCCCCCGGCTGCACCGAGACCAGCACGGCCTCGGCCTCCGCCACCGCCCCGGCCAGCGCCGACGACACCGCGAAGCCCCCGAAGACCAGCGTGCGGATGCCGTCGCGGCTCAGCTCCGCGGCCCTCCCGGCCGAGCGCACCGTGCCCGTCACCTCCCAGCCGCGGGCGAGCGCGGCCCGCGCGAAGAAGCCGGCCGAATAGCCGAGGCCGAGGATCAGCAGTTTCATGCGGCGTCTTCCCTGTGTCCGGCCGGCGCGAGCCATTCGGCCCGCACCTGCGGGTCGATTTCGTTGCGCAGGGCGGCGGGAGCGAGCTTTGCGGCGCGCGCCGGATCGAGGCGGCGCAGCGCCCAGGCCGCCATGGCCCGCACGAGCGGGGAGGGGGCGTCGAGATGCGCGGCGGCGCTGTCCGCCAGTTCGGGCCGGCCGCTGTTGCCGATCGCGATCAGCACGTTGCGCAGGAAGCGCTCGCGCCCGGTCCGTTTTACCGGCGTGCCGGCAAAAAGTGAGCGGAAGGCCGCGTCGTCGAGGCCGGCGAGCTCGGCCAGCGGCCGCCCGTCGAGCTCCTCCCTGAGGGCGAGGCGGGTTTCCTGCGCGGCTGCGGCGAATTTGTTCCAGGGGCAGACGGCGAGGCAGTCGTCGCAGCCGAAGATGCGGTTGCCGATGCCGGGGCGCAATTCGGCGTCGATATGGCCCTGATGCTCGATGGTGAGATAGGCGATGCAGCGGCGCGCATCGAGCTGGTAGGGCGCCGGGAAGGCTTTTGTCGGGCAGATCTCGAGGCAGCGCCGGCAGGAGCCGCAATGGTCGCGCTCCGGCTCATCGGCCGGCAGCTCCGCGGTGGTGTAGATCGCTCCCAGCAGCAGCCAGGAACCGTGCTCGCGCGAGACCAGGACCGTGTGCTTGCCCTGCCAGCCGAGGCCGGCCGCCTGCGCCAGCGGCTTCTCCATGACCGGAGCGGTGTCGACGAAGACCTTGACCCCGGCGCCGCCGCGCGCGGCCAGCAGGCCGGCGACGCTCTTGAGCTTGCCCTTGATGACGTCGTGATAGTCGCGCCGGCGGGCATAGAGCGAGATCGCGCCCTTGTCGGGCTCGGCGAGCATGGCGAGCGGGTCGCCCTCGCCGGCATAGTTCATCCCGAGCATCACGACGGAGCGGACCTCGCTCCAGAGCGCGCGCGGATCGGCGCGCTCGGCCGTGCGCTCGTCCATCCAGGCCATGTCGCCGTGATAGCCGGCTTCGAGCCAGGCCCTGAGCCGTTCGGGCGCGAGCGGGATCGCGTCGGCCGCGGCGACGCGCATCGCCGCGAAGCCCTCGGCGCGGGCGCGCTCGGTGACGGCGCGCTTCAGCTTCTCGCCGCTCAGAAGTCCAGATTGTCGTAATGGGCGCTGGGCGACATGCCGGGCACCCGGTCCGCCAGCAGCGGCCGGAAGCTCGGTCGCGATTTGATTCGGGCGTACCATGCGCGCGCCGTCTCGTCCTCTTCCCAGGGCACGTCGCCGAGATAGTCGACGCAGGAGAGATGCGCCGCCGCGGCGAGGTCCGCATAGCTCATCCGGGCGCCGGCCAGCCAGTTCCGCTTGGCGGTGAGCCAGGAAATGTAGCGCAGATGATAGCGCACATTCGCGCGCGCGGCGCGGATCGCGCCCATCTCCGGCGGGCCGCCGCCCTCGTCGCGGCTCATGAAGCGCTTCATCACCTTCTCGAGCACCAGCGGCCCGGTGATCTCGTCGTGGAACTTCAGGTTGAACCAGTCGAGCAGGCGGCGCACCTCGACGCGCTCGCCCGGGCCTTCCGGCAGCAGCCTGCGGTCGCCGAGCGCGAGACCGCGCGTCTCGTCGAGATATTCGGCGATCGGCCCGGCGCCGGGCACGGGCAGGCCGTTCTGCTCCTGGAAGACCGGCGTCGTGCCCGCCGTGTTGAGCTCGAGGAATTCCCGCCGCCGCTCCCAGACGCGTTCCTCGATCAATTCGGCCTCCATGCCGAATTCGCCGAGAACGAGACGGATGAAGCGCGAATGCGGGCATAGCGGATAATGATACAGGGTCGCCATGGCACTCATGCAGCCTTGAAGCGGGTCAAATGCGGCCGAAGCGGGGCGGCGGGCCGGAAAGTTCCCTGCTATGCGTTCGGCGCCCGCTCCTTATCACGCCCGAAAACCGCCACAAGCGCCGTGGATGCGGAAGCGCGGGATTTGCCCGGTTCGCTTGGCGAATTGGTAACCAATTCGCAAAGAGCTGGGCGTAAGCCGGCCCGAGCGGCCGCCGCCGGCCGGCGCGGATCCCGAGTCGCACGAGGACGCCTCTTCCATGCAGAACCTGATCGAAGCCTTCGTCCTCGGCATCGTCGAGGGCCTCACCGAGTTCCTCCCTGTCTCCTCGACCGGCCATCTGCTCCTGCTCGGGCATTTCCTCGGCTTCGAATCGAACGGCAAGACCTTCGAGGTGCTGGTCCAGCTCGGCGCCATCCTGGCGATCGTGCTGGTCTATTTCCGGCGCCTGCTCGACATCGCGCTCAGGATCCCGACCGATCCCGCGGCGCGGCGCTTCGTCCTCGGCGTGCTCGTCGCCTTCCTGCCGGCGGCGGTCATCGGCGCGCTGCTGCACGGCTTCATCAAGGGCGTGCTGTTCAACCCCCTGATCGTCTGCTGCGCGCTGATCGCCGGCGGCCTCGTCCTGCTCGTGGTCGACGAGCTGGAGCTGCAGGAGAAGCACACCGACGCGACGGCCTTCCCGCTGCCGATGTATTTCAAGATCGGCCTGATGCAGTGCCTGGCCATGATCCCCGGCGTCTCGCGCTCGGGTGCCACCATCGTCGGCGCCATGCTGCTCGGCGCCAGCAAGCGGGCGGCGGCCGAGTTCTCCTTCTTCCTCGCCATGCCGACCATGGCCGGCGCCTTCGCCTACGACCTGATGAAGAGCTACAAGGACCTGACCTTCGACGACGGCATCCTGATCGTCATCGGCTTCGTCGCGGCCTTCTTCTCGGCGCTGGTCGTGGTGCGCTCCTTCCTCGACTTCGTCTCCCGGCGCGGCTTCTCGCTCTTCGCCTGGTGGCGGATCGTCGTCGGCCTGGTCGGTCTCGCCGGGCTCTGGATCGTCGGCTGAGCGGCTCCGCCGCCCGGCTCAGCCGGCGCGCAGCGGGTCGCCGAGCGGCTTGGGCATGTCGGTGGGAGTGACCGGGCCGGCCGCGGCCGGCGAGGTCAGCGAGGCGGTCTGCCGCTCGATCATGCGGTGCACGACCGGCGGGTTCGGCCCGCTGTGGAGCGCGCGCACGCGCTCGCCGATCTCGGCGTCGGCCTGGGTCACGCGCTGGTTCTGGCGGACATATTCGACCCAGGTCGGGCTGTCGTAGCGCTCGAACCAGAGCGTCGGGTCGGTCAGGTCGCGCAGCAGCGTCCAGTGACGCGCGCCGTCGCGCCGGCGGATGCGGCGGCGCTCCGCCATCACGTTCAGGAAGGCGACGACGTCCTCCGGCTTGATGATGTATTCGACGGTGACGATCACCGGCCCGCTGCGCGGCTCGATATCGACCGCGACCTTGGGCTCGCGCCAGCGGCTGAGCGGGTCGAGATTGAGCTCCTCCAGCGGCGGCAGCCTGTAGCGCAGGCCGAGCCCGGCGCCGATCAGCAGGACGATGGCCGAGAGCTGCAGGCCCCTGTCGGTGCCGAACAGCAGGGCGGTGCGGCCCCAGGCCCAGCTCCCCGTCGCCATGCCGCCGAAGGTCGCCATCTGGTAGATCGCCAGCGCCCGGCCGACGACCCAGCGCGGCGCCGAGAGCTGCACCGTGGCGTTGAAGGTCGACAGCGCCAGCACCCAGCAGGCGCCGCAGATGAACAGGCCCGGGATCGTCATCCAGATCGTGCGGCTGAACGCCACCAGCAGGATCCCGGCCGCATAGGCAATGAAGGTCGAGCGCACCAGCGCCTCGGTGCTCATCGCCCGGCGCAGCCGCGCGCTCATGAAGGCGCCGGCGACCGCGCCCGCGCCGAAGCCGCCGAGCAGGATGCCGTAGGTCAGCGGCCCGCCGCGGATCAGGTCGCGCGCCACCAGCGGCAGCAAGGCGAGGCCGATGATCGCGCCGAAGCCGAAGGCGAAGGCGCGCAGGATCACCGCGCGGATATTGGGCGACATCGCGACATAGCGCACCCCGGCGCCCATCGCGATGAACAGGGTCTCGCGCGGCAGCAGCCGCTCGACCTTGGGTGGCTGCCAGCGGGCGAGCACCGCGATCAGCCCGATATAGGAGAAGGCGTTGATGACGAAGGCGGCGACCGCCCCGGCCGCGGCGACGATGGCGCCGCCGATGGCGGGGCCGACGCTGCGGGCGATGTTGAAGGCGACGCTGTTCAGCGTCACTGCCGCCGGCACGTCGCGTCGCGGCACCATGTCGCCGACGGAGGATTGCCAGGCCGGGTTGTTGAGCGCCGTGCCGCAGCCGATCAGGAAGGTGAAGCTCAGCAGCAGCCAGGGCGTGATGATGCCGAGCCAGGCGCAGGCCGCGAGCCCGATCGAGACCGCCAGCATGAAGCCCTGCGCCGTCAGCATGATCCGGCGGCGGTCGTAATTGTCCGAGATCGCCCCGGCGGCCAGCGAGAACAGCATCACCGGCAGCGTCGTCGAGGCCTGGACCAGCGCCACCATCTCGGCCGAGGGCGAGATCGAGGCCATCATCCAGGAGGCGCCGACCGCCTGGACGAGGCCGCCGAAATTGGAGGCGAGGCTGGCGAACCAGACGGCCCGGAAGATCGGCTGACGCAGCGGGACGAAGGGCGAGGTGCGGTTTTCGGAAGGCCCTATGCCCTCGGAAGCGAGCTCGGCTTCGACCACATCGGCTGTCGGCTGGGCATGCAAATCATCAGGCATGGCATAGGGGTAGCATGAGGGCGCGCGGAGGGAACCGTTTTCGATTTCGAAAACGGCGAAACTGGGAAAGTTTTTGCGCCCGCCCGCCGGAGCGTTCTCAGGCCGTCGCCACGCGCCGCCGCGGGCGCGCCCGGCCGGCGCGCCAGGCATGGGCGGCCGCCACGGCGAGGCCCGCCAGCGCGACCCAATGCGCCGGCCTGATCGAGGCGTAGTCCCAATAGGTGAGGATGTCGGCATTGGCCTGGAAGACGAGCCAGGGCGAGACGCCGCTGGTCAGCGCGTACCAGCCGCTTTCGAGCAGCGCCGTGGCGAGCCCGGCGAGCAGGGCAAGCCCGGCGAGGACGGGCAGCGAGACCGGCAGCTTCCAGCGATAAAGCCCGCGATAGAGCAGCAGCAGGACGAACAGCCCGCTCATCAGGACCGGCTCGGTGACGTCGATCTTCGATTGCAAGGCGAAATGCAGCAGCGCGAGCGCGGTGATCGGATAGACGAGGTTGTGCAGCCTCTGCCAGTTCTTGCCGAGGCGGCGGATCATCCGGTCGGTCGAGGTCGCGCCGAGCGCGCAGAGGCCGAGCAGCGCGACGAAGCCGATCGTCAGGTAGAAGCGCCTGGCGATCTCCGAGACGATCAGCCCCCAGTCGAAGGCCATGTCGATGCAGTAGAGCCCGAGATGGCCGAGCGCATAGGCCATGACCGAGAGGCCGAGCAGGCGGCGGATGCCGATCAGCTTGCTCCAGTCGAGCAGCCGCCGGAGCGGCGAGATCGCCAGCGACAGGATGAGCAGCCTGACCGCCCAGATCCCGACGCGGTGGATCGCCTCGGTCCAGGGCTTCGAGCCGAGCTGCCCCATCCAGGCGGCGTAGAGGACGAGGACGGCCGGCAGCAGCGTCAATGCGAAGGCGGCGGCCCGCAGGCCGGAGAACCGGCCCTGCCGGTCGAGCCAGGGCAGCCAGCCCCGCAGCGCGGACGCCTTTCCGGCCGGCGCTGCGCGGGCGCCCGGCGGCCTGCCGGGAGCGGTCGCGCCTCGGGCGGACGGCGGAGCTGTCACGGCCGCTCTCCATCATGCGGGATCATGCCTCCCGCATAGCCGAAGCGCGGGCCGCCTGTCCCGCATCTGAGCACACAAGGGCGTGAGGACGGGCTGAATCGCGCCCGCCTCCGCCCCGGCCGTGTCTTCCGCCGGCCTTCGCCTCAGGCGGCCTGCTTGAGCGCCAGCGTATGGCCGAGCGCGGTCGCATCGGCGCCGCGCGCCTCGTGCAGCAGCCGCGTGCCGGCCTTGGTCGCCAGGAAATCGGCGAGGATGGCGTCCTCCTGCCGCACGAAGCCCCTGGCGGGCAGCTTGCCGGCCAAAAAGAGCTCGACCATGGCGACGCAGCCCGAGGCGGTGGTGAGCTGGATGGCGCCGAGCTCGTCATTGCCGTCATAGCGCAGCACGACGCTCTCCTCTTCCAGCCGGCCCTTGCGCTCGCCGACGCCGGTGACGAAGATCACCACCACGTCCTTGCGGGTGAAGGGGGCGGAGTGGCTGAGGATGCGGCGCATCGTCTCGCGGTCGTCGGCCAGCTCGAGGTCGCGCAGCAGGAGCTTCATGATCTCGGCATGGCCGGGATAGCGCAGCGTCTTGTAGCTCATGTTGCGGACCTTGCCGGCCAGCGTCTCGGTCAGCGTGCCCAGGCCGCCCGAGGTGTTGAACGCCTCGTAGGCGACGCCGTCGATCATCACACCTTCGATGCCTTCCAGCGCCGGCACCACCGTCGGCTGGCCGTCGAAGACGATCTCGCAGGGGTTGCAGTATTCGTTGATCAGGCCGTCGACCGACCAGGTCACGTTGTAGCGCAGCGCGTTGGTCGGATAGAGCGGCAGCGCGCCGACGCGCATCTTGATGGTGCGGACGTTCTCGAAGCGGGCGGCCATGTCGGCGCCGAGGATGCAGATGAAGCCGGGCGCCAGGCCGCATTGCGGCACGAGCGCGACATTGGCGGTCTTGCCGAGCTCCTTGATATAGGCGGTGGTGGCGACGTCCTCGGTCAGGTCGAAATAATGCGTCCGGGTCTCCGCCGCGGCCTTGGCGATGCCCTTGTTGAGGAAATAGGGGCAGGCGCTGACGACGATGTCGCGATCGGCCAGGAAGGCGCGCAGCGCCGCGAGGTCGGAGGCGTCGACGACCGCCGTGCCGAAGCGCTTGCCGGCGGCATGGGCGAGCTGGGCCTGCGCGGCGTCGGCCAAAGTCACCTCATGGCCCTGCTCGGCCAGCATGCCGGCGATGATGGTGCCGATCTGGCCCGCGCCGAGAACGGCGATGCGCTGCTTCTGGGTGGTCATGGCGATCTCCTGTCATGGCCGGTCCGCGGCGGACCGTTCGCTGGCGCCATGCTGGAGCGCGGGGCTGCGCCCCGGAAGGCGCGGATCGCCGATATGACGGCTTATGATCCGTCGTATCGAAGGGATAGGGTAAAAATCGAGGGTAAACCCCGGATGCGGCCCCGATCGGGGGCCGCGGCGCGCCTCAGCGCTCGAATTTCCGCGCCAGGATCACGGAGGAGGTGGTGCGCCGCACGCCGTCCATCTCGGCGATCCAGTCGATCACCGTATCGAGGTCGCTCGCGGTCTCGCATTCGACCTTCACATAGAGATCGAAATGGCCGCTCAGCGTATAGCACTGCACGATCTCCGGCCGCTTCTTCAGCGCCGCGACGACGCCGCCCTGGCGCTTGACCTCGAGCTCGATCATCACCAGCGCCGCGATCGTCGTGGCGGGCCGCGCCGCCTTGCCGAGCACGGTGGTATAGCCGGCGATGACGCCGTCGCGCTCCAGCCGGGCCAGCCGGCCCTGGACGGTCGCGCGCGAGACGCCCAGCATCTTGGCGATGTCCGAGAGCGGCAGGCGCGCATTCTCCGAGAGGATGCGGATCAGGTCTCGGTCCTTCGCGGCGTCGGACGGTCTCGCCATGCTCTCTCCGCTGTTTCGCAAGGCCGGCACCATGAGGGCAAAGTCGCGCGCCGGGCAAGCGGAGGCCGCGGGAACCGCAACCCGCCGGAATCGTTGTCGTCAGCGCCGGGAGGGGCTTGCATTGCGCCCCGAATAAGGGTGGCATGCCGGTCGGCGGCAGAGAAGCTTTGCCATGGAGAACGCCATGTTCAGGACTTTCATTCTCGCATCTGCGTCGGCGCTCGCTCTGGCGTCCCTTGCAGCGTCGCCGGCTTCGGCCCTGACGATGAAGGAATGCAGCGTCAAGTATCAGGAGGCCAAGAAGGCGAACACGCTGAAGGGCCAGAAGTGGAACGACTTCCGCAAGGCCCAGTGCGGCGACGACGATGCCGCCGACGACGAGGCCGCGGCCGCGGTGCCGGCCGAGCCGGCGACGCCCGCCGCGGCGCCGGCGGCCAAGCCGGCCGGCAGGGCCAAGGCCGCAGTGTTCCCGAAGGCGGTCTCGGACAAGTATTCGAACGAGAGCGCCGGCAAGGCGCGCCTCAAGACCTGCGCGGACCAGTACAACGCCAACAAGGCGGCCAACGCCAACGGCAATCTGAAATGGATCGAGAAGGGCGGCGGCTACTGGAGCCAGTGCAACGCCAAGCTCAAGGGCTGATCCAGACCTTTGCTGAAAACAAACGCCGCGCCGGCAGGCGCGGCGTTTCGCGTTTCCGGGCGAGTCGGTTTCGACCGGATGTTTGACCGAACGAGATTGTCATCCCCGGCGCAGCGAAGCGCAGACGCGGGATCCATGCCTGAGCCTTTCCGGGAGAGGCCCGGGCATGGATCCCGGATCGGCGCCGCTGACGCGGCTTGTCCGGGATGACGGTCTGGTTCGCAAGCGGTGGAATCTACAGCATCTGCGAAGGGCGGGAGGCCGGATCGGAGGGCTGGGCTGGCGCAGGATTGCCGGGCCGCTTGTTGAGCATATTGCCGCGCGTGCGGATGATATGCGCCGTCACCACCTCTTGGACGCGCTTCTCGGCAGCCTCGCGGACGGCGCCGCGATTGGCCGGGCGTCCCTCCTCGTTCTCGATCAGCTCGATCGTGGCGTTCGTCAGGGCGTCGACATCGTTCTTGCAGAACAGCATGGCGGCCTTGGCGACGACCTCGGCCTTTTCGTCGGTGAGCAGCATCGAGGCGCCTTCCCGGCCGATGCAGGCGAGCATCTTGCCGCTGATCAGGTCGCGGGTCTTTTCCAGCAGCGCCTTCTTCTCCGCCCGGGCCGCCTTGTCCTTCTCTATCGCTTCGCGCCGCTGCGCGTCGGTGCGGGCGTCGACCGGCGCGCCGGGCGAGACCGGGCCCCGGACATGGCCGCTCTGCTTGACGCATTCGACCAGCGCCGGCAGCATCTCCCCTGTCGAGGTCAGCGCGAAGGTGTAGCGGGCGTCGTTGGCGACGAGCTCGAGATAGCGCCCCTTGCGGAAGGCGTCGATCAGCGCCGATTGCGCCGGCATCGCGATGGTGAGCAGCGTCGGCGACTTGATGGTGGCGACGACGTCGATGGTCGAGCTGCGGTCGAAGACGAGGCGCAGCTTCAGCGTCTCGCCGGTCCGCAGGGTCCAGCCGGGCTTGGAGAAGCCGAGCAGCCAGGAGAAATTGGCGGTGACCGAGGTCAGCATCGTGACGCCGCTCTTGTAGCGGGCGCTGACCGCGCAATGCGAGAAGGCGCCGGTCTGGTCGTTGGTGAAGGTCCCGCCCGACCAGTTGCCGACGACGATCTTGCCGAACGGGCCGGCGGCGCCGGCCGGCAACGCCAAAAGACAGCTCAGGGCGACCGCGACGGCCCGCATCCCGTTTCCTCCATGCCGATCTGGCCGTCAGGTTAGAAGAAGCGCCCCGCCCGCGTCCAGAAAACAGAACGACCGGCCGTCGCCGGCCGGTCGCTTCGGTTGCGTTCGGACGCCTCAGTCGACGACGCGGACCGCGCCCCTGGCGGCGCTGGTCGCCATCGCGGCATAGGCCTTGAGCGCGGTCGAGACCTTGCGCTTGCGCGGCGCGGCCGGCTTCCAGGCGTCCTTGCCCTTGGCCTCCATCGCGGCGCGGCGGCGTGCCAGCTCCTCATCGGAGACCTTGAGCGAGATCGAGCGGTTGGGGATGTCGATCGCGATGACGTCGCCGTTCTCGACCAGGCCGATCGCGCCGCCCTCGGCCGCTTCCGGCGAGACATGGCCGATGGAGAGGCCGGAGGAGCCGCCCGAGAAGCGCCCGTCGGTGATCAGCGCGCAGGCCTTTCCGAGGCCCTTCGACTTCAGGTAGCTCGTCGGATAGAGCATTTCCTGCATGCCCGGCCCGCCGCGCGGCCCCTCGTAGCGGATCAGCACGATGTCGCCGGGATTGACCTTGCGGTTAAGGATGCCCTCGACCGCCGCGTCCTGGCTCTCGAAGATCACCGCCGGACCGGAGAAGGTCAGGATCGAGGCGTCGACGCCCGCCGTCTTCACGATGCAGCCGTCGAGCGCGATATTGCCGTAGAGCACGGCGAGCCCGCCATCCTTGGAATAGGCGTGCTCGAGATTGCGGATCACGCCCTTCTCGCGGTCGAGATCGAGCTCCTCGAAACGCCGCTCCTGGCTGAAGGCGGTCTGCGTCGGCACGCCGCCGGGGGCCGCGCTGTAGAAGCTGCGCACCGCCTCGCTCTGCGTCTGCACCACGTCCCAGCGCGCCAGCGCCTCGGCCATCGTCGCGCTGTGCACGGTCGGCAGGGAGGTGTCGATCAGCCCGGCCCGGTCGAGCTCGCCCAGGATCGCCATGATGCCGCCGGCGCGGTGCACATCCTCCATATGGACGTTGGCGACGGCGGGCGCGACCTTGCAGAGCACGGGCACGCGCCGCGACAGCCGGTCGATATCGGCCATGGTGAAGTCGATCTCGGCCTCATGCGCGGCCGCCAGCAGGTGCAGCACGGTGTTGGTCGAGCCGCCCATGGCGATGTCGAGCGTCATCGCGTTCTCGAACGCCTTGAACGAGCCGACATTGCGCGGCAGCACGCTCTCGTCGTTCTGGTCGTAATAGCGGCGCGCGAGATCGACGATCAGATGCCCGGCCTCGACGAAGAGGCGCTTGCGGTCGGCATGGGTGGCGAGCGTCGAGCCGTTGCCGGGCAGCGCGAGGCCGAGCGCCTCGGTCAGGCAGTTCATCGAATTGGCGGTGAACATGCCCGAGCAGGAGCCGCAGGTCGGACAGGCCGAGCGCTCGATCACCTCGACCTCGGCGTCGCTGTACTTGTCGTCGGCGGCCGCGACCATGGCGTCGACCAGGTCGACCTTCTTCAGCACGCCCTCGGCGATGAACTTGCCGGCCTCCATCGGCCCGCCCGAGACGAAGACGGTCGGGATGTTGAGGCGCATCGACGCCATCAGCATGCCGGGGGTGATCTTGTCGCAGTTGGAGATGCAGACCATCGCGTCGGCGCAATGGGCGTTGACCATGTACTCGACGCTGTCGGCGATCAGCTCGCGGGAAGGCAGGCTGTAGAGCATGCCGTCATGGCCCATGGCGATGCCGTCGTCGACCGCGATGGTGTTGAACTCCTTGGCGACGCCGCCGGCCTTCTCGATCTCGCGCGCGACGAGCTGGCCGAGGTCCTTGAGATGGACATGGCCCGGCACGAACTGGGTGAAGGAGTTCACCACCGCGACGATCGGCTTGCCGAAATCGCCGTCCTTCATGCCGGTGGCGCGCCACAGGCCGCGGGCGCCGGCCATGTTGCGGCCATGGGTGGAGGTTGCGGATCTCAGCTTGGGCATTTCAATGCGTCTCCGTCCGGGCTCACGACGCCCTGGTTCTGCGGCACCCTATCGCCGCGGCGCCGCGTCACAAAATTGAATTCTTCGATTTTGATGATCGGCGCCATGCATGGCGCGCGGATGGCGCGCGGAGGAATACGGGACAGATCCTTTCCGAATTGGCATAAGGGCTTTCCCTTTATGACCGCACGGGTGGGCGCGCCGGACATGCTGCGCAATATCGATGTCGACCTGCTGCGCAGCTTCGTCACCGTCGCGGAGCTGCGCAGCTTCACGCGCGCGGCCGCGGCGCTGTTCCGCAGCCAGTCGACCGTCAGCACCCAGATCCGCCGGCTGGAGGAGCTGGCCGGGCAGACGCTGCTGCAGCGCTCGCCGCAGGAGGTTCTGCTCACGCGCGCGGGCGAGCAGTTCCTCGGCTATGCCCGGCGCATCGTCGCCCTGCATGACGAGGCGCTCGACGTCATCAACGCGCAGAGCGTCAGCGGCCGCGTCCGGCTCGCGGTGATGGACGACTACGCCACCGTCGTCCTCCCGGAGACGCTGGCGCGCTTCGCCCGCTCCTATCCCGATGTCGAGCTCGAGGTGACGACGGG